>JAJTGY010000049.1 GCA_021298015.1 Flammeovirgaceae bacterium
AAAAGTGTACAACTTATAAGTGAAACGTAAATGGTCTTGATCTGCACAAAAGCAATACTATTTTTGACACAAGGCTTCCGGCCGGGGCTGATAATTATTTTATCAATTTAACTCTAAACTGTTATGGATCTAAAACGTGCGGGATTAACTGAAATCGACAAGTCAGAAATGCGAGCTGTTAATGGAGGTCTTATTTTAGTGAGATTTAAACTCTTTGATGAGCTTATGAAATGGGCTGGGGTTTACGATGCTATCAGCGATTTTCATGATGGCGTGAAGTCTGCCGAGTGCAAGTGTTGCGAGTAGTTGCGATAGTTAATTTAACACCCAAAACAAAAATTTATGGAGAATTTAATGATTCCTGAAATTTCACCTTTAGAAACATCTGATTTGAGAGAAATATCAGGAGGGGGTATTTTTAGGGAAGCTGGTAAGTGGTTCGGTGAAAATGTAATTTGTCCTATAGCTTGTTCAATTGCAGCTTGGGTAACCCACGGTTATGATATGGGGAAATCAAAAGTGATCGAGTAATTTCTCGGCATCTGGGCGGATAACTGTTTGGAAGTCCGCATTTTTAGTAAGAGGTTGGAGTAAATTTCCAACCTCTTTACTTTTAAAGACATAAAAACGATGTTTCTAGTCATGCGCTTTTTTTATCGTATAAATGCGGTACATTTTGCTCTTTTTTTTGTGATTTTGACTATCGTGATACCCGGTTTAGTTGTCGGCATATTGAACGAGTTTTTCGTTTTCGAGGAGAATCGCTTTGAAACAAATCATACTAGGTTATTCATTTCGATTTTTGTTGCTCCTTTTTTCGAAACCATTCTCTTCCAGTCTGTCGCCTTCAAGTATTTGAGAAAGCTTCGATTCTTAAATGATTATACAATCACATTTTTGTCGGCTTGTCTTTTTGCATTAAGTCATACCGATCTCACAACAGCAATTTCATCATTTATTGGTGGAATTTGCTTTTGTTTTGCATATATCATCAGTGAGAAGCGTAACTGGTCTCCGTTTCTAATGGTTTTCGCTATTCACGCATTGCGGAACTCTTTTGTTCTTGTTTGTTTGAACAAAGTTTAGGGCGTACAAATGTTTCGCACTAAAAAGAACCAACCTGAAATTCCGAAGTGCGGACGTGCCTTTTGTTAGAGCGAAGATGAATATTGGAATTTTCACTCTGAAATCAGCTGACCATTTGGCTGCAAATACTTGCTGCAATGGATAAGAATACAATTTTCCCTTCAGAAATCCTGCCTCAAACAATTGAGCTGCGCCTGGCCAGAAGCATGGAGGGGTCGGCTGTTATCTATTTTGTAACCGTTGTATTTCTTTTATTTTCATTTTCAACCCTCCCTTTTTTATTTGTAGATGTCTCAATTAAAAGCCCTGGCATTTTAAAGGCCACCACTGAAGTAAGCACATTGAACGCCACCAGCACCGGCTACATACAGGAAGTTCGTGTAAAAGAAAATGAGGCAGTTGAAAAGGGCCAACTACTTTTTACGGTGCACGCGCCCGTGTTGGAGGAAAAAGAGAAGTACCTGATGGCCAAGCTGCAAGAAAGTGCAGACTTTATTGAAGACCTCAATAAACTCGTGGCAGGGAAGACGACCCCTGATCAGCTTATCACCAATCTTTATCGTCAGTCACATTTTGATTACCGGCAAAAACTGATTGACCGGCAAACCAAGTTTTTGAAGGTGAAGCAGGATTACGAGCGCAACAAAAAGCTTTACGACCAAAAAGTAATTGCTGCAGCCGATTTTGAGAATTTTCAATTTGAGTTGGACAAGAGTAAAAATGAAATTGAACTGCTAAAGCAAAGCCAACTTAGCCAGTGGCAACAAGAATTAAGGAATTATGAACGGGAGTTAACTGACTTGCAGAACCAGCTCGCTCAGACGCAAAAGGAAAAGGAAAACCTTAATATTAAGGCGCCAGTAAGCGGCACGGTACAAAACCTAACCGGTGTGTACCCCGGGTCCACTGTTTTTGCCGGGCAGGAATTGGCCCAAATCTCGCCCGATACCGACCTGCTGGCTGAGGTGTACGTTTCGCCCAATGACATTGGCCTCCTTCGCCCTGGCATGGATGTGCGCATGCAAATAGGTGCCTTTAATTACAACCAATGGGGTTTGCTCAACGGTAAGGTCAAAGAAATATCCAACGACATTCAGATTATGGACAATCGCCCCATGTTTGAGGTCAAGTGCTCACTTGAGAAGGAATACCTCACTTTGAAAAATGGGTACAAAGGTAATCTCAAAAAAGGAATGACCTTGCAGGCGAGGTTTGTAGTGACCAAGCGCAGCCTTTGGCAGCTGCTGTACGATAAAGCCGATGACTGGCTCAACCCAAATATCATAGCTGAACCAATACTGACAAAATAGCCGATGTGATCTTGTGTGTAATCCTGCTCGTGCCATTAGATCAAAATCATATTTATAAAAACGGACGTACCCCTCTCCTCTGGAGAGGGGCAGGGGTGAGGTCATGAGCATCAAAGTCAAACAACGAGACATTACCGATTGTGGCGCAGCGTGCATTGCGTCCATCGCTGCGCATTATAAACTCAACTTACCGGTTGCGCGCATCCGCCAAATGGCGTCTACCGATAAAAAAGGCACTAACGTATTGGGTTTGTTGGAGGCATTGGAAAAACTGGGCTTCCAGGCCAAAGGCGTGCGAGGCGAAATGGCCAGCCTGTTGAAAATACCCAAGCCTGCCATTGCACACGTCATCATCAAAGAGGTCCTGCAACACTACGTAGTGATCTACGCTGCCACGGAAAAGCACATTGAAGTGATGGACCCTGGCACGGGTCAGATGCATAAGTACACGCACGAAGATTTCCGCAAAATCTGGACGGGTGTACTGGTGATTTTATTGCCTGGGGAAGACTTTAAAACTGGCAACGAAAGGGTATCTGTCACGGCCCGCTTCTGGGCCTTAATGCGGCCCCATCGCAGCATCATGGTGCAGGCGCTGGTAGGCGCGATGGTGTACACGCTCATTGGGTTAACTACATCTATCTACGTGCAGAAGATCGTGGATTACGTGCTGGTGGACGGCAGCCGTAACTTACTCAACCTGATGAGCGTGGTGATGATTGTGCTGCTGTTGCTTCAGGTCTTCATTGGCACCATGAAGAGCATTTTCACTTTGCGCACCGGGCAGGCTATTGATGCCCGTTTGATTTTAGGCTACTACAAACACCTGCTCAAATTACCCCAGCAGTTTTTCGATACCATGCGGGTGGGCGAAATCATTAGCCGGGTGAACGATGCCGTCAAAATTCGCTCATTTATTAACGAAGCGCTCACCAACATCGCGGTGAATGTTTTCATTCTGATCTTCTCGTTTGCTCTGATGTTTACGTATTACTGGAAGCTGGCACTCGTGATTCTGCTCATTGTACCATTTTACGCCATCATCTACTTTGTAACGAATCGGTTGAACAAGAAAGTAGAGCGCAAGCTGATGGAAAACGCAGCGCAACTCGAGTCGCAACTGGTGGAGTCGCTTAACTCCGTAAGCACCATCAAAAGTTTTGGGCTGGAGAGCTACGCGAATATTAAAACCGAGACACGTTTCGTTGGGCTGTTGAAAACGGTTTACACCTCGGGTATGAATTCGATTTTCGCAGGTTCGTCTTCTGAGTTTTTCTCGCGACTCTTCACCATCATCCTGCTTTGGGTGGGGGCGGGCTTCGTACTCAAAAATGAAATTACACCCGGGGAGCTGCTGTCGTTCTATGCACTGGTGGGCTACTTTACGGGGCCAGTAAGTAGTCTAATAGGCTTAAACAAGGTAATACAAAACGCCTTAATCGCGGCCGACCGCCTGTTTGAGATCATGGACCTGGAACGGGAAAAGGAGGAGAACCAGATAGAACTGACTAGAGACGCCATTGGTGAT
The DNA here is from genome assembly GCA_021298015.1 of Flammeovirgaceae bacterium. Taxonomy (GTDB): domain Bacteria; phylum Bacteroidota; class Bacteroidia; order Cytophagales; family Cyclobacteriaceae; genus ELB16-189. The sequence goes on from JAJTGY010000049.1 coordinate 3,925, forward strand.
ATCCAGTTTAAGGAGGTTCATTTCCGATATGGCACGCGGGTTACCGTGTTTGAGAACCTAAACCTGAACATTCAGGCGGGTGCTGTTACAGCCATTGTGGGCGAAAGTGGCTCAGGCAAATCAACCCTGATGGCCTTGCTTCAAAATCTATATCCATTACAATCTGGCCGGGTTTATATTGGCGAATACGACTTACAATACATCAAGAATGATTCGTTGCGCAGCTTGGTGGGCGTTGTGCCGCAGAAGATTGATTTGTTCGCGGGCAATGTAGTGGAAAATATTGCCGTAGGCGATTTCGAACCCGATATGAAAAAGATTATCGGCATTTGCACCGGTTTGGGTATTCTTGAGTTCATTGAAAAACTGCCTAACGGCTTCAATACTTATTTGGGCGAAAATGGCGCTACGCTATCGGGTGGTCAAAGACAGCGCATTGCCATTGCCCGGGCATTATACCGCGATCCTGAGATTTTGATTCTCGATGAAGCCACGTCTTCGTTAGATTCGGCTTCGGAGCGATACGTACAGAAAATGGTAGGACTTCTGCGTGAGCAAAGCAAGACGGTTATTATCATCGCCCATCGCCTCAGCACGGTTTTTCATGCCGATAGCATTGTTGTGCTTGAAAAAGGGAAAGTGGCCGAGCGAGGCACCCACCATGAACTCCTTCAAAACCGGGGTGCTTATTTTAACCTGTGGAAACAGCAATTTCCGATGCTTGAGCAGGAAAACATTTAGGCCCTAACATGCGCACGTCTCACATGTATCAACACGGCAACTGCATGTCAAAAACTCTTTGTTTTGGGGGCGGTATAGCATGGTCACTTTTTTGGAGAGAATTTGACTTACCAAAAGTTTCCAGTTTCTTATTGCAAAACTGAAAAGAGTTAGTTTACCTTTGCGCCATGCTGCAATTAATAGCAACATATCGATTGAACACCGAACCAAGTAGCGATATTTGGTTTGGGCCGCGGATTTTCAGTTGATCACTTCGTGATCGCACACTGAAAACCCGGCTTCAACCGGGTTTTTTTATGCCCGCTCCGTTCGGAGCCGCATCAACAAAAACTCGATTAGAAAAAATAAATCACCAGCAGGTGAGGTGAAATCACTTTGCCTGTTTGAAAACGCCCGCAAGGGAAGAAATGAAAGACGATGAAAAGAAAAATGTTGAGTGGAAAAGATGTGATGAAGCTGGGCTACCCGGAAGGACGGGCGATTGGCATGGCCATCAACACGGTGCACAAGTACCTTCGCAGAAGCGAGAAGGAAGAAATCTACACGATGCTGCGAAATGTGTTGGCCGATCCGCGTGCGTATATCAACGATGCGATATGGAGCAAAGTAGCGCTGGAGTTGGTGCCGACAGAAAAGAAGTCCCTTGTGCATCAATTGAACACGCACCGCCTGGAATATCGGATTTACGGTGCTGGCGAAATTGACGAAGGCGCTCGCAACCAGATGGAAATCGCGATGAAGCTCCCGGTAACCGTGGCGGGTGCATTAATGCCCGATGCGCACCAGGGCTATGGCTTGCCCATTGGTGGTGTGCTGGCGACACGCGAAGCGGTTATCCCCTATGGCGTTGGGGTTGACATCGGCTGTCGCATGTGTTTCAGTGCGTTTGCGATTGATGCCGCCTTCTTGGAGCGCCACCGCAGCAACCTGAAGCAGGTGCTGTTGGCCAATACGTGTTTTGGCCGCCAAACGTTTGATCGCCCCAAAGAACATGAGGTGTTGGATCGTGCGCTGTTTCAGGAGATCGCGGTATTGAAGCCGCTGCAAGGAAAAGCCGCACAACAGATTGGCTCATCCGGCAGTGGCAACCACTTTGTGGAGTTTGGTCTCGTGGAGGTGCCTGTCGAAAACGAGTGGCAACTGCCGCAGGGAACCTACCTCGGTTTGTTGTCGCACTCGGGCTCGCGTGGGTTCGGGGCAGAGATTGCCCGGCACTACACGCGCGTGGCCAAACAAGTGTGCTTGCTGCCGGGTGAGGCCGCCAACCTGGCGTGGTTGGATCTGAACACCGCAGCCGGTCAGGAGTACTGGCAGGCCATGAATCTGGCAGGCGACTATGCCTCGGCTTGTCATCAGCAGATTCATGAACGGATCGCGCAGGCGTTGGGCGAGCGCCCGGCACTGCGGGTGGAGAATCACCACAACTTCGCGTGGCGCGAAAAGTTGGGCGATGGCACCGAAGTGATTGTGCACCGCAAAGGAGCCACACCGGCCGGCAGCGGAGTGCTGGGCATCATTCCCGGTTCCATGACGGCACCGGGCTTTATCGTGAGGGGCAGAGGCGAAGCAGCTTCGTTGAACTCAGCTTCGCACGGAGCCGGGCGACTGATGTCGCGAAGTGCTGCGCGCCAGCGCATCACCAACAAAATGGTGAAGCAGGAACTGGAAAAAAACCAGGTGACCTTGCTGGGCGGTGGCTTGGATGAAGCACCGATGGCATACAAAGACATCCGCACGGTGATGCGACACCAGGCGGATTTGATAGACGTGCTGGCTACGTTTTCACCCCGCATCGTTCGGATGTGCGGTGATGACTCGCCAGCCGAAGATTAATCCGGTTCCCACACTCGCGTGTGTGAGGGCCGACACACACAAAAAGTGATGAACAGGGAATGGATGAATCAATACATGGCAGATGCCGAACGGCTGATTATGGAAAACCGGGTAGACGAAGGTCTGGCGATTCTTCATGGCTTGCTCTATGAAGAACCGGGCTACGCGAGCCTGCACAACCACATGGGTTGGGCACAACTCTACTTCCGGAATGACACGAACCAGGCCGAGTTGCACTTTCGGGCAGCGATCGGGTTCGATCCCTTGTTTGCACCTCCGTACCTGCACCTCGGTAATCTGTACAACCGGATGGGGCTCTACACCAAAGCGCGTGAGCACTTCGAGCGGGGACTTGCATGCGAAGGCGCGAACCGTCCGGCCCTGTTCGAAGGCATGGCCCTGACATGGGAGATGCAACGCGCGTTTGGCCGGGCCATCCGATGCTACAAAGAAGCGATTGCCGCTTCCGCGGGATCGGAATTTAACCAGCTTCGGGAAAGCATCAAGCGATGCCGGACGAAGAGATGGGTACTGTTGTTTAGTTTTTGATAGCTGTTTGTTGCTAGTTTGTAGTTGATAGTTGTCAGTTGTTTGTTGGTAGTGGTTGGCTAAAAGGGCAGCTATCAACTTACAACTGACAACTGACAACTTACTGGTGTCAACTGTCAAACAAAGGAGGCGATGAGGCTAACTATGCAGAAATAGATTTGAGACCAATGAAGTATGCTGTGTCTCAAATCTTACGTCTCAAATCTCACTTCTTTTAAAAGCGGAGCCCGTTGAAGCCGGCCGGGACTGGAGTGTTACCAGACATCAGGCACTCCGCATCACAAGTTTATGGAGGCACCAGTTGGCGGCAGCCGCTGTTTTTTTAAGCGTGCCCCCTCGTGCCTCGGTGTCGGGCTGATCCGGGGTTCGCTTGTGCTGCAGTGGCCCCGCGAAACGCGCGGCCACCAAGCCCGCAGTTTATCCCGCCAAGGCGGGGCATCCCTCACGCAGTGCGGGTAACGCTAACGCATCCAGCCAGAAGCCATCGCGAAAATGTGAAAAGCGGCATTTCGAGGCAGGCGCGACCAACAAATCCTTGATTGCAGCGCTGCAAATAGGGATGTTTCACTTTTGTTCGACATGACGGGATATTTTTGTGATGGCTGCTCGTCTTTTTGATCCCCCCGCCACAAAAGCCCTAAAATCCACAACCGTGAAAAATGAAAATGACATTTTAGATTTTCACGGTTAATGTTACCTTTGTTTATGGTTACGCGAGACCTTATTCAAACCCTGAGGAAGAGCCTGAAGCAATTTCCCGCTGTTGTTTTGCTCGGTCCGCGGCAGATCGGAAAAAGCACACTGGCATTACAACTGGCTGGTCAACTTGCAAAAAAATCAATCGTGTTGGATCTGGAAAAGCGATCCGACCGGGCCAAAGTAGATGATCCCGAAGCCTTTTTTAAGAGTCATCAGGATAAACTGGTCATCATCGATGAAGCACAGACCCTTCCCGAACTTTTTAGCTCGCTGCGCCCCGCGATTGATGAGCATCGCAAACCGGGTCGGTTTTTACTGCTGGGCTCGGCATCACCGCAGTTGGTGCGGCACGTAAGCGAATCGCTGGCGGGCCGCGTAACTTATCTGGAGTTAACATCGATCACCCTTAGCGAAGCTGGCAGAAGTCGGCACGACCTCCAAACGCTGTGGCTGCGAGGTGGTTTTCCTCTGGCGCTCACTGCCCGGAGCGATACCAACAGTCTTGAGTGGCGGCAACAGTTAATCCGCAGTTTTGTAGAGCGAGACCTCACACTTCTTTTTGGCGTAGAGCTTTCGCGGGTAACCATTCAGAACTTTTGGCAAATGATCAGCCATAACCAGGGCGGTATTTGGAACGCCCAGACATATGCCAATTCATTGGGCGTAACCGGGCCCACAATTAAGCGGTACTTGCAATTCATGGGCGGTGCCTTTTTGGTGCGACTGCTGGAGCCGTGGTTTGTCAATACCAATAAGCGCCTGGTTAAATCACCGAAAGTATATGTGCGCGACAGCGGCCTTCTGCACGCCATGCTGGGGTTATCCACCTACACCGATTTGCTGGGGCATCCCGTGGCTGGCGGATCGTGGGAAGGCTTCGTAATTGAACAGATTACTGCGGTGATGCCGCCATCACTCCGTGCGTTTTATTACCGCACCCACCATGGTGCCGAGGCGGACCTGGTGCTGGTAAACGGATTGAAGCCCGTAACCGCTATCGAAATCAAACTCAATAATGCACCTGTAATCAGCAAAGGTTTTTATCAAACGTTGCACGATCTCGGTATCCGGAAGGGTTATGTCATCACACCGGCAGCAGATCGCTACCCTGTTCAAAATGTGGAAGTGATGTCGCTGCCAGTTTTCATCGAGCACATTCTACCAAAACTATAACGACTGTGAGCCAAAAACTCCCCCGCCAACTCGGCCTGCTATCGCTCACCGCTACGGGCATCTGCTCGATGATCGGGGCTTCCATCTATGTAGTACCGTTTATGGTGCAGCGCCACGTGCCGGGCATCGGGCCATATGTGTGGGCCGCGTTTTTGCTGGCGGCTGTACCGGCTGTGCTCGCAGCGTTTGCCTACGCCATATTGGCTTCGGCCATGCCGCGCGCGGGCGGCAGTTACATCTTTGCCAGTCGCGGGCTACACCCCTACTGGGGTTTTGTAGCGAGCTTCTCGCAGTGGTTCGGCCTGTGTATCGCTATTGGTGTTGTGTCGTATGTCATCGTCCCCTTCCTGCGCGACATTGCCGTGGCCGCGGGCTGGCAAGCGCTTGCCGCACAGCTCAGCATGCCCACGGTGCGCCTGTTGCTGGCGCTAGCGTTGTTGTGGACGTTCGTGGCCGTGAACATCCGCGGCATTAAGGCGTATGAGAAAACGCTGTTGCCACTGATGATGCTCATGTTTGGTCTCGGCTTCATCGTGATCATCATCGGGTTCTACTTTAATTCGACTGAATTTATTGCTGCGCTGCAACGCAGCGGCCGTGCGTTACCCGAAATCTCCGCGCCTTTTTCCTGGCCGGTGCTTTTGTCGGCTGCTGCTGTTTTGTTCTCCAGTTTCATTGGCTTCGACTCCATTGCGCAGGCCGGTGGCGAAGCCCGCGAACCGGGTAAGCTGTTGCCACGCGCTATCGCGCTTGCGGTGGGCATCGTAGGTGCATTTTACTTTTTGTTTGCCTCGGCTGTGTACCACACCGTGCCGTGGCAATTTGTCGCGGCCGAAGCGCAGCAGACAGACGTTACCGCTCCGGGCTTACTGGCGTACGTGGTGCCAGCCGGGCTTTCCGTTTGGATCGTAAGCGGTGCTGCGGTAGCACTCACGAACGATTTACCCGCCATGTTGCTGTCCGTGTCGCGGTTGTTATTTGCGTGGGCTGCTGATGGTGTTTTTCCGGCAGGCGTAGCCGCTATTCATACCCGCTACCAAACGCCTTATCTCGCTATTGTACTCAGCGGCCTGATGGCTACTGTGGGCATTGTGGGGTGCCACCTTGCTGGCGATTTTTTTCTTGGTGTTGATGTGCTGGTTATTGCCATGCTGTTTAACTTCTTGCTGATGTGTGTTACGGTGCTCGCCATCCACCGGGTAAACCCCGGCTTGGCAGGCGACATCACAGTCATTCGAAATCGAAGGGTGCAGCAAGTGGTTGCGATGGCCGGGATCGTTGCACTTGGATTGTTTTTCGTCATCCACGTGAGGCGCGATCTCGCCTCCGACCTGCCTTGGTATTTTCATTCCAGCTGGATGTGGCTGCTGGTGATGTTTATTGGCTCGCTCATCTTCTTCGTGAAGTATCAAAAGCTCAAACAAAATAGCAAGTCTTCCGAAATCTTCACCAACTTACCAAACGAATGAGTACCCTTGAACTGGCACCCGGCCTGCGCATTGCGCGATTGGTAAATGGCCTTTGGCAGATTGCCGATCGTGAACGGAGCGGACAGAAAGTAGATCCGCGCGAAGCATCAAAAGCGATGTTGCCTTATGTGGCAGCCGGACTCACTACGTTCGATATGGCCGACCACTACGGCTCGGCCGAAGAAATCGTGGGAGCATTCACGCGAGCCTACCCCAACCAAAAGATACAGGCATTCACGAAATGGGTACCACAACCCGGCCCTATTTCCCGCGCGGATGCAAAGGCAGCCGTAGATCGCGCATGTGCACGTTTACAAACCAACCGCATCGACCTGATGCAGTTTCATGCCTGGAGTTACGCGCACCCGGCCTGGTTGGATGCGCTGTATTTCCTCTCGGAAGAGAAAGAAGCAGGCCGCATTGCGCACCTCGGTGTTACCAATTTTGATACCGCTCATTTGCACATCGCGCTGGCCAGTGGCATCCCCATTGTGAGTAACCAGGTTTGCTTTTCACTGCTCGATCCGCGCGCAGCTGGCGCAATGTCCGATCTCTGCAAGCGTTTTGGTGTGAAGTTGCTGGCATTTGGTGTTCTGGCAGGCGGGTTTTTGTCGGACAAGTGGTTAGGTAAGCCCGAGCCGGTTTTAAACGAGTCGCTTTCGTGGAGCCAGATGAAGTACAAACGCTTTATTGATGTAGCGGGCGGCTGGGAGAAATTTCAGGCGTTGCTTCACGTATTGCACACCGTGGCCCGCCAACACAACACGTCCATCTCAACGGTAGCCGTGCGTTGTATGTTAGATGAGCCGGCCGTAGCAGGCGTGATGGTGGGAACGCGGCTGACGAGTGCTGAAACGATCGATGAGAACAAAGCCGCACTGGATCTTTCGCTTAGCGCCAGCGATCGTGATGCGATCCGTGCCGCGCAGGCGAACCTCAACCCCATTCCGGGAGATTGCGGAGATGAGTACCGCAAGCCACCTTTTCTTACCGCCTCCGGTGATTTGAGTCATCACGTGAACAACTTTCCCAAACCCTATCCGGTAAAGCGCGATGAACAGGGCGTAGCACATGCGCTGAGCGGCACGGTGTGGGAAGATCTCGCGGGTTTCAGTCGGGCGGTGCGCAAAGGCAATCGCATTTTAGTTTCGGGCACTACGTCAACCCATGGAAGCCGCGCGATTGGTGGCCATGACGCTGCTGCACAAGCCCACTTTGTTATCGACAAACTGGAGGGCGCGTTACAATCGCTGGGTGCAAAACTTGAAAACGTGGTGCGCACCCGCATTTTTATTCGAAACATCAGCGATTGGGAAGCCGTAGCGCGTGCCCATGGCAGTCGCTTTGCGCACATCCAGCCCGCCAACACCATGGTGCGAGCCGATTTGATTGGCGATGAGTACCTCGTGGAGATAGAAGCCGAAGCTGAGGTGTGACCGTATTTTCCTACCTTGATCCTCCGTGTATCGCAGCATACTCCATCTTGATCTGGATGCGTTTTTTGTATCCGTAGAACGAAGAAAGAACCCTTCGTTGAATGGCTTACCCCTGATTGTGGGCGGGAGCGGCCGAAGGGGTGTAGTGGCCGCCTGCAGTTACGAGGCGCGAAAATTTGGTGTACGTTCGGCCATGCCCATGTACCAGGCGCTGCAACTTTGCCCTCAGGCAAAAGTGGTGTCGGGTGATATGGAAGCCTATAGCCGTTTCTCGCATTTGATTACCGAGATTATTGCCGACCGTGCCCCGGTTTTTGAAAAGTCATCGATTGATGAGTTCTACATTGATCTGTCGGGAATGGACAAGTTCTTTGGTGCATTTCGGTGGGCCAAAGAATTGCGCCAGATGACTATTCGCGAATCGGGGTTGCCCATTTCGATGGCATTGTCGGTAAATAAGCTGGTATCCAAAGTGGCCACGGGCGAGTATAAGCCAAATGCGGAAGTGGAAATACCACCCGGAAAGGAAGGTGACTTTTTTGCCCCGCTCGCTATTGAGAAGTTACCCATGGTGGGCCAACATACCACGCAGGCCCTGCACGAACTCGGTGTTCGCACGGTACTGCATTTGCGCGCGATTTCGCTCGAGGAACTGACGCGTACATTTGGTAAGAGCGGCCAGAGCCTGTGGAACAAGGCACGGGCACTGGACGACTCACCCGTTGTACCTTATCGGGATCAAAAATCGATTTCAACCGAAAGCACCTTTAGTCATGACACGGTAGATGCCGCCAGGCTGAAGTCAATTCTCATGGCCATGGTTGAGAAAATCACCTTTCAACTGCGTGAGCAACACAAGCTGACAGCTTGCGTGACGGTAAAAATTCGATACTCGGATTTTGAAACGGTGAGTAAGCAACGCCACATCGATTTTACCTCTGCCGATCACGAAATAGTTTGTGTGGCGTTTGAATTATTTGAACAACTGCGTGACCGCAAGCGTCTCATTCGCCTGATTGGTGTGCGGCTAAGTTCTTTCGTTCACGGCCACCATCAGATTCATCTCTTTAACGATACAGAGGATAACCTAAATCTCTATGGGGCACTGGATTACATCAAACATAAACACGGAGTTGACAAAATTGTCCGCGCGTCTACGGTGGACGTAAACAAACGCCTTCGCGAGGACGTAAACCTATTCAACGGAAAGGTGATGCGTAAAAAGAAAAGCTAAACCACGGCTAGTCTTCACTAAATATTTTAGGACGAAGCCGATGAAAGCCACTGGCTTGCTGGAAAAGAAACGCGGCCTCCAGCAGTGTGCCCTCGTCATACAAGTTGCTATACAAAACAACAGACGTAGGTCGCCCGCGTTTGTCAAGCCCCGTAGGCAAACTGATGGCCGGATGGCCCGTGAGGTTGGTGGCCATAGACAAATTGAATCCTTCGGCTGGCGCTACGATGACATCATAACGGCTCAGCAGCGCATTCATCTTCTCGATTAGTAACGTCCGCTGGCGGTTTGCCTGGAGATATTCAACAGCCGGAATAAAACGGGACTGCCGCAGCGAATTGGCGCGCGAGGATTCATCCTGCTCGCCTAACTCGCGGTCGCGATGAGCAAGTACCAACTCATCAAAAAAGGCACCGGACTCGGCCCGCAAGATGATATCAAATCCGGCAAACGGAATGGAGTCCGGGAGACTGACCGGTGTGAGTGTTGCGCCCAACCTGCGTAAGATGTGTAAGGCACTATCGTTGGTTATTCGGTGGGCAGTGTCGCGTGCGAACAGCTTGTCGAAATAGGCAATACGAAGTTTTGACAGATCAGCAGGTGGATTAAACGTAAATGGCCCCGGCACCACTGACCGGTCTGGTTCAGGTTGGTTAGGGCCATAGATGGCATTAAAAATCAAGGCACAATCCTGTGCCGATCGGCAGATAGGGCCGGCTTTGTCCATCGACCACGCCAGCGTCATGCACCCACCGCGGCTCACACGCCCAAAAGTGGGGCGCAGTCCGGTTGCTCCGCACCGCGATGAGGGCGCCAATATGGAGCCCAGAGTTTCGGTTCCGATTGAAAAGGCAACAAGGCCGGCAGCGGTCGCAGAAGCGGACCCGGCAGATGATCCACTGGCGCCCTGTTTAAGGTCCCACGGGTTTTTGGTTTTGCCACCAAACCAAACATCCCCGCGCGCCAGTGCACCCGTGGTTAACTTCGCCACCAAAACGGCTCCTGCCGCTTCGAGGCGTTGGTACACTTTTGCCGTATCGGGTAACAGCTGATGCTGATAGGGTTCTGCGCCCCAGGTGGTTTTGTATCCTGGCACGGCAAAAAGATCTTTAATACCATACGGAATGCCATGCAGCGGTCCGCGGTAGAGGCCACGCGCTAATTCTTCGTCAGCCCGCTGCGCTTGCTTTAGCGCAAGTTCTTCGGTAATGGCGACAACGGCTTGCAGAGTGTCGCCAAAGCGTTTTAGACGATCAAGGTAAATCTGAGTGAGACGTAGTGAACTGATCTTGTGCGTGCGAATGAGAACACTCAACTCAGCCACACTGAGGAAAGCAATTTGGTCATCGTTACCGATCATGTCGGTATCACCCTCGCTCAGTCGCCAGTCGGAGGGCCCTGCTTGTGATTGACGGTTGAAGTGAGCCGGGCGCGGATCGAAGTACAACGCAGGGGAGGTATTGATGCCAGCCGGCACCGCCCTTACACTATCAAATCCCTGGCGGTTTCGCGTCAGGTAGCTGCGCAGTGCCTTGATCTCCTCGTTCGAAAATTGAACGCCAATCAGTTTCTCGGCTCCACGAATGTCTCTGCGCGAGATGGACGTGGGTGAGGCACAACTGAACACCAGAGCGACAGTAAGCAAGGGAATCAACAATCGGGTCATAGGCGGTCGGGTGATGATTTGTTTCACGGGCGCAGCAAGTTAGGTGCCCGCACAAATGAACGACTATTTTTGACCCGCAGCCGTTGGTTGAAATCGAACGAGAACTTGCTGCCGGTGGCATCGTTGGTCGGCACATAGGTGAGTCGAAATTCGATGGTACCGAAAATGAGGTTTTCATTGCGCGTCCGAATTCCTCCGCTGATACCCCACACAACTCTGTTTGGATCTTCACAATTTTTGCAATACACCTGCGCACGTGAGATACCCGCAAATGGGGCAAAGCGAAAACCGAACGCGATCCACGGAGTATACAGTACGGTTTCCAGTCGTACGAACGTTTTGGTTTCACCCCACACGCTGTCAGCGGAAAAGCCTCGTATTTCCGTGGAGTTGATCGGTACGAGTTGGAAAACATTCTGATTGAAGAGGTGCGTATAGGCACCAGCTACCAGCGTTCGTAACTTGTAACGGTTAAGGTTGAATACACGTGACACATAGTTGGCATTGGCTTTCAACAAGACATCTTCCATTTGGTTGTTTCGCAAGTAGCCCCCCGCCTCCAGGCCGTAGGCATAGAAGTTTCCTTTTCGGTTAGCAAACGAATGGGTCCAACCGGTGGCCATGTAGGGCCGTTCAACACCTACTTGACGGGTAAGTCCCGCTGTGGCAGTAATGGTTAATCCGTAGGGAATATCTTCCGTACGACCGAACCCGAAGACGTAACGGGTTTTGAAGAAATTTTGCCAATAAAAGGTGTATTCGCCCAATACACCAAACAGGTCGTTATAGCTCAAGTTCAGTTTGTACTCTTCCTGTTCCGGCTGGCGCAGGTAGTTGCCATCGAAATACCTCACCCCGAGAAAGTGGCGGTTGCGGTTACTAAACTCACGGTTGATACCAAAATTGTAGCCTAGCCAGTAGTCCTTAACGGTATACCGATAATTGAGGAAGCTGGTGTCGGGTTTATTGTACACGTTGTGTGACCAGTTGCGACTAAGTTCGATGCCTCCGGCCAGCCGTGAATAAGGGGATACCAATGGGCGGTCTACCCGGACATAGTGAGCATACTCATTTTCATTGCCAATGCTGATACCCTGATTGATCTGCGAATACCCCACTTCAACCGAAGCCAGGCTACCCAAAACACTGCTCTTGCGATAACGGGCGTTCATGCCAAATACCGGACTGCGGCCCTGCTCAACCAGGCCGGTGAATTCCAGACGTTGCCCACGACCCATCAGGTTTGCATCGTAGAGGGTGACTTTTGGGGCCGTAGGAAAATCACCGCCAAAAGAAAGCCCGAGACTGAACACATCACGGGTGACGACCGTTAGATCTACCGAGTCGGTGCCAATTGGCGTTACCACAATACGGCTGTCCAAAATGAAGTCGAGGTCGCGAAGAAAACGCTCATTGTCGGCTACACGGTACGGGTTGAAAACCTGATTGGGGTAAACGAAAAGATGGTTTCGAATAATTTTTTCACGAGTGGGGTAGTGCAGCGCGCGGGATACATTTTGAATAATGCGGCTGGTTTTTCGCGTGCTGTCGTAAATCGATTTTTCGAGTGCAAAAAAGTTGACGTGGATGTTGCGAATAATGCGGCCCTCATAACTTTTCAGATTGCCCACGCTTGATTCGTTGACAACCGTATCTTCGGCTGAGGTGGTAATATAACTCATCCCGAGCTTCCAGGCTTTTTTTGTTAACGATGTTTTGGTGGTGTCTTTCTCCTGCGTAAACCCGTTGATGGCGAATAATTGCAGAAGCAGAACACCGAAAAAAGCGATTCGGAAGTAAGCGGATTTCTTTTCCGTGTTAGCCACGGATAAAGATATGGGTTTTTAATGCCGACCGAAAGCTACTGCAAGGATGCTTCAATGCCCACCCGGTATTCGGTTGCCTGCTGGTTAAAAGCCTGTTCAAACTTGGTGCTGTCAAAGCGATAATCGCTCTCAAACTGGTACATCATCTCCACAAACTCGCGCAGCACCGGGATAAAAACCCCCAGCAGCCCCACACCCCATTTGGGTATGGCTTGTATAGAATACTTCCGTTTGGTGATTTCGCATGCCATGCGCACATGGTGTTCACCCGTCATATCGAATTTGCTGGTGAGGGCATGCCAGGTTTGGTTGAAGGCCGAAGACGTGGTGCCCAGCATGGCTACCGTTTTGCCGGCATCGGGTGTATAGGTGAAGGTGTGTACGGCTTTGGGGTCACCAATCCACTGGGCCCCCTTTCCCGCCCGCAGACGCTCCGTAAGGGTGGCATGGGTGAGGGTAAGAAGCGCGCGAGGCCCATAAAAATCAGCCGCGAGAATGATCATGCCCGCCAGATTGTTTGCTTTGATTTCTTCCAGCAGATGGGTGGCGATGCGGGCGCGTACTTCGCCTTTCTTGTTACACGAATTAAAAGGCGTTTGTTCGGTCATGGGCCCGGTCACCTTGCCGTAGGCATACACATTGTCGAAGAATACCAGCTTGGCGTTGTGCTTTTTGCAGGCGTCTATGGCATTTTTCATAACCACGGGCCAATCGCGCTGCCAAACTTTAGTGTCGTACTTGAGCCCGGCAAGCAAGTAAACCACTTCACTGCCAGCCACCGCTTTTTCGGTTTGCGCGTAGTTGAGCAAGTCGGCATGAACGAGTTCGTCCGTCTCGTTTACTTTTTTTTGGTTTCGGCTTACTTGCCGGATGCGGCTGGTATGTTGAACCAACTGCCAGGAGGCTTCAATGCCAATGATGCCGTTGGCGCCTAGGATGGTGTGCATCTAAGTAAGGTAGCGTAACACTTGCAAATAAAAAACCCTTGGGTTCGTCCAAGGGTTGCTGAGCGGTACATGTCATGACTACTTACATTCTTTTGTGTAGTCGTAGATATTCTTTTCCAAGTCTGACCAGGTCGGATTCTTAATTTTTTCAGAAAATGAGGGGCAGTCCTTGAACATTCTGGCAAACTCTTCATCATAATTCTTTTTGAAAAGACGAAATCCGATTTCGCTGCCCACCTGAACGTAGTATGACTTATCGTCCCCGCCAACGACATCAACTCCGGCAAATCCAATACCAGTTGTTTCCCTCGCCAGTGGGTCTTGGTATACCTTTATTTTTGCATTGAAAGCCGGATTCATCAATTGTGCGATAATGGGCATCACTTTCTTACCAACTTTCATTTGCACTTTTTCAAAATAAGCATAGCCTTTGCCCAAAATATCTTTATCCAGACTCGCATCACTCTCCCAGCGGCTAACCTCCGTCAGATAATCGGAAGCTTCGGCCAGCTTAGCTACATTGCTTGGCGGGATGTACATGTTTTTGATCTTATCCGGAGTCAGTTTAATTTTCTTACCGTTAGCTGTCTCTTTTATAGTCACCTCTTCGATTAGCCCCTTCTTTCGGTCGAAGTCTTCAATGGTGCCTTCTATTTTCGATCCATCTTCAAGGTTAAGGTAGGCGGTTTTACTACCCGAAAAACGATCAAATGCCGGTGAAAAGGATTGCGACCATCCTGCCGTAGTCACGATAATCAACATGATCGTGATCAGTTTGCTCTTTACTTTCATTGTTTGATAATTTTTGAATCAAATATAAGCACCTCACCATCATACTTTTTTCTTCCTGAGCAACTTTTTGACAAAAAAATCCGCTGTAGCCTGGTACACACCAACCGAGTTTTTGTAGGTCATCCAATGGTGGGTGTCATCTACAATCACCAACGTTTCCATCGCCACGCCTTTTTTCTCCAATCGTTTCACCAAGTCTGTGCTTTGATTGAATCGTACGTTTCGGTCATCATCGCCATGGATAATGAACACGGGTGACGTCCACGTATCGACCCAAGCCACCGGTGACGAATGCCAGGCGACCTGCATCGCTTTCTCCAGATCAGGAGCTTTTTCCATCCGATCTGGATTTAAGAATCCGCGAAAGCGTTCGGTGGTGTAGTCGTGAACGCCATGGATATCAACCCCGGCTGCAAATAGTTTTGAGTCGCGCCCAAGGGCCATAGCCGTCAGGTAGCCACCATACGACCCACCATAGACACCGATGCGGTTGGCGTCTACGTTGGGCTGTGCAGCCAGCCATTCGCCAGCCGCTTTGATGTCCTGATACTCGGAGCAACCGCGCATACCCGCGTTGGCCGGTTGATGGAAATCGTATCCATAGCCGATGCCGAGGCGGTAATTCACTGACAAAACAACGAACCCCAGGCTGGCCAGGTATTGATTCGAAGCGTAGGCATTGGAATAGTAATCCGAGTAATGCCAGCCGAGTAACATTTGCCGGGGCGGGCCCCCGTGAATATAAACGATGGCCGGGCTCTTCCCGCTTTTGTTAACCGGTTCAAAAACATCAGCGTGCACCAGCACGCCATCGGGGGCCTTGAAGGTGATTTTCCTGGGGGTGACAAGATTCTTTTCCGGAAATGCAGCGGGCAACAATTCGCGCCCGATTAGCCGCAAGGGTTGATTAGCCGAAAAGCTCATGACTGCGGGCAGCGGTGCGCGCTGAGTGGTGGCGCTCACAAATGCAACATGCGATCCATCGCCTGTTACAATGGGCATCCACTCCAATCCGGCACCGGGTGTCATCACGTCCAGCGCAGCTTTGTCTACCGGCACCCGCGCCACATGTCTTCGGTCGAGGTCAAGTTTGTCGGGGCCGGTGTTGGCGCTAAACACAAGCCACTTGCGATCCGCACTCAGTTGAATATGTTCGCACATAAACGGCCCGGCCGTGAGCAATAAAGGGGAGCCACCTTGGGCTGCAATTGAATACAAATGCGGCCAGCCATCGTGGTAGGAAAGAAAAACGATACGGTTGCCCGCTGCCCAATTGAGATTAGTGGTGCCATGCGTAGTGGGATAGGATCCCGCAAGCGTAGCAGGCGCTTTCCACAATACCGCAGCCTTGCCGGTATTAACATCAGCCGTCCAAATGCTCCAGGGTTGATGCCTTCGGGCGAGAATAGAATCGGGCTTACCACCGCTTCCCGGTGTGCGCACAAAAGCCAATCGGGTTCCATCGGGTGACCAACGCGGAGAACCATCATGATAAAACGAAGGCGCGATCCACTGAAGAGGTTTGTCTGCAGCCGAATAGACCCCAACAAATGAATGATCACTTCGGTTAGTGACGAATGCAAGACGCGAACCATCGGGCGACCAGTTCAGTGAACCAACAGAACCTCGTGTATGGAAAAGGCTCTTGGCGGCAGATGAGCCTTCCACCGGAACGGTCCATGCCTGATTGCCTCTAATAAAGGCTACCGTGTTACTGTTTGGGGAAATAACCGGGTAATCACCCTCGCTGAGCGACTTCGGTTCACCACCGCTAAAAGGAATCGAATAGATTTGAGTCTTAGCCGGATTAGTTGCGAAAGTGGGATTAACGATCAGGTCATCATCCCAATTCGAGCCGTGATCGCCCCCGCGCACGTAAACAACCCATTGCCCGTTGGCAGAGATTGAGAGGCTCGTGATTTCCTGACCATCATCGGTTGAATAGCTTGTGAGTTTTCGGGGTTTGAATTCAGGCCCTTCGGCTACATACACATTCCTTCGGCCTTGTTCATCTAGCGCCCAGGCGATGCGGGAGCCGGTGGCGGCAGCCGTCAACTCAGTAGGAAACGGGTAGCTTTTGATGGCTTCGAGCGTGATGGGCTGGGCCAGTGCGGTAATGCAGGCCGATAACAAGAGGACAGGAACGAAATATTTCATGGCGGACTCGCTTTTAGCTTTTCGAGTTAACGAAGCTGTGGCAAAATTCAAACAGCGATTTGCCTCAAGGGCTTCTATTCTATTGGATGCGAATTGCCTTTACCGTCATTGGTTTTCCCCCAGCGCGAAAGGCCAGCACATATTCCGTTCCGCCCTCGGTGAGTTGCGTCTTTCGGCAAATTTCAGCCACGCTAAGCGGATGATTTCGGGAAATGATGTTGGCCTGTTGCCCTTCAAATTGAGCAGAAACGTGTTTGTCGAGTTTCAACGGGGTGACCACTTCGAATATTCGCCCCGGGAAATGGGTTTGCCGTTCAGCGCTGGTGTAGAAATGGGTGTTTACATCCAGCTTGGTAAGCCCAAAACGTTGACCCATTAACTTGAACGGCCCTGCCTTTAACAGGGGCGCCCACGGCTCATACACGTATGACCTTAATGGACCGAAGGTCGACTGAGCTGCCATTTCCTCGTCCGGAGTAAAGGAGAATCGATTGGCCCAGCCGTTCGCCAGCGGATCGTTACCGGAAAGATTGATTGCGACAATGGAAGGCCCGCCTGCAAAGTCCTTTTTGGCCCAACCCAGCAACTCCTTCACTTCATTGTCCACGCCAACCACTACCAGATGGATGAGGTGGCGAATCTCGCGCATCATCTGACTGAGATCCAGCATAGGCGAAGCCTTGATCAACACGTGGTTCGTAACTGACCAGATCCGGTCTTGCAGTGCCACGACATTGGGTTCATGGTCGGCCAGCCGTACCGAGCGTTGGGAGCCTTTTCTTCGCGAGGGGTCGATGTAAACGAAGTCGAAGGGTTGGTGCTGGTCGTTGATAAAATCCACGGCCGGTATGGGATGGTAGTGAATATTTGACACGGCAAGCAGCCGATGGTTATGAGCCGCAATGTCGAGAAGGCTTTTGTCCGGCTCTACGCTGTGCCATTCGCTAAACTGTTGAGATAGAAAATAGCTATCTACGCCAAAACCCTGGGTAAGATCAACGCCACGCTTGCGTTCCGGTATCAGCTCCCTGGCGAGAAATGCTTTGAAGCGCGCGGTAATTTCGGAGGAACTTTGTTCGAGATTGACCAAGGGGGGATACAGCGCACCCATAGCGTTGTACCAAAGCGGCAGCTTGGTGCGCGCTTTTCTTCGCCCAACCAACTGTCGTCCGATGTCAGCCGCAGTAACCCCGAGCGGTAGCTGGCCGCTCAGTACCAACTTCCGCTCGTCCGCGTTTTCATGGTCCCGCAGAAACTGTTGGACGTCCGAATCTAAAAGTCGGGACAACATGCGCTGAATATAGAGGTAATTTGGGTAAACTTGCGGCAGATTATGCCAGATGATCCGCGCCTATACGTTACAGGAAGGAAGGCTAACGCAGCACAAGCACCCTGCGTTACATGAGTTGGAGGGGTTGCCCAACCTGATTTGGCTGGATTTGCAATCGCCCTCCCAGGAAGAAAAGGAGTTTATCGAGAAACTTTACAAAATTGAGTTTTTCACCTCGCAGGAAGCGCAGGAGATCGAGAGCAGTTCGCGTTTTCTGGAGACAGACGATACGATTGAAATGAACCTGAGTTTGCTGCAGAATGGAGCCAGCGAACTGAGCATTGCCAACGCCTCTTTTATTTTGAAAGGGAACACGTTGTTCACCTTCCGGCAGGGTGATTTGAAGTCCTTTGCCGAGACGGTCAGGCGGCTGAAAGCCGGAGGATCGCTGGAAAAGAAAGAACATGGGTTGGGCGTCTTCCTGACGATACTGGAAGTTCGCATTGACATGGATGCGGATTTGATTGAGGGGATTCACCGCAGGCTTAATCAGATAAGTAAAGACCTTATTGCCAGCAAGTCCTATCAGGAGGAACTGTTGTTGAGCATTGCCCGTGAGCAGGAAAACACAATGCTCATACATCAGACCATAACCGAGAAGCAGCGGGTGGTCTCGTCCTTATTACGAATCGGTGAATTCACACCGCTTCAGGTAGAGCGGTTAAAAGTTATTGTCAAAGACGTGGCGTCCTTGCTCCAGCACGCAGAGTTCAGCAGTGAGCGCCTGGAATACATGCAAAACACATTTCTGGGTTTGGTGAACATTGAACAGAACACGGTAATCAAAATCTTTACTGTTGTAACCGTGGTGTTTATGCCACCTACACTTATTGCCAGTATTTATGGCATGAACTTTCAGCACATGCCCGAGTTGCGCTGGTTAGGGGGTTATCCGTTTGCCATCGGACTTATGCTGGTATCCTCACTTGCTTTTCTGTGGTACTTCAGAAGAAAGAAGTGGTTGTAGGTCACAATTCCCCACGGCCGGCACCCGACCGGAAAAATAGAATGTTGCGGGCGTATACAAAAATGCCAAGGCCCTGGGCCAGCAATAACACCGGGTCAATACCTCCCGGCCGGAAAAGCGCATAGAGAATCACCATCACCGAAGCAACCGCGCTGATTACCCAAAAGCCAAGTGGAAGCGCTGAAGTACCGGCCCGCTCGGAGTAATACCACTGATACACAAACCGGAAGTTGAGCATCAGTTGGCCCACACCGCCCAACACAATCCAAAAATTGGTGATATCGGCTTGCGAAATAATTCGTTGCCATACGTGGCCGGGACTCATCACCATCCAGCCAAATACGACAGCGGGCAGGGCGAATGCGATTATCCGTATCGCCAGTGGAAAGCTTTTCCAGGCATCTTTCAATTGAAGATTACGGATGTAGATGAAATACGAAAGGGTTTGGCCCAGTACGATAACCGGATCGCTGCGCAGCACACCATAGATCAGAAAGAGAAAGGATGCCAACAAGCTGAGCAGCCAAAACAGTGTGGGTGATACACTTCGGCCCTCGCGCTGCGACAGAAATACCTGCACCAAAAGGCGTGCGCCAAACAGACCCTGCGCAAAAAAACCAAGTGCGTAAAGCACGTATTCACCCATACGGGCGCAAAGGTAAACTAAAAGAGGCTGAGTGTGCCGCCCTTTCGAAAGCGGGTAAGGTCATAGGCGGGCATCTGGCGGTTCGCGAGGTATTTCTTTTTGGCAGCCCGGTGCAGTTGGTGAATGATATCAGCCAACTGGCCTGATCCCCGCAGGCGCCTGCCGAATTCCGAATCGTTTACATTTCCTTCATGCATCGACCGGATTTGATTCCAAACTTTATCGAAACGATCCGGGAAGCTTTTTCGCAACCAGTCTTCGAATAGTTTTCCAATCGAACCGTTGAGCCGCACCACTTGAACACCTGTGGCCACCGCACCACGTTCTGCTGCGGCTTTTACGATTTCCGGAATTTCGTGATGATTCAGTCCCGGAATAATGGGAGCAATCATAACCCCGGTAGGTATCCCGGCTTTGGCCAGTTCTTCAACTGTATGCAAGCGTTTGGCGGCACTGGCCGTGCGGGGCTCCAGTAAACCTCGCAGGTGCTCATCCAGTGTGGTAATCGAAATGTAAACATGAACCAATTTTTGCTCAGCCAATGCCCGCAGCAGATCAAGATCGCGCAGAATGAGACTATTCTTGGTGATGATGCCAACCGGATTTTGGTATCGTAGCAATACCTCCAGCAAGCCGCGCGTGAGACGATACGTTCGCTCCAGGGGTTGATAGCAATCCGTGTTACCGCTGAGTTGAATGGGCACGGCCTCCCAGTTTCGGTTTACCAGTTGCTCCTCCAGCAACCGCGGTGCATTCTTCTTGACGATGATTTTGCTTTCAAAATCCAAACCCGCGCTGAAGCCGTAATACTCGTGTGTGTTTCGCGCATAACAATAGATGCAGCCGTGTTCGCACCCCTGGTAGGGGTTCATGGAATAGGAGAAACCCAGATCCGGGCTGTCAACCTTGTTCACCATTTTCCGGGGTGTTTCCTCAAACACCTGGGTGGCTACAGGTCCCAGCAGTTGCTCATCCAACCCCTCGACATGCTCGGTGACATAGGCGGCCTTCAAAAACCGGTTGGCCGTCTTAATTTGCGCCCCGCGCCCTTTTCGGTAGGAATCATCCATCAGGCAATAGTACTAAAAAATTTAGCAAACCAACCTCAAACAAGCCCCCTTCGAATAGTCCATGCAGCGCTTCGTTCGATACGCCAACGCACCTTTAGAGGAAGTACCGTTGCCTGAAGCCCGGGAAGCCGGAGTGCGGGTGTTGGTGAAGCGCGAAGATCTCAACCATCCCTACGTTTCTGGAAACAAGTGGTGGAAGTTGAAGTACAATTTGCAAGAAGCAGTTGATCAAGGGCATCACACCCTACTCACATTTGGCGGAGCTTACTCCAATCACCTCTATGCCACAGCAGCCGCTGCACGCGAGTTAGGATTGAACGCCATTGGCATCATTCGTGGAGAGGAGGTATTGCCACTTAACCCGACACTCGCTTTTGCACAGGCGAACGGCATGAAGCTCCATTTTATTTCGAGGGCGCGTTACCGCGATAATGCAGAAGACGAATTCATTCGGGAGTTGCACGATTTGTTCGGGGATTTCTACCTGATCCCTGAGGGGGGCACCAATGCATTGGCCATTAAGGGCGTGCGGGAATGGGCACACCAAATAAAGAATGAAGTGGAGTTTGACTACCTCTGCTTACCCGTTGGCACAGGTGGGACTTTAGCCGGACTGATAGCCGGGCTTGATGGTGCGGGCGAAGTAGTCGGCTACTCCGTTCTGAAAAACGGGGGCTTCTTACGTGCCACCGTACAAGAAATGTTAAATGAGGTACCGCAGCCCTTTCGAAACTGGCGGATCGAGACTTCTTACGACCATGGAGGCTATGCCAAAACCACGCCCGCCTTACACGCATTCACCCGAAGGATGAAAGATGAATTGGCTCTGCCGCTTGATGCGGTGTATACGGGCAAAATGATGTTTGGCATCCTGGACATGTTGAAAGCAGGCAAGTTCAAACCAGGGAGCACCGTGTTGGCGCTGCACACCGGTGGGCTGCAGGGCAATTACCCAAACAAATCTTCAAAAACATCCTTCAGTTTCCCAAATCCCTTTACCTGAATTTTCGATTTCTTACTATCAACCGATTTTTGGTTGAACTTGGAAATATAGATTTCGCGAAAGCCAAGTTTTTCAGCTTCTGAGATTCGCTGTTCAATGCGGTTCACCGCGCGCAGTTCGCCACCCAATCCGATTTCGGCCGCAAAACATATTTTTTCATCAATGGGAATTTCTTCCATGGATGAAATGATGGAGACACATAGCGCCAGATCAATGGCGGGGTCTTCCACATAAATACCTCCGGCCATGTTGATGAAGACATCCTGTGTGCCCATTCTGAATCCACATCGCTTTTCCAGCACCGCCAGCAACATGTTCAATCGCTTTTGATCAAATCCGGTGGGCGTTCGCTGTGGCGTGCCGTACGAGGCCGGGCTCACCAGCGATTGAATCTCAATCAACAGCGGGCGATTACCTTCAATGGTTGCCCCAATGGTGGCTCCACTGAGAGGACCGTCTTTTTGTGAAATCAATATCTCAGATGGATTTGATACTTCGCGCAGACCGTTGCCCCGCATTTCATAAATACCGATCTCAGACGTAGATCCAAATCGATTTTTGGTGGTACGCAAAATGCGATAGGCCAGATGTTGATCGCCCTCAAACTGTAAAACCGTGTCGACCATGTGTTCCAGCACTTTGGGGCCGGCCAGTGAACCATCTTTGGTGATGTGCCCCACTAACAGTACAGGTGTGTGGGTCTCCTTGGCAAACTTCATGAGCTCACCCGCACATTGCCGCACCTGCCCGATGCTGCCCGCGACTGAATCCAACAGTGGAGAATACAATGTTTGAATGGAGTCAATGATCACGATATCCGGTTGAGCCGATGCAATGGCCGAAAAAATGTTACGGGTGTTCGTTTCCGTGAGGATAAGAAATCCTGGGGTTGTCTGGTTTCCCGCAATGCGCTGCGCCCTCATTTTGATTTGCTGATCACTTTCTTCGCCTGAGACGTATAATGTTTTTGCTGCCGGTAATTGCAACCCAAGTTGCAGCATTAAAGTCGATTTCCCGATTCCCGGTTCGCCCCCGATGAGCACCAGCGAGCCGGGGACCAGTCCGCCCCCCAGCACGCGATTAAGTTCGTGGTCCGGTGTGGGAATGCGTTGCTCGTCCCCGGATTCAATTTCGGCCAGCGTTTTGGGTGTTAGCGTTTTGGTTGGCTGGCCCTCGGTGCGCCATTCGTTCTTGTTCGTTTCGGTTTTGGTCACCACTTCTTCAACGAAACTGTTCCACGCGTTGCATGAAGGACATTTCCCCAGCCATTTGGCCGACTCGTAGCCACAGGACTGACAAAAGAACACGGTTTTTGTTTTGGGCATTATTTTTAAAAGGTGGTCTCAAGCTTCTAACGCAACAAATTGAAAAATAAGAAATGGACACCTTTTTTTTATTTCCCTAAAAAAGAAGGACAACAATTTGCT
>JAJTGY010000087.1 GCA_021298015.1 Flammeovirgaceae bacterium
AGGTAATGAGCTATGCTTTGCTGGCGGATATTGATTTGACAAAAGCAGTATGAATAATTTAGGGCGGGAAAGTTTTGAGTGGAGAGTGCGCAGAGTCCCGAAAACGGAGACTCTGCGAGGAAAAATCATCCGTTTTCAAAGGCCTTTGCCAAAAGCAGAAGGTTGCAAATGAGTTGGATTTGTTGAATGACTGGAACTTATAGGCCAAACCCCAATAAGCCTATACGGGCATTTGCTCGCCCAACCGGTGCAAAAGGCCTAACAACTTTTGCCGTTGTGCCTCATTGCACAAAAGAAACAACTGATGCAGGTGGTGGAGCATGGCACGGTCAATTTTATTTTGAATGGCGTTGATGGCAGCCTGCTTTTCAAGCAGCACTGACTCCGTTACGCTGGCCGATGAAATCTCATTAAAGAATTCCTGTTTGGCCAACTTCAATTCGTTCAGCATCGGGCCCATCACATTTTTGTTCGAATCCAGAAGGTATTTATACCGACTTATTTGGTCACTGTCCAGCTTCAATTCATAAATTAAAAATTCCGGCCCCATTGGTGAGACTTGCCTATTGCGAACAAAGCTCAGCACAATAAAAATTACCAACAGCAGGTTGAGAAAAATGAGCCCGGTAATAACGGTGCGATTTGAAACAGTGGCCATACGTGTTAAAAGTTTATCTGGTTTACCGACAAATAATTAGAAAGGTTGTAGTAAGGTTCACTTACAAAATTCTGCCTGTAAGAGAGGTACCAAACGGTAACATTTACGGTAACAAGTGCAATGCCCGCTGCCATGCGCATCCAGTTTAACTCAACAGCCGTTTGCCTCTGAACTTTTAACTGCGGACGGATATGCGTAAGAAAGTACGTATCGGGCAATTGCCCCACGGGCATTCTTCGGGCCACTTCAATAAGTTCATGTATACTTTCAATCTTTTTCATAAATGAAGATATTTATTTTTGCTTAAATCATCTAAATTATCTGTATGTCTGTATAAATTTTTCCAGATTTCTTCTGGCTCTGAACAAAAGCGACTCCACTGATGAAACAGTGGTATCCATGGCCTTGGCCACTTCTTCATAGCTTAACTCCGAAAGATAAAACAGCGAAAAAGCAACCTTTTGCTTTTCAGGCAGACGATTGATCAAGGTGTTGGCCTGCTCTCTTTTCTCTTGCTCCTCCATCCCCACCTGGGGCGTATGATAATCAGGTGGCACGCGTTCCATTTCGTTGTATTCTTTCGCCCAGAAAAAACGGCTGCTTTTACTATTTTTCTTGCGGGCACGCTCCAGGGCTTTGTTTACCGCCACCCGGTAAAGCCATGTGTACGCCTTCGACTTTCCATCAAAGTGGGCACTACCTTTCCAGATGGCAATAAATACATCTTGCACCGCTTCCTCTGCCTCTTCCCTGTTGCGCACCACATCCATGGCTACCTTAAAGATGCGGTTGCCAAAGCGGTGATAGAGTTTCTCCAGCACAACTTCGTGTTTGCGCTCGCAGGCCAACCGCAACAACCCCTCGTCTGAAATGTCCCCCGATGGAATCACATTCATTTGCAAAGAATCAAAATACGCATTTTTTGGACGAGTGTTTACTATTAGTTGTTTTACAAACCACTTGCCTTGCGCCCTGCACCTTATATTGTTATTCATACCGCAACGACTCGATTGGATTAAGCCCGGCAGCTTTGGTAGCCGGATACCACCCAAAGAATATGCCCGTGCCCGCAGTGATAGAAAACGTAATCAAAATGGAGGACAGGCTGATGAAAATCGACCAACCCAAAGTGTACTCAATTAAGTACCCTGCACCAACCCCGATGCTAACGCCAAACATACCTGCACTAAGCGTGATAACCACTGCCTCAACAAGCAGTTGCCTACGCACATCTGTGGTGGTGGCACCAATGGCCAAGCGAAGCCCAATTTCGCGGGTGCGCTCCCGCACCGAAACCAGCATAATATTCATAATGCCAATCCCCCCAATCAGCATTGCTATGCCGGCCATAGTGCCCAAAAGGTAGCTTAAGGTACTGGTGATGGTTTTGGCTGTCGATGTGATTTCTGATTGAGTGTTGATGGTGAAATCTGATGCTTCGCTATTTGCCATTCCATGCTTACTGCGCAAAACGGTTTCTATTTCTGCACGCGCCACGCTGATCGCCTCTTCGCTTTGGGCAGAGCAGAAGATCTGCTGCAGGTATTCTGATCCGGTGATTCGGCTTTGCATACAACTATAGGGAATCAGTATGATATCATCCTGATCGTGGCCAAAACCGGTCTGCCCTTTTTCGCCCAGTGTCCCTATAACCCTCAACGGCACTTTATCTGTACGGATAATTTTACCTAATGGATCAGAATTTTTGAACAAGGCCGCTTGTACTGTTTTTCCAATCAGGCATACTTTAGCAGAAGCGGCAATATGTTGCACTGTGAAATTGACTCCCTTCGTAAGGGTGATGTTGCGAATTGTCAGATAATCTTCAGAGACACCGAAGAGGCTCGTGTTCCAGTTCTCCTTTCCGTACTTTACCTGCGCGGGCACCGAAGTAAGGGGAGAACTTTTGGCAAGGTGCAGCGCATATTGTTGTAAGGCGCGCACATCCTTCATCTTTAAAGTAAGCCCCGTACCCGCCCCCTGGTTAAGGCCACCCTTACTCACAGCTGAGGGCGATACGATAATGATATTGGAACCAAGTTCTGAGATTTTACTTTTAATGTCGTTGCTGGTGCCGGCTCCAATGGCCTGCATCAGTATAATAGCTGAGGTACCAATGACAATTCCAAGCATGGTAAGGAATGTGCGGAACTTGTTTTTGGCAAGTGCTGCAAAAGCCGTACGGATCAATAAGGTTAGTTTCATAGATCAAACACTGGAATGTAGTGATGGCGACTGATCGCTTACCATCAGTGATGCTGCCTGTGGCAGATGCCGGGTTTCTGAAACAATGGCCCCGTCTTTAAAAACAACCGTGCGCTGTGCAAAAGCGGCAATGTCAGGTTCATGGGTAACCATGATTATAGTGGTGCCGTCAGCATGGAGGGCTTGAAACAAGGCGAGCACCTCGTAGCTGTTGTGTGTATCTAAGTTGCCCGTAGGTTCATCGGCAAACAGAACGGTAGGCTTGTTAACCAAGGCACGCGCAATAGCTACCCGCTGCTGCTGCCCCCCGGACAACTCATTAGATTTATTGTTCAGCTTTTCGGTGAGCCCTACTTTTTCAACAGCCTCCAGCACCAGAGCTTTGCGCTGCCGTGAGTGGTACGAACGGTGGTATAATAGAGGAAGTTCTACATTATCGAACACTGTGGTGCGTGGCAGCAGGTTAAACGATTGAAATATAAACCCAAACTTGTCCCTGCGCAATTGGGCCAGTTGATTATTGGAGAAATGTACAAGGTCTATTCCCTCAAAAAAGTACGCCCCTGATGTGGGCCTGTCCAGGCAGCCCAGAATGTTCACAAAGGTGGACTTGCCGCTGCCACTGGCACCCATAATGGCGGTGAAATCACCGGCATGAGTAAAGAAATTAACATGCTTTAGTGCCTCGAACCGAACAGTTCCATTCTCAAACACTTTGCCCATATCTTTTACAGAAATCAACATACCTATGGGCGGCTACCCGGATCGGGCAAAAGGCTTCGTTTATTTTTCTTCCGTATTTCCTCCACCGTTCGCTCGCCAATGACTACTGTATCGCCCGCTTTCACTGCCCCTTTAATAGCGGCAAAAGTCCCATTATCGAAGTACTTTTCTATGGGCATTCTGGCCGGACGGCCGTGTTTCATTATCCAAATAGCTTCGCCTTCACTATCCTCTTCCTTTTTGTATCCCAATGCCGCAAGGGGCACCGACAACGCCTGCTCCTGCTGCTGCACCACCACAGAAATATCGCTGTTCATGCCGGGCAATAACTTCATTTGTTCGTTGGGTGCATCAATAATGATGGTATAGCTTACCACATTTAGTTTAGAAGTGGGGTTTAGTCTGATTTCTTTTACAGTGCCTAGAAATTTTTCGTGCGGATATGCATCTACAGAAAAAGAAACAAGCTGGCCTACTTTCACATAACTGATATCGGCTTCATCTATGCTGGCATGAAGCTCCATGTCCCGTAGCGTTTGAATGATGGTAAATAACACAGGGGCGGCAAAATTTGCTGCCACGGTTTGCCCAACTGACACATTGCGGGCCAACACCAACCCGCTTATGGGTGAAGTAATGATGGCATAGCCTAAACTTTTTTCTGCTTTCATAAATTGAACATGTGCTAAGTCCATGGCAGCCTTGGCCGACAGATAGTTGAATTTGGCTACTTCGAAGTCGCTTTCGCTGATGGTGCGGCCATTAAACAAGGTGCGGTTGCGCAGGTAATTTAGCTCCATTTGGTCGAACTGCGCTTTGGCTTTGTCGTAGTTGGCTTTCATCTCCGCCACTTGCAAGGAGAGCAGCACCGTATCGAGCAAGGCTATTACCTGGCCTTTTTTCACCTCGTCATTAAAATCCGCGTAAAGTTTAGAGATGATGCCGGATACCTGCGTGCCTACATCTACGGTTTCCACCGCTTCTAAAGTGCCGGTGCTAATGATCTCCTGCTTCAGGTTACGCACCAATACAACCTCTGTAACATATAGGTCTTTTCCATCATTCTTCGCACGCATGAATAATGGCAGGACGAGGAAAGATGTAGCCGCTAATACAAAAATTATCGCCACAATAAGGCCAGCCCTTCTTTTAAGCAAACTCATAACACCTATTAGTAGACTATGACCACTAAAAACTTGCGGGGCTATGGAAAATAGAGTACTCTTTATTTAGCAGTCTCTATCTGGGGATAAGAGCCAGGAAAGGCATTTTTGAAAAAATCTTTCAGAGGCCGCAAGTATTCTTGCGTGGGTACCGACTAATGCACAAATAGTTCGTGAAATCAAAATTGATTGTATTCCTTCTGCTTGCCAGTCCCCTTGTAGGCATGGCACATCAGCCTGCCTTTCAAATGGTCTCCCTAAAAAAAACAGGCACCGCGTGGCAGCTTGTTTACAGCGAAACCATGGCCCAATTGGAAGCAGCCCGTTTTGAACCTAACGATTTTATACCCTACCTCAGCATATTGGCAGATGGCAAACCACTAGCCTTGTCGGTCAACAGTCAAGGGTTTTATCAGGACGGTATACAATTACACCTTGCCTCGCTCAACAATGTTAAATCTATCACCATCAGGTTCGACCCGCGGGCAGGCAATGGGCAATCAACACGGATTTTTCGATTGGAAGGGACAAACAGACAAATGGCCAGAGCGAACAGAGATGATGTGTATGCTTCGTTTCTAAAGAAAAACGATCAAACCATACGGCTCGTGTTTCTCCAAGGCCATTGGCAAATCGAAAATGAGAAAACCGATGCCGCCAGTAGCCATTGGCTTACAGTCCTTTATGCCTTCGTTTCAATAGTCTCTCTGGCCGTTTTTCTGAAAGTGGCCTGGAAGCACAGAGTTTTACCGCACAAAGCCATAGGGAATAATCCACCAGGTATTTTATCGTCATCAATTAATTACTAAACTATTACGTATCAAAAATTTTTTCCATGAAACTTTCCATTTGCATTTTTACCGGTATTGCTTCGCTTTTGCTCGCTGCATGCAGCTCAGACGAAACCAAAACAAATAAGATAACCATCAACGGCCTGGTGAACGAAGTGAAGATCACCGAAAAAGATGGTTTCAGGATCATCCAATCGAACGGAATACCCGACCACGAAGTGGGAGTATTCCCCAATGCGTATAACCCAATCACAATCATAGAGGTTGACCACACGTTTAAGATGCTGTTAAACCCCGTGGCGCTCGCCACACCTGTCACAACCCTCTTTTATGAATTTGGGGTGGCCATTAACGGGGTGCCAATGGATCCCAACGGGCCATACTATATTCATGGTGATGAACGTAGGGCTATCCAGTTTCCGTTTGAAGGTTTAGCCAGCGGCTGGCAATACGAGGGGCTTTCTAAAAATGTGAAGTTGGGGATGGACCAAAACAATGCACACGTGCAGCCCCCTGGCGTGTATCACTACCACGGGGTGCTAACGCTGCTGGTTAAAAAACGTACAGAGGAAACCAAAGCTGGAGAAATGGTATTGCTGGGCTATGCAGCCGATGGCTTTCCGATCTACAGCAACTTCGGCCATACCGATGCCAACAATGTTTCTTCTGCACTGGTGGAACTGAAAAGCAGTTACAAACTAAAGAGTGGTGTTCGCCCTACCAACGCAAGCGATAAACCCACAGGCCCATCAGGGGATTATGACGGCACCTTTGTGCAGGATTATGTGTATGAAAAGGGAGTTGGCGATTTAGACGAGTGTAACGGTAGGTTTGGCAAAACCAAAGAGTACCCTAATGGCACCTACTATTATGTAATTACCAGTGGCTGGCCCTATATCCCTCGGTTTTTCAGGGGCACACCAAACGAAAGTTTTAAAATAGGCTGAAAAAAAATGCAAAGAGCTTTTGGCAACATCCACTCATTTTCATTTGTCCCAATCCCCGTTTTGATTTCTTCACCAACGGGCGGAATGAAAGTAGCTAACAGATAAACTTGTATTTTTAGTTTTGCAAAAGGCTTGCGCCCACAGCCAGCGCGTGTGTGCAGCACGTGCCGCGGTGATCGTGGGCACGGGCAGGCTGGTCCGCAAACTGATTTATGCCAACCGGCAGGACTTTTTACTTTTAGTTCTCACGCTGGCGAGACGCGCACGCATGAACGGGGCGGCAGGCAGTGCTCAGGCCAAGAATGGTGGTTTGAGAGTGCAAGCGAGGGGGAGTAGGGAAGCCGCAGAGTCCGAGGCGAGATTCTGAGGAATAGTAAAGAATTTTCAAATGGATTGCACGATTTAAAAATAAGTCGGAATTTTATTTTTTAAAAACAAAGTTATTAGTCCTACTTTGTCAAGTTACCGTTTTTAGTTGATTTTCGATTTGTTTCTGATAACGCGGTATGTGGTCAAGGAGTTTTACGATAACC
>JAJTGY010000115.1 GCA_021298015.1 Flammeovirgaceae bacterium
TCTTAAATGCCTTTGGGTTTCAGGAAAATGCCGATAATTTTCGCTGTGGTCATTGCGATAATTGTCGTCGCGGCTGATACCATTTAGTGAATAATCACTTTAACAAATCACCGCACCCGAAATAATAGTGAAATTTTGTGACCAAGTGCAGCCAGATACGAGAATCTTTGCTAGATTCCCAGAAGGCTTCTATGATTAAGTTTCCTTAAGTAATTTGAATCTAGCGGTGAGCAACATGGCAAGAAAAGGAAAAAACGGAGCAGTGACAGCAGTAGGGGGCTTGGGAGCTTTAGTTGGATTTGGATGCATGATCGTTGGTAATATATGGAGTGTCAGAATTGTCTTTGATGAGTGGGGAGTACCGATGGGAGCAATCTCTATTTTGATGCTCCCAGCTACGTTAGCTATAATGCCTTGGTATGCAAGTTTAGTGCGATCGCAGATCTTGTAGGGTGCGTTAATGAAATGTAACGCACCTTGTCCAATGTTCAAAGTTGGTGCGTTACGCTGACGCTAACACACCCTACATTTGTTGTTTTGGTTCTTCGTTACTTGGTATGGTTCGATAGGGGTGCATAAATCAACTAAATCCTTATCTGGCAAGAGACTTAATTGATTAGTTCGCTTTAGATCGAAAACAATTGACAAAAATCGCAGTAATGTCTGTTTCTATAAGGGTTTCATCCCTTATAACCCTGTCCGTTGCATAAGACAAACCGAAGAGCCTAGTGCTATTAGTGGGGCTAATTGGTAGCGCTATGGCGAAAGACTAAACTTGAAAATTAGGTATATGACCGATGACAATAACAATAGCTGTTGAAAAAGCACCATTAGTTACTGATTCTCAGGGCGTTGTACGAGTTGCTAACACTCGCGTTACCTTGGATACAGTTGTGACTGCTTTTCTTGAAGGGTGTACACCAGAAGAAATAGGAGAGCAGTATCCATCTCTACAACTACCGGATATCTACTTAGCAATTGGTTACTACCTCAGACACCGAGATGAAGTTCATGCATACCTTGCAGAACGTCAACGTCAGTCAGAAAAAAATCGGCAGGAAGTTGAACAGCATTTTAATCCAATTGGAATCCGTGAACGATTGTTGGCAAGGAGAATCCAAAACGTTTAAACCATTATGATTCGGTTTCTTGCTGACGAAAATTTTAATCACCAGATTGTCCGAGGCATTCTTCGTCAAAATTCACAGATAGACGTTGTGCGGGTTCAAGATGTGGGATTGTCAGGAGTCGATGACCCCGCTGTTTTGGCGTGGGCGGCGCAAGAAGGACGTATTGTTCTCACCCATGATGTTGCTACCATGACGACTTTTGCTTACGAACGTCTTGAATCAGGTTTATTCATGCCTGGGTTGTTTGAAGTTAGTCGTCGTGTCCCAGTAGGGTTAGCAATTGAAGAGATTCTCTTGATTGCTGAGTGTAGTCTTGAGGGAGAATTGAAGAGATTCTCTTGATTGCTGAGTGTAGTCTTGAGGGAGATTGGGAAGGTCAGGTAAGATTTCTTCCGCTCCGCTAAAAACAGCAGTAGCCGATCTTGTAGGGTGCGTCCCACGCACCTTTTATCTTTTTAAATACAAGCCCGTCTAACAAATCACTGCACCCGACCTTATGCTAGACTTTTGTTAAGTATTCAAAGCTACTGATGGCGGGTGAGTTCAACCGTTATACAGCCTAGGTCGCGAGCCTCACTAATGACTCAATCCCTCACGTATTGGCAGTTTTTCATTGCCCTCGAATCAGACCTTGAAGTCACCAGCCGGTTCGTCGAACCGGTCACTGCAAACTTTGCAGCATACTCAGTCGCGTTCGCACAATTGATACTCGGCGCTGGCTCAGAGATTGACGTAATCTCCAAACTCCTCTGCGATGGCATTGATCCAACGTCGAGAGCAAAGAACATCAATGACTATCGGCAGATTATTCACCCGAAGTTTCCACGGTATCATGCACTTGAAGTTCAGGTGCCGCGTTATAGCCTGACGGTCACGCCGTGGAGCGAGTGGGGTTGCGGGAGCAATCCAGAATGGTGGCAGGCGTACAACGGCATTAAACACGAACGCCACAATAACTACGCGCTTGCCAACCTGAAAAATGCAGTCAATGCAGTCGCTGGGCTATTTGTCGCGGTGTTGTATCTATACCACAAAGAGCTTCGGGGGAATCAACTTCAACCGTGGCCGAAAATACTCAGCCTAAATCCGTCTTGGAATTCGCGAATCCGAAACGACCTCAGACCCGGATACACCCTGCCCGATTTCCAGTCGTAAGCGGCACCCAACAAGGCGGTCAACCCGATCGGCGGTTCGGGCGTTTTCTGAATCGAAATCACTTGGCCGCCGCCGGGTTACCTTTGGCGTTATACAGCCTAGATTGTCTTTACAGAATAAAGTGCGATCGCCGATCTTGTAGGTTGGGTTGAGGCAACGAAACCCAACAATATTTGATTTAAGGTGTGTCACCGCAGTGCGATCGCCGATCTTGTAGTGCGATCGCCGATCTTGTAGGTTGGGTTGACGAAAAGAAATCCAACACCTTCGGAACTAAACTGCGAACGCTAATCTTGTATTGTTCTTAACCTTAAATAGCCTTTGGCCTA
>JAJTGY010000088.1 GCA_021298015.1 Flammeovirgaceae bacterium
TTCAGAATCCTCAACTAACCTCCCAGCCAGTCTCAGACCCCCGGTGGCACTTCCTACCAGAATTCAGAATATAGAATTCAGAATTCAGAATATAGAATCCAGAATTAAGCCCACCGCTATGTTGTTTCCCTAGTCTCATCTTAATCTTGTCCTCCAGTCTGACCTCTCAGCCAAACCAGAACTTAAAAGAATCGACTCGCCAAGTACCCTCTATCGAGTACCTAGCGGGTCCGCTATCAACCATCATCTCAATGAACGTTTGGGCTGACATTTCAACCCACCGTAGGATCGGGTCATCAAAAACCCTTAAAAAACCCTAAAAATGAACTATTTCCCGTAAAGGGAGTGCAAAGGTAATCGATGTCGGCTGTTCCGCAAATACTTGCGGAAATTTTTCCTAAAGGCCCTTTTCAGCGGTTTTTGGGGCTTTATAGACAGGAACGGTGCTGCAGGGCTCCCCAAACATGATGCTGGCCGCCCAGGGCCGCAGCCGCGCGGTAGCTTCCAGGTAGGCCGATGCCGGCACCGGAATTTTTCCGCAACCCTTTAATACCACCCGGGCCTCGCGGTAAACTGACCAGTCAGTAGTCAGAATTTTCTCCCTGAACAGGGCCACCTCCATTTCGGTTAACGTGCCCGCATGAACGAAAGCCGCATGGGGTTGCAGCGCTGCCGCCATCAACATATAGGCCCACGTGGGAATGATAGCATCGGCCGAGCAATGCACCGCCACCAGTTTGCCTCGGTACTGCGACCAATCGTGCAAACGAATAAATTCACGGAAATCTTTCTCACGCAGAATCATTCCCTGAAAAAGCTGATCCTTCAAATCGATTGCCACGCGTTCGCCCGGTGTGTAGAATTCCTC
This sequence comes from Flammeovirgaceae bacterium, assembly GCA_021298015.1. Taxonomy (GTDB): domain Bacteria; phylum Bacteroidota; class Bacteroidia; order Cytophagales; family Cyclobacteriaceae; genus ELB16-189. The sequence continues at coordinate 869 of JAJTGY010000088.1, forward strand.
GAGGTCAATCGTCTTGATTGCGCTGTTGGCTACCCGGTTAATGATCGGCTGCTCGTCCATGGTTTTTACAACACTAGAAAAATGCTTTTGGTTTTTTGGCGACAAACTCCTTCAAATAGAATGGCTCAAAGCTTGCCGCATCCACCCATTTCTTTTCCATCCACAATTGGCCGGCCAGCTCACCCAGTTGCGCGGCCTGCGGATGAATGTTGTCCAGAAATTCTGCCTGCGGATGTTGAATCACCGAACGGCATTTAGCGGCACCATCACCAAAAAAAAGTATGCGATGGTGGTCCAACTCGCTGCGGAACGACTGCGCATCGATAACGCGTGCGGATGTGGGCGCTGCCGTGCGCCCTTCTTCGTCAAACAGCGCCACGTATACTTCCATGCGCCTGGCATCCAGCATAGGGCCATACCAGTGATCACCCGGCTTTTGTTTACGCACCTGGTGCATCATCAACTCCAACGTGGGTACCGCCAGCAGCCTGGCGCCCGTAGCGAAACAAAGACCTTTGGCCGTGGCCACACCAATGCGCAAGCCGGTATACGAGCCCGGCCCCGCGGCCACGGCAACCGCATCGGGCTTTTTTGAAGCGACTGACAAAATATTTTGAATCGAAACGGCCAACTGCGATGCCGTTTGCTGGGCTTCCACACATTCGTTAGACGCTACCAGCTCACCCTCCACGTGCAACGCAACGGAATAGCGAAAAGTGGATGATTCAATACTCAGGATGCACGCCATTACCGGGGGGCCAGCAGCTTTCGGTATTGCTGGGAGTTGTTCAGCAGATCCAGCGCGGCCTTCAACTCCTTATCCGCCTGCAACGAAACTTCGGCCTGACCTGCATGCAATTTGTAGTGGAACGCAATCTGCTGCTCAAGCAGTGCGGACACTTCAGGCTTGAACTTGGTCCAACTGGTTTGGTGGCTCTGCTCAATGCGCTTGTTGATTTCCTTCAGCGATGCCTCCAGATCGGGATAAAACCGTTCGCGTTTTGCCGCTTCGCTTAACTCCTGTGCGCGCTTTTCCAGCGGTGTGGTGTACGTAAACTTTTGCTCCTGCAGCCACCGCACAAACTTACCGTACTCCTCATCGCTGAGTTTAAAACCCACCAGCGAAGCAGGGGCCGGGTGTGTGTGCACATAGCGCGTGGCGTAGTCGAACACGTAGCCGGAATACGCCAACTCGGTAACCGCTGCGCCCAACAAGTCGGACTCAATCTTAATCTCGGGCTCCAGGCCGGCACCATCATATACGGTGCGCCCGGCTTTGGTACGGAACGCTCTGCGCAGTGAATCGGGTATGGTAGTAGCCTCGCCATCTTCCTGCCGGTGCTGATAATCCAGCGCCTGCACGCAGCGCCCGCTGGGGATATAGTATTTGGCGGTAGTCACCTTCAGTTGCGCATTGTAGGTGAGCGGACGCGTGGTTTGCACCAGACCTTTTCCGAAGGTGCGGTCACCCACCAGCACAGCCCGGTCGTAGTCCTGAAGTGAGCCGGCCACAATTTCGGCAGCCGATGCCGTACCCCGGCTCGTCAGCATCACCAGCGGCAATTCGGTATCCAGTGGAGCATTTAACGTTTTGTAGCTCTTGTTCCACTCCTCCAATTTGCCGCGGGTGGAAACCACTTCCACACCTTTCGGCAAAAAGAGATTGGCAATATTCACCGCCTCGTGCAACAGGCCCCCGGGGTTGTCGCGCAAATCGATGATCAGACTTTTCGCGCCAGCTGCCTTCAGTTTCACCACGGCTTCTTCCACTTCTTTTCCGGCACCGGGTGTAAAGTCATCCAGCTTCAGGTAACCGACCTGGCCGGGCAGCACGGTTTGGTACACAATGTTGCTGATCTTGATCTTTTCACGTTTCAATTTCAGCTTGATGTTTTCGCTTTTGCCAAATCGCTTCACTTCCACAGTTACATCCGTTTGCGGCTGACCTTTGAGTAGCGCACTGACCTCAGCTGTTGGCCGGCCCTGCACCGTTTGGCCATCTACGCTGATAAACTCATCGCCCACTTGCAGGCCACCCCGTTGAGCCGGGAAACCCGCATACGTTTCGGTGATCACGGTCTTCTTATTTACCACGCCAATCAACGCGCCAATGCCCGCATACTGGCCTGTGGTCAAAATCGAAAAGCTTTCTAAGTCTTCCTCCGGAATGTAATCGGTGTACGGGTCAAGTGACTCCAGCATGCCCTCAATGCCGTGGTTAATGAGCTTGCGTGGCTCCACTTCATCCACGTAATAGGCATTCACCTCTTTGAAGAGCGTGGCAAAAATGTCAAGGTTCTTGGCAATGTCGAAATACTTTTCGCCCGGGCCCATGAAGGCCCACAGGCCGCCTGCCATCACCACAAGGGCCGCCAACATCCATTTTCTACTTCTTTGCATAGTGTTGCTTCAGTTTTTCCAGGCTATCCTTCACCTTTTGATGAATAACGGGCGAAGGCAATTTTTCTTTCGACAAATAAATATACGCAATCGATAAAATTTGGGTGCCGGCCAGCACCTCCTTCTGCAGCCGGTAGGCTTCACGCAGCCTGCGTTTCAGGGTATTGCGGTCAACCGCCTTCTTAAAATTGCGTTTGGGCACCGAAAAAAAAACCTGGTGGGGGCCGTGCGCGGGGGTGGGCTGAGGCAGCGCCAGCACTTTGAGTATGCCGAAATGAAAAGAGGAGCCCCGGTCAAAAAGCTCCTGAATGTAAAGCTTGCGACTAAGCCGCTCCGCCTTCGAAAAACTGTATTTCCCCATGGGGTTGGGGTGGGCAGCCCTATGCGGGCCGCGGTGGTTACTTGTGCTTAAGCGACTTTTCGTCCGAAACGGTCAGTTTCTTTCTTCCCTTCTTTCTGCGGGAAGCGAGCACCCTGCGGCCGTTGGCCGAGGCCATTCTTTCGCGGAAACCGTGCTTATTCTTTCTTTTTCTGCGGGAGGGCTGATACGTGCGCTTCATAACTATCTGATTTGGGCCTTTTTATCAAAAGGGCTGCAAATATGTGGCTTATTTCGGGTTTGTGCAAGCGCTGGGGGTAGGCTTGCCAACCGAAGCTCCGTAAGAGGATAACTTTCGGGGCGGCTACCGGGCTGCTTCGGGGTCGCTGTCCGCTCCGTGCTCACTACGTTCGCACCAAGCCCTCCGCATCCGCGGCCGCGCGTTGTGAATTCATAAAGTGGCGCATTAATCGGCTGCTGGTCAGGCGCCCAACAGCAACGATGGGTAGTTTAATTCTTCAAGTATTGAATTATCAACTCTACTTCGTTTCTGTCGGCTAACATCATTTGAATTCGTCCATTAGATATTTCTTCATTGATGATTGGGGTAGCTACTATTATGTCGTCCACGACAAAATACAATTGCTTTCCCAAATTCCTGGTCGTCATCTCTTTAAACTTTGATGTCCCCTTGTTGTTTAGTTTAAAGTCAAGTACAAATACCCCTTCATGTGGTGACTTCATTTCTTTTAAATTGTCAAAGTCCGTAAATGGAACGAATGTCGTGGTGTCGACCTTTATTGATTCCTTCTTATTGTAAAACATCAAACTTTTACCATTTGCATTAATCTCAAATAGTCCGCCTTTTTTGGTTTTGTTTATTGCAATTCGGTTATCCTGTCTGCTACAACTAAACAATATCAAAAGTCCGGTGAGTAGTGTTAGTCCCTTGCTTACCATGTTCATATCTGTCCCGAATTAAATTACCGCCAACGTTTGTGTTTATGCAGTGCGGGGAATAGGAGGGCTTAAAAATGAAGCGCAGCGGAATGTTAAGCCCGACCTGCTCCGAACTGTCTAACGTTACTGAACGAAATTAAGAAATTACTTTTGATAGCTACACTGAACCCCCGCATTGTATAAACATTTTGTTGGCGGTTCGTGCTTTATTCTCGACCTCATTTAGTCAGTCTAAAAAGGTCTGCCGTTTAAAGCTTCGGTCGCCTTATTTTCAGATCGTACTTAGATAACCCAACTCTAATAGCTGTTCTTCGCTACTTATTTTGTAAGTCCTGCCATTTGTCAATACGTAGAGATAATCCGAAATCGATCGAATGGATCGGTGAAGGTGATCCGTAATTATAAATCCCTTATTTCTTTTTTCCTCCTGAAGTATCGCCATTAGTTTTTCAACCTGAATGGGCATAAGGCCGGAGAAGGGTTCATCCATTATGCAAAAAGGATGAGAAGAATAGACAAGCAAAAGTGCTTCAAAGAATCTTCGTTGTCCGCCAGAAACTTCTGATGATTTTCGCCTGATAAAATTCTTTACGTCAGGAAACTGCTTTTCGATTTTAGAATAGTCTACTTGATACAAATCAACGGCCTGAGAAAAAGTAACAAAGGATGGTAATAGATCATCTTGTGGGAGATAGGCAATGCGCTGTTGTTTGATATAATCGCCAACCAGTGCCTTACCGTTAAACCTCACCGAACTGCTTTCAGCTTTCATCGTGCCCAGCACAATACGCATCAGGCACGATTTTCCCGATCCATTTCTTCCCAGCAAACCAACCAATTGACCGGTTGTGCATTTCATATGAATGCTCGACAAAACGCGATGTAAACCAAACTCCAGATAAAGGCTATCAAACTCCAAGGTATTCATAGCATGAAGAACACAAACGAAAATGAGACCAGAGCAAGCGCTGCATCTACCAAAATCATATTTCGATAAACAGCCAGATTGGAGCATCCCAAATTATTGAAGAAATAAAATTGCTCACTCCTAAATGCATAGACGTAGGTTACAAGTAGCGCTGTTGTAATGATCTTTGTCCAAAATATTGGAATTATGAACAATCTACTCTCGAAACTCCAAAAGATAACGGCAGAGATCAGAGTAATTAAAATTGACGGAATCGCTATGAATTTGAAACAAGTAATAATTATGGCCAATGTTCGCACGCTTGTCCGTATACAATTATTGCGCCATATTTTGAACTTGTGAACAGAATCATATTTGTCGAAGGGTTCACTAAAGCATGACCGCCAACACCTCGGTATATGCAATGCCCATATCCAGCTATGCTAATGCCAATTTACAGCGGCTGCCTTTACGCCTGACACGGAGGGGCGGATTTTTTTTACTAGATGCTAGTTTCTGGATACTGGATGCTGGGAAAACCCAAAAAAAAGAAAAAACGCATTCTGAGTCCCGCAACCGAGGACGAAGAATCCCCTTTTTAGAACTTCGGTGTTGCGATTAGGGGATCCTTCCCGCCTGCTTGGCGGGCAAGCGGCACGCGAGGCGCGTGGATAAAGCTCCGAAGTTCTTGGGACGTTGGCCTCAGAATACGGACTGTCAGCTTGTCGAAGGCGGAAGGATACCAAAACCGGTTTCGACAAGCTAAACCTGACATGATGTTTAGCCAGCCTCGGGAGGGGGGCCGCCAAGAAAAGTTGCCCGCAAAGGCTTCTGTATAAATGGTGCGTTCTCGCCTTTTTGGTTCGGTATTTTGGTGGTCCGCACCCACAACTTGATATTTGACATCAAAAAAACGATGCGACACCTCAGCCCCCTGCTCACAACTGTCTTTCTGCTGGCTTTCCTTTATGGCAACGCGCAGCAGGGAAAATTTAAGGTGAATGGCTTCAAGGCTGAGTATGGATGCCCCATTCCTTTTTATAAGGTGGTCTCAAGTTTCTAACGCAACAAATTGAAAAATAAGAAATGGACACCTTTTTTTATTTCCCTAAAAAAGAAGGACAACAATTTGCT
>JAJTGY010000089.1 GCA_021298015.1 Flammeovirgaceae bacterium
CAGTCTTACTGAAAAGAGAAACTAACCAATTGGGTTTATTCATGGTATCTTCACTGGCATTGCTGCCGGTTGTTGTCATTTTCTTTTTTTCCTTCGCCAGCTCGGCCACTTTGTTCACGGCTGTCTGTAACGTGCCTACGCTATCGATCAGGCCTATCTGCTTGGCCTTGTAGGTATCGAACATGCGGCCTTTAAAGAGGCCATCGGCTTTCACATCCAGCGCATCGCCACGGCCTGCCTTTACGGTGCCAATAAAATCGTTGGTGATGCTGCGCAGCTCGTCCATTAGCAAAGCGCGAGTTTCTTCTGTCAACGGCTCCAGGCTATTGATGAGCGCCTTTTCGGTGCTCTGCGGAGCGCGGATGATTTCTACCTTTTGCATGCGCCCGGCTTCTACCAAGTTGGCCATGTCTTGCTTTACCATCAGCGTGCCGATAGAGCCAAAAGCGGTAGGGTTGTTTTTGTTCCCTACAATCACATCAGCTTGGCTTGCTACCCACATGCCTGCGCTGGCCACCATGCCATCGCCAAACACGCCAATCGGTTTAAGGCTGCTCTTTACAGTTAGCCCAAACTCGGGCGTGCCGTCTACGGTGCCACCGGGGGTGTCCATTATCAGCACGATGCCGTCAATGGATGAGTCTGCGTTGGTGCGGGCGATCATGTTCTGATAGTCCTGCATGCCATAGCTGCACAGCTCGCCATATTTGGTGAGCGCGCCAATGACGGGGATGAGTGCAATGTTTCCCTGCTTGGTTTGCACCACTGGCAGGCCGCTGCTTTCGGCTAGTTGGAATTCATTTTGCAAATCGGTGGCGTGAGAGTGTGTGTAACATATCGGGTACTAAATTAATTAGTGCTTATGCGGGTGGGTAGGACGTAAGCCTTCAATTAGTCGATGGTCAATAGTCAATAGGGGCATTCTGTACTTAATAGATTTAAGGATTTACCGGCAAACTCGCGTCTCCTGCCACAACTCCGGCCAGGTTGTCGAATATTGTGTTTAACTGCGAGGAGTTGGTTATCTCTGCGTCCGTTGGTTGACCGTTGCCATCAAGTACAGGAGTTGTTTTTGTGTATCCAGCAAGCCAGTAGTGAGTCAATACTTTAATGTCGATACCGCCAGCCGCGCCACGAACAAACAAGTTTCCGTAAATCTGCCGCTTTTGCTTTTGAAGGTTATCAATAGGTGTGTCGCTTATAAATGTATTAGCCTTTGAAAACATGGCCTGATACAGCCTTTGCTGAAAAACTTCGCTTCTGGCGATGTCTGACTTTTGTGAAAGAGTTAAAGCCTGTGAGTACCCTGCTATTGAGCAAAGTAGGATTGCGATGAATAAAAATTGTTTTTTCATGGCTTTTGAGTTGTTGTTTGTTTGTTGTTAGGATCAGCCCATCTGAGAATTAATAGTTTCCCTTCTTTAATACCTGTAATGGTTCCTTTTACTCCTTTGCCTTGTTGAAAACCAATAACTAGTGCCAGCTGCTTTTGTTGCACGGCTTGTAATCTGGTATTCAACAAAATCCATTCCGGGTCTTTTTGGAGTTCCTCGTTTTCTTTGTTCAGTTGATTCAGGGTGTTTAAAATTTCTTCGGTTAATTGAATTTTAACCGTGTCCGACTGAGGCTCTGCTTTCACTTTCTGCCCAAAGGCAAGTGAACAGATGAATAATAGTGTGATCGTTAATAGTGTTTTCATTTTTAAATTAGTTAAATACTACAAATCCTACCCTTGTTTCAGCCGTTGCGGCTGCATTCAAATGTATTGTGAACGAACCCGCTGCCCTAACTATGGATGCGCTCTTAGCGGTGGCATCATTGGAGAGCATAAAAGGAATTATGTTTGAAGTAATTGTCGCCAAACTATTTGTCACCACTAAGCTGGTAGCGGCAGCAGCAAAGTTTACTGAGCCCATTGGTAAGTTGATTGTCTGGTTTCCAGTAGTTCCGGCAGCGATTTCGGTGGCTTGAAAAAATACTTTTTCGTTCAGGTTTATTTGACCTCCTCCAAGTAGGCTTCCTATACTTATGTTGGTGGTTGACCCTGATGCTCCAGCCGTTCCAAAGTTGAGGGTTTTTGTATTACCCGATGCCGTGGCATTTGCAAAGAAATTTGCAGTCAATGAGCCTGTGGGTGTGCCTCCTAACGTATATGAAGTGGTCGCGCCAAATTGTGCCCCTGTAAGAATATTGGTGTTAAACAATGAACCTGTTCCGGTGCTAGTAGATGTGATGCTTGGAGAGGCCCCGTTCATTGCAAATGAAGTTGCATTGGCAGCCGTCAATGTAACGTTGCGTAAATTTAAGGTGCCTGTTGTGGCTCCGATTGTCACGGTAGTTGCCGCTCCAAAAATGTTTCCAGTCAAAGCTGCAGCGTTAAAAACCGAGGCCGTACCCGTGCTGCTCGTTGTGATACTTGGCGATGCTCCATTCATTGCGAAGCTTGTAGCATTGGCAGCCGTTAACGTTACGTTTCTAAGGTTAAGCGTTCCGGTCGTAGCTCCAATTGTTAAAGTAGTTGCAGCACCAAATAAGTTTCCGATTGTGGCCGTTGTATTGTAAACGTTCTGCGTGGTTTTCGTTCCCAACAAAGTTCCAATTTCATCTGTGATATTTGTATCGGTGATTCTTAAAACAGCCGTGTTTGCGCTCGTTGCAAATCGCGCAATGTTTGTTCCTCCTGATAACCCTCTGACTTCAAATTTTGTAGACCCTGTTGGCGTGTCTCCACTGGCGTTTGCCAAGAATGTGATACCCCCATCACCACGAAAAGCATATTCAGTTGCTATGACAGCAGTTCTTATTGGGTTATACCAGAAACCATACAAACTTCCAGTTGCACTAGCTGTTTGATTGTAGGTTGGTCTTGAATAAAACCCAACGTGACGCATTGGTGAGTTAGGATCGGCAAGGGTTCTATTATCAAAAAATCCAGCATTATCTCCTGATAAATTACCAAGAGTAGCCACAGGAATACTAAATCCAGAACCAGCAGGAATTGATGCACTAAGGACATCGCCAGCTGTGTAACCAGTACCAGATGCTGTTAGAATTACTGATGTAACCGCTCCACCTGTTACAATAATATTTGCAGTAGCACCAGAACCAGTTCCTCCAGTAAGTGGTTGAAGTAAATAGGTATTGTTGGTGTAACCTGAGCCACCAGTGATAGTACCCAAAGTATTTACTCCAGTAGTAAGTAAAGTTGTTGTCGTGCTGAAACTTGCTAATGTTCCAGTAGTATTCATTATCGTTGCACCCGTTGCTCTGTAAGGCTGATTGCCAGTTGATATTGTAGTATTATTAATTACTTGCCCAGAGAATGTAGAATTTGATGTCCCTACTGAAAACGTTGCAGCGTTCGATATTGAAACAGGTCTGGCTAGTTGAATTAAACTTCCTGAGTTATTAAAACTCATTATGTTCAATCCGGCAAAATCTACAAAATTAATGTTATCGCCACTTGAAGTAGTTTGAGAGGTGATGGCAAATATAGTTCCAGGAGTTGCTCCGTAAGTGTCTTGTGCAACGAAGTCCAAGTATCTTCTTACTTGCCCTGCAAATCTTGGCTGTGAATTAAATATTCTGATCGCAGATGAAGTGGCAGAAAATGAATTTCCAGTAACAGTTGCGATATACAAAGTTATAGTCCCAGTACCTCCACCAAAAGATGCCGCAGAGAAGGTTAAAGATTCTCCAGGTCTATAACCGCTACCAGCTGCTGTTAGAGCAAAGGTGACTGCTGTAGATGAGCTTACCGTTGCGGTGTAAGTTGCTCCAGTGCCACTACCAGATGTAGTTGGCAGAACTCCAGGATAAGTACCTATTGTTAAACCTGTAAAAGACCCACTTGTAGAAACTGTACCTGTACTAACCACCCCACCCACTAAATTAAACAATGATTCAACCGTTAATCCAGTTGCATTTATAGTTGCAGCCGAGGATGTTACAGAGGAGTTTATGTAATAGGAGTTTATGAAATCGCTTGCAGATGCTCTACTAGTAAGGGTGTAATTGTATCTACTTCCGTATTGACTATTCGCTGTGGCTGTCCATGTTTGAGATATATTATCCCAACTAGGTGCATTAAATGTTTTTGTATTCACACCGGTTGCTGTGCCTCCACTACCAAGCAACCAACTCAACCCGGTGTTTTGTTTGCTGTTAAATGTATTCCAATCTGTTGAGGTAAGGTGTCCACTTATTGAAGTGGTCGCTGCTGGCATTGAGATAGTTATGTCTGCCGTCAAGTCTCCACCTCCTGTTAGTGGTGCAGTAGTATTAATAAGCCTTGAGGTAGGAACGCCTCCACCCCCACTTCCTGCAATATTCAACACCTGAAAGTTGGTGCCGGTGTAGCGCACAATGTAAGTGCCGCCTGCGGCAAGGTCTCCGCTGGTCAACGCTGTGGTAGGGTTTTTTACCAGTGCCGTGCCGTTGATCGTTGAAGCCGCTGTGTTTCCGTTGGTAAACGTAATCCGGAACTCATCACCAGATTTAATGTTGGTGATGCCCGTAAACGTGACGGTGTAGGTATTGGTGCCAGAGGCCGTGTAGGGCACAATGTTGAGTCCTCTTTTGGGCTCCAGCTGTGAGTAGGCCGTGATTGCACTAAATGCCAGCAGAAAAATCAAAATCCTTTTCATTGCTCTTTTCCGGTTTTAGATTTTACAAAAAAGTAGCCTACCAGGCCGGTGACAAAGGCACCGTCTATCATGCCGCGCAGGTGGGCAAAGGCCTCGGCATTTTCTTTGGGCACGGTAAGGAACATGACCACGTAGCTCATGGTGAGAAACACGGCTATGATGGCGAAGCCCGTGGCATAGTACAGAATGTCTATGCTTTTGAGCCATTCGAAGAAAAGTTTAATTGCCTCTTTCATTGCTTCTTTCATATCAATAGGAGATTAATTCTGCGATAAGGTTAGTGCCGTCATTATCAAACTTGATTTTGTGCCTGCCCGGATAGAGGCTCAACGTTTTTGCACCATCGTCCCAAGAGGCATCGGCCCCTGGGAAAAGGAAAGCGCTGGGCATAATGATGTTGTAAGGGCCACCGCTGGCAATCACCAAATGGATAGTGCCGCCTTGCTTAACTGCATCGTTGGCAAAGGCAAGGGTTTTGTTGGCGGCAATGTCTGCCGAGCCTACAAACACGGCCTCTTGCTTGTTTAGCCAGTCGCAGGTGATGGTGCCGCCCGCTGTGCTTACTGTGTAGCGGCCTATGCTTTGGCCTTGAAACTTTGCCCACTTGCCAGCGAGTATCTCTGTCTCTATGTTGGCCGAGGTGTAGGGGCGCACTGGCTCCACGAGTTTATAGAGGCCATCGCCATCGGTGCTGTGGCTGTAGAAAACAATTTGTAGCCCGGTGCCATATACACCTGCGGCCCACTCGGGCAAGGCAGAGCTGGCACTTGGCGATATCTCTACCCAATAGGTGTTGATGGTGGTGAGCGGGTTGGTGGGTGGCTGGTTGTTTAGGTTGCCTACAACGCGGCTTTCCCAAATTCGGATGCGCCCGTTGGTATCGGGCCACTTGCAATACTTGTTGGTAGTGATGTTGAAGGTGGTGACCGAGTTCCAATCAACAAAAAGGTCGGTGCTGTTGCCGGAAAAATAGTTGACTATCTCTTTTACGGCTTCTTTTATATCTGGCGCGGTGACGCGGTTTACCCCGACTCGGGTAAGATTTTGTTCAATGAGGGCGTATAAATCGGTCAGCGTCATGAAATGAGATATTCTAAGTCGGTGAAATCAAAATCGCTTTCCACATTTACCGTTTGACCTGGGTTGGCGCTGAACCATGGCTGGCCGTTGAGCAGCACTACCACTGGCGCGGGGCCTGTGGGTGCTACGCCTCCTGTGCCTGGATAAAAAAAGATGTTGTCGGGGCCTTGGTAAAAGAAGCGGCAGTCGTACGCGTTTTTGGAGGAGAAGCTATCGCCACTGTCGTGGTCATAACTAAAGCGAACGGGCGCGTGCTTGAGGCCAAATATTTTTTGATCGCCATTGCTGTATTTGAACAGCACAATAAACTCATCCTGCTCCATGCGCTTGAGCATGTCGCCAATAGCTGCGGTGTCTTTAGGTATGGAGAAAGGAAGGGTGTTGGCGGTGGTGGTACCTTCTTTGGTGATGTTTTTGCGGCTTTCTATTTTGGGGCTTTCGAGGGTGACATCCCAAACTACCATGCCAGCGCCAGCGGCAAAGACGATGTTGCCATAAATTACATTGTTAACCGGCTCGGGGATGGAAACGATATCTGCTGTGCGGCACACTTGCAATTGCGAGAGCCCCGCGAGGTTGTCGCCCGTTAATCGCCTGATGGGTGTGATGTATGACACAACACAAATTTGCGTGTGTGAGATGGGCTATAATAGGACGTAAGCCATTGAGACCAATGAGGTAATACTAAGGGCGTAAAAGCCCGTTTTAACAAGGCTTTAACTTAAATAAAAATTACGGGGGACATCTTTCGGGGTGATAAGGTACACTATTCGGGGTTTTGTTTTCTTTAGGCAGCGGCAGCAATGCGAGCGTGTACGCGCTTTACCTTTTGGCGCTTATAGTGCTTATAAGCGGCATCGAAGCTGTACTCTGTTTCTTCAATGTGGAAGTATAGTAGAAATTGCTTGCAGGCGTGTGAGGCGGGTATTCCGTTTGTGCGAAGGGCCTCTATAAATGTGATCATGTGTTCTTTGAACAGCCTATCTAGGTCGGTGTTGATGCGCAATAGTTTGCTCTTGCGGACGGCCATTTCTGACTGCTCTTTTGTAAGGATTATTTTTAAGGAGGCGCTTAGTTTATCGCTGCGTTCTGGTGTGTTGAATGATGCGTACTCTTTCCAAGGGCGCCTGTCGAGCAGGGATAGGGTGATGAACTTGCCCATTGCGGTGTATTCATCTACTTGTATGGGCGAGCGTTGGCCGTATTGCTTAGATACAAATTTGATCAGGTACGAAAAGGTTGGTATGGTGTACTCTTTGCGTGCTTCACTCATGACTCAAATCTAACAAAAACGAACTGATTTTGTGAAACAATTGTGAAGCATTTATCCGATTTTAAACGGTTAAGGGGTTGGGAGTGGCATAAACACAATTGTTAT
>JAJTGY010000050.1 GCA_021298015.1 Flammeovirgaceae bacterium
AAAAAAAACTCAAAAAGTTGGCTCACTTTCGTCCAGAATGGTGGCTCACTTTCGTCCGGAATCAGTGGCTCAGTTTAGTCCGGAATAGTCATTTGTGTGACCCGCATCGGGCCAGCATCATGGGTTTAGACCGAGAGCAGCCGCTCCGTGGGATCAAAATGTCATCACCCGATATACGGGCCGGTGTGGCACTCCTCATTGCTGCTTTGTCTGCCACGGGCGAAAGTAAAATCTCCAATGTTGAACAGATAGACCGCGGCTACCAAAACATTGAATGGCGCTTGAAAAAGCTGGGCGCACAGATAGAGCGAATTGGCTAACCTCAACCCCGCGTATGGATGCAAAAGGAAAACTCGTTGAAGTTTACCTTGCACGAATTCGAAACCATGAAATTGACTTATTACTGATCAGGTAGATACTGGCAAACAACAACACGCACAAACTACCTACTTCAATAAGCAGTTCGGTCCAGTTAATGTGCGTAGAAAAGTTCTGACCAATATGCTCCGAAATATTTGCGAAGAATGTAGCCAGTAGCAGATTATTCACAAAATGGATTCCATATGCACGCTCCAGCCCTTCTTCTTTTAGAACAAGTGCATTGACTACCAGCGAAAACAGAAAAGATGAAAGAAGCGACTGTAATCCAAAGGCTATGTGTAAAACGCCAAAAAAAATTGACACAATAAAATTTACAAACATACTACTATGCACTATCCGTCCAATTATTTGAATCAGGTATCCCCTAAAAATCAATTCCTCTAAAAACGTTTGCGCAGAAAAGAAAATGATATTTACTGCAAGAACTGTTGTAAAATCCTGTAGGTTTTTATATCCGATTACATCTTTGTAGCCGAGCAAATTGACTCCTAGTGCAAGGAAACCCCAGACAAAAAATCCTTGTACGAAGGGGCGCCATCTGAATTTGGAGTGCTTTGCATTGATGAGACTAAAAAAAGAACGTTGATGTATCTTCGGGAAAACAAAAAAAATAAAAAGTATGAGTAACCAAAAATATATACCTGTTACGAGCGAGTAAAGGTGTTCTTCAGCAACATTAGCGCTGCCTAATAATTGCCTCAAAAAAGGGATAACATATTTATTTAGTGGGAGGTTGAGCAAACCTATGAAAAGATAGCAAGTGATCAGCAGACCGATACTTAGATACCATTTGTTGCGCCCCTGGCGCGAGTTTTCAATAAATGCGGCCTTCATGCAAATAGACTGTTAAATTTCGATTAAGATTTAGTTTCAATGAAGTAACCCTCCTCGGGTTGCCCAATCGCAAATGGCGAACACAATATGAATGCACTTTCGCGATTTTACATACTTTCAAAAAAAGATAAATTGCTCACAGGTAATTTCACTTGTGGTCATTGATGAGCGATTCAAGTTTCTGTTTAAACGTGGCTGAAATCGGAATTGCGTGTTGTTGGATCATCACCATGTTCCCCTCAATTTTTTTGATATGGCCAATGTTTACGATGAATGATTTGTGCACTCTGATGAATAGCCTCGCAGGTAGCTTATCTTGTAGCTCCGTCAACTTATCCAACACCATCAGAGGGTTCTCTTTCAGTGAATGGATTTTGATGTAGTTTCCGCTTCCCTCGATGTAAAGAATATCTGACAGATAGTACTTGTGGATTTTTTTATCGGCTTTAAAAAAAATAAACGTTGGGTCAGCAACCTGCTTTTCAGCAGGCTGACCCTGTTTGAAATCCTTCTGGTTCTGCATAAGAATTCTATTTACAGATTTCAAAAAACGTTCAAAACTTATGGGTTTCAGCAAATAATCCGTGATCCCATACTCGTAGCTCTCCACACCGAACTCTGAAAACGCTGTTGTTAAAATTATTTTGGGTGGAGTTGGCAGGGTCTTCAGCATTTCTAATCCGGAAAGGAAAGGCATTTTAATATCAAGAAAAAGAATGTCAACTTTCTTTTGGCAGAGAATATCTAACGCCTCAAAAGCGTTATTACAAGTGCCCACCAAATCAAGCGCGTAAATTTTCGAGACGTACCTTTCAAGAATCTGTTGAGCTATGGGCTCATCATCTACGATTAAGCAATGAAACTTCATACTTGTAGGTGTAAAGTTGCTTTGAAATACGTGTTCGTTTGTTCGGTTTGCAATTGATGCGTATCGGGGTAAATAAGTTGTAGTCTTTTACGGAGATTTTCCAAACCGGTTCCGCTTCGGGAATGAGTATCCAAACTTTCGCAAACGGAGTTTCTCGCTTCAAAAAAGAGGTCGTTGCCCTGGACAGCTAGTGAAAAATGTGCAAAGCACTCATCTGCACCTGTCAGTAATCCGTGCTTAAACGCATTTTCCACCAAAGGAACAAACAACAGTGGATGTACGAAAACATCCCGATTCGCGCCTACGGTTTCAAATTTAACATCCGCATTGCTACTCAAACGAATTTTCTCCAAACCAAGGTAATCTTCTAGGAACTGAATTTCTTTTTTTAAACTCACCCTTTCTGCTTTACTGCTTTCCAACAAGTAACGCATCAAATCAGCGAGTTTCAATGTAGTCTCAGATGCTTTTTGTGTTTCATTATTTGTAATGAGGCCGTATAAATTATTGAGCGTATTAAACAAGAAATGAGGATGTACTTGTGATTTAAGTAGCGATAGTTCATCCTTCAATTGCTTGTTTTCAATTTCCTTCAACTTCACGATCTTTTCCAAATACTCGACTAATAATCTACCACCACTTGTAATCAAAAGAAAAAATATCACATTGATAATCAATACTACAAAACGCGACACTGAATTAATATGATCGAATTTCGATACCCAAAGAGTGATGATCCCGGCTGTTACACCAACAACCGCAAAAAAGAGCAGTACAAATTGCATATATCTCTTCCTGAACAAATAGTGCGGTATGAGAAGATAGAGATTGATGTAAGACGCGGCAGCGATAGCTCCAACAAAGCCGCCAAACATGTAATAATCTTCAAACCCCCAATCATTCAGGTCGTTTTGTAATACAATAACAAGCGATAGAGCTCCCCACATGAGCACGTGGGGAGCAATACGCCAAATTTTTTTAAAAAATGACATTCAAACCGGCTAAATATTTAATGCCATAAAAGAAATACATTTTTATTTACGTTTCCGTTTTTCGTTGGTGATTTTTCCGACAACATACTGCATCACAGGATCCTGACCATTTTTTATGTCTTCCGCAGTGGTTTCAACTACAACATCAGGTTTTACAGGTTGGTAGTTGGTGGCATCGCCATTAGCACGCGTAAACAAGGTTGCCGGCACAATGAATGATATCCTCGCATTGGGTGTTTTCATGGGTAATCCGTTGCTTAATTCGCGGGGAATACTGACTGTGGGTTCACCGACTAAGATTCCCAAATCAAAATCCTCTACCGCATTGGCCATCATCATAGCGGCTGAGTGTGTGCCCGGACCAATCAACACATATACCTGACCACTGAATTTGTTTTTTGCTTTCTTAGGCATAGTGGGTTTAGTTTCACTTTCGATATTTGTACCAACTGGATGTTTGTCATAGTCTTTCATTTGTCCTCTTTTCACAAACATTCTAAGAACCCAAGGCAAGTCAGCAATAAAATCTCTAAACTGGGCGCTTACCCGCATGGTAGATCCTCCTGATTGTCGATAGGGTTTATTAGCGATCCTCTGGAGAATTGACTCAGCCGGGAACCCGGAACCACCACCGTTTTCCCGGAGGTCAATAATCAGGTTGGATATACCTTTTTCTTGCAACTCGTTAAAATATGAGTCGAGTTTTTTGGTAAAAGCTTTTGATACCGTTTTGCTTTGCGCGAAGTAGAAAGATTTAGCATTGATGAATCCGGTATCATTGTCCCGAATTTCAAATGTGATGAAATCGTCCAGTTTCTGCTGGCCATCATCTTGTCTTTTGTTTCTGTATTTTGCTAAATCATTGGATCCTTCTACTGCCACGACTGATGCGACACCGGTATTTTTATTGACTATCTCAACGGAGAATGGGCTCTTTATGTCTGCTGCCCACACTAAAAACGGCATAGAAGCTCCAATGGTTTGTTCTCTTTCCTCATCAAATAGTGGTGAAAATTTTTTGATGATATCTTCCACGGGGATACCGTTTATTTTCTTTACCTCGTTTCCAACATAATCATCCGGCAGGGCATTACTCATTATACCGAGTATCTCCCATTTTCCATGATTCAATTTCAGGAAAACCGGAAAGAAGCGATCGCCATTTCGAATGGCCTCATCAAGCATCTGTTCAGGAGGAAAAGTGTAGATGTGGCCTACGTTGTAGGCCGCAGCGAGTTCCATAAAATCAAGGTAAAGTTCCTTTCCTGTTCGATCGCCTTTCTTCTTTTTTGCCAAGGCAAGCGACTGGATTGAGCCGGAATCAGTCTTCATGTAAGGGAATGGTGATACCTCCTCAACTGATTTAATGAAATAGTCGATATCCTGCTCAATCTCCTTTTCTGAGTAGACGACATTTTTCACCTCTGTCGTTGTTAAGGAGGTCATCGTTGATGTGTACTTTTTTATCCCACAGGCAGAACACAGTGTCAAACCGATCAGGGCGGAGGCAAATGATTTTATCTTCATATTAAAATGTTTAAATGATCGATTCAAACGTCTGAAATAGCTCCAATATGTATAAATTTGATTGATGACCTTGGGTGAAAATCGTGTGAAATGGTATTTTTCGTTTGTCAGTCGTGGTTAGCAGTATCCACTATTTTACCGCTGAAAGTCCGGCACGATTTCAAGTCGGTTGTTTCTTTCCAGGGTTGTTTACTACAGTTTACGTGATGTTAGAATGCAACAATTTCAGCGGACTGTGAGTCCAACTGTACGGCTTGAAATTGCAGCGTAGTCAGGCCGTATTCTTCCAACACTTATGGATATAAGCTTTTACAGCCGTGGGGGTTATCAAAAAATGTGCTTGAAGAGTATTGCATCGATTTTCTTTCAACAGCTACACAGCCCGGTGGACTATATCGAACAGTGGAGAATCGACTACCCAACAATATGCATTTGCTATTTATTCGGCCTGCGTATTGATTTTTTCTGCCGTACAACAAAATCGCGACTTGTTGTTAAACAACCTTACACGCTTCTATTCTACCTTTCCTATTTGGGTATGTACCTATCGTCAACTAGCGCTCTGCTTTCTGTAATTGGGAATGCGAGTCAAGTAAGATTGAATTGCCGATATGTCAGTTTGTAACGAGAACATGCTCGGGGCAGTCAATTCGTAAATCTTTGTCAAAAAGCTTTTGATTAAGCAAGCGACAAAAGTGGTGAGTGGTATCGCTACCCGGTGAAAAATAGACACAGGTTTTGCACATGCGCTGAATGGTGATCACACCAGTTTTGTTGAGGTAATGAATGATATCCATCAGGCTCATCAGTAAGTTTTCTTTATCCGCCAAACCTAAGCGGTTGATCGGTGTCTGCATGCGGCCAGCAAAAGTGGCTATCTTTTTTGCTACTTCCAGTCACTTACTCGTCAGGTAGATTACATAGCTTCTGGTGTCGTGCATCTCGGATTTCTTGCTGATCATCCTTTTTTGCGCAAGAACCTTTATCGAATCGCTAATGGTAGCCTTGGTCATATTAAACTCTTCTGCTAAATAGCTCACCTTTCGCTTCTCTTCGCTGTGAAACATCAGAAAAATTAGTATCTGTATTTGGATAGGACTCAACGATGTCTCCTAGCTTTGGTTCCACAGCAAAACCCTAAATGCTTGTGAAACTCGCTCCATGGCCGCAACAATACGGCTATCGATGTTTTCATTTTGATTCTCTAAATCGAAAGGAGATTTACCCATCATTTTATTCCTCGCAGAGTCTCCGTTTTCGGGACTCCGCGCACTCTCCACTCAAAACTTTCCCGCCCTAAATTATTCATACTGCTTTTGTCAAATCAATATCCGCCAGCAAAGCATAGCTCATTACCTTACGGGTTATGCAATAGAATTCTTATTCTCCGCAGAATCTCCCCTCGGACTCTGCGGCTTTCCTACTCCCCCTCGCTTGCACTCTCAAACCACCACCCTTGGCCTGAGCACTGTCTGCCGCCCCGTTCATGCTTGCGCGCCTCGCCAGCGTGAGAACTCAAAATAAAACAATCCTGCCGGTTTGCAAAAATCCGTTTGCGGCCCAGACTGCCCGTGCCCATGATTTGCGCGGCACGTGCTGCACACGCGCGCTAGCTGTGGGCGCAAGCCTTTTGCAAAACTAAAAATACAAGTTTACGTGTTAGCGACTTACTCGTCCCGCAGCATCTCCCCAGGACAAGATGCGCAAGCGCGGTACTTCAATCGTATCGTGCTCTTAGAAAGACGATAGCTGAAGATGTGGATATGTTACGATCTACTTGCACGATTGTCAGGCAACCAGCGTGAACAAGTTTTAATTTAGGAAACATCAAAAAGCGGAATAAAAATGAATCCACTTGCTGAAAACAAGAAACGATTAGCAGAAAACTCTCGAAAGTTGCCCCTAGGGGCACTATCTACTGATCACAAGTGCTGAAGTAAGCGACTATGGTAAGCCGACCAATGATAACGAAGGCAGAAAAAGACAGACCACATTTCACTTTAGCGCATACTGTGTGGCCACCAGGTGCTCGAAAATACGGGCCGGCAATAAACGCTTCAAGGGTATCATCAATCGCTCCAGTAGGGTTCCCCCAACATACCGAAGTGAGGGGTGGCGCTCTCCCATAATATCCTCGATCTTTCTGGCTATAATTAACGGACTTGATCCGGTTTGTTCATTCTTAATGGCTGCGTTATGAGCTGCTGTCTGGTATCTAAAATAGGGTGATTTCTCATTTGTTTTGCTGCCTGAACTTGGTTTAGCAGACATACCGGTATTAATATCGCCTGGCTCAAGTATAACAACCTTAACGCCAAAAGGAATTAACTCGAGGCTAAGCGCCTCAGACAATCCCTCAAGGGCGAACTTAGAAGCGCTGTACATACCATCAAATGGGATAGCTATCTGCCCGCCTATTGAAGTTGTATTGATAATAAGACCACGCATATTGTAACGCATTGAGGGGAGGACCGACTGTATTACCCTTAGTGGCCCCAGCGTGTTAACTTCAAGTATTTCCCGGGCATCATGAATATCCATTTCTTCCAGAGACCTTGAAAAACTGATTCCAGCATTGTTGATCAGAACATCGATTCGTTGGGCTGCCCCTAACACCCGGTTTACGGCCAACCTCACAGACTCGGTATCTCTTACGTCCATTGAAAGTATCGAATAGCCATCTTGATGCAGTTGAATACCGTCAACAGGCTCGATTACTGTGCCGAAAACGTTCATCCCCTTGGAGGCTAAGTAACCTGCAGTTGCCCTACCTATGCCGGATGTTACACCTGTTATGAGAACTACTGGCTTGGTATTGTTCATACTGTTATAGGGTTAGCGTTATCAATGGCATCAAACAAGTCGGCCACGAATCGATTTACGGCATCCTGGAGAGGATAAATAAGTTTCACAATTGGCCGAAGTAGTGGCTGCTTGACCTGAATTTCCTCATAGATAAAAAGCGTAGTAACTTTATCTGTGTCCTTAATGAAACGCACCAGCCAAGTACCACGGAATCCAAAACCTTTAAAATGCGCCTCGAAAAGATGGTTGGTAACTGAGCGTACCTCTTCGTAATCTACCGGTGGGGAGTCAAATGCCAATTCCCGCCAACGCTTATTAGAAGTTACGATAACATCCTTCAGATCGCTACGAAACGCTTGTCTCCGATCTATCGCAATCATGTGAAACAACCACTCGATTGGGGCTTCGATTGTAACCGTTGCAGTGGCTACTGCAACACGAGATGGCATAACGAAACTCAAAACTAAATAATAAAGCGAGGGTATGGCGATTAAGAGGAAGGTCATCATGTCGTTCATAAACTTTTTTGTCTTGCTTCGATGAAAACAAAGTTAAGAAACTTTCTTGCTGCATCCAAGCCAATATGTGCAGGCGTGCAAAGACAATTTGGAGTCGTTTACCAAGTTCTTTTTTTTTGGAAATTTTATGGTTTTCCCTAAAAAGAAAGACTCCTGAGAAAAGAAGCCTTATCCTACTCCCCAAAATTCAGACCATAGGTTAAGTCAAAAAGCTAGAAACTAACTTGTGGAAACATGGAAAAGTCGAGGAGAAAATTTAAGGCACAGGTTGCATTGGCCGCTATTCAAGAAAGAGAAATATTAGCCGAGCTGTCAAAGCGCTTCAAGGTTCATTCAGTACAATTCACGAAATGGAAGAAGTAGTTTTTTGCAGAACGCTAGTGCGGCATTTGAAAAAGACGCAGATGAGAAGGACACGGATGCGGAAAAGCAACGGCTGTGCGCAAAGATAGGCCAGTTGGAAGTGGAACGAGACTGGTGAAAAAATTTCGCCCGACCTTACGTATGCCGATCCGGAAACGCTCGGCCCCACGGGTGGGGAAATCACCAAAGACATGAACGGCCCGGAGATCTACGCCACCGTGTTTGCGCTGGCGCCTTCGTTTCATGATATCAATACGATCTGGGCCGGCAGCGATGACGGCAAGATTCACATTACGCGCAATGGCGGCAAGAACTGGGCGGACATCACACCCAAAGATCTGCCGAAGCATTCCGTAGTGGCGATCATCGATGAGTCGCGTCACTCCGCTGGTACGGCCTACGTTGCGGCATTCCGGTATCAGGTGGATGACCGCCAGCCGTATGTTTTCCGCACCACGGATTTTGGAAAAACGTGGACGAAGATTGTGAACGGCATTAAAGACGGCCACTTTGCGCGCAGCGTGCGCGAAGATCACGTGCGGCCGGGGTTGCTCTTTCTCGGCACGGAACATGGCGCGTATGTGTCGTTCAACGCAGGCGACAGCTGGCAGTCGCTGCAATTGAATTTGCCCGACACGCCCATCCGCGATCTGGTGGTGAAGAATGATGATGTAGTGCTGGGCACGCACGGTCGCGGTTTTTGGATTTTGGATGACATCAACCCGCTGCGCCAACATACAGAAGCGGTAGCCAAACAAGCGGTAACGTTGTTTCAGCCGAGCGATGCCATCCGCGGTGTGTACGATGCCGTGTTTCAGTATTATCTGAAAAGCAAAGTGGACTCTCTGAAGCTCGATATTCTGGATGCGAGTGGCAGCGTGGTGCGCTCGTTTGTGGGAACGAAAGCCGAGGAAAAACCAACCGCGGGAGATTGGTGGGGCGTAGGCGAAGGCAAGCCTACCACAGCTGCGGGGCTGAACACCTTCAAGTGGAATTTGAGCTATCCGGGCGCCACTGTTTTTGATGGCATCATCATCTGGGGTGCGCGCCCGCACAACGGGCCAAAGGCGCCCATCGGCAAGTACCAGGTGCGATTAACAGCCGGAGGAGTTACGCAAACGTATCCCTTTAACGTAAAGATTAACCCCAACCTGAAAGGCGTAACCGAGGCTGATCTGAAAGAGACCTTTGACCTGGCCATGAAGATTCGCGACAAAGAAAGTGCCGCCAACGAGGCGGTGATTCGCATCCGCAAGATTCGCGCGCAGGCGGAAGAGCGCATCAAAGAAGCCAACGATGCCACGTTCACCGCACAGGCAAACGAGTGGATCGGCAAACTCACCGCCATTGAAGAAGATTTGTACCAGACGAAGAACCGCAGCGGCCAGGATCCGCTCAACTTCCCGATTAAACTCGGCAACCGCCTGTCGGCCGTGCGCAGAAGTTTAGAGACGGGCGACAACAAACCCACGGCTGGCGCTTACAAAGTGTTTGATGAACTGAGCAAAGAGCTGGACGGCCACCTGGCGAAGTTGGAGAGTGTGATCGCGAGCTGCGCTGAACACGTGGTTAAGCGGCAAGGGCATAAAAGAGATAACCGATTCGAAAAAATGAGTACGCGAAGAAAGCTTCTCAAATCAATTGCCCTGGCCCCGCTGGCCCTGGGTGGCGTGAGCGCGCTGGCCGGCACCACCACGGCTATGCCGGCTGCTGATGACCCCGACTATTGGCGCAAGATCCGCGACCAGTTTTTGTTGGCGAAAGACCGCGTGTTCTTCAACCCCGGCACGGTGGGTGCCATGCCGCGCGTGGTAGTGGAGAAGGTGAACGAACACATGATCAAACTGGCCACCGAGGTGGCCGACTGAGAATACCGGGGCGACAAAGGTTGGATTTCGGGCTACTACCATATGCCGGAGATTCGCGAAAAAATTGCGCGCCTCATCCATGCCGATGCGCCAAGCCTTGCGCTTACCGACAATGTAACATCGGCCATGAGCTACATTGCTGAAGGGCTTACGTTGAAGCCGGGCGATGAGGTGATCACCAGCAACCAGGAGCACGGTGGCGGGCGAAGCTCCTGGATTGTGCGCGAAAAGCGCGAAGGCATCCGCTACCGCGAATTTGAGTTGGGCAAACCCATCCGCGATCCACAGCAAGTGATCGACACCATTGTGAAATCCTTTCGCCCGGAAACGCGCGTGCTGGTGTTGTCGCACATGATCACCGGCAGCGGGGCGCTGTTACCGGTAAAAGAGATTTGTGCCGAAGCGCGCCAGCGCGGCATCCTGACCGTACTGGATGGCGCCCAGATCATCGGGCAGGTGGCCTTGGATGTTCAGGACATTGGCTGCGATGCGTATGTCGGCTGCTTCCACAAGTGGATCGGTGCCCCGCCCGGCACCGGGTTCATGTGGGTGCGGCCGGAGATTTTGAAAAACCTCTGGACTTCGGTTTCGAGCTACCAATGGAACAACCACGAAGACGAGGGCTTCCGCTTCACGCAGCGGGGCACCGGTAACTACTCGGTTCTGCTCGGACTCGAGGCCGCCCTCGATTTTCATTTTGACATCGGGCCGCAGCGGGTGTACGACCGCATCAAGTTTCTGGGCAACTACCTGCGCGAGGGGTTGAGGAAGATGCCGAAGGTAAAAGTCTTTTCACCGGCCACTGAAACGATGTGCGCGAGTATTACGGTTTACAATGTGCAAGGCGTAACCGGTGCGCAGCTGCAAGATGCCTTCTGGAACGAGGCCCGCATGCGCCCGCGGTCGCAAGGTGACGAATTTTGCGTGCGGCACTGCACGCATATTTTTAACAGTAAGCAGGAGTTGGATACCGCCCTTCGAATTGTGCGCAAGGTGGCGGGGTAGCCGCGATCAGAAATGATTCACGGGTATACCCGCACGTAGTCAACCTCCAGGCGCTGGGGCCAGATGGAATCGTCAATCCCCTCGCGGCCGCCCCAGTTTCCACCCACGGCAATGTTGAGGATAAGAAAAAAGCGCTGATCGAAAGGCCACCCGGTGAAGTCATCGCTGGGTTCGCGCGTTACGGTATGATACCGTTTGTCGTCAACGAAAAAGTCAATTTTGTCTTCCCGCCAGTCAATGGCATACACATGAAAGGTATCCTGCGCATCGGCTACGGATGTCTTGCCTTCCTTTTGAGTTTGTTTGATGTAGTTGTATTTCTCTGTGTGAATCGTTCCGTGAATTACTCCGGGGTCGTATCCCACGTGTTCCATAATGTCGATCTCACCGCTGGCCGGCCAGCCTCCGTATTTCCAATCGGTACTCAGCATCCAGATAGCCGGCCACGTGCCCCGACCGCGAGGCAGTTTGGCCCGAACTTCTATTCGGCCGTAGCGCCAGTCCCCTTTGTGCCGGGTTAACAGCCGCGCGGAGGTATAGGCTTTACCAGCTACGGAATCCCGATGCGCTTCGATGATGAGGTGCCCGTTTTCGACTCGCGCATTGCGCTCCTGACCGGTGTAGTACTGCGCTTCATTGTTACCCCAGCCGCATACGTTGGGGCAGCCATCACCTACATCGTAACTCCATTTCGTGGAATCGGGTGAGCCGGTGTAGTCAAACTCGTCCTGCCAAATGGGTTTTGGCTGGCACGAAGCGAGCAGGCATGCGATGGCCAGAATTGTGGTCAGGTTCTTCATTAGGAACCTACTCCTCCTCAAACCTGCGGATCAGCGCAACCATTCGCTGATCGGATAACATCCCTTCCATTTCATCATCGCGATAAATGAAAGCAGCGCTGAACCCTTTCAATAACGAGGTTTCCAGAAGCTCGAAAAATCGCGTGGTGTCATGCTTATGGCGGAGGTAGTGAAGCGACTGGTTATAATAGGCCGTGCTGAAATCCGGATCGATCTCGATGGCCTTGTCCAAATAATAGATGGCGGAATCACCGTGGCCCAGCGCTCCCATCGTGCTGGCCATGCCCGACATGATCACCGCTCTGCGCTTCTTCGAATCGGTTGGCTTTAGCTTCGCAAAAGCCAGTCTTCTTTTGGCCAGCGACTCCTCAAACTTTTTCTGACCGCGAAGAATATTCGCCCAAACATGGTATAAACGGTGCTCTTCGGTGGAGTATTTCAGGCCTTCTTCCACTTTCACTAATGCTTCATCCAAACGCTTTTGAAGCAATAAGCCTTGCGCCCAGGCCGCATATGCAAATGCCTCCTTTTCGCGGTTCCCTTTGTATCGCTCCAGCTGGAACTTGCTAAGCCTGATCAGCTTCTCACCATTCTGAAAAACATTGCCATAATAGGCATTAAGCACGTCATCGTTCGTGTATTTCAAAATAGTTTCGGCCGCATCCGTCACAAGTGTTTTGAGCGGCACACCCCAGTTTCCTGAACTATCCAGGGGCGCTTCAAACCGCTCCGGCTTTTCCCCAATCACTTCTAGCTCCAGCACCATCGTGTTGCCTTCGATCGTAATCTCTCCGGTGATTTTATTCTTCCGGTAGATTCCGACAGCATTGCCAATCAGCTCAATGATGCCCCGAATCGGTACGCCCACGCCTATCAAATCCACCGAAACATCCGACTTGGCAGAAGCACTCGCGTAACTAATGGCTGATTCGGCCGTACTGGCGCGCTGAATGATTTCATTTAATTTTCGGCTAATGCGTGTGGCGATCGTATTACCTGAAAATCCTGCCTGTTGAAATGCTTCCGGCACTTCAATATTCTGGATGTAGTAACTGGAGTCGCTCAACTCGCGCGCTACAAATACGGCAGCTACGATCAGTACAGAAATGACAAATAATTTCGCCATGATCGAAAAAATGGCCGTCACTCTTTCCTCGAACCGGACAATACTGAACGACCTGGCCTGTGGATGGATTTGCTTCAGGGTAACGTCCTGTTCCGGATTTGGTTGAGTGTCCTTCATCTTGCTAAAAAAATTGCTGAATCGCCAATGGCGTCATTCCATTCGTGATATATTGGCTGTGACAAAACCTAGTTTAACGCGTTGGGCACTTCCAGCAGGTTCTTTCTCGGATCCAGCACCCGCAGCACATCATCAATGCCGGGCTTTGCCCGAGCATCCTCGTCCCGTCCCGATCGAGTCGGGATTATCGGGCCGGGACTCACGAATCCATACTCACTGCGTTTAGTGAATCACACCCGAGCGGGAGACGGGTCTCGAACCCGCGACCTGCAGCTTGGGAAGCTGCCGCTCTACCAACTGAGCTACTCCCGCCTATCAAACACATTACAATAATAAAATAAAAAGGAGAAGCTGCCGCTCTACCTCCCGATTAAATCGGGATGAGCTACATTTACCCCCGAAGCTTTAGCGAAGGAGGATTTACCTCCCAGGCTTCAGCGAAGGATTGACCGATCACAATATTAAATAAAAATTTGAACTGATAACCTACTGCCGGGTTCTATCGACAGCGCTATTCGGTAAGCAGGTTCTTCAGTGCCCGGTGGATGGTGCCGAAGTCAAAACCCATCAAAACGTTATCCATCATGGCCTGAATCTCCGGCAAGCAGAGGTTGCCCATGCTTCCTTCGTGCGTATGCGTTACCTGGGCCGAAGCTGTGAATGTGCCGGATTCAATCTGCCGGCCTACCTGCCGGTAGGCGTCACGGAACGGAATGCCTTGCAACACCAACCGGTTAACTTCTTCCACGCTGAATAGGTATTTGTATTTGTCGTCCTTCAGCAAATCTTCCTTTACCGTCATATTCGCGATCATGAGGTGCATCATCGACAAACAACTGGTCAGGTCAGCAAAGGCCGGGAATATTTTCTCTTTTAGAATCTGGAAGTCGCGGTGGTAGCCGGATGCCAGGTTGGTGGTGATGAGCGAAATTTCATTGGGAAGAGCTTGCAGTGCGTTGCACCGGGCGCGAATGATTTCCAATACATCGGGGTTCTTTTTGTGCGGCATGATGGAGGAACCCGTGGTGAGTTCATCCGGGAAGGAAATGAACGCAAAGTTCGGGTTCAGGTATAGCGTACAATCCATCGCCAGCTTCCCGAGCGTTGCCGCCAGGTTGGCGAGCGCGCTGGCCGTTACTCGTTCTGTTTTGCCGCGCCCCATTTGAGCGTATACCACGTTGTAGTTCAGGTCGGCAAAGCCCAGCAGCTCCGTAGTCATTTTTCGATTCAGCGGGAAGGAAGACCCATAACCGGCTGCGGAGCCCAACGGATTTTTGTTCACCACCTGGTAGGCCGCCTGGAGCGTAGTCAGATCATCGACAAAGCTCTCGGCATATGCACCCAGCCATAATCCGAACGATGAGGGCATGGCGAGTTGAAGGTGCGTATAGCCCGGCAGCAGATGGTGTTTGTTTTGCTCAGCTTTTTGAATCAGCAAATCAAACAGCGCTTTGGTGTGGCCGACAACGTGTTCTATCTCCGCCCGAAGGAAGAGCTTAATGTCAACCAACACCTGGTCGTTCCGGCTTCGGCCGCTGTGAATCTTCTTTCCCACATCGCCCAGTTTTTGCGTTAGCCAAAACTCGATTTGGGAGTGCACATCTTCGACTGACGCGTCAAGCCTGAAATTACCTTTTTCGATTTCGCGGTAAATGGCCTTGAGCTCCCGCGACAGCACCGTGAACTCTTCCTGCGTCAGTAACCCAATCGAATTCAGCATGGTGATGTGAGCCAGAGAGCCCAGCACATCATAACCCGCGAGGTAAACATCCAACTCGCGGTCCTTTCCCGTGGTGAATTGCGTAACTTCATTCCGGGAGTCTTTGTCTTTTTGCCAGAGTTTCATGATGCCTGAGAATGCGGGTTTCCGGTAGACGAAAGTGTTTCGATGAATTCGATGTACTTTTTGATGCCGGCCTCAATCTCGTCAACAAAGATATACTCGTCTGCGGAATGAGAGCGGGCCGAATCCCCCGGGCCCATCTTAAGGGAAGGCACGGGAATCAACGCCTGATCGGATGTGGTGGGGGAGCCGTACAGGGGTATCCCCAGTTGTTTGGCGGCTCTGTACAACGGATGATTTTCCGATAAGGCGGAAGGACGGAGTCGGAGTGAGCGTGGCGTAACCTGGCACCGAACATTGGCCCGGATGATGGCCAGCATGTCGTCCAACGTATAGGCGTCTGTGGCGCGCACATCCACGGTGAAGGTGCATTGAGGGGGCACCTGGTTGTGGGCCTGGCCCGCCT
Source organism: Flammeovirgaceae bacterium (assembly GCA_021298015.1). Taxonomy (GTDB): domain Bacteria; phylum Bacteroidota; class Bacteroidia; order Cytophagales; family Cyclobacteriaceae; genus ELB16-189. Next base: position 15,454 of record JAJTGY010000050.1, read on the forward strand.
GAATCACGGTAACCGACATCTTCACCGGTCCTAATACATCCGAATGCTTGGGAAACGAAAACGTACGGAACCATTCGATATCGGGAAGTGCCTCGTAGATGGCGTTTATGCCTTCGTTTCGCGCAGCATGCCCGGCTTTGCCCAAGGCTACACAGTCGAGGACCATCAAGCCCTTTTCCGCAATGGCGGCTTTCATCAGCGTGGGTTCGCCCACGATGGCGCAATCAATCCGGGGCAGGTCGTTCCAAATCAACTCGATTCCGCCTGTGCCCGAGATTTCTTCTTCAGCTGTGGCGGCCAGCACGAGATTATACCGGAGGTCTTGCCGGTGATACAACTGACGAAACGCCTCCAGGAGCGATACGAGTGCACCCCCGGCATCGTTGCTCCCCAGACCAAAAAGCTTTCCATCCTCCAGGGCAGGCGAGAAGGGATCGCGGGTGTAGGCAGGGTTGGGTTTCACCGTGTCGTGGTGGGAGTTGAGCAGCAAGGTGGGTTTACGCGAATCAAAATGGGCTTGCACCGCCCACACGTTATTCCCTTTGCGCTGAAACGCAATCTGGTGGAAAGACAGAAAGTCAGCGAGGATGTCGGCCGTCCGGTTCTCTTCCCGACTAAACGAGGGCGTGGCGATCAGCTGTTGCAGCAAACTGACAGCGCTGGCAGCTGTTCCGGTCTTCATTGCAGGGTAATGAGTGTTCCTTTGGTTTCGTATCCGGTGTTGGCGATCAGCTGCGTATGCTCGCCAATCAGCACTTCGCGCACACCGGAGCGGATAGCCGCAAAGGCGTTCTCCAGTTTAGGTAAGATGCCGTCATGGAACGATCCCTCTGCGAGCAACCGCTCGTACAGGTCTTTGTTCAGATGGCGGATGACGGAGGTTTCGTCCGTAACATCTTTTAGTACACCTGGCTTTTCAAAGCAGAAAATGAGACGTGTGTCAAAATGTTTGCTCAACGAGATCGCCAGCACGGAGGCAATCGTGTCGGCATTGGTATTGAGCATTTCGCCCTGCGCGTGCGTGAGGGAAGCGAACACGGGAACCGTATTTTGCTTAAGCAGAAAATACAGAAGCGTTGAGTTCACATCTTCCGGGGTAATGTCGCCTACCAATCCGTAGTCGATCTGCTTCACGGGACGTTTCACCGCTTTAAGCAGATTTCCATCGGCACCGGTAACGCCCATGGCATTGCATTGAAGCACCTGTAGCCGGGCTACCATTTGTTTGTTGATGAGCCCTCCGTACACCATCGTCACCAGGTCGCGCGTGGGGCCATCGGTGATCCTTCGCCCATCCACGTACTTCGATTCAATGCCCAACGAGTTCCCGATTTTCGTAGCGATGCTTCCTCCACCGTGAATGAGGATCTTGGGTGCCTGAATAGACGCGAAATCTTTCAGAAACTTTTGAAGGGCCGGCTCATCGTCCAGCACGTGGCCACCAATTTTTACGATGTACAACTTATTCATATCGGAGTTCAGAAATTAGTCTTCATTATTTCGGCCAACACGGCTTGTGCCGCCCATACGCGATTGCCGGCCTGGCGGGTGACAATGCTGTGCGGGCTATCCAGCACATCATCACTCAACTCGACATTCCTGCGCACGGGCAGACAGTGCATCACCTTCGCTTCGGGCGCTGTGCGGAGTTTTTCGCGTGTCAGCATCCAGTTGCCCTCCACGGGCGGCATCTCTCCGTAGCGGTGGTAGCTGCTCCAGTTTTTTACGTACACAAAATCCGCATCCTGAAGGGCCACCAGCTGCTCATTTTGAATGCTGGCATTTTGGGTAAACTGTTGGTCGAGTTCATATCCACCCGGATGGGTGATCACCAACTCGGCTTCGCCCCAGGCATTGATCCACTGCGCGAAGCTGTTGGCCACGCAATGGGGCAACGGTTTAATGTGGGGTGCCCAGGTGAGCACCACCTTCGGTTTTTTCTTTTGCCGGAGTTCGGTGATCGTTACCAGGTCGGCCAGGCTCTGTAACGGATGAAGCGTGGCGCTCTCCAGGCTCACGATGGGCACCCCGGAATATCGGATGAACTGATTGAGAATAAACTCGCTGTAATCTTCGGTGCGGTCTTTTAATCCGGGAAAGGTCCGCACACCTAATAGATCGACATACTGACCAAGCACCGGTGCGGCATCTTTTACGTGCTCCACGGTGGTGCCATTCATTACCGCCCCGTCAGCAAATTCCATAGCCCAGCCTTCCTGGGTTGTGTTGAACACCACGGCTTCCAGTCCGAGGTTTTGCGCGGCCACCTGGGTGCTCAGTCGGGTTCGCATGCTGGGGTTCATGAACAGTAAGCCCATTCGCTTGCCCTGGCCCAGTTGGCGGTCGCCCAACGGTTTGGCTTTGTAGTGGATTGCCCGCTCGATCAGGGCGTGAATATCTGGTGTATCGTGGACGGAAGTGAATTTTTTCATACCGCCTCCTCTTTCAATTCTTTCTCAAGCGCGTCAATCAAAACGTTCGCCTCAGTCGGGCTGATAGCCATTGAAGGTAATAGCCGGATGGTGTTGGGCTTTGCTTCGCCTGTAAAGATCCGGTGTGTGAATAATAGATCGTTCCGCAACGAATTTAAGGTCGCAGGCAAGTCAAAGCCGATCATGAGCCCACGGCCACGCACCTGTTCAATGGGTGTAAACGCACGAAGCTGGTTCATCCAGTTGGCACCGATGGCGGCTGCGTGTTGCAGCAGGTTTTCGTGCTCGATTACCTCAAGCACGGCTAACGCAGCTGCGCAGGCCAGGTAGTTGCCACCAAAGGTAGTGCCCAGCATTCCGCTCCAGGGTTTGATCCCCGGCTGGATCAGCACTCCGCCCACCGGAAAACCATTACCCATACCTTTGGCCACGGTGATTAAATCCGGTTTGATGCCGGCAAATTGATGGGCAAAAAATTTACCTGTGCGACCATAACCCGATTGAATTTCATCCAGAACGAGAAGCGCACCAGCCGCCCGGCATTTTTCCGCGAGAAATTGAAGAAAGGAATCGTCCGGAACATGAATGCCGCCCACCCCTTGAATACCCTCGATAATGACAGCTGCGATATCGGTCGTAAGAGCCTGAGCCACGGCATCCAAGTCGTTAAGCGGAAGAAAAACAACCTCGTGCCCGGCATTGAAAGGTGAAACAATCCGGGGATTGTCCGTAGCCGCTACGGCACCTGACGTGCGTCCATGGAAAGCCTTGCGAAAGGCAATGATCTTTTTTCGACCGGTGACAAAAGACGCCAGTTTCAGCGCATTCTCATTGGCTTCCGCACCGGAGTTACACATAAACAAGGTGTAGTCCGGATAGCCGGAAACCTGCCCGAGTTTTTCGGCAAGCTTTTCCTGGAGTGAATTCTGAATGCTGTTCGAATAGAAGCTGATGCTGTCGAGCTGATTTTTCAGTGCCTCCACGAAGTGGGGATGGTTGTGACCTATGGAAATGACGGCATGACCGCCATACAGATCGAGATAACGCGTTCCGTTGGCATCCCATAACCAGGAGCCCTTTGCCTTCACCGGTTCGATGGGAAACAAAGTATAAACCTCGAACGGTTTCATCATTTTCTGATGTTATTGATCTTTTCGAACGAACTAATGATGCCTTTGATCAGGGCCGAGCTGAAACCCTGATGTTCCATTTCGTTAAGGCCGGAGATGGTGCAACCCTCGGGTGTAGTTACCCGATCAATCTCCATTTCAGGATGCGACTCGAGTTCGAGAAGCAATGAAGCTCCACCCTTGGCGGTTTGTATTGCAATGAGTTGAGCTTCCTCCGAGTCAAAACCTAATTGGATGCCGCCTTGGGTAGCCGCTCGGACGTACCGCATAAAAAAGGCAATACCGCTGGCGGCCAACACGGTTGCCGCTTTCATCAGGCGTTCTTCAATGATCAGCGTTTTACCCAAAGCATTAAAAAGGGCTTGAACCGATTTTAGTTGTCGGCCAGAGGTATTCTGTGCGCAGATACACGTCATGCTTTGCCCGACAGCCACTGCCGTATTGGGCATAGCGCGTACAATAGCTATTGGTTGCTTCATGTGGCTGGCAATTTCGCTGATAGATATGCCGGTAATAGTAGAGACCAATACATGTTTTTTTGAATCGAGTACCGGCATGATCTCGTCTAAAACACCCACAAGTTGTTTGGGCTGAACGCAGAGCAACACAATACGCGATCCCGCCACGGCTTCCGGATTATTTGAGCTGAGGCGGAACCCGGCCTTTGTTAACTCTTGAATCTTGGAAAGATTTCTGCGGGTGATCAAGATATCGCTTGCCTTGGCTTGTTTAGCCGCAACCAATCCCTGAGCAATAGCTACGCCTAAATTCCCACCACCTATGATTGCTATTTTTGCTGATGCCATATCGAGTTAAAATACACTTGGTTTTAGTTGCAGGCCTGCCGTCTCGTCAAAACCAAACATCAGGTTCATATTCTGAACCGCCTGACCGCTGGCGCCTTTCAACAGATTGTCGGTAATGGAATGAATAGCCAGTTTGCTGCCCACCTTTTCCAGATGAATGATACACTTATTCGTATTCACCACCAGTTTCAGATCAATGGCGGAGCGTGACACGTGCGTGAAGGGCTGCGCCTGATAAAATGACTCGTACAGGTCAAAGGCTTCGTCTAACGTCAGATCGCTCTCCGTCACGGACGTCACAAAAATGCCGCGCGTGAAATTACCCCGCCACGGCACAAAGTTGATTTCCGGTGGTGTACGCTGCCAGGACGATAGCGTTTGCCGGATTTCATTCAGGTGCTGATGCGTCAAGGTCTTGTAAGCCGAGATGTTGTTACTGCGCCAGGTGAAGTGCGTGGTGTCCTGAAGACTTTGACCGGCACCGGTTGAGCCGGTGATGCCGGTGGTAAAAACTTCATTTAGTTTCCCCGCTTTGGCCAGCGGCAGCAACCCCAATTGAATGGTGGTGGCAAAGCAGCCCGGGTTCGCCACGTTTTGCGCCTGCTTTATGCGTTCGCGTTGAAACTCCGGCAACCCATACACAAACGGGCGACCGTGCGCCTGCTCGCCAAGGCGGAAGTCATTTCCCAGGTCAATAATCCTGGTGGAGGCCGCAAAGGAGGTCTCCGTCAACAACTTTTTACTTTCACCGTGGCTGAGACACAGAAAAATTACATCCACATCCTGCCCGGTGGGGGAGAAGTGCAAATCGGTTTCCCCGATGAAATCGGTGTGGACTTCCGTAAGGCGTTTGCCGGTTTGGCTTCGACTCTGCGCAAAGACCAGGTCAACCTGCGGATGCCGAAGCAGCAGACGAATGGTCTCACCCCCGGTGTAACCGGCCGCCCCCACTACGCCTGCCGTGATCTTTTTCGTGTTCATTGCCCGGCCTGTTTCTTTACCTGATGATAGATGCTGACCTGGTTACCAAAAATTTTGGTGAAGCCCTTCACGTCATCACCGGTCCACCCCAGGTTCATTTCTCCGTACTTCCCAAATTTAGCCGACATCAGATCATAAGACGAAGTAATACCGTTGATTTGAAAACGGTAGGGGAATAACGTTGCCGACACGTCACCGGTCACGTGTTGTTGCGAATTGGTCAGGAATGCTTCCATGTCGCGCATGACGGGGTCAAGGTATTGGCCTTCGTGCAGCCAATTGCCATAGAACTGGGCCAGCTGATCTTTCCAGCTTAATTGCCACTTGGTGAGCACGTGCTTCTCCAGAGCGTGGTGTGCTTTGATAATCAGCACGGGAGCAGCCGCCTCGAAACCCACGCGGCCTTTAATGCCGATGATGGTATCGCCCACGTGGATATCACGACCGATGCCGTACGGTCCGGCCAGTTGCTGCAGTGCCTGAATGGCTTCCACGGGGTGTGTATACCGGTGGTGGTTTACCGCCACGAGCTCACCTCGTTCGAAACCAAGCGTTACGTCCTCAGGGGTTTGTTTGGTCACTTCTGTTGGCCAGGCTTCTTCCGGCAACATGCCCAGCGAGTTTAGCGTCTCCCGGCCACCCACCGATGTACCCCAAATGCCCTTGTTGATCGAATACCTGGCTTTTTCCGGATTGAATGCCACACCGCTTGACTGCAAGTATTCGATTTCCGCTTCGCGGCTCAGTTTTTTGTCGCGAATGGGCGTAATAATTTCCAGGCCGGGCGCCAGGATTTGAATAACCATATCGAAACGCACCTGATCGTTGCCGGCACCCGTGCTGCCGTGGGCTACCGCCTGGGCGCCAAGTTCGTTGGCATAACGGGCCACCGCCAGCGCCTGCGACATGCGCTCGGCACTAACGCTAAGCGGGTAGGTTCCGTTTTTTAGGATGTTGCCAAACACCAAAAAACGGATGACCTGTTCGTAGTAGGTGCGTGTTTCATCTACGGTTTTGTGCGAAGCCACACCCAGGCGCAAAGCCCGTTGTTCAATATCGGCCAGCTCTTGCGCAGAGAAACCTCCGGTATTCACGGTGAGGGTATGCACTTCGTATCCCAAATCGCGGGAGAGGTACAGGGCGCAATACGAGGTATCCAGGCCGCCACTAAAGGCCAGTATCACTTTTTTCATCTTGTTGTTCATTCGCTAAACTGAGTATTCTACCAGAAGAACAAAAAGTTGAGAATCGAATTTTTTCGCTCTTCCGGCCGCCCCTCCGTTTCCTTGCTCTTTCCGTTTTTGAGTAGTACAAACTGCTTGAACCGGGTCCAGCGCTCGAACAATTTGAAGTTGCCTGCAAAATGCCTGCGCTCGTCCTCCACGGGCTGTTGTGCTGCGGCCGCGGCCAGCTTCTCCTGCTCCTCCCGCGCCTTTTCTGCCGGATCGTACAGCATGGCCGTACACATACAGTTCTTCCGTTCCTTGCTCATCAGGATTTCGTAGTTCACACAACTGCGGCAGCCTTTCCAGAACTCCTCATCGGTGGTCAGTTCCGAGTAGGTCACCGGCTCATAGCCGAGGTCGCTGTTGATTTTCATCACGGCCAGGCCGGTGGTCAGTCCAAAGATTTTGGCGTTGGGGTACTTCTTTCGCGACAACTCAAAAATGCGCTGCTTAATTTGTTTGGCCACGCCCGATTTTCGGAAAGCCGGTGACACAATGAGCCCGGAGTTCGCCACATACTGGTCATGCTCCCAGGCTTCGATATAACAAAAGCCCACCCACGTGCCATCGGCCAACGTGGCAATCACGGCTTTCCCTTCGTCCATCTTTTGGCGAATGTACTCGGGAGAGCGCTTGGCAATGCCCGTTCCGCGTGCTTTGGCCGACTCCTCCATTTCGGTGGTGATGGTTTCGGCATATCCTTGATCGTTCGCGGTGGCTACGCGAACAATGATGTTCTGTTCCAATTCAAAAAATGTTAAAAACGAAAAATGAATAAATCGCCTCAAATGGGCGGAGGAGGCTTTGCGTAGCAAGCCTTACCTGACCGGCTCGGTCAGTATCAAATACGAATCTGCCTTCGGAAACTTCGGATCACCGGGGAGGTGGTAGCACGCTGCGGGCGCACAGGGGTTTCAATAAACCCTTGAGATGCTGCGGAGGTGAAGTTGTGTTTCAATGTCGTTGTTACCGGTTGAGTAATGACGAATCAATTTCTATGTAAAAGTAATGCAATAAGAATTTAATAAGTCAACATCCTGTTCACGTTTTTCGGAAAAAAATGTTGCGGTCGGTACAAACGCTTGTATGCCAAACGAGGCGAACAAGCGCTGCCGGTCTGGTGTTAAAGAGATATGAATCGCGCCACTACCGCCATTTCCTGGACTACCGGCATTTTGCTGATCTACGTGGTCTTTGCCTCGCTGCCGGTGCCATTCGCCCTTGTGTTTGGGCTTTTCCTGATCGTTTCCGGCCTTTTCGTTTGGATGGTGATCACGATTTTGAAGGATCCACATCCATCGAGCCGAACGTTTGACGAGTACTTTTATGAAGACTCAGACGTTCGCAGGAACACCGGGCGGCAGGCCTAGCGGCCGAGCGCTTCGAGGTACCGGTCAATAAACTCGGCTAACCGTTTGCGCCTGTATTGCATGATAAAGCGGGGGTGGGGCAAACCTTCCACGCGACCAAACCAGCCTTTTTCCTCGTTCATTTTCTGAAGGAACTTCAAATTCTCACCCTCGCCCACGCTAAACACCACTTCGCGGTTTACGCCCATACCCACCAGTTGATCGATTGAGCGCATAATAAAAGGTGTAGCTGCTTTTTGCAGGCGCACGTCATCGTAGTAGTTCACATTGCGCTGGTTGTGCAAAAAGCCGAGGGGCGAAACGGCCGAGATGAGAAAGCGTTGGTAAAACAGCTCGGGCCCGCCAAAGGCGGTGATCATCCGGTAAATAAAGTCAGAGGAGAGTTCGGGCTTTCGGGCAAACGGGTTGGCGATACCCAGGGTGTCGTTCAGCCTTACGGGATCGGTAAAGGAGATGCCGGTGACGCCCGAGCCAAATCGCCCCGGGTTGATGCCCAGCAGAAGGGTACGCGGTTTTTCATCGCGATAGTAGCGGGCATAGAATTGCCGGCACAGGTCCAGCGTAACCGCGTTTTGGTAGGGATTCATGACTGCAAATCCTTTGGGCAGGCGGGCGTCAAAGGTCAGCTGCGACAGGAATGCCATGATTCGTTCATCCCACATGATCTCAAGTACTTAATTCAAATGCGCTGATGTAAAAGCCTCCTGCCTGTACGTACTCAATCAGGCGTGTATAAAAAGGATGGCTGCCGAGCGTGGCACTGTCGCCCACCATGATCAGTTTTTTTCGTGCGCGGGTCATGGCCACATTGGTTCTGCGGATGTCCGCGAGAAATCCCACTTCACCTTTGTCGTTGCTGCGCACCAGGCTAATGGCAATCGCATCGCGTTCCTGTCCCTGAAAGGCATCCACGGTGTTGATCGTGATCAGCTTGTGGAGCGGCTCCAACACGGCTGAGGCTTCGGCCAGTTTGATCAGGTAGTCCACCTGGGCACGATAAGGCGTAATGATGCCGAGGGTGATATTTTCTTCCATCCAGGCGTCCGGACCAATCTCGTCTATGAGCTTTTCGACCTGCCGGATGAGCAGTTGCGCCTCCTCTTCATTGAAACGGCTGAGGGTTTCCGGGTCTTGCTTTTCCTGGTAGCCACAGCCGGCCGTATCGATGAATTCAACCGGAGGCTGGTGTGGCCGCAGGCGCCAGCTCTTCACCGCCTCATGGGCTTCTAACTGGTGGTGGTAGAACTCGCGCGAGGAAAACGCCATGATACTTTCGTGCATGCGGTACTGCACCTTGAGCATGCGACTCCAGTCGGTATGTCGTTCAATTCCTTTTTCGAATAAGGTTTGGGCCAGGCCGGCTCTGGCCGCTTCCGCGGATTTGATGGTGGGGGGCAGTTGTTGATGGTCACCGGCAAAGATCACACGCTCGGCCCGCAACATCGGGATCCAACAGGCTCCTTCCAGTGCCTGCCCGGCTTCATCGATAAAAGTGGTTTTGTATTTGCGCCCGCGCAGCACCGGATGTGAGGCACCCACCAGCGTGCAGCAGATGGCTTGTGCCGAATTCAGTAAATCGTTGGTGATGTAGAATTCCAACAGGTCAGCGTCAGCTTTCAAAAGACGGGCCTCCTCGTACAACAACCTGCGTTGCTCTTTTTCGTGATGGCCAAATCGTTTTTTGTATTTGCCCGCCATGCCTTTGAGTTGCTCCATGCGCTTGCGCAGCGATTTCAATTCGGGAAAGTGCGCATGGGCCGCGATGCGGGCATCCAGCGTTTTGCTCAGCGTGTGCTCGGTAACGCGGGCCGGGTGGCCAATGCGCACCACGTTAAGGCCAAGTTCATCCAGTTTTTCAACCAGCACATCCACGGCTGCGTTGGACGGGGCGCACACCAATACCTGCCCCTCTGCCCGTGCAATGGCCACAATGGCGCGCGACAGCGTGGTTGTCTTGCCGGTGCCGGGCGGCCCGTGAATGAAGGCCACATCCGCTGCCCGCACAACGTTTTGCAAGGCCTCCAACTGGCTGCCATTCAGCAACCCCGCGTGTGGTTCGTTTTGCGCAGCCGGTTTTTCTGCCAGGGCGAGGGGTGCTCGTTCGCCCAGCAAGGTTTCCCGCAACTCAGCCACCCGGTTTTCCTCCGCCTTGATCACCTTCTGCAGCGCCAATTCCATTTCGCGGTAAGTCATCTCATCAAACATCACGTCTACACCCAACTGACCATCATCCAGCCAGTCGGGCAGTTCTTCGCTGTTGAGCGTGATCACCATCTGGTTGTCGCGCACGTAATTGATTACACCGCCCACGTGCTCTTTCTCGGGTTTGCCCGAAGCATTGCAAAACACGTTAACCGACTTGCCGCTCTGGAACGCATGGGGCGCTTCCAGGCGCGAGGTTCGCTCTACTTCAATGATGAGTCGTTCCCCCGTTCCTATGTAATCTTCTTTGAGCCGCACCGGGTACCAGGTGGTGCCTTCTTCCACCCGTTGGTGGAGGCTGCGCAGCAGCACCTTTTGGCGATAGTATTCCAAATCGGCTTGCCGCTCCAGCCGGGTGAGTTCGAGTGTTCGTTGCAGTTGTTCGCGGGCAGTCATCGGGGCTGCAAAGATAGAACGGCCCGCGGTAGCTCAGGAAAACCAATGGTAGAGTTTGTGAAAATAAATGCCGCCCAACAATCCCTGGAAAGTTCCCCAGGCCACATCGAGCAGGGCTATCCACAACGGGTAGTTTTTGACGAACGATAAGTTGGTGAAGTCGTAAACCGCATACAGGCAAAAGCCGGTGAAGGCGCCCACACCCATCGCTACGATCCATCGCTGATCCAGTTGCAGGGCGAGCCCCACCACAAAACTGATGCAGAGCGACAAGATTACCTGCGCGATGAGGCCCATGGGAATGTTGAAGATGATTTTGCCCTCACCATCCAGTTCGGCCAGGTGGCCCAGCGTTTGCCGATACCATTTGCTGGCGATTACCGCCAGCCACAGGTAATCCAGCAGGATGAAAACAACCACCGAAACGGCAGCGGCTTTGAGAAATTTGGAGGTGAGTAGGAAGTCCATGTTAGTCCGTATTTGATGAGGTATTGAATCCGATGGCACTCTTCGTTGGTATCACAGTTTGTGATACCGGTCAGTTTTTTTTTCGCCAAAGCGATGCTCTTTGAAGTTGGCCCACTCATGGCTGAATCAACTTCTTCAACTTCGCCAGCTGCTCCTGGTTGGCCTCCGAATCGATGGTGTTTACCACCCCCTGTTTTTCGCGCGTGGTCAATCGCCAACTCAGCGAGGCTCGCGTGCTGTTTTGGCGTATGCTATCCATACCCCGCAAAATCGGTACATAGCTTTCGGCCTGGTATTGCAGATCAACCCGGTCGATGGGCTGGTGCAACCACGCACTGGCCTGCCCGATCAACAGGTCGCTGGTGATATCCTGAAAGTTTTCAAAATTGTTGTACACACTGCTGATGGGCTGGGTGATACCATCGATGATGGTTTGTCCTTTTTTCGGAGCAATGGTTCCCAGCTTGGGCGAATCCCGGATCGACATCAGTAACACGCCCGAGGTATTCTCGTTGATCCAGTCTTTGAAGGCAAACATAAAACGCACCGCATCGCTCAGGCCAAAATTGTCGGAGATGCCTGCGTCCATGATTTGAATGGGCGGGTTCGAAGGCAGCGTAGTGTTGGGCGTGATGTACGGAAACGTGGCACTCATGCGCAGGGCCGACAGAAACCGCAGGCTGTCCCCGTTTTGCTCCCGGAATAAATGATAGAAATCCACCCCGCTGTATTTGGCCGATGAATAGCGCTCCAGGTTCTCCACATCATAGTTCATGAAGGAAACCGGCCGGGAGGCAATGAAGAGTTTCCGGCCGTCATTCACCACGGTGGGAGTCAAAATAATGGTAGGGATAGCCCCGGACAACTCCCAATGCCGATACGCACTTACGGGTTTGTCCATCAAACCCTCCGTGATCTCGTTCAGTTGTTGTTCAAAGGTATAGGCCCGGTCGCGTTTGTAGGTCAGGCCTGCATATTCAAACTGGGTGAAGCCTACAAACAAATCGTTAGCCATCAGACTGAAGATGAGGGGATTCAGATTGTCCGTGGCAATCCGGTCGCGGTGGATGGCTGCATACGGTTCAATTTTTTCGCCCTGCAGTTCTCGTAATTTCAGTTCGCGGAAATAACTGGCACCGATCAGTCCGCCCGAGGCACCCGTCACGAGAATGCTGTGTTTCATCAGCGCACCGTTGGTGAGGCTATCCGATCGTTGCAGTGCACTCAGCGTCCATAGCGCAGCGCGCTTTCCACCCCCGCTTACGCAGAGAAAGACCATCTTCGGTTTTTCCTCGCCAAATTTTTTGCGCCAGTTCTCAAGCCCGACCAGCGTCACTCTCCGGTCGCCCTCCTGGTGCGCGCTGTCATTCAGGTGCTGCAGCGATTTTACATTATACTCAGCCGCATACGTCTTGTAGTTCAGACCAAAGGCTTCATACTTGCGGCTGAAAAAATCTTCGCCCACCAGGTAGTTGACCACCAGAAACAAGATGAGCCCCACCGTGGCCGACCAACCACCGAACCAATACTTGAATGCCCCCGAGAGCATGACGAAGATGGTCAGGAAAATGACGAAGCTGCTGGCAGCCGGCAGCTGAAAAACAGGGTTGTCTTTGAACAACCCCAGCACCAGCACCAGGGCAAATATGAAAAGCTCAATAATCACGAGGTTAAGATGATTTTGGTCAAATACCTGAAGGATGGTGGCCTTGTCGTAAAAGCTGATGTTCTCCACCGGCTTAAAACTGATGCGGTCCCAGTAATAGTCCACCCGCACCTGCTTTTTGCGGGCAATGTCCAGCTTCTTGATGGCGCTGGCACGTGTCATCTTCATACTTGATTTCAGGCGTTCATCAATCCGGCAAACGACATAGCGGAAGATGTCTTTGTTGGTGAGGCGGAAGTAGGTATAAAACACCAGGGTCATGGTGCCGTACCCCGTGAGCAAACCGGCCACAGACGTAATCAAGCCGTATTGGCTGCGGTATTCATTGTTTACCTGAAATACAATGATTTCGTACAGGTAAACAGCCAGAAAAACAAACGGGATCAGGCTGTTGTTGACGGCAAACTTGGTGAAAGGCTTGGGCAACGTGCCCACGAAGGAAAACCGATGGCCATCGTTGATGTAGCTGGTGATGTGAAAGGCCGTGGTGAAGCCGGCTGTCACCGCACCCATAATGAAAAAGCTGGTAAAGTTGACCTGGTTGAGGTACTCCGGATCGAGGAAAAGATACGGGATACCCAGGTACTTGCCGAAGTTGCCGGTGATCATTGCAAATAAGATGATCCAACACAATAGCAGCACCTGGTTGCGCCTGAAGTTATTGAACAACAGTTGTACCGGAAACGAATAGTAGAGCTTAGGGAAAAAGAAGTACAGGGTACGAAACATAGAAATGGCTCCACGAATGTATTGAATTCCGGGAAGAAAACAGGCGCAAAAAAAATATGAGGTTAACTTCTTCAAACAATTTTTTCGTTGGTAACTTGTACAGTTCAAATGACGAAGTCGTTCACCGTTTACCGCTCGTCAGCCGGCTCGGGCAAAACCCGCACGCTGGCCAAAGCCTACATCAAGCTGGCCCTTTCGGGGAATGCGGATGCCTTCCGGCATATCCTGGCCGTAACGTTCGCCAACAAGGCCACCCAGGAGATGAAGCAGCGCATTGTGGAGTACCTGGCCGACTTCGCGGCCGGCCGGGCGAACAACCTCACCCACGAAATAAAGGAAGAACTCCGCCTCACCGACCGCCAGCTGCAGGAGAAAAGCCGCGATGTGCTTTCCCTCATTCTGCACCGCTACTCGCAGTTTTCCATCAGCACCATCGATGCGTTCTTTCAGCGCGTCATCCGCTCGTTTACCCGCGAAGCGGGTTTGCTGGGCAACTTCCGGCTGGAGGTGGATAACGATTTGGTGCTGGACGAGGTCATCGCTGCTTTGATGGACGAGCTGGGCCCGGATCAGCAGCAACTCACCAACTGGGTCGTGCGTTTTTCGCGCGACCGCCTCAAGGAGGGTTCCTCCTGGAATATCACGCAGTCGTTAAAGGACTTTGCGAAGCAGATCTTTAATGAGGATTTCAAACGGGTGGAGGGCCAGGTTTTGAAGAAGACCAGCCAGGATCATGAGGATGCTTTGAAGACGTTGTGGGAGGAAGTGAAAAAATTTGAAGCGGTGATGAAAAAGAAAGCTGATGAAGCGCTTTCCATTATTGCCGCAGAAGGACTTACGGTGGAGGATTTCAGTTATAAAGACAGCGGTACCGCGTACACCTATTTCCGGAGGTTTTCAGTGGGCGAGTATATGGGCACCCAAGGTTCGCGGATGCAAAGTTACCTGGCCGGTGCCGGAGCCTGGGCGGCAAAGGGTTTGAACCACGCCAAGATGAAGGCCGTGGCAGAACGCCAGTTGCTGCCGATTCTCCAAGACATGGCCGCGCATGACGAACAGCAGGGCGGGAGCTACCGGACGGCACACGTGATTTTGAAAAATTACTACGCCTTTGGCCTGTTGGCGGATATCACGCTCAAGCTGCAACATTACAAGAGCGAGAACAATGTGATGCTCCTGGCGGATGCTCCCCAATTTCTCCAGGGCGTTATCCGCAACAGCGATACTCCTTTTATATATGAGAAGGTGGGCTCGTGGTTCAACCACTACCTCATAGACGAGTTTCAGGACACCAGCCGCTTTCAATGGGAGAATTTTGTTCCGCTGCTCAGGGAAGCGGCTGACCAGAATTACGATAACCTGATCGTGGGCGATGTGAAGCAATCCATTTACCGGTGGCGCGGTGGCGACTTGCAACTGTTGCAACGCGATGTAGCCCACCGGTTTGGTGCCGACCGTGTAAACGTGCAGGCGCTCGATCGGAATTTTCGCAGTGCGGGCCATCTGGTGGAATTCAACAATCGCTTCTTTGCGGCTGCGGCTCAGCTCGTGTCGCGGGTGGTAGAGGATGGAACACCGGCCGAGGTATACCGCGATGTGGCGCAGCAGAAATCGAAATGGCCGGAAGCCGGTTATGTGCGCATCGAGTTTTTGGAGAAGGAGGAAGAGAAGTGGGAAGAGCGTGTATTGAAACAGTTGCCGGGGTGGCTGGAGCAATTGCAGGAAAAAGGTATGGCGTTAAAAGATATTGCCATTCTCGTTCGCGAAAACAAAGAAGGGCAACGCATTGCAAACTTTCTGCTGCAACATCAGCAATCCCCTGATGCAAAACCGGGCTTCCGGTACGATGTGGTCTCCAACGAATCGCTGCGCCTCGATTCTGCGTGGTCGGTGAATGTGCTCATCACCGCGTTTCAGTTTTTGAAAAACCCGGAGGATAAAATTGCGCGGGCCCAACTGGCGTTTGAGCTGTGCGGAGATGCTTCGCGCGATTTGTTTCTGAAGGCGCAGAAAAATGAACTGGCGGGATTTATACCGGAAGAGTTCATCCTTCAGGCGCGCTATCTCACCAAGCTGTCGCTATTTGAACTCACAGAAGAGTTGATCCGGATTTTTCACCTCGGTGATAGGGTAGAAGAGTTGGCTTACCTTCAGGCGTTTCAGGATTTGGTGCTGGAGTTTTCCGCGCGGGAGAAAACAGATCTGCTGGCATTTTTGGAGTGGTGGGAGATCTATAAGAGCAAGAAATCCATTCAGGTGTCGGGCTCCGTAGATGCCGTTACGATTCTCACGGTCCACCGCGCGAAAGGATTGCAGTTCCGTTTTGTGCTGCTGCCGTTTTGCAAATGGGAGATGAATCACAAAATCGCTCCACTGGTATGGGTGCAGAGTGCCGAAGAACCCCTTCAATCACTGGGGCCAGTGGCCGTTAAATATTCGAAAGACCTGGAGGCCACTCATTTTGCGGAAGCTTATCGCGCAGAGCGGGTAAAAGCGTACCTCGACAATCTCAACTTGCTGTATGTCGCGTTTACCCGGGCCGAGTGGGGCATGATGGCGTTTGCGCCAAAGCCTGCCAGTAAGAAGAATAGCGAGGAAAAAATGTCTTACACCGCAGACCTCATTTATCAAGGGCTCATGACGGATGAGAAATTTTCGAATCACTTCAACGGTTTGATTTTTGAGAACGGAGAAATGACGCGACTGGAGGCGGCTGCCGGTGAAGGCAGTGTCAGCACTATTCAGTTAAACGGGTATGCGTCCTGCGACTGGCGCAAGCGCATGGTGATCAAGCGGCAGGGCCGCGAGTTTTTCGATGCCGGGGTGAGCGACAGGCGTACAAAGATCAACGAGGGTATTCTGCTTCATCAGGTGTTGGCCCGCATCCACTATCAGAAAGATTGGCCCGAGGTGGTGAAGATATTTTTTGATGAGAACCCGATGGACGAGGAAGTGCAGGGGTGGGTTACGGACCGAATTCAGGCCATGATGCAACATCCGCTGATCTCGGGTTGGTTTGATAAACAGTGGCAGGTGAAGACTGAAGCCGCGGTGCTGCTGCCGGGCGATCGGCAAAAGCGAATGGATCGCGTAATGTTCGGCAAGTCCCGCACGGTAATTGTCGATTACAAAACCGGGGAGAAGTCGGCCGGGGACCGGGAACAGGTAGAGCAGTATGTTGCTGTGCTGGGGGCGATGGGCTATACTCAGGTGAGTGCGTACCTGGTGTACCTTCAGAATAATGAGGTGGTGGAAGTAGTAAGCGGGTCAACCGGCTCGTTGTTTGGATGATGAAGAATACCAAATTTTCGCTATTTGTGTTCAGCAATTTTTCATTAAATTGCTGTTTTAAAACAGCATAATGGAGGAAATTCTTACTAAATCGAACCTTCTCATTCAAAACCAGTCGCTCGATTTTGTCCGTTCGTTGCAAGGCAGGATCGACTGGAACGACCGGGCCATTGGACTTTTAGGTGCGAGTGGTACCGGTAAAACCACCCTATTGCTGCAGCGATTGAAACAGCACTATGGCCTTTCAGGAAAGGCCGTGTATGTTTCCCTGGATGACATCTTCTTTTCGGAGAATAAACTGGTTCACTTTGGTAATTGGTTTGTTGCACAAGGTGGTAACGTGTTGTTTGCTGATGAAGTGCATAAGTACCCTAACTGGGCGCGCGAAATCAAGAACTTATATGACACGCATCCTGAGCTTCGAATTGTTTTCACCGGCTCATCCATCACTGACTTGTTGCAACACGATGCCGATTTGAGCCGCAGAGCGGTTCGGTATGAGTTGCCGGGTCTTTCCTTCCGCGAATACCTGTCGTTTCAGAAAGTATTCCATCAGCAACCACTGGCGCTCAACGAGTTGTTAACAAGGCATGCTGAAATCGCAGTCGAATGGGTGAGCCAATTTCGACCCTTGAAATATTTCACTGATTATTTGGCGCGGGGCTATTACCCGTTTTTCGCGGAGAACCCTAACACATATCACATTCGTCTCGAGCAAGTCGTGAAAATGATCATCGAGACTGACTTACGATACCTCGAGGGTTTTGACCCCGCGAACAGCCGCAAGGTATTCCAGTTGCTTTACATACTCGCCACCAACGTACCGTTCAAACCTAACGTGACAAAATTGAGCGCGAAGATTGGCATACACCGCAACACGTTGGTCAGTTATCTCCAGCATCTGGAGAAGGCCCGGCTGATCAACACACTCACGGCCACGGGAAAGAGTATTAGTACACTGCAGAAACCCGATAAGATCTATCTGGAAAACACGAATCTTCAATTTGCGTTAGCGCCAACTTTAGTTAATCGTGGCACGCAGCGGGAGACTTGTTTTATGAATCAGCTTATCCATGCCCGGCACCGGATAACGCTTCCTGTGAAGGGTGACTTCTTAGCTGATGATCAGTTTACCTTTGAGATAGGAGGCCGCGACAAGTCAATTCAACAAAAAAAGGCAGCCGATCAGGGTTTTGTTGTGGCGGATGATTTGGAGGTTGGAGTGTTACAAAAAATCCCATTATGGTTGTTTGGATTTCTATATTGAAGCGACAAAAATTACGTTGACATGATGCCCTTCCTGCAACAACTTGCCGATGATGTACTGGCCGGGGGCACTCCGCTGGACCAATTGACGTTTGTGTTTCCCAACCGCAGGGCAGGATTGTTCTTCCAGCACTACCTCGCGCAGCGTCTCCAGCGGCCGCAGTGGTCGCCCAAACTGGTGAGCATTGAAGAGTTTTTCCGGGAGCACACCGATTTGCGCGAACCCGATCGGCTGACGCTGATCTTTGAACTTTATCGGGTTTACATGCGGGTGATCAAGCGCGAAGAGCCATTCGATAAATTCTACTTCTGGGGCGACATGCTGCTGCGTGATTTCGATGAAGTGGACAAATACCGCGTAAACGCCACGTTGCTTTTCAAGGATTTAAGTAAGCTGAAAGAGCTGGACGAAACGTTTGATTACCTCACCGATGAGCAAAAATATTTCCTGAGGGAATTTTGGCTGCATTTTGAAGATCAGCCCTCACAAACGAAAGAAGAATTTCTCAAGCTCTGGCGAAAGCTGCCGCAGGTGTACACCGAGTTTGTTAAATTCTTGAAAAAAGAGGGCGTTGCCTACGAAGGACTGATTCACCGCGAAGTGGCCGAGCATCTCGAAAAGAAACCCCCGAAGGCTGCCGTGGCCGCTTCGGTGGTATTTGTCGGCTTCAATGCGCTGACGCGGGCCGAGGAAACGTTGTTGGCGGAGTACGTCAAGCAAGGCGCCCGCTTATTCTGGGATTACGATGCCTATTACGTCAACGATGCACGGCAGGAGGCGGGCACCTTTGCCCGTCTGTACCGCCAACACCCCGTGCTCGGCAAAACTTTTGCGGCCGAATGGCCTGCGCATTTTTCGGCTGCGCGCAGCATCGTGCTTACCGGTGTCTCTCAACGAATTGGGCAGGCGAAACGAGCGGGGGCGCGGGTGAAAGAAATTCTTGATCAAATTCCACCCGAGCAGCGCGAGAGCCAGTTGAACCGCACCGTGATTGTGCTGCCGGACGAAGCCATGCTGCTGCCGGTGTTGCACTCCTTACCCGAAGAGCTCACAAGTATTAACGTCACCATGGGTTTTCCGCTGCGGGCAACTCCGCTGTTCACCTTGCTCGACCTGCTGATCGAAATGCAGGTGAGGCGGAAGGGCGATCTGTTTTCGTACCGGGAAGTGTTGGCGGTGCTCGGCCACGCCTACACGCTGGCGCTGGCCGAAAAGGAAGGTACGCTGATTCAAAACGAGATTGTGCAGAAAAACCGGGTGCGTTTACCGGCCGCAGAACTTCAGCAGTCGCATGCCGTCTATCAATTGCTTTTTGCACCCACCGAAGCGCCCCGCGCGGTGGATTACCTGCTCGAGATTGTGCAATACCTCGGGGCTTCGTTTACAGACAAGCAGAGCTTCGATCGTGAATATGCGTTTCATTTCTACCAGCACCTGGCGCGGCTCAAACTAATTTTTCAGGATAGCGATCGCTGGCCCGACTGGCGTGGTTTTCAAAAACTCTTCCGGCAGGTTATTCAATCGCAGAAAATTCCATTCACGGGCGAGCCGCTGCGGGGGTTACAAATCATGGGCGTGCTCGAAACCCGTAACCTCGACTTCGATAACGTCATCCTGCTTTCGATGAACGAAGGCTCGCTGCCTGCCCCACAGCGACAAGGTTCGTACATTCCGCACACGTTGCGCAAAGCCTATGGCCTTCCCGCACACGAACACCAGGATGCCATGTATGCGTATCTGTTTTATCGCGTGCTGCAGCGGGCCGGCCAGGTTGATTTGCTGTACAACACCGAACCCGATGTGGTTGGCAATGGCGAGATGAGCCGCTATGTGCAGCAGTTGCTGTTGGAGTCCGGGCTCACCATCGAACGCAGAGTGTTACACAATACTATCCACGTCAATCGCGCCAAGCCGATTGAGATTGCTAAAACACCCGAGGTATTGGCACAAATGGATAAATGCCTTGGCCCGGATGGTGCGCGTTATTTGTCACCATCGTCCATCAACGATTTTATCGAATGTGGCTTGCGGTTTTACCTCAAGCACGTTGCCGAACTGCGCGAGGCCGATGAAGTAGAAGAAGACATTGACGCGCGCACGTTTGGTAACATGTTACACGATGTGATGGTGTGGCTGTACAATGACTGGCGGGTGGCCGGGCAGCCGGTGCCAGCGGACGAATTTAAAAAGGCGCATTCACGCATTGCGGGCCTGGTGGATCGTGCGTTCCGAAAGCATTATCATCTCAACGAGAACGAACCCGTGCTGCACGAAGGGCAGCGCGTAGTGGTGAAGGAAGTTGTGGAAGCCTTTGCCAGTCGTATTCTGGAGATTGATGCTGCGCTGGCTCCGCTCACGATCAGGCAACTGGAAGAAAAATTTGAATTTCCGCTGCGCCTGGCCGATGGACGCTCGGTGCGCATTGCTGGTAAGATTGACCGTGTGGATACAACCGGTTCGGTCATTCGCGTCATTGACTACAAAACCGGGCAGGATGAGTTGAAGTTCAAAAGTCTGGAAAGTTTGTTTGAGCGTGATGGTGATCGCAACAAGGCCGCGTTTCAAACCCTGTTCTATTCGTTTTTGTATGGAACCGTGGAGCAGATCACCGGACCGGTGCAACCCGGACTTTACAACCGAAAGAATATTTTCGGTGACGAGTTTTTGTTTGGCTTGCTGATGAACAAGGTGGCCGTGCGCGATGCCACCGCCTTGTGGCCAGCCTTTGCGGAGCAGCTAAGCCAAACCGTTCACCAGCTGTACGACCCCAACCAGCCCTTCACCCAAACCACCCACGAGAAGCACTGCGAGTTCTGCGCGTACAAGGCGCTGTGCCGGAGGTAGGAGCGTTTTTTAGGCCATTTTAACCGTTTAACCTTGTAAAATTAATATTACATGTTAAATTTGCAAGGATGATTGCCAGATTCAAAAGGGCTGAAATAATGGCTGCCTTGGATCAGTTTCCAGCGGTTGCCATTCTGGGACCGCGACAGGTGGGTAAAACCACGCTTGCCTTGAGTATTGCTGCTTCGCTCTCGCCACCGCCCACCTACCTCGACTTGCAGTCTCCCACCGATGTCGCTAAACTTAGTGAGCCTGAATTGTATCTTGAGTCTCACACGGATCGGACCGTCATTCTGGATGAGATACAAAGAATGCCTGAATTCTTCTCGATTCTGCTCGGTGTAATTGACAAACGAAAGCGTGCGGGCCAGCGTGCGGGTCAGTTCATCATTTTAGGTTCTGCCTCACTTGATTTGCTTCGACAATCTTCTGAGACGCTGGCAGGCAGAATCGCGTACGTCCTCCTGCCCGGCTTGCAGATAGACGAGCTTTCGCCAGGCGAACTGCCCTCGCTCTGGCTTCGGGGCGGTTTTCCGGATAGCTTTCTGGCACCCGATGAGGAAAAGAGCCTACTGTGGCGGCAAAATTTTATTCAAACCTATCTTGAGCGTGATGTCCCCCAATTCGGAATGCGCGTGCCGGCATCGACTTTGCGAAACTTTTGGACGATGTTGGCCCACGCCAACGGAGGTTTATTGAACCTTAGCAAACTGGCGATGGGTATTAGCATGAGCGTTCCTTCTGCCACTCGTTATCTCGATTTGCTCGAAGATTTGTTTCTGGTGCGTAAACTGCACCCCTGGTCCATCAATACGGGCAAGCGGTTGGTTAAGTCACCGAAGGTATATATTCGTGATAGCGGAATTTTGCATGCGTTGTTAAAAATCCAAACCGTGGATGATTTGCTAGGTCATCCCGTGGTTGGCAGCAGTTGGGAGGGATTTGTCATCGAAACCATTTTAAGTGACTTACCGCCTTGGGTCTCACCATCCTTTTACCGAACGGCTGCCGGAGCCGAAATTGATTTGGTTCTCGAAGGACGAAACAAACAGAGAATCGCCATTGAAATTAAGCGCACAGGTGCGCCTGCACTTACAAAAGGTTTTTTAATCGGTTGCGAAGACGTGATGGCGACTGAGCGGTACTTTGTTTATTCGGGTAAGGAGCGCTTCTCGTTGTCCCGCGACACGGTTGTTGTTCCTGTCCATCAAATAAGCCACGAACTCAAGAGTAAATTTTAACGTGGTACATTGTTTTTGATTACGGCCATGGAAACCAATATTTCTTTATTCAATAAACGCGCGGCTGACCGCGCTCCCGAAAATAAAAAATTCCTCCAGCGCCTGAAAAAGAAAAATCCCCGGGAGGTAGACGAAGCGTTTCATTCCGTTCATGAAGAAGTTTTTGCCGAAACGGATTGCCTGCAATGTGCCAATTGCTGCAAGACCACCAGCCCCATATTTTACCAAACGGATGTGGAACGCGCGGCCCGGGCCCTGTGCCTAAAGCCGGGCGATTTTATTGAACGGTACCTGCGGGTAGATGAAGACCAGGACATGGTGTTGAAAACATCACCCTGCCCGTTTCTGGATGCGGAAAACTATTGCAGCATTTATGAGGACCGCCCCAAGGCCTGCCGCGAGTACCCGCATACCGACCGCAAAAAAATGGTACAGATCATGGACCTCACCTATAAAAACACCCTGGTATGCCCGGCCGTGCTGGAGATGGTGGAGCGGTTGAAATGGATTGACAGGTAATACACGGATCCGGCTTACCGGTCAGACCGGGTGGGTTTTGAATTTCCATTCACCGTATTTGTAACCCGAGGCGGAGCGGAAGGAGCAAGGCTTGTTGGGTGAATGTAACTCCGGAACTCAGGCTGATGCCGATATTTTTGTTGAGTTTGTAACTTATGCCTGCCGAGAAATCAACCAATACGGTTGATTGACCATCCTGATATTGGTTCCAGATGTGAGTGGTGCCGAATTTAGCCCCGATCAGCGGTGTCAGTTTGGAACGCAGGGGCCGATATTGAACAACGCCATAAAGCGAGAAGCCCTGAATACCCTCGAAATTTAGCCAGCCCACGCCCAGATTGAGTTTTTGTTTTATGGATATTCCATTGATACACTCCAGGAATAGACCATTTCCTGACTTGTCCGGTTTAGTGCGGCAGACTGAGTTTGGCTAGTAGGTTGGTCAAGTGATCGGGTATAGATTTGCGAAGGGTTTTAACTTTTCCGGTAAGTTTGTTGAGCAGTCGGGCATCGGTTATCTTCTTGCCTTGGGTTAGGAATGTCCGCAGCGAGGTGTTGGTCTTTAGTTCAATGAATTTTGATACGGCCAACGCCATAAAGCAGATCATGATATGGAGCCGGATTGGTTGCTCT
>JAJTGY010000090.1 GCA_021298015.1 Flammeovirgaceae bacterium
ATTCTAACAAACCGCCCTGTACCAGACCGGTACGCAGGGTGGTGTGAGAGGACAGGTAGCGAAATAATCGCTACCTTCCTACTCGATTACTTAGATAAGAGCAAATAAACTCAAGGGGCACCTACCGATCTTCCTTTGTATTTCAGATTCAGATATCCATTGGGTAGCATTTCTTTCAATAAATGAATCGTGACTGTAATGATATAAGCCCATCTCACGCCACTCTGCGCTGTCCACCGATACTCTTATTAAGCCCTCCTTTTTATTTGATCTAGATATTTTAACAACAAAATAGAGGTTTTCCTTTGCTTCCTTTATTATCACGGGGCGAACAATACCTTTCTTCTGGCCATTTTCAATCCAGGAATAAAAAGCTTTTACAACATCCGCTTTGCTATAAAGCACGAGTACTGCAACTAAGGCAAAAGAATGACTTCCTCCTTGTACTCATCGAGGTCGTCTTGCCACGGATCACACGAGTCCAGTTTTCTCACGGGCACGTTGGATGGAAAAACACCAAGATCAGGATATGCTAGGCTTCTAAGATTCGCCTCTAGCTCACGAAGATTGCATAGGAAATCTTTGTTTAAGGTGCCCAACAACGGGGTATCAAACATAAAGCGGCTTTTCTTTACTTGATTCATTTCCCGGAGTGACCTTTCAATTTTCAGGTGTAGATCAATCAGTCGTGATCGATCTAGACTTTTAAATGAGTCCCTCAAACTAGATTTAAGGGAGAAGAAAAGAAAATTGCCGGTTGCCAAAAGAAAAATGTATGAAAGCACTAACAACACAAGAGCTACTACTCCAAAAAAAAGAAATAAAATCCTCCCACTAACGCTAAGAATTTTTGCAAAAATTCTCAAAGGCAGAAATAGAATTTCACTTCCATCAATGTTAAACTTACGGACAACTGAATAGGTATTAAGTACCATGGGAGCCAACTTGGCTATGCTACTTGAACCTTCGGGGAGTTTTAATGCTAAAACGCTCATTTATTGAGAGTTAGGCGTCTTTATCTTTGGTATTACGAGCAAATAACAATTAAAGTTACGCAAAATTAAGACAATAGATCATCATGCCTCAAGAATCATTTGCAAACGTTTGAAATCCTAAGTTTGCCCTGGATTTCTTTGTACCGAACGGGGCGAGGCCTCAACAGACGCAATGTTTCCTACCTCGGGCCGACAACAACCCGCTTGCGATACGTCTTCACGTTGCCTTCCAGCCCATACACTTCAAACCATACTGCGTAATAGCCAGGGCGCACTTTGCTTCCGTTGTCGTGGTCCCCATCCCAGCGCAAAAATCCTTCGGTACCCAGCAATTCGTTGTTGGCTAACGTGCGAATTACGCGCCCTTGATGATCCACGACTTTCGCATTGGCCAACCGTCCGGGCTGATCAAACTGATACCGGACAAGTGCAAACTCATCGCGGCCGCTCCCCGGAGCAATCACCTCAGGCTCCACGATCACCTCATCCGGTGAAATCAACGGATCGGGTCTGGACTGCGAGTTGATCAAGCCGGGTGTGCCAAACCCAACGACTGAACTGGCCGATGTCCAGTTACTGGCTTGCTGGGTTTCAGCTTCCGCTGATATTCGTTCAAGAGCAACTCCCTCTTCATCTTTAATCAGTTCGCTGTGGAAATCACGCGCGTACCTGAACTCGTCCACCAACTGACCATCGGCACCCACGAGGGTAACAACGCCTTCATCATCAGGCAAAGAAGGCAGTTTGGATTGCATAAATGCACGCCCTTCGTGGCGTGGGTATTGGAACATGACTTCACTGGCCCGCTCGGTCAACACCAAATAGCCCCCAGGAGCAATCAATCGGCTCACTGTAATCGCTACAGCATTTTGCAGAACTCCGTTTTCACGTGATGCGATTCGCCAATTAAAGAGGTTGATAAACTTTTCGGATCGATTGAAAATCTCCACATAATCGTATCCTCCCACCCGCGGGTTGAACAACACTTCATTGATCACGAGGTCAAGGCTGTCAGCCTCTTCCGGCAAGGCAAAGGTGGATTGAGCGAAATCCTGTTGAATAAGATTTCCCGCGCAGTCGCGAAGGTTGCTCATCGCAACCTGATACAATTGGCGAGGTTGAAGGGGACTCGCAAGACTCACAATCAAACGGGTGAGTGCTGGTTTCTGAAGCGCCAGGCTGGTGATGCCAACGTCAGGCGTGAGCGTAACGGCTATCGCGCCAAGGTCCGTGTTCAACTTCTCGTTAAACAACAACTCAACTTGCTGGAGCCCATTCGGCACGGCCGCCTCCAATTTTGGCCCGGTCACGTCCGGCTTGTTGGCATTGATGGAATTTAATGTTCCCGGAGTACCTCCGGCACTGGCTTCCGCAGCCGCCCAGTTATCTTGCTCACCGCACGGGTTCTGTAGGTCGATTAATTCCAGGGCCCAACCACCTTCGGATTTGTCTTCACTCCGGTACCAGTCCAGCGTATACGCAACGGAGTCGATCAGCCTGTTGTCCGACCGCCTGAGCATGATCGCATCGCCATCATTATTCAGCGTTGGAAAATTGGCCATACCCAGAACGGAGCCAGCGAACTTGCTGGCGTTGGATGTGCTCGTCAGCAGCAGATAGCTGCCGGGCGACATAGAAGCAGCCGGAAATACCGCGGTAGAGGAACCATCCGTGAGCCGGAGACCCGATAGACTTACGGTGCGGTTGGTTCGGTTGAAAAGCTCCACATACTCGGCATCAGGCAAGCCGATAGTGGGCGAAGGATCGGCCATGATCTCCGTGATGATAATCTCTTTTTTTGTGATCGGAACGGGCGGAGGTGGCGGGGGAGGAATGGCGCCCACGTAGATGTCGTCAAAAAAGTGGCGTTGAAAGAAAGACGAGGTCGATTGCTGAATACGAATTCCGAAAAATGAACTGATCAGAAAACTGGCGTCTGACTGCGTGCCCTCCGAAACGTAGTCGGTGCCCGTGCCGGTAACATCCCGCTCAAGTAACCACACATTGTTGATGTCGCGGGTAACACGAATGCGCAGGGTGTTGGCCGATGAATTGGTAATGCCATCAAGCCCATTAATCAGAATGGCCGCTGTACCGTTGGTCACCTTGTACAGGCTCACATCATCGGCAGTACCTCCGATGCGCACAAAATAACCGTTGGTGCTAGCGGCACTCAGGTTAGACTGATCCGACATCAGAAAGACGTCAACGTAGTTGGCGCTGGAAGTGTTAAAATTGAGCTGCAGCCAAAATTCCCACCGGGCGTTGGTCGAGGTGGCCGATGGCGTCACGATCTGAAAAGACGAGTTGGCTGTTGTGGCGTTTGACCGAAGTTGGCCGCTAATTATAGTCCAATTGGCTGCGAGATCGGGCATCCACGCAGGGTTAGCGGTGAAGTTGCCATCGGAGAAATCATCAACCACTTGCGCCTGGGCAATCGCAGCGCAAACGAATACGATGATTCCGAAGAGAATTTGCTTCATGTGCCTAACCAAATATAGTATTTTTGCCAGCCTTAAATGATACTGTAAAATGAAGCTAGCTATTGTGGGGGCCACCGGACTGGTAGGCCAGGAATTATTGAAAGTACTTAGCGAGCGTCAGTTCGCGTTTGATGAATTGCTGTTGGTGGCATCAGCCAAGAATGTGGGGAAAGCCATTTCCTTTCAGGGAAAGAACTATACCATCATCGGCATGGAAGAGGCGGTGAAACGGGCACCGGATATCGCCATTTTTTCAGCGGGCGGCAGTACTTCGCTGGAATGGGCACCCCGCTTTGCCGAGATGGGTACCGTGGTGATTGATAATTCCTCGGCCTGGCGCATGGACCCTACCAAGAAACTGGTGGTGCCGGAAGTCAACGGCCATGTGTTGCGCATTGACGACCGCATTATCGCCAACCCCAATTGCTCGACCATTCAAATGGTGATGGCCCTTGCACCCCTGCATGTAAAATACAAAGTGAAACGCGTGGTGGTGAGCACCTACCAGAGCGTGACCGGCACCGGCAAAGATGCCGTGCAGCAACTGATGAACGAACGCAGCGGCACGGAAGGCCCCAAGGTATATCCCCATCCCATAGACTTCAACGCCCTGCCCCATATCGATGTGTTTCTCGATAACGGCTACACGAAAGAAGAGATGAAGATGGTGAACGAAACCCGAAAAATTATGGGTGACGACACCATTGGCGTAACGGCTACCACCGTACGCGTGCCTACGATTGGCGGCCACTCGGAAGCGGTAAACGCTGAGTTTGAAAAAGAATTTGACCTGAGCGAGGTGCGCCAGATTTTGGAAAACACACCGGGTGTAGTGGTTCAAGATGATGTAAAAAACAACGTGTACCCGATGCCCATCAACAGCCACGGCCGCGATGAGGTGTTTGTGGGCCGCTTGCGCAGGGATGAATCACAACCCCGCACGCTCAACATGTGGATTGTGGCCGACAATTTGCGCAAAGGGGCCGCCACCAACGCGATACAAATTGCCGAGTTCATGCGCGAGCGGAGTTTGGTCGTTTAAGTTAACTGATTTCCGTTCATTGCAACATGACAGGAACCAACGAAATTGGCGATTGTCCAATTATATTCAGAGAATCCGAACGGATATCTGTCCTTACACAGTCAAAAAACTGCAAAAAATGATGAAACTTCTTTGCCTTTTACTGATGACTGTCTCTGGGCTTTGCTGGTCGCAAACACCTCAGCCGGAGATGGTTCGAACGGCACACCTTACACTAAACCAAATGCCGCCTTACCTTTTCTTTCTCGAGCTTTTACCCTACCAGGCCCGCGGAGAACTGAAGTTATTCCAGGATCATCTTGAGTACAGCGCAAAAAGCTGCTTCCCCGCTGGTTTTAATCAACTGGCCCGGATTGGAATGTTTCCATGTTGCAACCACTTGATAAAGGACATCCACATTAATTATGGGGAAATAAAAAAAATAAGAAGGGGCTATCGGCTGGCCATTTTAGTCCCGAACATGCTGGTAATAAAAGATCAAAATGACAACAAATACCGCTTTATGGTTTGGGGGCGCGGAAAAATAGTCAAGTACATCAAACAGCAAATGGGCGCCTCCAAAGGCAGCTAACATTGGCTTTTCGGCCTAGCTCCCAATGCTTGGTCTTACTTTCTAAAAAACCCTCGTTAGTCGAAAATAATCCGCCATCGTTACCCGAAAAGTTTCGCGCTCCTGATCGGTTTGCAACACGGGCTTTGGTTTGTCCGGCTGCAGCAATTGGAAGCCTTGGTTTTGTCGTATCCCCTCATAGATCCGGGCAGCCAATTCAAGCGAAGGGCGCGGGAGCGGCTCGGCCAACCGGAGCGTATCCGTGCGGTTTGTGGCGGAATCGACAGCGATCAGCGTTAACCCTTCGGATGCGTTGCCCGGTTCAAGTTCAAGAACAACAAAAGCCATATCATTCATCGGACTTAGCACCAGGGCTGGTGTAAGTGTTGGATTCCCGGTGGAGTCGGGCCGGTCGGCCCACCGAAACACCTCCTGATTCCCCCGTACCTCCCGATCGTAATAAATGGAGCGAACGTTTCGGAAGAACAACTCCGTATCGTCCGGCATAGTGAACGTCAGGCGACTAAAGTCGACCGGGCGATCGCGATCGATTTTACAGCCCGCAAGGAATAAGATGAGTGCAATAAGCCACCGCATATGCTTACAACAGCGGGGCGACCATAAAGTTGTCGAAACAGTTCTCACCCACTACCTTCGCCAAGGAAAATCAACGCACAGACTATGGAAATTCTTAAGAAGTATGGCATTTGGATTGTCCTTGGCCTCTTGGTCATTTGGGGCATAGGCATTTATAACGGCATTGCCGGCAAGGAACAGACGGTGAAGCAGAGCTGGGGCGATGTGGAATCGGACTACCAACGCAGGAGCGATCTGATTCCAAATTTAGTTAGCACCGTAAAGGGTTACGCCAACTTCGAGCAAGAAACGCTTACCCGGGTGGTGGAAGCCCGCGCGAGCGCTACTCAGGTTAAAATTGATGCTTCGAATCTGACACCTGAAAATCTGCAGGCCTTCCAGCAAGCGCAAGGCAGCCTGAACTCAGCCCTTGGTCGTTTGTTGGCTGTTGCCGAAAATTACCCCGACTTAAAAGCCAATCAGAACTTCCTTGACTTGCAAGCGCAGTTAGAGGGAACAGAAAACAGGATTTCAGTTTCACGTAAACGCTTCAATGAGGCGGTGGGTGACTACAACCGCGCTATTGTTGGCTTTCCGAGGGCCTTGATTGCCAGCATTGGGGGCTTCAAAGAAAAAGGATACTTTAAAGCCGAGGAAGGCGCTGAGAAAGCACCGGAAGTGAAGTTCTGATCTAATAATTACATCAGTAAAGCCCTGCAAAACAGGGCTTTCCTTTTGTGCGTCAGGCATGTTTACTGGCTAAAGGGTGCAAGTCCCGAATGAGTGCTGAAGTGCATATCATTAGCTAAGAGCAAGGGTGTCGC
>JAJTGY010000091.1 GCA_021298015.1 Flammeovirgaceae bacterium
CCATTCATGCACTAGTTCCAGGCGTACTTGAATCAAAACGTTGGCCGTTTTTGCAATTGTATAGCCGCAACTATTGGCAAGACAAAGACCGATTTTTTAATGAGATTGGAAAATTTGCGCTTAATAATTTGAAAGAATAGGCCAATTATAGAGATGGGTTTGATTATTTTAAGCACATTCTGTTTATAGGATTGTTTGTCGAAGCCAACAATAAAAAAATCTACCGCTCCGAAATATTTAAAAAGTGAATAACGACACTTCGCCTTTGTTGGTGTTGCGCGTGAGAAAGAGGGATGGTGCACCAATAAACAAGATGAAACAGTATAACAGATGAACAAATTGAATGGACAAAAGCATAACATATTCGAAAGAGCATCGTTCGCAGCGGAGTCTTCCGCCTCGGGGACTCCGCGTATAATGAACCCGCAAAAATAGATAGCTAACGGAATAGTTGAAGACGAAGGAATGTATAGGTGTAGGAATAGTAATGTCGGAAAAGCGCGGAGTCCCGAGGCGGAGACTCTGCTAGGAAAAAAGGGATCAGACGAGCGCAGAGTCAGAGGCGAGACTCTGCGAAGAATAAGTATATGCATAGCTCGGCCAGGTACTACGCCCTAGTTGATGTTGGTCGAAATTAGTTATTGTTGGTCTCCCGACCAACAATCTTATTCTCAAATATCTTATTTTTAATTTTTGCATTATTTTAAAGCATGAAATTGGATCTTAATCATGTTCAATTCTTCTCTGCTGTTCGCAATGACTGGATTCGGTTGCTCGATTCGGATGAAGCGAAGGATACAACTATCAAAGCACTTAAATATCAAGTAGAGATTGGTCATGTTAAGATTGCAGCATTTGTGATCATGCCCAATCATCTTCATATCATTTGGCGGGTTCAAAATGAATATAATCTTGAAGACGTACAGCGTGACTTTCTTAAATTCACTGCAAAGGAATTGTTGCAGTTGATCAAGAGTAAGAAGGGCGATCAAGGAGTAGAAGAATTGTATGTTGGATTAAAGGACAGAACATTTCAAGTATGGAAGCGAAACTCAATGAGCATCGATTTAGTTCATGAGTGGTTCTTCAAGCAAAAGTTTGACTATCTTCATCATAATCCGTGCCAGCCCCATTGGCAGTTGTCGTTGCAGCCTGAAGATTACAAATATAGCTCTGCACGTTTTTATGAGACTGGGGACGATGAGTTTGGGTTTCTTACACATCATTCGGAGATTTAGGATTGTTGGTCGGGAGACCAACAATAACAGAGTTTACATCCAAAGAAATTATACGAGCGATTGAATCGAGTAAAACGGAAAGCAGGAAAGAGTGGATGCTAGAGATTTTCAAGAAAGCAGGTGATGCCAATAACAGAAATAGCACCTATCAATTTTGGCGACAAGATAATCAACCAAAGGAGTTATTTTCGAGCGGATTTACTGAACAAAAGTTAAGTTACATTCATAACAATCCGGTGGAAGCTGGTATCGTGGAGAAAGCAGAGGAGTATTTACACAGCAGTGCCAGAGATTACTTTGAAGGAAAGAATATTGGTTTGTTGCAAATTGAATTTTTGGAATGATGAGTAGGATAGGTGTATGTCCTGAGTTGCAAACTCAGGACAGCAGAGGAAATCACTTCACCTTCGATACATAGCTATCGAAACCGCCTGCGGAACTTACTGAACGGCCTGCCTGCCAGAAAACACCCGTGAAGGTTCCGACCGTCACAACTTCCTCATTTCCCCGATGGAGGGTGATCGCATAGTTAACATCATCCTGGGTACTACCTGCAGCCCTTGCCCATTGAACTTCTCCGGTGGTGTTTACTTTACTCACGAACACGTCTCGTTGTCCTGCAGCTGTAAGGGTTGCGCTTCCCAGTTGCATCGTGGCAGAAAAACTTCCACTGATAAAAATAGCGCCCGCATCGTTGACCTCCAGTTCGCAGCCTTCTTCTTCGCCCGCCCCGCCAAAACTTTTTGCCCACAGCACAGTACCCTGTGGGTTCAGCTTTAGCAGAAAAATATCTTTACTTCCGGAAAGGTTGGTGAGGGTAATCGCATCGAAACGCACGGTTCCGGTGAAAACGCCCGACACATATATGTTTCCGTCTGCATCGGCATCAATGCCCCGGGCATAATCGTCTCCGGTGCTGCCAAATGACCTGGCCCAGATCGCGGCACCGGCATCGTCCAGTTTGGCAATAAAAATATCCAAATTCGAATTGCTGGCGTTCAGATTCAGGCTACCAACGGAAAGCGTGCCGCTAAATGAACCGGCAACGAGCGAGTTGCCGCTGCGGTCCGAACTGATACCGCGCCCGGAGACTTTTCCGGGCCCGCCCAGTAATTTTGCCCAGCGCAGATTTCCGGCAGTGCTGTACTTGGTTACAAACACATCTTGGTCGTCTGTGTTCGTCAGCTGCATACCTTCGAAGGTGATGCCCCGATCGGTGGGGCCGATGATGAGCACGTGGCCATCGGAGGTGAGGTTGATTTCATTGCCGTATTCGGTGCCAGGGCCGCGGCCTGTTTTTACCCACTCGCAGGTGCCAGAGGGTGAAAATCTGGCTGTAAAAACATCACCCTCTGCCTCGCTGTTCACTGTACCCCCACCGGGCAGTTGCATGCTTTGCCTAAACATGCCCGTTACGTAATGATTGCCACTGGCGTCTCCATCAACATCAAAGGCAAAGTCCGATCCCGGAGATCCAAACGCACGCGACCACTCGGCCTTGCCACCCGCATCAAGTTTTGTCAGGAAGATATCGTTCAGCCCTTTTGTGCCATACGTTGTGTTGCCGATGTTGACAAATGACGTAAAACTTCCGGTGATATAGGTGTTTCCCTGCGCATCTCCTGTCACGCCACGGGTTACTTCATCGCCCGGGCCGCTGATCGAGATCAACCATTGAGACTCCGGGTTGGTTGGCGCGTCAACAGTCATTTCGGTTGGTTCCGCACAAGCGAAGCACAACAGCAAGAGAAAAGTAAGATCGTGTTTCATAGCGCGCGCAGGCCTTTGTAACAACAGCATTAGTTGTCGAGAATCTGGGCAATGCGGTTTCGCAGCAAGGTGTAGGGAGCATCGTTCTCGCTGGGCATGGTGTTTACAGTACCGAGCGAACGCTGTACAAAAAGAATTCCGATCACGTTTCGACCTTTATCGAGCCACGGGCTAAACCCAAACGCGCCCTGGCACCCGAATTCGGTGGGCGCCCCGTTCTTGGTACCCTCAATCCAGCACCCCAACCCATACCGGTAACCCGACCGCAGCGCATCCGTCTCGTAAGGGGTGGACGCGATGGGCAGGTTGGTGGTCTGGTCTTTCAGCATCTCATTTACAGCGGCCGCACTCAGCACCTGCTGCCCGTTGAATTTTCCTTCGTTGAGCAGCATGAGCAGGAAGTTGGTGTATTCCATCATGCGGGTTCCGGCCCCACCGGCAATCCGGTAATTAGTCGTGGGACCGAGGCCGGTATAATTGGTGTTGGGCATGTTGCACTTATCGCCAATTTTTTCTTTGAATAGTATATCCCAGGTTTTTCCGGAAACTTTTTCGGCAATACCGCCCGCCACATGCATACTTACTCCGCCATAGGCAAACTTGCTGCCGTTGGGGCCAAAATTTACTGCGGTCGGATTGGTGTTTGTACCGGAAATAGTACCGCCTCTGCCAATGCCCTGCGTAGCCTGCTGGAGGTTGACGGCATCTGTGCTGATCCAACTGCTGCCTCCCGCAAATCCGGAGGTATGACTCATCAATTGTCTGACCGTGATATCTTTTCTGTCGGCCGCGGCAAATTCAGTTGGATAGTAGGCACTCACTTTTTCGTCTAACTTGATGAGCCCATCATCAACCATGGCCATCACCGCAGCCATGGAGGTCCACTTGGAGCCCGAGGCGATGGGTATGTAGGTGTTGTCATTCCAGCTGCCAAAATATTGTTTGTACAAAATAGTGCCATCTTTGTACATCAACACCAGCCCGGCATTTCCACCCAACTGGGTTAAACTGTTCTGCATGATAGTGGTCAAAGGACTGAAATCTTTGTTGGTCGGTGCCGGAGGCAATGCCGGGCCAGCCGGTTCATCGGGATTTTCCGAGCAGGAGACCATGAACAGACACAAGATCAGCGACACGAACAGATTACTTTTCATAAGATGCGACTTTTTACGTTTTAGACTTTGTTACCACTTGGTAACATGTTATAGACAGGTAGCTGTAAACAAGGTTTAATTGCCAGTTAGAAAAAAATTAAAACGCGGCCGAAGTGCCACACAAGAAAAGATCCTGGATGCGGTGGAGCAACTGATTGTCAGTCAGGGCTTTTCATCGCTCGGGGTAAACGCAATTGCCGAAAAAGCCGGGGTATCTAAAATGTTGATCTACCGCTATTTTAACGGTATTGATGGCCTGATTGCGGCATTTGTTCTGAGCGGCCGGCTAAACACCATTTTTAAGCCCGAGCGACTGGCCGAGTTAGTGAGCATGAAGTCTGAGGACCGGGGCGAAATCTGGGCCAGGCGGCTCGCGGGCGTTGCCCGCGAGCTGAGACAAAAGAAAGCGATGAAAGCGATGTTGCTGTGGGAGTTATCAGCCAACAATGACCTGTTATCCCGTTTCACCAAAACCCGAAATGAGCAATTGAGTAAGATGATCGCGGCCTCGGCAACCCGAAAGGAAATTGATACCGCTGCGATTACGGCTATTCTTTCGGCTGGCATTGTTTACTTGGCGCTGGCGGAAGACAAACGAAAAAAATATGCCGACCTCGACCTGACGAAGGACGACACCTGGCACCGCATCGAAAAGGCATTGGAATTCATCTACAAGGCAATCAACCACGAGATCGGAGAAAGGAAAGAATAGGGCTTGAATTATCGGTCACCATCACGGGCAGACAGCGGACGGCTGTGCGGGTTATAGCAATTGTAAACCTGCATTTTGAGTGGACGACTGGGACATCCCAAAGGCGCATTTCAGAAGTACCTGGTTACCGTTGGCGCGCGTTTGCGAGGCTGTGTGAAAATGAAGAAAAGTTTTACATTGTGTTGTCAACAAAAGGAATCGACAATGCATTATCTAAAAGGCCTCGATAGGGAACAAGCTCAAATTTTCACTAGGCTCGAAGATTTAGTATCAGCACAACACTACGTAAGGCTCATTGATCTACTAGCAGAGAAATTTTTCGTAGAGAACGATTCAACCCAGATTATGCAATAGAAATTCTATTGCATAATTGACGAATGAAAATCAACGATTTAGCCCCAAGTAAGAAAACTAAGTTGGTGATTTTCATTGTCAGGGTTTAACCTTGACAATACTGACGGTACCGTCAGTATTCGTCAACCCCCTGGGCAAACTATGCATTCCTAATGCATAGTTTGGGTTCAATCTTTTGTGAAAAAGGAGAACAAAACATCGGACGGAAGGCCTATTCACCTGCTTACTTATTAAAACTTTATATCTACGGTTATTTGAATGGGATTAGCAGTAGCAGAAAGCTTAAGCGTGAATGTACACGTAATTTAGAATTGATGTGGCTAATGAATCAACTTGTACCAGATCCTAAAACCATTGCTGATTTTCGTAAGGACAACAGTGAAGCTATAAAGCAATCTGTATTGACATTTGGTAAATGGCTTCAACAGTCAGCGTATATAAAGGGAGACTGTATTAGTGTAGACGGAAAGAAAATACGAGCGAATGCCAGCCGATCTTTTGATTTAGATCATGTTTCCAAAAAACTGGAACAACTAGATGCCCAACTGCAAGAGTAGATGGCCAAAATATCCCGTACTGACTAAGTAGACGAAGGGTGTGAGCAAGCGGAAAAGTAAAAAGAGCAATTACAGCAGTATATAAAGGAACTTCAACAACAGATCAATGAACTCGAACCCGTTCGCAGCGGAGTCTCCCGCCTCAGGGACTCCGCGTATAATGAACCCGCAAAAATAGATAGCTAACGGAATAGTTGAAGGCGAAGGAATGTATAGGTGAAGGAATAGTAATGTCGGAAAAGCGCGGAGTCCCGAGGCGGAGACTCCGCTAGAAAAAGTGCCCGCGAAAAAGTGATGGTGGTAACCAGCCTATGGCCTGAGCAGCTGATGGTGGCAGATGCAAAAAATGAAGGACCTAAACTCTTAAAGGCATACTTACAGTTTTCACGAGAGGTTTCGCAGGGAGAATTCAAGCCACGCGTGATAACCGAAGAGAATGGTCGCTTGCATTTGAAGCATAAAATCAGAGACTGGTTTGCGGCCAAGGAGTATGCCGTTGATTGCGATCAACTGCCTTACTGTGATTTGACCATGAAAAAAAGTAGTCGATTGATCGGGGCGCTGCTCACAGATGATAACAACTATGTAGAGAGTCTGTCGGCTAAATCCATTCATGCACTAGTTCCAGGCGTACTT
>JAJTGY010000014.1 GCA_021298015.1 Flammeovirgaceae bacterium
TGCGCAAATATTCTCTTATCGTGTTGCGAGATAGCCCTGTGAGCCTTTCCGTGTGGCGGATGCTTTGGCCATCGGATTGTAATTCAAGTATTCTTCTGATCTGGTGCATACGTAATGGTTGTGACGTAAAGCGCTAGGGTTTACTTTTTCAATGCGCAAACCAACGCCTATCGGCATCAAATCCCAAAGCTCAAAGGTGGGTCAGATCATTTCCGGAATCCTGACCATCAGGTGGGTCAGGTAATTCCCGGAATATTACCTTGCCGAGTGGGTCAAACCATTCCCGGAATACCAGCGTCAGGTCATTTCCGGAATTTCCACCCTGCCAGACAATTCCCGCAATCGGTAAGGTGGGTCAAATGATTTCCGGAATATTCAAAAGGGAATTCCACTTTTTTCAGCCGAAAGATAAGCTTTTTGAAATCGTTCGGTTCAAACAATTGGAAACGTTTGGCCGGCTTCCTTTACTTTTGCAGCATGAGATGTGGGATGATGATTGGATTCATGTGTGTGGTGCTGGCCGTTCATGGTCAATCCGCAAATGATTTATTTGCCGAAGGGCTCGCATTGGAGAAGGCGTTCAAAGTTGAGGAGGCGTTGACCAAATATGAAGCCGTGTTGCAACGGCAACCCACCCATGAAGAGGCGCTTTGGCATGCGAGCCGAATGGAATCGAACGTGGGAGGCCATTTGAAGGAGAAATCGGCCAAGCGAACACACTACGAAAAAGCACAGGCCTATGCACAGAAGGCCATCCAGTTGAATCCCCAATCAGTGGGCGGCCGTTTTGCGCATATCATTTCCATGGGCTTGCTGTCCGAAATTGCTGACAACCCGCGTGAAAAAATCAAGAATGCCAAAATTATCCGCGAAGAAGCGGAAACCATCGTGACGTTTGACTCCACGTTTGCCCCGGTGTATTTCGTATTGGGTAAGTGGCATTTTGAATTGGCAAAACTCAACTGGCTGGAGCAGGTGGCCTGCGATTTTTTCTTTGGCGGCATGCCCGAGGATGTTTCCATGGAAAAGGCCATCCGGCATTTTGAGCGTGCCAGCACACTCGACCCCGACAATATTCTTTTCCTCTATGGCGAAGCTTCCGTGTACCACTACCAAAAGAATTATCCGAGAGCCAAGGCGTTGCTGGTAAGGGCCGTGCGCCTAGCGCCCCGCGAGCCAGACGACATCCTTCGTAAAGAGAAGTGCCAGGCGATGCTGGATCAGATCAACGAGAAATCCTGAGACTATTCTGATCGGCAAGAGGAACTCGGTCGTGTACGCTGTGTCAAGCGGGCTGATTGACCTGGCCCACCGGCAGCGGCTGGAAAACGCAGGCAGAACGTACAGGCACATTGCACCTGTCTTTGTTTGCCTAACCGGTAAAATTGGCCATTTTTTTATACCCGCGGTGGAGACGCCAGCCGAGCGAGTAGCCTTGTGTAAAATCCGTTTTTCAAGCCGGGCGAATGATGTACCTTCCGCTCATGATTCGCCCGTTGTTTTTGGCTGCGATGATCACGTTGTCGTGTTCCACCCGTACTTCTGACTCTATGACTACCACGGTACCTGAAGTTGATCGCTTATTTCATGTGTATGAACTGCAAAATAAAAATGGGTTGCGAATGAAGGTCACCAACTTTGGTGGCCGCATCATGGAATTGTGGGTTCCGGACCGCGAGGGAAAACTTGCCGACATCGTGCTCGGGTACGATTCGGCCGCCCAGTATATCAACGGCAATCCGTACTTAGGTGCCCTGATTGGGCGCTTTGCGAATCGAATTACGCGTGGGCGTTTTTCGATTGACGACCAGGAATATCAACTCAACATTGACACCGCGCATGCGCTGCACGGTGGGCCGGGAGGTTTCCATAACGTGTTTTGGCGATCGGAGTTGACCGAACTGCAGGGAACCCAAAAGCTGGAATTGTATTACCTGAGCCGCGATGGGGAAGAGGGTTACCCCGGAAACCTGAAGGTGACGGTAACCTATTCAATCACCGATGAAAATGAACTGGTGGTCAACTATGAAGCCACAACCGATCAGACCACGATTATCAACCTTACCCAACATTGTTTTTTTCACCTGGCGGGCGCAGGGTCGGGCAATGTGTCGGGTCACCAACTTCAATTAATGGCAGACCGGTATTGCCCGGTAGATGATGGCCTGATTCCCACGGGCGTTATGGCTACCGTTGCCGGCACGCCTTTTGACTTTACCCAACCGCACGCTATCGGTGAGCGCATTGGCGAAGTTGACCCCCAACTTCGTGCCGGTCGTGGATATGATCACACATTTGTTTTGAACAAGCCAGTCAATGATCTTGGATTGGCGGCCGTAGTAACCGAGCCGGGCAGCGGACGGGTGATGGAGGTATGGACTACTGAACCTGGCTTGCAATTCTACAGCGGCAACTTTTTAGATGGTTCGGACATTGGCAAGGGCGGCAGGGTGTATGTTCATCGCTCTGCCTTTTGTCTCGAGGCGCAACATTTTCCCGATTCACCCAATCAACCCGGGTTTCCGACCACCGAATTGAAACCGGGCGAAACTTACCGCCAAAAAACGATTTACCGCTTCTCAGTGGCTACGCCTTAATCACCAGTTCGTTCCAGGTGAAAACCAGGCTTACCAACATTAAGACGAACAAGACCGATACGATGATCTGATGTACCCGCTCGGGCACAGATTGGCGCAGCACGGTGGGCAAAAGCAACACCAGGATGAACAGCTTGTTGACTTGTTCAAGAAGCGGGTCGCCCAGAATCGCCAGGTTCGTTACGATGGATAAAGCGGCCAGAGAAATGAATCCCCAGTAGAGTTTTCGGAAGTGTTGCAGATAAAACGCTTTCAGGTTATAGCCCTCGGCCCAATTGATGGGGAAGAGCAGGCGTGCCAGCACAAACAGGTTGATGGGGTAAAGCAGGGTGAACAGGAATTGGCCAAGTTGCCAGCTGGTGTTGGTGCGCATTTCGTAAAAAATCCACCATTCGTGCACGTGTAGGATAAACACCAGCAGCACCCACAGGACATGTGGCCAGTAAAACCGAACATTCTTTTGATGCAGGGCATCAGCCAAACCGGTGATGATTTGGGTTATCCCCAAGCCCAAGATAATCGACACCAGCACCGCTACGTATTCAAAGGGGCTCACAATCAGGATATTTTCAGTTTATAACGGTTCTAAACAGTATGGGGCGGCAATTTGGCAAGTGTTTCGTTCAACGCTCGGTAGCAATTTTTTCCGGTCGCAAGTGGTAAGTTAAACATTCACTTGAAGTGAAATTGTCTAGCCAAATATTATTCGTTCCCTAATGATTTTTTGTTTGAAAAACCGCCATTGGCCCTTAGATTTGTGCCACTTCGTTAAAAAGGCGAAGTCCTAAACGTCATGATGCATTACCGAGTCGCGCGTTTTCATTCTTTTTTAACCCTGCTTTTTTTCCTCACCGTCTCTTTTACCCTTTTCGCTCAGACTGTTCCGACAGATGACGAATCCATCAAATCCGGGGAGCAATTATTTAAGACCAATTGTTACACCTGCCACCGCGTCAAGCAAAAGTGGACGGGCCCGGCCCTGGCAGGTTACGAAACCCGCGTACCCTCCATTGCCTGGACCATCGAATGGGTGAAAAACTCGGCCAAGTTGATCGCCAGCGGGGACGAGTACGCCAACAAAATTTTTAAAGAGTACAATAACAGCCAGATGACGGCCTTCACTAACCTGAAGGACGATCAGATTCTCGATATTTTAGCTTATGTAGAAGCTGAGGCCAAGAAAGTTGATGCTCCTGCACCCGGTCAGGATACCGCTGCTCAGGCTGGTGGCGGTGCAGCTGTTCCCTCCGCCTACCTCAACCTGATCATCATCGGCATGTTTGTGATCTTGTTGTTGTTGCTGGTGATATTGGTGCTGATTGTTAATGCATTAAAGAAATTTCTAAACCAGCGTGACCTCAGTGAAGAGGACAAAGACGTAGTAGAGTCTCCTTACACAGCCGCCTCGATCATTCGCAGCCCGGGCTTCATCTTCGTGGTGGTGTTTGTGGTTTCGGCCGTAGTCTTCAAAACGGTCATAGACGGCCTGTACTCCATAGGCGTGCAGCAAGGGTATGCGCCTAAGCAACCCATTGCCTTCTCCCACAAAATTCACGCAGGCGTCAATGAGGTGGATTGCAAGTACTGCCATACCGGTGTACTCAAAGGCAAACAGGCCAACATCCCCTCGGCCAACATTTGTATGAACTGCCATACCTATATCCAGCAAGGCGCAATTTCCGGCACAGCCGAGATTTCAAAAATTTATGCTGCGGTGGGTTACGACCCCGCCACCGGCCGGTATAGCGGCAAGCAAAAGCCAATCGAATGGATTCGCATCCATAACCTTCCGGACCTCGCTTACTTCAACCACGCCCAGCACGTGAACGTGGGTAACATTGAATGCCAGACCTGCCATGGCCCAATTCAGGAAATGGATGTGGTAAAGCAATACTCGCTATTGACGATGGGATGGTGCATTGACTGCCATCGCAAAACCAATGTAAACACCAAAGACAATGCCTACTATGACAAGTTGGAGCAGTTACACAAGGCCGCGAAAGGCCAGAAGGCTGCCATGAAAGTGGAGGATATTGGTGGTTTAGAGTGTGCCAAGTGCCACTATTAATAAGGGGTTTCTGATTTCTTTGACTATAGATCTATGAGCAATACAACCAAAACGTACTGGAAGGGTCTGCCGCAACTGACCAACGACCCGAACTACGTGAAGCATGCCGATAAGGAGTTTGTTGACCTGGGCGTTGACCAAGATCCCGGCCACTCGCGCAGGGATTTCCTGAAGATGATGGGCTTCAGCGTAGCCGCGGTTTCTCTCGCTGCCTGCGAAGCTCCGGTGCGTAAGGCCATACCTTATATCAATAAGCCGGTTGATGTTGATCCAGGCATTCCCAATTATTATGCCTCCAGCTATGTTAATGGTGGCGACTACTGCTCGATTGTAGTAAAAGTGCGCGATGGACGTCCGATCAAGGTTGACGGAAACTCGCTCTCAAAAGTGACGTTGGGCGGTACCAGCGCCCAGGTTGAGGCATCGGTTTTGTCGCTCTACGATAACTACCGGCTACGGGGCCCGAAAGTTGGCACTGCCAACGCTGACTGGGACAAGGTGGACAGTGAAGTGATTGCCAAGTTGGGCGAGATTGCCGCTAAAGGTGGACAAATTCGCCTGGTTAGCCAGACTATTCTGAGCCCCAGCACACAACAGGCGATTGCCGCTTTCAAAGCGAAGTACCCCACCACGCAGCACATCCAGTATGACCCCGTGTCGTACTACGGGATTTGGAAAGCCAATGAAGAATCATTTGGCACGGGTATGATTCCATCTTACGATTTCAGCAAGGCTAACGTAATCGTGAGTATAGGTGCAGACTTCCTCAACACCTGGCTCGCCCCAATTGAGTTTTCAAAGCAATACGCAACTACACGCGAAGTCAGTGAAGACAAGCGCGAAATGTCTCGTCACTACCAGTTCGAGTCCAACCTTTCGCTTACAGGAGCCAATGCCGACTACCGCACTGCTATCCGTCCGTCCCAAGAAGGTTTGGTGGTAGCCGCGCTTTATAATCTTCTTGCCGGTAAGGCAGGCGTAGCGGGTATTTCATCTACCCTTAGTGGCGTGGCCAACCTGGAAAAAGCCGCAGGCGAGC
Organism: Flammeovirgaceae bacterium; assembly: GCA_021298015.1. GTDB lineage: Bacteria > Bacteroidota > Bacteroidia > Cytophagales > Cyclobacteriaceae > ELB16-189. The sequence continues at coordinate 5,705 of JAJTGY010000014.1, forward strand.
TGTGGGAAAACCGGGGAAAGTCCGTGGTGGTCAGCGGCTCGAACGATAAGGCTGTTCAGGTCGTGGTCAATGCCATCAACAACTTGTTGGGCAACTATGGTTCTACCATTCTTCCGGGGCTTCCCGTCAACTACCGTCAGGGTAATGACGAGGCCATGGCGGCTTTCATTGCCGAGGCCGAAGGCGGAAAAGTAGACGGTGTGATTTTTTACAACTGCAACCCGGTGTACGATCACCCGATGGGTGAGAAGTTGGAGAAAGCGATCAAAGCGATGGCTTTGTCGGTGTCAACCTCTTACACCGAGGATGAAACGGCTTCGGCCTGTGCCTACAAAGCACCCGATCATCATTACCTCGAGTCGTGGAACGACTTTGAACCCAAGAAGGGACATTACTCGCTTTCGCAGCCGGCCATTACACCGATTTTTAAATCGCGCCAGGCCCAGGAAAGTTTCATGACGTGGGCCGGTGTGGCCAATGCCGATTACTACTCGTTTGTACAGAACAACTGGAAGAGTAAGTTTTTTGCCAACGATAGCCAGGGCTGGGACTTCCAGACCTGGTGGGACCAGCGTTTGTATGATGGCGTGTATGAGAGTGGCGCCTCTGCCGGGGGCAGCGTATCATTCCGCAACGAAGCTTTATCATCAGCCGATAGCAGCATTGGTGCGACCTACAAAGCAAACGCCAGTGGCATAGAGCTGGTAATTGCCGAGAGTGCTACCGTAGGCAATGGCAGTATGGCCAATAACCCGCTGCTTCAGGAGTTACCCGATCCGATTACGAAAGCGGTTTGGGATCACTACGTAACCCTTTCGCTGAAGGACGCCAATGCACTGGGCATTAAGAACGATGCAGAAGGACGCACGCAGTTGGTCAGTGTATCAGCTAATGGTAAAACCGTAAAAGTAGCCGCCCTCGTGCAGCCCGGCCAGGCGCAAGGCACCGTGGGTATTACACTGGGTTACGGTCGCACCAAGGTGGGTACCGTAGCCGAGAATTTAGGCGTGAATGCCTACACGCTGCTTTCTATGCTGAACGGTTCTGTGAATTATTCAGCTACCAGCGGAGTGAAAGTTGAGAAAGTCAACGAAGATTTTCAGATCGCCCAGACGCAGATCCACCAGACCTACATGGGGCGGACGAATGTGATTCAGGAGTCTACACTGGCGGAGTTCAAGAAAGATCCGGCAGCAGGTCGGGAAAACCCGATGATTACCAAGTGGGATGAGAAAGTAGAAGCTGCGTCCTTGAGTTTGTGGAAAGGCCACGAATATAAGAGCCACCACTGGGGTATGGCCATTGATTTGAACACCTGTACCGGTTGCGGTGCGTGTGTAGTGGCCTGTAACGTTGAAAACAACGTGGCCCTGGTTGGCAAGCAGGAGGTTATCAACAGGCGTGAAATGCACTGGCTGCGGATTGACCGCTACTACAGTTCAGATGCCCAGCCTGGTGATTACGAGGGCTTGGAGCAGGCATCAGAAAATCCGGAAGTTACCTTCCAACCGATGTTGTGTCAGCATTGCAACAACGCGCCTTGCGAAACGGTTTGCCCGGTAGCGGCCACCACGCACAGCTCGGAAGGTCTCAACCAAATGACGTACAACCGTTGTATCGGTACACGCTATTGTGCCAACAACTGCCCGTATAAAGTAAGACGCTTCAACTGGTTTAAGTACCACGACAACCAGCAGTTCTATCAGTCGAACCCGGCTATGAATACAGATCTCGGCCGCATGGTGCTCAACCCGGAAGTAACCGTCCGTTCGCGCGGGGTTATGGAAAAGTGCTCGTTCTGTGTGCAGCGCATCCAAACGGGTAAACTCACTGCGAAGAAAGAGAAGCGTGAGCTGAATGATGGCGAAGTGATAACCGCTTGCCAGGCTTCGTGCTCAACGGGTGCCATCGTCTTTGGTGACATGAACAACCCCGAAAGCCGCATCAGCAAGTTGTTGAAGATTGATCACTACAAGACGGTGAAGAACGCGAAAGGAGAGGAAGAGAGAGTCTTCAACTACGGTATTGACAAGAAGATTGGCAATCCGCGGGCGTACCGTGTGCTGGAAGAAATCGGTGTGAAGCCGAACATCTTCTACCTCACCAAGATCCGCAACAAGGACGGCAAAAAGGAAAACGCCTGAAAATTGAATTGAACTACGACTATTGACTAATTGATATGCAAGTAACTTCCGCGATTCGCGAACCCCTGGTAACCGGTGGCAAATCGGTGGCCGATGTTTCGGAGGACATTAGCCGGCAGGTAGAAGCCGCGCCCGCCCGTTCGTGGTGGATGGCCTTTGGTTTCTCCCTCGTGCTGCTGCTCTTTGGCCTTTACTGCGTATGCATTATGCTGTGGGAAGGCATTGGCATGTGGGGTTTAAATAAAACCGTAGGGTGGGCATGGGACATCACCAATTTCGTTTGGTGGGTCGGTATCGGTCACGCAGGTACGCTCATTTCGGCCATTCTGTTATTGTTCCGCCAGCGTTGGCGAATGTCGATCAACCGGGCGGCTGAGGCCATGACCATTTTTGCGGTGATTTGTGCGGCCAGTTTCCCGGCCTTCCACATGGGTCGCCTCTGGCTCGGATTTTACTGGGCGCTGCCGCTGCCCAATGCGTTTGGATCACTGTGGGTGAACTTTAACTCTCCGCTGTTGTGGGATGTATTTGCGATCTCCACTTACTTCTCGGTTTCTTTGGTGTTTTGGTATATGGGTCTCATTCCGGACTTCGCGGTTATTCGCGACCGTGCCGTTGCCATGGGGCACAAAACCCGCGCGTTGATTTATAATGCCTTAAGTTTTGGATGGGACGGAGCCGCCCGCACCTGGAGCCGCTACGAATCGGTGGCGTTGATTTTGGCCGGCCTTTCAACACCCCTCGTGCTGTCGGTTCACACCATCGTTTCCTTTGACTTTGCTACGTCTGTTATTCCCGGCTGGCATACCACCATCTTCCCGCCCTACTTTGTGGCCGGTGCGATCTTCTCCGGCTTCGCGATGGTGTTAACCCTGCTGCTGGTAACGCGCAAGGTTTTCAAACTCGAAGATTACATCACCATCTACCACATTGAGTTGATGAACATTGTGATCATCATCACGGGTTCTATCGTGGGTATCGCCTACATCACCGAGTTCTTCATTGCCTGGTACGGTCAGGTGCCCGCAGAACAATACGCATTCATCAACCGCGCTACGGGTCCGTACTGGTGGGCCTACTGGAGTATGATGACGTGTAACGTGATTTCGCCCCAACTCTTCTGGTTCAAGAAATTGCGCACCAACATTGCCGCCACGTTTGTATTGTCCATCATTGTGAACATCGGCATGTGGTTCGAGCGCTTTGTAATTATCGTGACTTCGCTTCACCGCGATTACCTGCCTTCGAGCTGGTCTATGTTTTATCCCACCATGTATGATGTGGGTCAGTACGTATTCACGTTCGGTATTTTCTTTACGGCTTACTTCCTGTTCTCCAAGTATTTCCCGGTGATCAACATGGCCGAAGTCAAGAGTATTATTAAAGCAACATCAGAACGCAAGCACCATGGATAAAGGCAAACACTATCTGGTTGGAGTATTCAATGATGAGGACGTGCTGCTGCATGGCGTAGAGCACATTCGCGAGAAAGGCGTACGTATCGAAGAAGTGTACACACCCTTTCCGGTTCACGGGCTTGACGAAGCACTGGGGTATAAGCGGTCACGCTTACCGATAGCCGCTTTCCTGTTTGGCATGACGGGCACCATGCTGGCGCTAACCATGCAGATCTGGATGTTGGGTTTTGACTGGCCGATGATTATTGGGGGTAAGAACTTTGCTTCCCTGCCGCCTTTCGTGCCGGTAACATTTGAGTTAACGGTGTTGCTGGCTGCCTTCGGTATGGTTGGTACTTTTATGATCGTTAGTGATTTGAAGCCCTACAAGTGGCCCCGCCAGTTTGATATCCGCAGCACGAACGACAAGCATGTGATGGCCATTGATTTGGCCAGCAACAAACTTTCGAAGGATGAAATTGCCCGCATCCTGAAGGAAAACGGTGCAGAAGAAGTCAACGAAAAGAATTTCTAAGTCTATGCGCAAAGGAATAATAGCAATTGTGTTGGGTGCGGCCGCGGTACTGGCCGGTTGCAAAGCCGGTGGCGATTACCAGGGTTTGGAGTATGCGCCCAACATGTATCACTCGGTGGCTTACGAACCGTTGAGCCAGATAACGGATGAAAGTGCCGGCACGATTGTCAATTCATTGGACAACGGTCGTGGCGAATACTTTAATTCGAATAAGTACAATCCGTATGGCATGAACTCGCGCGAGCCCGCTCCGAATACGGTGAAGCGCGATCAGCGCGGATGGCTGCCTTATCGTGGCAAACGCATCGCAAAAGACAGCATTCCGGCCTATACGGCTAAGCTCTCTAACCCGTTACGCAAGGACACCGCGCAGGTGGCCGCCTACCTGGAGCAGGGCAAAGTGTTATACGTATCACAATGCCAGCATTGCCATGGCAAAACGGGCGCAGCCGAAAGCAAGATCGCACAGAATTATGCCTTAGGTGTGGCCAACCTGAAAGCGGAAAACTACCTGGGAATTACGGAAGGACACATTTTTCATGTGATCACTTTTGGCGCGGGTAACATGTTGCCGCACGGCAGCCAGGTTAGCCCGGACGACCGTTGGAAAATCGCCATGTACGTAAAGCAATTACAGAGCAAATAATAACGACATAGATCAGTTACCATGATAGCGGACGAAAAATTCGAGTTTACCTCCGGTGCCAAGCGAAAAATCATATACCTCGCGTTAGCGGGTATGTTCTTTCTCGGTGTCGGTCTGTGGATGGCCATGAGTGATGGTCACGGTGCTGGGCATGATGAACATGCAGCCGTGGTGAATCAGTCGCTGGTGGCGTCAACCAACGCAGTAGGGGCGGAGCCGGAGGCGGCCGGAGGCGAGCATCATGGAAGCGCACCGTGGCTGAAGCGCCTATACACCTCGTTGTGGCATAACAATGTGTTCTTTGCCGGCATCGGTGTAATCGGTTTGTTTTTCATTGCGATTCAGTATGCCGCGCAGGCGGGCTGGTCGGCTCCAATTAAGCGCATTCCGCTGGCCATCGGGCATTGGATTCCCATTGCCGGTGTGATGATGGTGGGTCTCTGGTTTTTGGTGAAGGGCGATGTGTTTCATTGGACCCACCACGACCTGTATGTAAAAGATACCCCCGGATACGACAAGATACTGGATGGTAAGTCGGCTTACTTCTTCTGGCCCTTTGCGGCTGGGGGGTTTCCGATCTTTTTCGTGGTGCGCATGATTGCCTTCTTTGGCTTGTGGTACCTTTTCTTCACTTGGATTAAGAAGGAAATGCTGGCCGAAGACCTGAGCGGCAACACCGCCCACTTCTTCAGTGCCCGCAAGTTCTCGGCTATCTTCCTGGTCATCTTCGGTGTTACCTCTTCGGTTGCCGCCTGGGATTGGATTATGAGTATTGACACACACTGGTACAGCACCATGTTTGGCTGGTACATGTTTGCGAGCTGGTGGGTGACGGGCCTGGCGTTTATTACCCTCATTGTGGTGAACCTGAAAGACGCAGGGTACCTGAAGATGGTGAACTCCAACCACCTGCACGACCTCGGCAAATTTGTGTTTGCCTTCAGCATTTTCTGGACGTACATCTGGTTCGGCCAGTTCCTGCTGATCTATTACGCCAACATCCCGGAAGAAACCGTCTACTTCATCACCCGTATGAAGACGGCACCGTACAGCTGGATTTTCTTTCTTAATCTGTTACTAAACTTTGTGCTTCCCTTCTTGTTATTGATGACGAGAGACGCCAAACGCCAAATGTCGATGCTGAAGGTGGTAACGCCTATCGTGATTCTTGGCCATTGGTTTGACTTTTATAACATGATAACCCCCGGGGTGATGAAAGGTGAAGGAGGATTTGGGTTTTTGGAATTGGGCTTGCTGATGATTTTCCTGGCGGCCTTCCTTTACATCGTATTGAATGCCCTTTCTAAAGTTCAGCTGGTAGCCAAGAACCATCCGTTCATGCCCGAGAGTTTGAACCACCACATTTAAACCGAAGACGAAATACAACGAGTTATGATGACCTTTTTGATAGTTGCGGCAGTAGTACTGGTAATAGCCATCCTCTACCTGATCTTCCGAATCGGAAATCTGGTAGGTGTGGTGAAGGGTAAAGAGGGCGATGCGGTCAGCGCTATGAATAACACCAATGCATGGCTTTTTATGTTGTTTTTGGTGGCCGGGCTCTCGGTTTTCTTTTGGTATTCGTTCACCTATTTTGCTGACTACACGCTTCCGGTGGCCTCCGAGCATGGGGTTGTTACGGATGGCTTGTTTTGGACCACCATGTGGATTACCGTTGGGTCTTTCACCATCATTTTCATCGGCTTGTTTTGGTTCACCTTCAAATACAGGTACGATAAGAACCGGAAAGCATCATTCTTTGCCGATAACCATTACCTTGAATTAACCTGGACGATTGTTCCAGCCATTGTATTGACATTATTGATTTTCAAAGGACTTACCGCCTGGACAGATATCACCGGACCTGCCAAAGACGATGCGGTTGTGATTGAATTAGTAGCGCAACAGTTCGCCTGGACATCCCGATACCCGGGAGTAAAAGACGGCCAGTTGGGTAAGAATAATTACCAGATGATTGACGCGTCTAATGAGTTTGGCATCGATCTGTCAGACAAGCACTCATTCGATGACTTTAAATCGCTGGAACTTCACCTGCCAAAAGGCCGCGAGGTATTGTTAAAAATTCGGGCGAAAGATGTTCTCCATTCCGTTTTCCTGCCGCACTTCCGTGTGAAGATGGATGCCGTGCCCGGTATTCACACCACGTTCAAGTTTACGCCCACGAAGTCAACCAACGACATGCGGGCCGAAACGGGTAATTCAAACTTCAATTTTGAGATGGCGTGCACCGAAATTTGCGGAAAAGGCCATTTCTCCATGAAGTTCCCCGTGTACGTACACGACAGCTACGAGGATTATGTGGCCTGGATGACCCAACAGGAAACCTGGCTGAAGCAAAACCCCGACTACCTGAAGCGCGTGCCGGCAGAACTGCGCGAGGTAGCCATGATTAAAGCCGGTTTGCCGCTGGAAAGTGTGGCAGCTCCGCAGGTAACTCAAACGTCCAACTAAGATATTTTCCGAACTATGGCAACCATCGATATCGACATCAAATCCGCCCAGCAGCACGATAGCCATGAGCACGATAGCCATGAGCACGAGCACCACGAAGGTAACTTCTGGACGAACTATATTTTCAGCCAGGATCACAAAGTAATTGCCAAGCAGTTCCTGATCACGGGCATGTTTTGGGCGCTGATCGGAGGCGTTCTCTCAGTGATCTTCCGTTTGCAACTTGGTTTTCCGGAAGCGAATCTCGAATGGCTTCGCCCGGTGCTGGGCGGCTGGATAACCCCGGAAGGAAAAATTGATGCTGAATTCTACCTGGCGCTCGTGACCATGCACGGAACCATCATGGTGTTCTTCGTATTGACAGCCGGCCTGAGCGGCACATTCAGTAACTTCTTAATCCCCCTGCAGATTGGTGCGCGCGATATGGCTTCCGGCTTCATGAACATGCTGTCCTACTGGTTCTTCTTTTTGTCCAGCGTGGTGATGCTGAGTTCCTTGTTCCTATCTACCGGCCCGGCCGGTGGCGGGTGGACAGTCTATCCCCCTCTGAGCGCGTTGCCTCAAGCTATCCAGGGTTCTGGTCTAGGCATGACGCTGTGGCTTGTATCAATGGCGTTGTTTATTGTAAGTACGTTGCTGGGAGGTATTAACTATATCACTACCATCATCAACATGCGTACGCAGGGCATGTCATTTACAAAGATGCCCCTCACCGTGTGGGCTTTCTTCTTTACAGCTATCATCGGATTGTTGTCGTTCCCGGTGTTGTTCGGGGCGGCCTTGTTGTTGATATTCGACCGTAGTTTTGGCACCAGTTTCTTTTTGTCGGACATCTACATCGGAGGGGAGGCCCTGCCCAATGTAGGCGGCAGCCCGATCCTGTTCCAGCATTTGTTCTGGTTCCTGGGGCACCCGGAGGTTTACATTGTGTTGTTGCCGGCATTGGGAATTACCTCTGAAATCATTGCGACTAATTCACGCAAACCGATATTTGGATACAAAGCCATGGTGGGCTCCATGTTGTTTATTGCGATCCTCTCCTTCGTGGTATGGGCACACCATATGTTCGTAACCGGTATGAATCCATTCCTGGGTTCCATCTTCACCCTGCTGACGCTCATCATTGCTGTTCCCTCTGCGGTTAAAATATTCAATTATGTAACCACTTTGTGGCGCGGCAATATCAAGTTCACAGCGGCCATGTTGTTCTCCATTGGCCTGGTGTCCTTCTTTCTTACCGGTGGTATTACGGGGATATTCCTCGGCAATTCAGCCGTAGACATTCAGCTGCACGATACCTACTTTGTTGTGGCACACTTCCACCTGGTAATGGGTAGCGCCTCTTTCTTTGGCATGATGGCCGGGGTGTATCATTGGTTCCCCAAGATGTTTGGCCGAATGATGGACGAACGCCTGGGCACTATTCACTTCTGGCTCACGTTCGTGGGTGTCTATCTCGTGTTTTTCCCCATGCACTACATCGGTATCGCGGGCTTCCCGAGGCGTTATTACTCCTGGACGAGCTTTGAAACCTTCAGTGGTTTCGCTGACCTCAATATGCTGGTGAGTGTGGCAGCTATTCTCACCCTATCGGCCCAGTTCCTGTTCCTGTTTAACTTTATCTACAGCATTTTCCGCGGTCGTCTGGCCCCGGCTAATCCCTGGAACTCGAACACGCTGGAGTGGACAACGCCTCGTTTACCTCAGCACGGCAACTGGCCGGGTGCGATTCCTACCGTTTATCGTTGGCCCTACGACTACAGCAAGCCGGGTGCGAAGGAAGACTTTATTCCGCAGCACATTCCTTATTCGGAAACACCTGAATCGAACCTGCCTCATGAAAATGAGCAGATCAAGCTGGAAGGTGTTGTGGTTAAGCCTTCGTCAGGTCACCACTGATCCGTTAAGACTTGGACTTTACAGCGACCAGGGCGTTTCACCGTTGGTGTATCACAACCCTGGTCGCTGTTTATTTTCTAATTGGCGTGGGCGGTGTTGTGCGCAGCACCGGCTCAGGCATGGGCTGCCCCGATTGGCCTCGTTGCTTCGGTAGCTGGGTGCCGCCCACCCGCGTTGAGCAACTCCCTGCGGACTATAAAACGACCTACGCGGCCCTTCGGGAAAAGAAAAATCAAAAATTCGTGAGTTATCTGCGCGCAGCCGGCTTTTCGGAAACTGCCGCGCAACTTGAGCGTGATCCATCCGTTCGGGTGGAGGAAGACTTTAATGCCACCAAAACCTGGATTGAGTACCTCAATCGCCTCGTGGGCGTTGCCATTGGGTTATTCATCATCATACTCGTCTGGCGCGGTTGGCAGGTACGCAGGCACAAATCCTGGCTGTTTTACGGGGCCATTGCCTTGTTGTTGCTTACCATGGTCCAGGGTTGGTTTGGTTCCATTGTAGTGTCGACTAATCTGACGACCTGGACGGTGACGGTGCACATGTTTTTGGCCGTCTTGATTGTCGGATTTTTGATTCACCTGTGGCATGCCAGTGGTTCGCAAACTCCCATTCAAACCGGGCCTGCCGTGCGATGGGTGGTAGTGGTTTGTATGATTTTGATGGCTGTACAGATCTTTTTGGGCACGGCTGTAAGGGAGATGGTGGATGTGGTTAGTCGGGAGGCCGATCGGTCGTTTTGGATTGAGCGGATAGGCCGCCCTTTTATTGTCCACCGCGGTTTTTCATGGTTGGTTTTGGGCGCCCATCTGGCGCTTTTGGCTATGCTTTGGCGTGCAAAAAACGCTTTAGCGCGTGCCGTATTCGTTGTAACTTTAGCGTCCATTCTCACAGGTGCGGGAATGGCGTATTTTGAAGTTCCTCCAGCCCTGCAGCCTCTTCATTTGCTCCTGGCTACCGTGTTAATCGGACTTCAGTATGTGTTGTATTTGCGCCTGAACATCCAGGGAAAAGAAGTGTTTACTAACTAAGCATGTCACCAGGGTATTTGTCAACGGTTGCAGATTTTTCGGCTTGGGTGCGGACAAAGGCATTTTATGAATTGCTGAAGCCGCGCTTGTCCATGCTCGTGGCCTTTTCGTGTGCCTTCGGTTATGCGCTGGCAGCGCCAACCCAAATCAACTGGAGCGTCCTGGTCATGTTAACGGTAGGTGGGTTTCTGTTGAGCGGTGCTTCGGTATGCATGAATCAGGTGCTGGAGGAGGATTTGGATAAAATCATGACCCGCACGCAAAGCCGCCCCTTGCCCACGGGCAAAGTCACCCCGGCTGAGGCCACCCTGTTTGCGCTGATCTGTTTCGTAGTAAGTGTGGTTGTTCTGTTTATTGTAACCAACCCGTTAACCGTCATCTTATCCATCATTTCGGCCATCTTGTACACCGTGGTGTATACCCCATTAAAGCGTGTGGGGCCGGTGGCTGTTTTTGTGGGTGCCATTCCCGGGGCCTTGCCTCCGCTATTGGGTTGGATTGCGGCCACGGGACAAATCACCCACGAGGCCATGATCATTTTCGGTATACAATTTATTTGGCAGTTTCCCCATTTCTGGGCGATTGCCTGGGTGGCAGACGATGACTACAAGAAAGCCGGGTTCAAGTTGCTTCCCTCCGGTGGCGGAAAGGATTTGAACACGGCTATTCAGATTATGGTGTACACACTCTTCCTCATCCCCCTCGGCCTGTTGCCGATGAAGTTTGGTATCACCGGTATGGACTCAGCGATTGTGGCCACCGTTTGTGGCGTGTTGTTTTTGGCGCAGACCTTTTCCCTGATGAAAACGGGAAGTCGCCAAAGCGCCTTGCGCATTATGTTTGGCTCGTTTCTATACTTGCCGATTGTTCAAATTGCCTACTTGTTGGATAAAGTGAATTGATATGGAGAATGTGATGAAGAATGATATCCGCATTGTGGAGGAGCCGCGCAAGCCCCTGGCGATGCATCCCAAGAAGTTTGCCATGTGGCTGTTTCTGGCTAGTGTGCTGATGTTGTTTGCTGCGTTTACCAGCGCGTACATCGTGCGGCAAGCCGAGGGCGACTGGGTAATTTTCGACCTGCCGGACATGTTTACGTTTACCACGGTGGCTATTCTGGCCAGCAGCATACCGGTGCAGTGGGCGTACTTTGCCGCCCGGAAAAATCAACAGAACCTGGTGGTGGCCCTCCTGGGTATCGGCACGGTTTTAGGCATTTTGTTTCTGGCCGGCCAGTGGCAGGGGTGGGGGCAGTTGGTGGATAACCATATTCACCTGGTGGGCAACCCGTCAGGGTCCTTTTTCTACCTCATCACGGGTTTGCATGGTCTACACATTATCAGTGCTGTCATTTACCTGATCATCACGCTCGTACGGGCGCACCGCGGAATTATTCATTCAGGCAACCTGGCACCCCTGGAAATGTGCGTTACGTACTGGCATTTTTTGGGAGGACTTTGGCTATATTTGTTCGTCTTTTTATTATTGAACCGATAACATTCGATCTATGGCACACACAACGGTAGCAACAGCACCGGGCAAGAGTATCTGGGATGGGGGCGTATCGCCCATGGGCGCCAGCTATGGCAAACTCATGATGTGGTTTTTCCTGCTTTCCGATGCTTTTACGTTTTCTGGCTTATTGATTACCTACGGCTTGGTCCGCTCTTCGCACCAGGCCTACCAGGGAACCATTGATGCCTTTACGTTTTCAACCGAGTACTGGCCTGTACCCGAAAAGGTATTTGAGGCCGTTCCGTTCCTGCATGGTGTTGAGTTGCCGCTCGTGTTTGTGGGTATCATGACCTTTATCCTCATTATGAGTTCGGTGACCATGGTTTTGGCCGTAGAGGCCGGACATCGCATGGATCGCAAAGCCGTAGAGAAGTGGATGCTGTGGACGATACTGGGCGGGATCACCTTCCTAGGCTGCCAGGCATGGGAGTGGACACACTTTATAGTAGGCACCGGAACACCAACGGTTAAAACCATTTTCGATTCAGTTACGGGGCTCTCTCAGCAGATTGACGTGTATGGCGCCAACCTGCATGTGAATCAGTATGGGCCGCAGACGTTTGCCAACTTCTTCTTCTTTATTACCGGCTTCCACGGGTTTCACGTGTTCAGCGGTGTGTTGCTGAACTTCTTGATTTACTACAACACGGTGACGGGTGTTTACGACCGGAGAGGCCACTATGAAATGGTGGAGAAGGTAGGTTTGTACTGGCACTTTGTAGATCTGGTGTGGGTGTTTGTGTTCACCTTCTTCTACCTTGTGTAATCCGACTATCAATATTTTAACGAGATAAAACTCATGGCACATCACTCAAACGAACCTCAGGTTACCGTCCTTCCGCCCGATAAGGCAAAAATCATGCACCTCTGGAAAGTAGCGGGCATTTTGCTGGCGGTAACAGTTGCTGAATTTGCCGTTGCCTTTTTGGTGCCCCACGAATTCCATACCACCCGCGTGGCGATTTTCGTGGCTATGACCATTGTGAAGGCCGCTTATATCGTAGGCGAGTTTATGCACCTGAAGCACGAGGTTAAAGTATTGATCTGGTCAATCCTGATCCCGATGGTATTTGTGGTCTGGATGCTGGTGGCATTCGTGTACGAAGGCATGAAGTTGTCGGACATCCGTTTCTTCTGACATGATCATAGCATAACAGGAAGGGCCGCATCAAACGGCCCTTTTTTGTTTCGAACGTATGAAGCGTAAACCGATCTTACTTTTCCTGGCCCTGCTTTTGCCCGGATTGGTGTTTGTCTTCCTTAAATTCTTTGGAAAGAACCAATTTGATATTCCGGTCTATCACCACGACTCGATTGCCGCACCCGCGTATTGCCAAGTTCCCATTCAATTGCCGTATGCCCTGCCCGACTCCGTTTCGCCTTTGCGCGAAGGTCAGGTGGGTATTGTGATCAGCGGGGACTATGCAAAGGTGGAGATGGATCGGCTTTCGCAGGAGTTTGAGTCAACGGAATTTGTTTTTCGTCACGTATCCGAAAACCAGGCGTGGAGATGTGTGTTATTACTGGAGCCTCCGTGGAATACGGTGCTGGTGGATACCCGTGGTCGAATTCGCGGATACTATGCCATCGGATCGCGTGAGGAAATGGATCGGCTGATGCTGGAAATGAAAATATTGATGAACAAGTACTGATCATGGAGAACAAAGAGCCTTACAAAAAACTTATACTAACTTTATCGGTCGCTATACCCGTGGCTGTTGCCGTTCTGTTTCGGGTACGTATTCCGGGCTACGATCTTTCCTTTTTGCCTTCGATTTACGCCACGATCAACGGAGTTACGGCCCTCCTGTTGCTGGCCGGACTTTGGGCGATCAAAAACAAGAGGCGTGCACTTCATGAGACCATTATGAAGTATTGCCTTGGCCTGTCGGCTCTTTTTTTGTTGATGTATGTGGCCTACCACATGACAAGTGACCCCACTCCTTTTGGGGGTCAGGGTGCTGTTCGCATGGTTTATTATTTCCTTTTGATCAGCCATATCGTGCTTTCGGTGGCCGTGGTACCCCTGGTGCTTTTTACCTTTTCCCGTGCGCTGGCAGGCAATTTTGAGCGGCATCGGAAACTGGCTAGATTTACATTCCCGATTTGGTTGTATGTAGCTGTCACGGGAGTTGTTGTGTACCTGATGATCAGTCCGTATTATGCTTAAGAGAATTACCTTGGCGCTGGGTGCTATCGTGCTGGCTACGCTATCTGCGGAAGCGCAATGCGCCATGTGCCGGGCCACTCTCGAAAACAACGTGAGCAATGGCAACGTTGGTATTGCGGCCGGAATCAATACCGGGATTCTTTATCTTTTTTTTGCACCGTACCTGGCGGTGGCTGTTCTTGCTTTTTTCTGGTTCAGAGCCAGTCGTAGAAATGCTACCCCGAAGCTTACCGGCAGCCATTTGGCAGGGTAGATGCCCGCGCTGCCGCCAAGGCAAGATGTTTCTTGCGTCTGCGTGGGATCTGAGGAACTTTTCGCGAATGAATGCGCATTGCCCCGCGTGTGGTGTTGCTTTGGAGCCCGAACCCGGATTTTACTTTGGTGCCATGTTTGTCAGTTATGCCATTAACGTAGCCATTTTCGTTTCCGTGTGGCTTGTTTTGAGCGTCTTGTTTAGCCCGGCCGATTGGGTGTATCTGGTTGCCCTTCCGGTCAGCGCCATTGTCTTTCTTCCCTGGACCTACCGGTACTCGCGCATCTTATTCCTATATGGATTCGGAGGCCTCCACCCCGTGAAACCCTAAGTGCCTTTTTGCTACCTTCGTAGCATGCATTTTTTCGCATGAAGGTGTCCTTTCGCGTGCTTCTTGTGCTCACGCTGCTATCGGCTTTGGGTGGTGGTGTCCTGTTTTCCATAACACGTGATGAGGCTGAGCGTGCGCAAGCGATTAACATTCGGGCGCAATTGATGGTGCGTGAAGTCGAGTCAGACGCGGTTCGTCTGGCGTCATACCCGGACAGCCTGGAGTTGTGGAGTAACACGAGATACCCTTTCTTTTTAATTCGGGAGGGAATGGTAGTCAGGTGGAGCGACCATACCCAAATTCCTCAGCAGTTGCTTCTGGCCGACTCAGACAACTGGGCCTACACCGCAAGTCCACGTGGCCAATTTTTGATCAAAGGGTGGCGAACCGCAACCGGTTACTTGCAGGTCAACATTCCTTTAGTGCAGCAGTACCGCGTTACCAATCAGTATCTCTTCCCTACGTGGAACTCCGATTTGTTTGGAGAAGGTAAACCGGAGATTTATGCGGTGGGAGCGTCAGGTTATGTTGTTGAAATGGCGGGAAAGCCGATGTTTACAGTGGGGAAGCTTCAGCCCGATCGGCCCTTTGCCCGGGCCGGTGCCGGGCTATTGTTGGTGGCTACGGTTGGGTCCTTAACCATGCTCGCCCGCTGGCTGCGAAGCCGAAGTCCGGCCTGGAGTTGGTTGGGTATGGCGGTTGTACTGGTGGCCGCTCGCCTGGTGATGATCCGCGTGGATTTCTTCGGGCCGTTTCGCCATCTCTCGATCTTCGATCCTCAGGTTTTTGCTTCTGCGTGGTATAACCCTACGCTAGCCGATTTTACCCTTAACCTGACCGTGTTGGCGGTCGTGTGTTGGCTCTTTCAACAGAGCGCTTTAACATCGACATGGATCGAACGGGTGACGCAACGGGGTGCCATTCGATTCGCTGTAGTAATTGGCCTGTTGTTCCTTGCTGTTCTCGGGTTTTTGCATCCGTATTTGGTAGTGGAGGCGTTGTATCACAACTCGGGCTTAACCCTTGAGATCACGGAGTCGATCCGGATGGACCTCCCGCGCATACTTGCCTGGGCTAGTATATTGATGGGTTGCACGGCTACTGTGTTTTGGGTTCGCCCGCTCATTCGGGCCGCGTTTCACATCGTGCCGGATCATTTCAATCGGACTGCTGTAGTTACTGCAACCCTAGTCTTGTTTATCTTGTTTTCTATTTCATTTGGTCGGTTCGATTGGGTAGCGGCATCGGTAGCCGCGGTGGGAATCGCCCTTATCGGATACAAACGGGATGAAGCTGGTCTCTCCTGGCGGCCATTTCGGGGGGATATGTTGCTGGTGCTGTTGCTGGCATTTCAGGTTTCGGTGGGTGTCTGGATTTTTGCAGCCGAGCGGTCGCTTCGCGATCAGATTCGCTACGCGACCACCCTGGCCGATCAGGATGTACTGGCCGAGTTTTTATTGAATGAGGCCATCGGGAAGATCAGCGAGGATCGATTTATTCAGGCTCAGCTGGGCAGCGCCATCCTGCCGAAGGGGACTATTCGGGCCCGCATTGTTCAGAACTACCTGTCGTCCTACTTCAATCAATATGATGTACGTGTGTTGATCTACAATCAGGCGCAGAACCCGGTGGCCGGGGGAGGAATACCCTGGGCCGAAGTCGCCCGGGGCTTGCAGACAGCCGTGCGAACTGAGTATGAGGGTGTGTATTATCACAGCCAGCCCGATCCGGATGTTGTGCGGCAGTACTCAGCCGTTGTCCCGTTCCTTCTCGATCAGCAACCGGTGGGTACGGTAGTACTCCAATTTCGCCTTAAGAAAGAGCTGCCCCGAAGTGTGTATCCCGAGTTGCTGGTCGATAATCGTTTTGGCCAGTATCTTCAATCGCGAAACTTTAGTTACGCGTATTTTCGCGATGGTAAATGGCTGGGCCAGTTCGGTGAGTTTGACTACGTGCGTCAATTTCAACCGGAGTGGCTTCATCAGCCAACGCTTTACCGTACGGCCATCGCGCAAGGCCAGGCGGTGCATGTGGCCACGCAAGATGCCGGTGGCCGGGTTACCGTTGTCACGGCCGCCCGGTATACCCCTTGGCGGTTCTTTTCAAATTTCTCGTTTTGGTTGTTTTCCGGATTGATGATTTGGCTTACCGTGGTGCTGCTGGGTGTGGTTTACCGCCCCGTTGGCTCTGGGTTGCCGTATGCTTTTAAGATCCAGTTGTATCTGCTCACTGCGTTGTTTGTTCCGGTGGTGGTGCTTTCAGTTGTAGTGGTAAGCGTAATTACCGAACAACGCATTGGTGAATTGCGAAGTGATTTTGTCGCAAAAGCGCGGCAGGCGGTAGCGTTGCTGGAGACTGAAAATGAGCAAGATTCAGTTGTTCAGATTTCGTGGGCCGAACGGGTGGCCAATGTATCGCAGCAGGTTCAGGCCGATTTGTCGGTTTTTGATTCCGCGGGTCATTTACTGGCATCCAGTCAACCCGCAATCTTTAATAATTGGCTTTGGGGTCCCTATCTCAATGTCAGGGCTCTTGCCGAACTGCGAACGAAGGCCGAGATGGTGGTGGAGGAACAAATGGGTGCGCTGACGTACCAAAGTGTGTATGTGGCACGGCAGCCGTTTAAAGGAAGTCTGGATGTGGTGCAATTGCCGTTCTTTGGCTCAACCGCGTCCATTGAGGCGGTCAGATTGTCGGTGATCACCACGGTGCTGACGGTGACGGTTTGGCTCGTCCTGCTTTTCATGGTCTTGAGTTTGTATGCCATCCGCAACCTGGTGAAGCCCATTCAACTGGTAGCCTCGGCCCTCGAACGAACATCCTGGCTGAAGGCCAATCAGCCCATCCCGTTGCGCTCGAATGATGAGTTAGGACAATTGGCCGCGCGGTATAATCAGCTGTTGGCTAATCTTGAACGAAGCAAAGCCGAATTGGCTCGTAACCAGCGCGAAGCCGCGTGGCGCGAGATGGCCCAGCAGGTGGCCCATGAGATTAAGAATCCGCTTACGCCCATGCGGCTCTCGTTGCAGCGCATGGAGCTCGCCAGTCGGGAAGATGAGCGGCAATTGAGCGCGGTGCGCGCCCTGTTGCAGCAGGTGGATATTCTGAATGAAATTGCCTCTTCGTTCAGCGCATTTGCCCGCATGCCGGCTCCCGTCATTGAGCGATTGGATCTGGCAGTGGAGTTACCGAAAGCGTTAGCCTTGTATGCCAACGATACGCGAGGTGAAATTGTATGGCAAAAGCTTGCGGAAAGCATTATGGTTATGGCCGATCCGGCCCTTTTGAATCGGGTGTTTTCCAACGTTATTCTCAATGCGTTTCAGGCGCGGGAGGAGGGGACGGTTCATCTTACCGTGAGTATCACGCGCGGTGACCGAGTGGTTCGCGTTCATTTTTCGGATGACGGCCCGGGGGTTGATGTGGCGATGCGGGAGAAGATCTTTCAACCTCATTTTACAACCAAGAAATCGGGGTCGGGGTTGGGCCTCGCGATTGCCCGGCAGGGATTGAACCAATTGGGCGGAAACATAGAATATCAGCCGGAGCCCGGTGGTGGCTCGCGATTTACGGTCGAGCTGCCCTTGGCGTAGTCAGAGCGAGGTAACTTTACCTTTAAGGTTCTTCATCACCTTGTTGGTGAAGACGAAGTCGTCCAGTTCTTTCACACCCGAATTCATGATTTCGCGGTAGGAACCCTCCCAGAGTTTTTGTCCTTTGTACAGAAACATGATTTTTTCGCCAATCCCCATCACAGAGTTCATGTCGTGCGTAACCACTACCGTGGTGATGTCATATTCCTCGGTGATCTCTTTGATGAGTTCATCAATCACGATAGAGGTTTGGGGATCAAGGCCGGAATTTGGCTCATCGCAAAAGAGGTAGTTGGGGTTGTTGACGATTGCCCTGGCAATCCCCACCCGTTTCTTCATGCCCCCGCTTATCTCGGACGGCATTTTGCTGTTGACGTTCTCCAGGCCAACCCGTTTCAAACAAAAGTTCACGCGGTCCAGCTTTTCCTCCAATGGTTTGGTGGTGAGCACGTCCAGCGGAAACATCACGTTTTGCTCAACATTTTTCGAATCAAATAGTGCGCCCCCTTGAAACAACATGCCCATCTCGCGCCTGATCTCGGATTTCATCTCTTTGTCGGCTTCTGTAAAATTCCGAAGGTCAAAATAGACGCTGCCCTGGTCGGGCTGGAGCAACCCGACAATACACTTGAGTAATACGCTTTTACCTGTACCGCTGGAGCCGATAATCAAGTTCGTTTTTCCTTTATCGAACTCCCCGCTGATGGAGTCCAGCACAGACCGGCCGTTGAATGCTTTCGATATGTGGTTGATTTTGATCATAGGAGTAACTGGGCCAGAAAGTAATCCGATAACAGCACGGCAATGACACTGGTGGTAACAGCCGAAGTACTGGCAATGCCGACTTCGAGCGCTCCACCCTGGGTGTAGTATCCCTTGAAGGAGGAAATGGAGCTGATGAGAAAGGCAAAAACCAGCGATTTAATCAGGGCGAATGAGATGAAGTAGGGGTTGAAGGCCAACCGGATGCCATAGATATAGTCCTCAGCCGTCATGATCCCCGTCAGGGTGCCTACCAGATATCCACCCACCAGCGAGCACACGCCCGCAACGATCACCAACAGCGGGTACATCAGAATCGAAGCAATGATTTTGGGCAGAACGAGGTAGGAGGAGGAGTTTATACCCATCACTTCAAGGGCATCAATCTGTTCGGTGATGCGCATGGTACCCAGGCCACCCGCCATGCTCGACCCCACCTTACCGGCATAAATGATCGCCATGATCGTGGGGGCTAATTCCAGAATGGTCATTTCACGAACGACTTGCGAAATGATGTATCGCGGGATAAGTGGATTCACCAGGTTGGCCGCAGTTTGAATGGTTGACACGGCCCCCATAAATGTGGAGACCAACACAAAAAGCAAAATGGAACCTATGCCGATGATGATGCACTCTTCCAGAACCAGCTGGTAGTACGTCTTGAAGGTTTCCCTTCGAACAAACAACGACCCAAGAAAGATGACGTACTTTCCAAATCCTTTCATGAACAGGGGTGGTGAAAAAACGCTAACTTGCTCAAAGATAACTGATTTTGCATGAACAAATTAGCGGTAGTCACGGGTGGCTCGCAAGGTATTGGTCGGTGTATTGCTGAGCGTTTTGCGCGCGAGGGATTTGATATCGTGACCTGCGCCCGCAAACGTGCGCCCCTGGAGGCGATGAAGGAACACATGGAAAAGATGTTTGGCAACCAGGTGCTTTTTCACACCGCGGATATGGCCGAACGCGGGCAGATCAAATCGTTCACCGATTTTGTGCTGGCGTTGAACCGGCCCATCGATGTGCTCGTCAACAACGCAGGATTTTACGTGCCCGGCAAACTCACCGAAGAGCCCGAAGGTACGCTCGAGCAAATGCTGGCCGGAAACGTGGTGAGCGCGTACTACACTACGCGCGGGTTGGCCGATCACTTCAAGAGCCGCAAGGCCGGTCACATCTTTAACATCTGTTCGGTGGCCAGTATCCGGGCCTACGTCAATGGCGGTTCGTATGGTGTGGCCAAGTTTGCCCTGCTGGGTTTTTCCAAGACGCTCCGGGAGGAACTCAAAGATTTTAACATCCGCGTGACGTCCATTTTGCCGGGTGCCACCAAAACCTCCAGTTGGGATGGCGTAGACGTGGAGGAAGGCCGATTTATGAAGCCGGAAGATGTGGCCGAAATGGTGTACGCGGCTTATGCGGTGTCTCCCCGCAGCGTAGTGGAAGAAGTCCTCATCCGGCCGCTTTTGGGCGATATTTAGGGCCTTTTCGGGCTCGAAAATCTGAACAATTAACTGGTTTGGAGAGTTAACTTTGTACGACAATTCTGAGCTGTGAATACGGGCATTTCCTCTTTGCGAAGCTACTGCACCAGCCTGGTGAGTTACCACAGGCGCGAGACTATTGAAGTGAAAATCGGAGATGTGCCCCTCGGTGGGCGTAATCCGATCCGCGTTCAATCCATGACTACGGTGGATACCATGGATACGCTGGGCTCGGTGGAACAAACCATCCGCATGGTCGATGCCGGGTGTGAGTATGTGCGCATCACGGCTCCCAGCATCAAGGAAGCACAGAATCTCGAACACATCCGCAACGAATTACGCAAGCGCGGTTACACGGTACCCTTGATTGCGGACATTCATTTTACACCCAATGCAGCCGAATTGGCCGCGCGATTGGTCGAGAAAGTGCGGATTAATCCCGGCAACTATGCCGACCGAAAGCGCTTCGAAACTATCGAGTACACCGAGAGTTCCTACCAGGCGGAGCTGGACCGCATACGCGATAAATTCTTGCCGCTGGTGCGGATATGCAAAGAGTATGGAACGGCCATGCGCATCGGCACAAACCACGGTTCATTGTCCGACCGGATTATGAGCCGCTACGGAGATAATCCCACCGGTATGGTGGAGTCCGCACTGGAGTTTCTCCGCATCTGTGAAGACGAGCAGTTCTATAACATTGTGTTGTCCATGAAGTCGAGCAACCCGCAGGTGATGGTACAAGCCTACCGCTTGCTGGTTCAAAAGCTTCAGGAAGGAAACTTTAAGCCCTATCCGTTGCACCTGGGCGTTACCGAAGCAGGCGATGGTGAAGATGGTCGCATCAAGTCATCTCTGGGTATCGGCACGTTGCTGGAAGATGGGCTTGGGGACACCATCCGCGTGTCGCTCACCGAAGAACCGGAGGCGGAAGTACCGGTGGCCAAGGCACTGGCTGATCGATACACCCATCGCAAGGGAAATCCGATTCCGGAGATTCATCAGTACCCGATTGATCCATTTAGCTACACCCGCAGGGCCACCCGCCAGCCGGCCAACCTCGGTGGGCACGAGGTACCGCGCGTCATCGCGGACATGTCCGGCAGGCAAGCGCTGACACCGGCTTCGTTCTTCGCGGTGGGGTATCATTATTCGGTGCCGCTCGACAAATGGAATATCAGCGACATGGCCTGCGACTATGTCTATGCCGGATCCAATCCGGTTGATTTTGAGATTCCGGGCACGCTGGGCATTATATACGATGTGGCCACCTGGCAACAACGCAGGCAGCAGCCAAGGGCTTTTCCGCTGTTCCATTTGCCGGATTACCTGGCTTCAACCGATAGGTCAGCCACGCTCAATTTCGTCCGCACCGACTTGTCGCAACTGACGAACGAGGCTATCGCCCGGCTAACGCAAGACGATACAACGGTATTGGTGATCGACACGCAAAACGAACATGGTTACGCAGAACTCAGGAGGCTTTTTGTTGAGTTGATGGAAGCGGATTGCCCGATACCGGTAGTGATTGCCCGCAGATACCAAGGCCTGCATGAGGAAGAGTTTCAGTTGTATGCCGGTACGGATGTCGGTGGCCTGTTGGTGGATGGACTGGGCGATGGGGTGATGCTGTCGGCTGACCAGAACCCCCGGCTTTTGAATGCTACTGCGTTTAACATCCTGCAAGCTTCGCGCACGCGCATCTCGAAGACGGAATACATTTCCTGTCCCTCCTGCGGACGCACACTTTTTGATTTGCAGGAGACCACCGCCAAAATCCGATCGCGCACCAGTCACCTCAAGGGCATTAAGATTGGTATCATGGGTTGCATTGTGAACGGCCCCGGTGAAATGGCCGATGCCGACTACGGCTATGTGGGTTCCGGACCGGGTCGCATTACGCTCTATCGCGGCAAGGAAGTGGTGAAGAAGAATGTGCCGACCGTCAATGCCGTAGATGAACTGATCGGCCTGATTCGTGAAGATAATCTCTGGACTGAACCTAAGCTTGAAACACAAACGGTATGAACGAAGAACAAGTAAATAAAGAACCCAAAAAACTTTCGGTGCGCGAGTTTTTGTCGTTGGGAGAAGTAGGCGGGTATTTCTTTCGGGGTAAAGACCCGAGCCGGCCGCGCAACTTCAACATCCGGATGATGCACGGCATCAACAAGCTTTCGATTATCATGTTCCTGATTGCGATAATCATTATTGTCGTCAGGCGGTTTTTTTGACCGGGCGGTGATGAACATTGAAGCCTTTCGGAAGTACTGCCTGCATAAGCCGGGCGTGACGGAAGCGTTTCCTTTTGATGAATCGGTATTGGTATTCAAAGTGGGCGGCAAGATGTTTGCCCTGACAGACGTAGACACCTTTGAGAGTGTGAACCTCAAATGCGACCCGGAACGGGCTATAGAATTGCGCGAACGCTACGAGGCCGTCCGGCCGGGGTATCACATGAACAAGAAACACTGGAATACCCTGGTGATGGATGGCAGCCTGCCCGACACCTTCCTGCGGGCTGAAATTGACGCTTCCTATGCCCTGGTGGCCGCCAGGCTGCCTAAAAGTGAAAAATTAAGAATAGGTATTAAATAGTCTGATTATCAATTTTTTACAAATTGGTTACTTTTATTACCTGGGTCAATATTCATCGCTTTGAAATCCTTATTTTTGAAGCTTGTACGTTCTCTATTCATGCTCAGAGCGTTAGGTGTCTTGGTTGGCGTTTGGGTGCTCAGTTCGTGCACCCAAAAAATGGTTTGCCCCGCTTACCAGAGCGCCTTTATTTTCGATAAACCAACCGCCCGCGAGCAGTTTGTGTATTTCAATGCCGACACCGCGAATGCGCGCGATGTGGTGGCCAGCGCTGACCGGTCTTTTACACTCCCTCCGAAACCGACACCGGGAACGAAGGCCTTTTATCGGGGCGATAGCGTGGAAGTGAAGTACGAAGTGATGCAGGGCCCCGCCTTGCCTAAAGCCAAAACGGTTAAGCGCGACCGTTACCTGTTGATGCCGCGCAAGACCTATCAGAAAGCGTTGCGCAGTCTCATGACGGTGGAGATGAAGCCCGTTTACCCGAAGAAAGTGGAGGACGACTCCGCCATGGCAGCCCGGCAGTTGGCCAACATCATTCGCGATGAAAATGACTCCAAATTCGGCACCCGCCCTGAAGCGAAAGGCGACAGCGTGTATGTGATCTCCAAAGCCAAAGAAAAATTCAACGTAGAGCAAGATAACTACCTGTGGTACTTCCGCGACATGCTGGTGCTGCCCGATGTGCGGTTGGCGATGGAAGGCCAGGCCGGTGGCGAAAGCTCAGAAGGAGGGCAATCCTCCAGGAAGAAGGGTTTCTTCAAAAACCTGTTTGGGAAGAAGAAAAAGTCAGCCAACGACTCCACGTATATGAAGGACTTGCAGTCGACCGACTACCCGCTGGATAGCGCGACAAGTTCACCGAAGAAGAAAAAGGGGCTGAGCCTTAACCCGTTCAAAAAGAAAAGCAAAGTTGATCCGGCCGCCACACCCAAACCTCAACAACCTGCCAGGAAGGAAGAAGAGGATGATGGGTTTTGATTTGTTTAGAGGCGTCAGACCGCTCTTTGACTTCGTCAAAAGCGGTCAGACGCCTTGATCTTGCGTAAATCCAGCTAATCGAACAACCTCAGATTTCCGAACTGATCGGCCGGGGCGGTGGGCCGGTTGGCCAGCGGGCTGATGAAATTCACCTGTTGTATCTGCGGAGGTACCGGGTAATGATCCATCAACGCGGCAGGGTAGGGTGTTAACCGCGAGAGGAGATCTTCCGCGGAGACTCCTGACTTGTACTTTTTAGTGCGGATAGAATATGTGATTGAATATTTCGGAAACGTTTGACCCACCGTTTCGGGAATGGTTTGACCCGGGGAATCCGGGAATGGTTTGACCCACCCCAGCGACTGGGATTTGATGCAAAATGGTCTTTGCTTAGCTGGTTTTAAACCCCTAAGCCATGCCACAACCACTACGTATGCATCACGTAAAACGCATCATTGAATTTCATAAGCAAGACACTTGTACATTTAACCAAAAGTTGAGCGTTTGGGGTTACCCACATCCCAACATCGATGACAATAACAACATTCCGACATCATTAAGCTAAGAAAGACCCCAAATTGGTCTGATAAACGGGGCAGTCGTAATACTAACTAACCAGTCAACTTTTTTCAGAACTAGCCATTGTAAAGATCTAAAAGGTATCTAATTCTTTACCAGCGAAGCAGGGGAAGGTGCTTTTTTGTTGGCCTTAGGCTTATCGGTCACAAATTTATAAAAGAAAAGGCGGGCGTATTCTCCCTCGGTAACCAGGAATTCCGCAGTCATGCCATTGGTGATTTCGAGCATCTTTTCATTCTTGAGTGTGCCATCGCTGTTGAAATAGTTCTCATCAATCCGCTTGTCCCAGTCCTCGAACGTGCCATCGGTTTTCTGCACCTGCAAACGTCCGTTTACCTTACCATTTTGCACACTGATGCGACCCATGAAGCACTCTGAATAGCTGGTGCTTCGAAAGGCAATAATAACATCCTGCATACCATCGGCAATGGGTTTTGCTCCCCTTTCCTTGAAGAGTGAATACCAATCCGAATAACAATTTGAGGCCGGAGCTTTAGCGGGTGGATTTTGGGCCCAAGCCGTGAGAGTAAAGAAAAAAGCGATTAATGTTGCGAGCGTTTTCATAATGATTCAGGTTCAAAAAAATTCTGCGACAAGTAACAACAATTTCCCGCCAGATTCAAATGATCTGGCGGACACCTTCCTTGGCATAAATAAACGGTTCCGTTTAGGATTTACGATAGATATCAAATGGGTTACAAGTGTTGTACACGTTATTGGGGTCTTGTGTAGCTCATGCTGAGGCTGTGGATGACATTAATTGGCTTGCTAACCGCTTTACCTGGCTTAACGGCCAGCCAGAAAGACACAACAGCGGTGGATTTGGTTGACCTCGTGATTGGGCGGAAGAAGTTCAGGCAAGCCAACCAGATTCGGGCCGATCGGAAGGTGTATTTTTCCCTTTTCCCAGCCCCGGTAAGCACTCCGGGCGGAGGGCGGGCTGTAATTACGGCAGTGAATGCTGCTTTCCATTTGGGCCATCCGCAAACCACTAACCTTTCTAACGTTTATTTTATTCCCTACACAGACCTGGCTACCCGTTTTGGTATATATGTAAAGCCAACGATTTGGCTGTCCGAAAACAAATGGAATTTTGTCGGTGACTACCGTCTTGCCAGTTTCCCCCAATATACCTGGGGGCTGGGTGGGAATACTCAGGAGTTTGAGCGAACACTCATTGATACGGATTTTCTTCGGGTGTATCAGAATGCCTTGAAAAGGATTGGGGATGCCTGGTTCGCGGGTGTTGGATATGCCCTTGACTACCACTATAACATTGAAGAGCGGGAGGTTACCATGGAGACCGGACATTTGGAGAGGTACTCTGTGGCGCTGGCCGATCCTTCGGTGTCCTCCGGGCTCACGATGAATGTCGCCTATGACCGAAGGATTAATGTGATCAATTCGCCCGGTGGAAGCTATTTTATGGCCACCTGGAGGGTTAACCAAAAAGCGCTGGGTAGCGATCAGGATTATCAGACACTGTATCTGGATGCCCGGAAATACATTCCGTTTAGCGCTAAGCGGGTTAACCTTCTCGCGTTGCGAGGCTACTATTGGACGGTGTTGACCGGAGAGGTTCCCTACCTTCATCTGCCATCAACCAATTGGCCACCGGCATTTGGAACAGCCAGCCGGGGGATTCAGTCGGGCCGTTACCGATCCAATGGCATGGTGTACGGTGAGGCCGAACATCGACATCAATTGACTCCAGACGGGTTAGTCGGTGTGGTGGTATTCATGAATTTTTCCTCCGTTTCTGAATTTGAAACCCACCAGTTTAAGTACTGGATAGTAGGAGCCGGAACCGGTGTCCGATTGAAACTAAACAAGTATTCCGGGGCGAACCTCGCCATCGATTTTGGATTCAGCGAGAATTTTTGGAGCGTTTGGCTAAACGTTGGCGAAATGTTCTAAGGTCTACCATAAAGGTCAATCTGCGTACAAGTACGGCCGGCTTCGTTATCCCTCCTTCTTCACTTCCATTGAACTGTTGATCCAGACTTGCAAGAGTTTGTATCCAACCGAGAGAATGATTGCACCGGTAAACAGCCCGATGAATCCGGTTCTCATAAATCCGCCAATAGCTCCCAAGAACACAACCAGCATGGGTACCGGTGCACCTTTGCCCAGCATAATGGGTTTTAATATGTTATCCATAATTCCAACAATGATCATCCAAACCGTAAGCAAGGTGGCGGTTAACGTAGTCCCATGTCCCCAGATATAAATGATTACCCCGATCGAAACCGGGAGAAGCCCCACCTGCACAATCGCCAATACCAGGCACACCACAATCCAGAGCCCTGCCAGCGGAATTCCAGCCAGCACAAATCCGATGCCCGCCATGAGGGATTGAATAAAAGCCACACCCAATATGCCCTTTGCTACATTGCGCACGGTTACTTCGGCCACTGCCGTCATTTCTTCTCCCATCTTGCCCATCAATCGCTTAACTATTTTCCTGACAAAGTCACCCGTGGGCTGGGCGTAGGCCAGCAGGGCCCCGCTGGCAATCAATGCCAGCGTAAACAATAAAATGCCCTTTCCGGTGCTGGCAAGAAGTTCAAGAAACTTCAGCGAAATCGCTTTCACCTGGTCGGTGTGTTCCATAACCAGGGAAGTGATATTGGAATTACCGGCCGACCAAAGCTCGTAGACTTTGTTTCCGATCATCGGCCAGCTCTTTACATTCTCGGGCGGGGGCGGAATATGAAACTGACCGGCCCGGTACAACTCAGTCAGTTGACGAACTTCCTGTACAGTTGAAAACAAGAGCCAGGCGGCCGGAACAATAAGTAGTCCAACCATCACCAGGGTAATGATTGAGGCCGCCCACCCATTCTTACCTTTCAGGCGAACAGCCAATTTCTTTTGCAAGGGGAAAAGGGTAATCGCCAGAACGCTGACCCAAACCATGAGCGTAATGAACGGTGCCAGAATGGAATAACAAGCCCACAGCAGCAGGGCCAGGGCCAGTAACTGTAGGGTGTGATGGATAACCGGACTAATCTTGAGTTGGGGGGTCTCGCCAGATTCTGTACTCATAACTGCAAGGGGAGTAGTTTAGTGAGAGACTAAATTTTTTTCACCAGCTACAAGGTATGATAATGTCGATCAATTTAACCGTGATTTTAACAGGATTTTGCCATTGATTCTTTTAGGGTAACGTCCGGCTAGGATAAAAGTAATACCCAGGCTACGATTAACGCTGGGCCGAGTAGGCCGATCAGGATACCGCCAATCCGCAGGTCCTTTTGCTCAATTACCCCGGAACTAAAGGCAATGGCGTTCGGAGGGGTGGACACGGGCAGAAGCAAGGCGGTTGATGCAGACAAGCCAATAATCATGGCTACTTCAATCGGCTGATGGGGGAGTATGGCCATACCGAGGGGGATCAACACGGTGCACGTGGCGGTGTTGCTCATGATGTTGCTGAAAAACATGGTGGCATATGCCAGCATCAAATAGAACAGGGTGTCGGAAAGTTGCGCGGCTGCTATTCGGCTGCCGTACAAGTCCATCAGGCCGGTCTCCTGCAATGCCTTACCCAAAGCAAGTCCGCCTGCCACCAACAGCAAGGTATCCCAGCCCATACTCCGGATGTCTTCACCGGTGATGATGCCAGCCAGGGGGAGTACAACCAGCGGCAGTGCGGCCACGGCAGACGTGCTGAGATGATGCCAGGGTGAAGTAAGCCACAGAAACACCGTGGCCGCCAGGATCAGAGTAACAACCCAGCGCTGCACCGGAGAAACCGGTAGATCATGTTTGCCATCGGATCGGGTGCCCATCAGTTTGAGTTTGGATTCCTTGATTAAAACTCGTGTCAGCACATACCACGAAATCAGCGTGAGTAACACCGAAACAGGCAGGCCGTAGGTCATCCACCTCGTGAAGTCGATGGCACTGCCGACATTCGCCAATGCGCCCGCAGCGATGGCATTGGGAGGACTGCCGATCAGGGTACCCATTCCACCCGTAGTGGCGGCAATGGGTATGCCCAGAATCAAAGCTTTGCTCGCGGGAGAGTTCTTTCCAATTTTCACCAACAACGGCATGATGGCTGCAATGACCATCGAAGTGGTGGCGGTATTGGAAATCAACATCGAAGCCACCATCGTCACGATCATCATACCAAGCAGTACGTTCCTGGGATTCTTGCCACAAATGCTCAGTACGAGGGTCACGAGCAACTCATCAATTCTGGTTTTCGTCATGGCTGCTGCCAGGAAGAACCCACCGAGCATGAGCCAGATCACACTACTCGAAAGAGTTTGGGTATACATCGAGACATCAACGGGTGTATCCGTAAATTTCTCGTAGCCAAGTGAGAAGGCGAGGAAACCGATGATCAGGATTCCAACCGAGAAGGGCGGAACCGCTTCAGTTAGCCAGAGCGCGACCGAGAACAAGAGCAAAAACAAGACAGATGTTTGAGCGGGGGTAAACGAGGTTTCGCGGAGAAGGTACGTTAGTCCAAGTGCGCCCAGCAGGGCGACCAGGAAAAGTATGACTGATTTTAACCGGATATTTTTCATGATCTACGGCTTAGCCGGTTTTTTCTTTTTATCAAATAGTCCTTTTTGTAGCTCGATGTTTGCCTTACCCTTTGCAGACAAAACAAGCTGAATGTCAGTGGTGGTGATCAGGGACGAATAGAAATTTACATCCAGCTCATCGAAATTCAGATCCATTTTCTTGCCGAGTTTTCCTTTCTCCACGCCTTTATTGATAAGTTCAGGTATCCTGGAAAACAGATTTTCGATCGGTATCGACAGGTAGGGGCGGAGCCGGTCAATGATCACATCGTGCCCCAGCCAGGCTGCCGCACTCAATAGACTTTCCTCCGAATTAAGGTCGAACCTAAAGTTTTCAATTACAATCTTCTTCTCCAGTGAATCAAATCCAATGGTTCCTTTTAGGAATACATTGGCCTTCAGGTCTCCGCGAAGCTCAATGCCGATAGCCAATCCGTTCGGAGTGCCATATAGGTCACAGGCTTCTATTCGAACACGCCTGCTGCCAAAATCAAACGAAAGTGTATCAACCGCCTGATTAATGACAGAGTTTAGTAGCTCGAATGGTAGGGTCACCAATGCGTAAGCATGCAGGTTTTGGCCGTGTTCCACCTGCCGTTTGAGGTTGGGCAGTGCACGGGGCTTGGTCAGTGAAGCTGCGGAATCAAGCACCGTGTGCAGCCGCGCATTCAGTCGCGCTTCAATCATCAGGGTGTCTTCCGACCGGGAAGATAGTCTGCCGTCAATATCGGTGGCGTCCATTTGTAGCCATACGGGCACGGCCTTCCGGTTGATCCGAATGGGTTTTTGAATATCGCCCCAGAGTTTTTCAATCGACTGACGAATCTTGGTGATTTCTCCTGCCGACTCATCAAGCTTAGCCACAAGCTTATCTTTATTGTTATTCAAAGCCTTCTCAATGGCGCCTCGTAAGTTGATCTTGATTCCAGCTACATTCAACTTGGGCTCCTCCACCCATTCAATTTTTCGCAATTCCGTTTGAGGTGCCAGGTTCCAGTCATCCTTAAGGTAAAGGTTGGAAAACATGGTGATAATGAGTTTTGCCCGAACAGCTTTCTTATTCCGCACGCGTATACCTGCGACTTTACTATTGACAAACCCCTCAATTTTGACTGGAATTTTGTAGGTAATACCCCGGTCACCGTCATATTTCAACCTAACCGGCTGAAATCGGGAGATGTTCAGGTGAAGACTATCGTTGTTATTCGAAATAGCCAAATGGGCCTCAATGATTTTGGCCTGCAGTTTTTCATTGATCATATTTTCCAGTTCCTTCACGGGGTAGTAGATGGGAACATGTAGTTCTGAAACCGGGAAAGCCAGGGTGGAGTCAAGCGCGATTTGCTCGGGGGCCGGGGAAGCAATCTTTTTCCCGCAGCAAGCCAAGAGCCATGCGAGTACGCATAAACTGGATATGATGGAGAACTTGATTTGAAAGGCGGCAGTTGTTTGGGCATACCGGAACAAACAAGAGGAGGTACGGGGCAATGAAGTGTTGAAAATCGGGATCATGCTTTGAGGTTTAGTCTGGCGATGATGCAACAGTTTTGGCAGGGTTCAGGAACATTTTATACTTGATCTGGATCACATTGTCGGCTCCGGTAAACGTGCCGTCAATTTCGTTTCTCGCATTTTGGAGGGTGTAACCTAAATCAACACGGTGTTTATAGGTGAACCGGTAACCCACCCCAAGGCGGGCTCGCCTTCGGTTGGCAAAGCGCTCTTCTACTTGCTGATCAAATACGGTGAACTCCTCATAGTCGGCAAACAGGTACCAGAGTTTATCGGTAAACAGATTGGGCCCGTTAATGCTGTAGAACATTTCTATCCGAAACCGGGAGCGATTACTGGATGTCCGGTCACCGGTCTCTAGGTTCTTCAAGCTTCGGGGTTGATATCTCAGCACGATTCGCGTATCCAGTTTTTTTCCCTGGGTAATAAAAAAGCGTCCTCCCACCATGGGAGCGATTTCGATGG
Source organism: Flammeovirgaceae bacterium (assembly GCA_021298015.1). Lineage (GTDB taxonomy): Bacteria > Bacteroidota > Bacteroidia > Cytophagales > Cyclobacteriaceae > ELB16-189. The sequence continues at coordinate 36,616 of JAJTGY010000014.1, forward strand.
TACTGGCATCCTCGGTCTGGTTGGTGTAGGCAAAGCCTAATTCGCTCACCAGGTCCAGCCATCTGACCAACGACATTTCGAACGTGGGGCTGATGGCCAGGCTTCGCCACTTGTTGTCAGGGTTCAACAGCGTTGAATACGAAGTGGTATTCTCCAGCAGATAACGCCCTCCGAAAGGATAGGATAGCTGAAACTCAAGCCAGAGTTGCTCATCGCGCTGCGCCCAACACGGGAAAATAACAGTCACGCGCAGGAAAAAGATGGCGGCAACTCGTTTGACTATTGATCGAAACATCTTTCAACTATTGAATATTCACCATCCGACCTATGCCGGTTGCTTTTGGGCTTTGGAAGTAGCCTTGCGGATTTGAACGGTTGTTCACCTACGGGTTTAGGCAGCATTTAAATACAGATTCAGAGCAAAGAAACTTGAATTCGCGCCTGAAAAAAACAGGTAGTTCCTTTCAGGTTGAATCGATCCAATACCCCCACAGGCACAAAGCCATAAATGGCCGTGGCCGCATAGTAGGGACTTGACTCTCCGGTAATCAGGTAGCTGGCAAAAAATTCACTTCCGTTAAAAACGGGGTTGTTCTCCTCGGGGGAGTGAAAACGATGCGAATAAATTTCAGTTCCCAGCAGCCCGGGACCGGAGGTTTAGGCCATCGGATAGCAAACAGGTAACCCTGTTTGCTATCCGCTTTGCCGAGTCAAGCGCCCCGTTAGAAGATGCCCATTGGTGAAATGAATCCAACCGTAAACCGTCCGGTAGTATAATCCACGGCACCAAAGCGGGATTTGGCGTAATCCGAGTAATCATAGCTTCTGCCTACCCAGTTCGCAAAAAACTTGATATTCAGATCACTCCAGGGATAATACTCGACAGCCGGAATAAATCCCCAGGCATTGCGAATGTGTTCTTCACCCGTTGTATTGGCCGGATCGTTAAAGCTATTTTTCCAGTTGGCCACGTCCAGCATGGCTACCATGGTAAGATGAACTTTATCACTTACCTTGTACCGAAGGTTAATCCAGTGGCCGACATACAAGGTATTGGCCACCGAATAATCGTAGAGACCACTGGCCTTTATGGTTTCACTCACAATACTCGTTCTATCCAGCTCTTCATCACTCAACTTGAAATCATAGATGAATCTGAATTTGCCGAAATTAAACTCGTTACCTAAGGCGATGTAGTTCATGTTGGCAGCATTACCATTGGCATCCTGTGCTTCATTAAACAAGGAGTAAGACCAGATGGTGTTTATTTTTCCATCCAATAACCGGCCGCGCCAGTTCGCTACAAAAGCCAATGGCGCTTTGGATTCGGTAAAATTGGGTTGAGTGGCACCGTACAATTCATCGAATGATTTCGTTCGGGAATCCAATACCTGGAACGTCCACTGATTTTTCGTGCTGGGGGTGAAGGTAAAGCCGACCCCGGTAAGAAAGTTGTCAGCATACTCGACAATATCCGAGTATTCATAAATATCAATCGGATTCCAGTCAAATTCCCAGGCACCCCAGTCCGCACACATCTTACCGGCCGAAACGCTCCACTTGTCAGATACATTCACACGGATATAGGCCATGTCTACCGATCGGCTGAGGTTATCTATCGACTCGGAAGTTTGCGCCCGTGTATAGCGATCGCGAAACCGGAAGAATACTTTATCGGTCACGTTTCCGCGAAACTCCAGGCGGAACTGCTCATTTCTGAAACGCGACTGGCTATACTCGCCATCCACGAATTCATTGCGAAAGGCAAAGTTCATGTTGGCAATCATGCTCATGTTTTTCAGTAACCCTTGCTTCGTTTCCGGAATCAGGGTTTTGTAATAGGTGGTATCGCCTATTTGCCGCTCCTGTTTTTGTGCCCATGCCAGGGATGGTAAAAGGAGAAGCACCAAGATCCATTTCGAATTTATGATTGATTTCATACGTGTAGTCTTTTGCAGCAGCACATCTTTAGTTTTTCTGCCCGGTCAATGTGACCGGATCTAACAGATTCTTGATCTGATCTTCGGTCAGGATTTTTTTCTCCCGGATCAACTCAAGAATTCCTTTTCCACTTTGCAAAGCTTCTTTTGCCAGTTCGGTTGTTTTTTCATACCCGAGAACAGGGTTAAGAGCCGTTACAATCCCCACTGTGGTTTCCATGTAGCGTTTCAGCACGGCTTCATTGGCTGTAACGCCAGCAATGTTTTTGCCGAACAGGGGCATCACTTTAAAGAGGAGGGCTTGCGACTCCATAATGGCTGTCGCCACCACGGGTTCATAGGCATTCAACTGGAGTAGGCCGTCCCTTGAAGCAATCGTAACCGTGGCATCATTTCCCATCACCTTATAGCATACCTGGTTCATGACTTCGGGCATTACGGGATTAACTTTACCGGGCATAATCGAGGAGCCGGGCTGCAGGGCGGGTAAATTGATTTCAAAAATGCCGTTGCGCGGGCCGGAGGCCAGGAATATCAAGTCGCTGCTGATCTTAGACAAGGTAACCGCCAGATTTTTGTACGCGGACGAAAACATGACGAACCCCTGCATACTGCTGGTGGCCGCGATCAGGTCTTTCGGTCCAACGATTGGTTTACCCGTGAGTTTGGCAAGATGAGCCACGCATTTCTCTGCATACCCCGGGCTTGCCGTCAAACCCGTGCCGATAGCGGTGGCACCCATGTTCACTTCGTACAGATACGCTTCGGACTTGCGGAGCGCCTCAATAGCGGCATCGATTTGTGAACCAAAGGCGTGAAACTCCTGGCCCAGTGTCATCGGCACCGCATCCTGTCCTTCGGTGCGCCCCATTTTCACCAAATTCTTGAATTCATCACCTTTTTTATGAAAAACCTGAGCGAGCAGTTCAGCTTCCTTCACCATTTTATCATTGTGCAACAACAACGCAATGTGGATGGCGGTCGGATACACATCGTTAGTGGATTGACCCATATTCAGATCATCATGCGGTTCAATAAACTGGTATTCACCTTTTTTATGACCACTCATCTCCAGCGCGATGTTAGCCAGCACTTCATTGGCGTTCATATTGGCCGAGGTGCCGGCACCACCCTGATACAAATCGGTTAAGAACTGGTCGTGGTATTTCCCATCGATTACGGCCTGGCAGGCTTTTTCGATAGCGGCCAGTTTTTCCGGTTTCATTCTTCCTACCTCCGTATTGGCACGGGCAGCCGCCAGTTTAACGATGGCGTAGGCCTTAACGTAGTCCGGGTAGAAATTTGTTTTTACTCCGCTAATGGGGAAGTTCTCCAACGCGCGAAGCGTTTGGACCCCATAGTAAGCTTCAAAAGGAATTTGTTTTTCGCCCAGCAGATCTTTCTCCACGCGGAACTGTGGTGTCTGTTCAGCCGGTTTTTTCTTTTGCGCCTCTGTAGAATGAATGCATAGCATTACCAGTAGTGCTATTGCCATGCTAACTCTTACTTTTTTCATATCAACTTATTAATTCGGTATGGTTGTTAGTTGTTAGTTGTTAGTTGGTGATTGATTGTATGGTCGAACAACTACCAACCAACAACTATCAACGATTTGCTAATACGTGAAGAAAATCTCCTGAAGTTGTTTCCGGTCTTTCGTCCGGGTGAGGGCCAACATCAGCAAGATTCGGGCTTTCTGAGGCGTGAGGTCATCCGAGACAATGGTTCCCAGTTCGTCATCATTGATTTCATCGTAGAGCACAACCCGGCCTGAGGGTGCACGGCTGGCACGGCAAACCACGATACCCGCCTTTACCGCACGTTTCACGGCTTCCAGGTAGGCCTTGTTGAAATTGCCATTTCCTACTCCGGCAATCACGATGCCGTCAACCTTCTTGCTAATCAAAAAGTCGATTTGATCAGCCGGGGCATCGGCATACATGTACACGATGTCAACTCGCGGCAACTTGGTATCGGCAGTCAATACAATGGGTTTGGGCGGATTCACTTCGCGCACTGCGGATGAATAGTATTCCACGCGACCGTCATACGCCTGTCCGATGGCTCCGGTATTGGGGGAGTCAAAGGCATTGGTTTTAGTGGTGCTCATCTTCATGACTTCGCGGCCATCGAAGATACCTTCGTTAAAACTTACCAGCACCCCACGGCCCTTGGTTTGAGGATTGATGGCAACCGTGATGGCGTCATACAGATTTTTCGGACCGTCTGCGCTGATTGCCGTGGCCGGCCGCATAGACCCCGTGAGTACTACGGGTTTGTCGGACGGAACCACTAGATCCAGAAAATACGCTGTCTCTTCCTGCGTGTCAGTGCCGTGGGTTACTACGATCGCATCGGCTTCATTCTTGGCAAAAATTTCATTGGTGCGCATAGCCAGTTTTTTCCATATCTCAATCGTCATATCCTGACTACCGACAGATGCAATCTGCTCTCCGCTGATATTGGCAATTTTCTTTACCGAAGGAATAGTACCGATCAGATCGTCAATCGGAATTTTTCCCGCTGTATATCCGGCCCGGTCGGCCGAAGCACCCGCGCCAGCGATTGTGCCGCCCGTGGCCAGAATGATAACCCGGGGCAGTTTACTTTGAGCTTGACCTTGACCTTGTGCCTGGGACTGCATCTGGAGCCCCCAGGACAACAGTAACAGAATGGACAGAAGCTTTTTCATAATGGTTGTTGTTTGGTTTTATAAATTGGTTTATCGCATGTGTTTACAAGAGGATCGATTGCAGAAGTAAACCGGCCAACACCGAAGTTGCGGTGGTGACCAGACCGGGAAGCATAAAACTATGATTCAATACATATTTGCCGATGCGGGTGGTGCCCGTTCGGTCGAACTGAATAGCCGTAAGTAACGTGGGGTATCCGGGAATAAAGAAGTGTCCGTTGCACGCTGGAAAAATCCCTACCAGGTATGCTGGAGGTATACCCAGCGACAAACCTAGAGGCATCAGGGCTTTGGCGGTGGAGGCCTGGCTGTACAACAACATACTGAGCAGAAAGAGCGCGATGGCAAACGACCACGGGTAGGTGGCTACGAGATCACCCAATGTTTTTTGAATGACTTCAAAATTGTTGTTCATAAAGGTGCTGCTCATCCACATCACGCCAAACACGGCTATGGTGGCCTGGCCGGCCGATACAAACAAACTGGCTTTTGTTACGTTCGCAGCCGTGGTGTTGGCCAACAGCACAATCAACCCGGTAGCGGCCAGCATGATCATCATAATCATGGAAGGCATCAGCACATGGCCGGCTTCATTCACGGCAAAGCCCGGGGTAAAACCCGGTTTGTTTCCAAACTCCGGCAATAGCTGTGGAGAGGAACCCAGGACCACTACCGCAACTACGGCCAATCCGAAAATGATGACTGATTTGATGGCACCGGGCGCCAAAACAAATTCTTCTTTCTTTTCGATGCCTTCCAAGTTGGCGGCAAAGGCCGGGTCCTTCAGGCGTTCCTGAAATTCAGGGTCTTCGCTTAGCTCTTTTCCACGTTTCCATACAAACAATATCCCGATCATCACCCCGATCAGAGTCGATGGAATAGCGATCAAGAGAATGTCGGCCAATTGCACACCCTGAGCCCCCAACACGGTGAGCAGAGCAGCGGCTGCCGCTGAGACCGGACTTGCCGTAATGGCCATGTGCGCGGCCGTCACACTCATGCTCATCGCTCGCTCGGGTCGAATTCGGTTTTTGATCGCCACTTCGGCAATAATGGGCATGATGGAGTACGAGATATGTGCGGTGCCGGCAAAGAGTACAAAGGCATACGTGATCAGCGGCCCCAGAAGTGTGATCTGCTTCGGATTTTTGCGTAAAATTTTTCCGGCCACCTGAACCAGATAAGCCATGCCGCCTGCTGCCTGCAGTGCAGCTGCTGCCGTTACAACACTCAAGATGATCAGCATCACCTCCAGCGGAGGATCAGCGGGTTGTAATCCAAACCCAAACATGAGAATGAGTAACCCGATCATACCCATAATACCCAAGCCGATACCCGACATGCGGGCGCCAAGAAAGATGCAGACAAGCAGGATGGTAAGTTCAATAAAGATCATAGCGGGGCGGTTTAATAATTACGTGCCGGGGTCCGACATGTCAAATAGCTGGGTGTCTACGAGTTTTCCGGTGGCCGCCTCCCGATATTCGCCCAGTGCCATAAAAGCACCTTTGAGTAAATGAAATTCATGGCTGGCCGTAAAGGCATGCAGGCCTTCTTCCGATCCCCACATGGAAAACATGTGGTACAGGTTTTTTTGATAAACATCAAGAGCCAGGTTCCGGCTAATGCAGACAGACGGAAGGTTGTTGAAAATGAACCTTATTGTTTGTTCAAATTCACGGTGCTTTCCGGGGCTGATTTCTCCGGATACCTTCAGGAAGAGCGTGTGTTTTTCATCCATAGGTGGTAGCGTATCAGTATTCCCTCTCTCACTTCGCTACCCAAGGAGTGTACCAATTCACCTTAATCCGGAAACTATTTCTAATGAATTGATTGATAGAACGTTGATCTTCACCGTATCAGCAGTAGAATGGTGGTGGTGGGTAACTCGAAAATGTTGTTTCGGTACCATCACGATATTTCGTCAGTTAAACCAAGAGCTGGTGTGCCGGTGTGTGATTGGCGGGTGTTGGCTTTGGGAGATGAACGGCACCGTTTGCCAAGGGCAGCGGAGGCCCCGCCTAGAACAGGTCGTGTACGGGGCGCTTAATGTTCAGTCTCTTCATTCGGGAGCGCAGCGTATTGGGGTGCATGTTTAACTTCTCAGCGGCCCCATATTCGCCATTTATTTTCCAGTGGCAAGACTCCAGAACCTTGAGAATGTGCTGCCGATCCACATCTTCCAGACTGCTGGGTGGCAACGCGGCTTCATCGTGCTCATCAAAAAACCAATCCAGGCGCAACGTGTTTCCTTCACTGGCAATCACCGAACGTTCAATCACATTCTTCAACTCACGAATATTACCGGGCCAGGGGTACTCCGTCAGGCGTTGCAGATCGGCCCTGGAGATCTGGTCAATTTCCTTCCTGTATTTTTTGGCCTCCTGATGAATGAAATGATTGATGAGCAAGGGCAGGTCATCTTTGCGCTTCCGCAACGGGGGAATGGTGATTGGAAAAACATTTAACCGGTAAAACAGATCATCGCGAAAATGGCCTTTTGTGACTTCCTGCGCCAATTCGCGATTGGTTGCCGCAATGATGCGCACATCAACTTTCAGGGTTTTTTGACCACCCACCCGTTCAAACTCCCCGCTTTGAAGCACCCGCAAAAGTTTTGGCTGCATGTCAATGGGTAGTTCGCCCACTTCGTCCAGAAAAATGGTGCCGCCCTCCGCTAACTCAAATCTGCCTTTTCGGGCCTGGAACGCAGACGTGAAAGCACCTTTTTCATGGCCAAACAATTCGCTCTCCACTAATTCCTTCGGTAAGGCACTACAGTTGACCTTAACGAGGGGCCCGGTGCTGCGCGAACTTTGCTCGTGAATCAAATCAGCTATCAGTTCTTTCCCAACACCGGTCTCGCCTTCCAGCAGAACTGGGGCAGCCGTTTTGGCCACTTGCATGGCCTTGTCAATCGTGTACCGGATAACTTCACTCTTCCCGATGATGCGATCGACCAGGTTCGTTACGTTTTCGGCAGGAGGGGTCAGCTTCTCTTTCTCCAATTCCAGTTGTAAGTCGTGGATTACCTGGTTGGCTGTGACGGTTTGTGTAATATCGGAGCCAACGCAAATGATACTACCGGGTAAATGATCGGCCGCAGAGCTGAAGTAATTCACCCAATGCAGGATGTAATCAGAACCGGTTTTGGTCTTAATCGTATTGGTGAAGGCCAGCGAAGTGGTATGGCCTTTGAACAGCGACTCAATGTCTTGTCGGCACTCCATCCTGTTGTCGGAAGCAAACTGATCGCCCCAGTTGGTGCCGATCAGTTCATTTGCATGTTGATAGCCTAAAAGATTAACACCAAAGTCGTTGATGAAAGCAATCTTTCCGCCAGCATCCAATTCGACCACAAACAGGGGAGCAAAATACATGAGGGATTGCCATTTTTTATCTTTCGCCTTGACGATGCGCTCAAGGCGAAAACTTTCATTAATTTGTACAACCATCCTGAACCCCATCACGAAAACCAGGAGAAGGGCGTGTAGATGAATGGAAAAGAAAAAGTGCAGACCAAAAAGGCGCTGAAAAAAGTCGGGTGTAAGTTGGTTCAGTGTCGTTAAAACCAGCAAAAGACCAAAAAAGGAAAAGGCAATGAGCAGCCAGATTGCTTTTGCTTTCCCGTGCCGCAGTAACCGTAGGCTTGTCACCAAACCATAGACGAAGATTGCTCCAAAAACGAATAGCGCAAGCCATATCCAGAGGGGTATTTTTTCACTTGCGCCAGCGGTCGCCATCATGACATAGGTTACCAAGGTTAGCAACGAAATGAGCCAGGGTACGATTTTGTTCTTGCCTTGCGTATAGTAGAAAATAAACCACGGCATAAGTCCGTAGTAGCTGAAATTAAAAAGGCGTTTGATCAGGATCTCGGAGGAATAAGGAGGTTGATCGGTATTGGATATGAAGCCAAGCGGTGGCATTAGGAGAAAGATGCAGTTTCAAATCTGACGAACTGATTTTTGTCATACCGACCGGTTCAAAGTTTATCTAGATTTGGCACCGGTAGAAGGGAGAACGAGTTGATGATGCAGGAGTATAGTCGAATCTGGGTTCAGCAAATTCACACGGCAATGATGAACAATCAACAGAAGATAGTGGAACTGGATACCGCGCTGGTTGATGCTTCCCGAAAAATTAAAGTGCTGAACACCTTGAGCTGGCCTCCGGGCGTGGAAGAGAAGTTTCTTGCCGGTTGGCGAAAGGGCCGGGCCCGATTACCAAAAGTAACCATCAAACCTCCGGATATTCAGGCAAACATTGATGCGTTGGACGCCATTGCCTTGCGGTGTGATCAGCAAAATCCGGCAGAAAAATTTCTTTGTGAAACGGCATGGAGCTACGCGCAAGCAGGGCGCATGCTGATGCACGTGGGTACGCCTGGGTTTACGCGCTACTCGGTAAAAATTTATGGCCGTCCTGATGCGATATATAAGCTTCAAGGGCTCACCGGAGTGGATGGTGCCCGGTTTTTTTTGGATGTGACGGATAAGTTAGTTGGAAACCCAAACATACAACTTCCCGAGCCGGATGTTTCGGCTATTGATTTTGCCGGCTGGCTAAAGAGCAAGGTGGATGAGTTTTTTTTTGATGACACGGTGGAGGTGCTGCTTGATGAACGCATCTCATCGAAAGCATTAGCCGGGGCAAAACGAATACGCGTACGAAGCAATGCTATTTTTTCTCAGTTGGACAAAGATCAACTCCTCGCTCACGAAGCTTTTGTTCATACGGCCACGCAGCTCAACGGCAGAAAGCAGAAGAACCTTCGATCGCTTGGGCTTGGCGCACCCCGCACGACCCGAACTCAGGAGGGCATTGCCGTGTTAGCCGAGTTGGTGACCAATTCGATTGATCTGGCTCGCTTGCGGAGGGTTGCGCTTCGGGTTATTGCGATCGCGATGGCCTTAGATGGTGCGGATTTTATTGACTTGTTCACGTTTTTCCGTGATGCCGGACAGTCCGATAAGGAATCGGTGAAATCGGCACAGCGTATTTTCCGGGGTGGTGCGGTAAAAGGAGGTGTCGTGTTTACGAAGGACGCGGTGTATTTGCAAGGGCTCCTGGAGGTACACACATTTTTGCGCATTGCGATACGTGACAATCGACCGGACCTGGTTCGCAACCTTTTTGCAGGCCGGTTAACGATGGCGGATGCCTTGCGCCTGAATCCACTATTTGAGAGCGGGTGGTTGGCTCCTCCCCAATACATACCTGCCTGGGCATCGGATTTGACGCGGCTGGCTGCAATGATGGCTTATTCGGCATTCGTCACTAAGGTTGATTTGGATAAGGTCTATTTGGACCGGGCTATTGAAATGGAAGATGAAATCAAACAACTGGCGAAACCCTAAAAAAATCCGGAATGGCTGAAGACCGATTTTACTTATATTTGACTCAATGCTCATATAGGTCATTGGTGCATCGTAAACAAACTACTCACGAATAATTTTTGGAGCTCATGAAAATATTTTTCTGCGACAGCAAGGTACACGTTGTAATGGTTTTAGTGGCGAGCAGTTGCTTAACCAGTTGCAAAAAAACAGAAGTACCGGTATTGCCGCCAGCTAAGGTCAATGTAATCAAAGCCGTGCAGGAGGACGTTCCCTTGTACGAAGACTTCGTTGCGCAGGTTTACGGCCAGTCCGATGTTGACATTCGTTCGCGGTCCGAAGGGTGGGTTACCTCGGTAAATTTTAAAGAAGGGTCGATGGTGAAAAAGGGGGATCTACTGTATGTGATTGACGATGTTCAATACCAGACGCGGGTAGACCGGGAGGCAAGTGCGCTCACTAGTGCCCAAACTGAACTTGTGCGAGCACAAAACGAACTCAGCCGCGTGAAACCTTTGGCTGAGATGAACGCCTTAAGCAAGAAAGACCTTGACAATGCCACGGCTTCGTTTGAGGCCGCGAAGGCACACGTGCGGGCGGCCGAGGCTTCGCTTCAGAACGCAAAAATTGAATTGGGTTATACGCGAGTCTACGCACCGTTCAACGGCATCGTAGGTATTTCGAATGTGCGCGTGGGAGATTATACCAGTCGCGCAGGGTCAAATTCAATCCTCACTACGATCTCCAGCATTGGAGCCGTGCGTGTTCGTTTTCAGATTAGTGAACGCGAATACCTTCGGATCTCGAAACTCAGTCAGTCGGAGCGGCAAAACTTACGGTATGTTAAACTCGTTTTGGCTGATGGTTCCATTTATCCGGAACAGGGCGAAGTGAACTTTGCTGACCGGGAAATTGACCCCTCCACCGGGACTTTGACCATTGAGGCCTCATTTCCCAACCCGACCGGATTGTTGAGGCCTGGCCTGTATGTAAAGGCACGCGTGTTGGTGAGCACTTTTCCTAAAGCCGTTCTTGTACCGCAGCGAGCTGTAATGCAGTTGCAAACTTTGTCGCAGGTGTTTACCGTTACCGATTCCAGCACGCTCAAGGCTCGGGTGGTGGAGGTGGGTGCCAAAATCAATGATGCCTGGATCATCACCAAAGGGCTGGAGCCAGGGGAACGCGTGGCGGTCATCGGCACGGCTGCTATAACCCCGAACTCAAAAATTGAAGTTGTGGAAATGGCATGGCCGGAAAAAAGTCAGCAACCCCAGTAAACTGCCAACACGGCCGAATTTATGAGTGAATTTTTTATCCGCAGGCCCATCGTGGCCATGGTTATTTCAATCCTGATGATCATTATGGGACTGATCACCCTTCGGGGCATTCCCATTTCGAAGTATCCTGACATCACCCCTCCGATGATCCAGATCACGACTTCATTCAACGGAGCGAATGCTGTGAATGTGGAGCAGGCGGTGGCCACACCTATTGAGCAGCAGGTTAACGGTGTGGAACGGATGTTGTACATGAAGTCGACAAACGCGGCAGACGGCTCCATGACCCTCGCGGTATCATTCGAAGTTGGTACCGATCTGGACAATGCGAACATGCTTACGCAAAACCGGGTGTCGCAGGCCAATGCGCGAATGCCTTCAGAGGTGAAGGCCATGGGTGTCACCACGAAAAAATCGTTGGTTTTTCCAGTTATGCTGGTAGGACTTTCTTCCCCCAATGGTACGTATGATGGTGCTTTTCTTAATAACTACGCCAACATCAATATTGTCGACCAACTCAAGCGCCTGCAGGGCGTGGGCGATATCGCATTGTTTGGTGGTGCCGACTATGCCATGCGGGTGTGGCTGAAGCCCGAACAACTAACCAAGCTTGGCCTCACGGTAAATGACGTAGCCAATGCTGTACGAAAGCAGAATGCCATTGCACCGGGTGGAAAATTTGGTGCGCCACCGTCACCCGCAGGCGTGGAATACACCTACACGGTAACCTTGCAGGAGCGATTGATTTCGGAGGAAGAATTTGGAAACATCATCATCAAAGCCGATAACGAAGGCGCCATTGTGCGGCTTAAAGACATAGCCCGAATTGAGTTAGGTCTGGAAAACTACAATTCAGCCAGCCGCTTGAATGGAAAAGCGGCCGCCACCATCGTAATCTATCAGATGCCGGGCTCAAATGCATTGGAAGTGGCGGCCCGCGTGGAGCAAACCATGAACGAACTGGCAGGTCGGTTTCCTGATGATTTGAAGCACGACATTTCACTGAACACCACGCGAGCGGTTTCGGTTGGTATCGAAGAAATTGTACACACGCTTTTTGAAGCAGTAGTACTGGTGATTCTGGTGGTCTTCCTTTTCCTTCAAGATTGGCGGGCTACCCTTATTCCGCTGTTAACCGTACCCGTAAGTCTCATCGGCACGTTCATCATCTTCCCTTTGCTTGGCTTTTCGGTGAACGTGTTGTCCCTGCTCGGATTGGTTCTGGCGATTGGATTGGTCGTGGACGATGCCATCGTGGTGGTGGAGGCTGTGATTCACAACATCGAGCATGGTATGAATCCGCGCGAAGCAACCCAGAAGGCTATGAAAGAGGTGGGTGGGCCCGTGGTGGCCATTGCATTGATTCTGGCTGCCGTGTTTGTGCCAGTCGCGTTTGCGGGTGGTATCACCGGCAGGCTGTATCAGCAATTTGCCATTACCATCGCGATCTCGGTTTTGTTTTCGGCCTTCAACGCACTCACGTTGAGCCCCGCACTGAGTGCTATTATTCTGAGACCGAAAAAAGAATCCAAAGGCTTGCTTCAGCGGTTCTTCAACGGGTTCAATCGCGTGTTCGACAAATTTACATTGGGCTACACGGGGGTTGCGGGTATCGTGGCACGGAAGTCAATTCGTTCAGTACTTATTATGGTGATTGTTTTGGTGTTCTCCGGTTTACTGGGCCGAGCGGTGCCGGGCGGATTCGTGCCGGAAGAGGATGAGGGGTATTATCTCATCAACGTTCAATTGCCCGATGCATCTTCTCTGGAGCGGTCGGACGAGGTGGCCAAGAAAGTGGAAGCCATCCTCAATAAGGTCGAAGGTATTGAGTACAGCACGATGGTGCTGGGTTACAGTTTACTTACCCAGTCATTTTCGACCAACAATGCGTTTGTGTTCGTTTCACTTAAACCATGGGAAGAACGAACCAAGACTGCAAAGCAATTAATAATGGAGACCAACCTGGCCTTTCGAAGCACCATTACGGAAGCCACGGCAATAGCCTTTGGCCCGCCCCCGATTGAGGGATTGGGTACATCATCTGGTTTCACGTTGCAGTTGCAGGACCGCTCTGGAAACTCACCGGAATTTTTGGATGCCCAAACGCGGCAGTTTGTTGCTGCGGCTCAGAAGCGGCCGGAAATCGAAAGCATCTTTTCGTTGTATCGCGCCAACGTGCCTCAGAAGCGAATCGAAATTGATTATGACAAGGTTGAGAAGATGGGCATCGATCTCTCGGAAGTGACCAGCACCATCTCCACCTACCTTGGCAGTTCCTACGTTAACGACTTCAATCGATTTGGTCGGCAGTATCGTGTGTATGTGCAGGCGGAGGCCGAAGACCGTGTGCAGCCGCTTGATCTTGGTCGGTATTATGTGCGAAGCCGAAAGGGTGACATTGTGCCGCTCAATACGCTGGTGTATGTCCAGGACATTGCCGGTCCGTCCTATACGAATCGATTCAATATGTACCGATCGGCCGAGATCTCAGGAGCGCCAAGGGATGGTTATAGCTCAGCCGATGCGCTGCGAGCTCTCGAGGAGGTAGCGGCAACTATGCCCAAAGAGATCGGGTATGCGTGGAGCAATATGAGTTACCAGGAAAAGGCAGCTGAAGGCACGGGGGGCACTATGTTTTTGATGGCAATCGTTTTTGTATTTCTGATTCTGGCTGCCCAATACGAAAGCTGGAAACTGCCCTTCAGTGTATTGCTGGGCGTGCCTGCTGCGTTAATGGGTGCTTTCTTCGGACTCTGGTTGGGTGGATTGTGGAGCACCAGTTATGTCAATAACGTGTTTGCACAAATTGGTTTGGTCATGCTAATCGGCCTCACTGCGAAAAATGCAATCCTGATCGTGGAGTTCGCCAAAATGTTATACGAGCAGGGCAAGCCCCTGTATGAGGCTGCACTGGAGGCAGCTAAACTTCGCCTTCGCCCCATCTTGATGACCTCATTTGCTTTCATGTTGGGCGTGGTGCCCTTGCTTACCGCTGAAGGTGCAGGAGCTGAGGCCCGTAAAGTAATGGGTATGGCTGTATTCATGGGGACACTCATCGCCACCATAGTAGGCGTTATTGTCGTGCCCGCCCTTTTTGTTTTTATTGAGAGTATCGGCAGCAAAAAGAAGCCGGCTTCCGAAACGTCCACCCAATCGGCACATTGATATGAAGAGCGTTCTGTTAGGAATTGGAGTACTCATGATGGTCGCCAGTTGTATGGTGGGGCCGAAGTATTCGCGCCCGACCACGCTACAACCTGAAAAATATGTTCAGGCACCAACCTCTTCCGATTCGATCACGAATCTGAAGTGGTGGGACGTTTACCAGGACACCACCCTGCAGCGTTTGATTCGCGGGGCAATCGAGGCTAACTACGATTTAAAGATTGCCATCGCCCGGGTTGACGAAGCCAAAGCGATTCTTGGATTTAATCAGGCTAACTTGTTTCCCTTCCTCGACTACCGCGCCCAAGGCCGCGCCTCGGAGTTTCGCTCGTCTGCTTCTCAGGCTGGTGTAGGATTTCCCGGTAATTCTGTTTCACTACTGGGAAACGTCTCTTGGGAAATTGATATCTGGGGACGTCTGCGTCATGCGAACCGGGCGGCTTATGCAGAACTGGTCTCTACAGACGAAACACGTAAGTCGGTTTACATCAGTTTAGTCGCTCAGGTGGCGGAGTTGTATTTCCAGCTACGGGGCCTGGATGAACGGCTGGCCATTACGCAGCGTACGTATGAAACCCGGAAGGAATACCTGCGCATTATTGTGCTGCGCTTTGAAAAGGGTCAAGTGTCGGAGTTGGATAAGTTGCAGGCCGAACAAATTGCAGCAGCAGCCGAGTCGCAGTTGCATAGCCTGGAGCGTGCAATCATCATTACCGAAAACGCAATCAACGTTTTACTCGGGCGCACCTATGCCCCGATTACCCGCGGGTTGGAGAATGACGTGCAGAACCTGCCGGTTGATATTCCCAGCGGCTTGCCTTCGGAATTGCTGGAACGGAGGCCTGACATCCGGTCGGCTGAACAGCAATTGGTAGCCCAGACTGAGCGAGTCGGTGTAGCCGTGGCTATTCGTTTCCCTTCCCTGAGCCTTACCGGGTTTTTAGGTGTGGCCAGTCCCGAGGTATCGAACCTTTTTTCGAGTGATGCTTTTGTGGGTTCTGTCACCGGCCAGTTGGCTGGCCCTATTTTTCGCTTTAACCAAAATAAACGTAGGGTAGAGGGCGAACGCGCCCGGCTGCAGCAAGTGGGGTTTGCCTACGAACGCACGGTGCTAAGCGCATTTGCAGAAGTGGAGAACTCACTGGCTGAGATTCGTACCTACCGCAATGAGTTTGCTGCCCGACAAACCCAGGTAACGGCAACGGAAAAGTCGCTGATGCTTTCCAAAGCACTCTACGACAATGGGTATACCTCGTTCCTGCAGGTGTTGGATGCCGAGCGCGAGCTCTACAATTCACAGTTTGAGAAATCCATTGCGTTACAGAGTCAACTCATCTCAACTGTGCGCCTATACAAAGCGCTTGGTGGTGGTTGGTAAATTCCGAGATTGATTCCAGCTACTCCCATCAGACGAACCTGCGAATGCTGATTTCCTGTGTGTGCTCTAACTGGAGTTGACGTATCAAGTCTTCGGCATTGACAATGGCCTCGTCAAGGGATGCCCAGGTCAGGCTTTGCCCGGTTGAGTTGCTGAGATAGGCATCACGCACCAGCGCAATGAATTTCGCCACCACATTCGTTGAGAGAGATAGGGTGGCACGGGTGATCTACATGTCAGCCAGGATTGGTTCAGCCATGTGGTTCACTTTGTCAAACGCAGTGGCAAAACAGGGGAATCTGTGAGAAAGGAGCATCTGACGATGAACCAGTAAGAACAACTTGAATTCGTCAAACAATGGGCGGAAGCTGCTGGCCAGTATCAGGCGTTGCTTTAACCGATCCAACAGGAGCACCGATTGCCTGATGTGGAAATTGGCGAGATGCTCGAAGTAGGTCTCCCGTGTGCCGAAGTAGTAATAAAAACCTGATTTGTTCAGGTCGAGCAGTCGTGATAACTCCTCGACATGTATTCCTTCTGGGCCAGTGTTGGCCAGTTGATGGTAGCCGATTTCAATCCAGCGATCATACGATTTGGTACTTCTCATGGTGATGAGGGTTTTAGACATGGGTCAGAAACCCCTATTCCAATGACCGTACCAAGTTGAAACGAATCGAAAATGAATTGAAGATCAATACATTAGTAAACGGTATGGGCAATCGGTGTCCAAAAAGATTAGATGGTTGCGATCAATTTCCGTAGGTGGTCACGAAATTTCGTGAGACCAGCACATTGCCACCAAACATCATCATGGTATCCAATTGGGCGTTTCCAAATGGAAGAGCTGCCTGGCTTATAATCCAAACCGGTATTGAATGCCCGTAATCACCTGTGTTCGGGAGCCCAGCAAGCCCACCTCACAACGAAACTGCACGTGTTTGTTCAACTGAAACTGTCCGCCAATAATGAAATTCCAGGCATCCTTTACGGTTTTATCCATGGCGTTGAACCGTTGACGTGGCCACCCTATTAACCGGTGCATCAGCCGCTGAGAGAAATTCACCAGCGCGGGCGAGCGCCTGATTGGCGGCCTCAAATTTCGCCTTGTTCACCGGGTTTTGTTGTTCAAGAGGGCTTAAATTGCTCCACCAGGTATTCACCTGTTGTTGGGCATCGCCCACGCGTTGAATTTCCTGATCAATTCGGCCACCCATTTCAGTACCACCTCCGGGAAGAACTTCGGCCAGGGCCAGCGACCCATTCGTTTCGCTTGCGATGGAGACGCGGAATCCACCCACCCATACGGCAACGGATTGTTCGGGCTTCTTCAGCTTAAAATTTTTTCCGAAGCGGGGGCCGAAAACAAAGGTGCGCGCAGGCTTGCTCAACTGGGGAACATCAACCCAGGCCACGTTCATATCGAGTGCCAAAAATCCACCGCCAACACCAATGGTTGGCGTTGCCCCAATGCCGAAGGCAGTTGTGTTAAAGTCAACCGTAGAGCCGGCATTTAATATCTCTTTTTCAACCCCGGTTGAATCCGGAACCCACACGCCAAAGTTTACGGCAGTTGACGCTTGCGCTTTGCCGAGTATGCCATACACGTTGAGAAAAGGGAACACCCAGACATCCGGCCTTACCGTTACGGAACTGGCTACCGCTTTGGCCTCATCGAAGCGTACCAGACCGTCCAGATTATACATCGTGTTATTGTTGAACCCTACATTCAGGTTGTCAATAAGAACGGCCGATTCTTGCCAGAAATACTGAACGCTGATACCCGCGGAATAGGGCAGGGCGTAGCCAGCCTTGGTTGCCTTATCCCCCCAAATCGGAAGTGAATACGGGTAATCGGTTGTTTTCAGGCTGTCAATCAAGACTTGATTTTTCTTGCCCACTTCTTTGTTGGTAAAAACCTGAGCGCTTGCTGCACTGCTCAGTAAAACAAGAAAGATAAAGTGTCGTGGGGTTTTCATTTCGCGTGTAGATTTAATGTTGCTGTCTGTTTTTCGCAGTTGAGTTACTTTTTCCGATGTACGTGTAGTTCATTTTTTTGAAGTGTCATCAATTGTCCGCTTCCGCTCGCTGCCTCGCCTTGCCCGCGCCAATGGGTATACCTACGGCCAGGTAGAGTGATCGGTTGAAGACGTTGGGCGAGTTATCGTCCACCACGATATCCACCACACCATAATAATACCGTATGCCCAGGTTCATGCCGTTGCCCCGGAGAAGCCGATAACCCAAACCCGCGGTCAGGCCGACATCCAGCGGGTGAAACTGATCTTTAATGTTCACGGTATAGGACAGGTCGTTTGAGGTGTTAATATCGTTTTCGAATTTGTCGAAGGCCTTGTAAAGCAGGCCCAGTATAATGCCCCCCTCGGCATAAAAATGGTTCCTGAACGGATACTTGATCATAACCGGAACATTGGAGCACCTGAGATTTCGGCTTACGATTCCTCCCTGGAAAGCCTGGTCAAGGTCCGGATTGCCCAACGGGTAGACTGGCAAGCCGTGGGCACCCAGGGGTGATTTTACAATCACCCCGGTGTGAAATAGCCATTGATGTTTCGTTTTGATATCAAAGTAGAATCCAAGGTGAAAGCCAGTGGCTGTATCCGAGTCGGGTACGCCAGCCAGTGAGAAAAAATTTGCTCCGCCATCGAGCCCGAATTCAACCTTCCCTGAATTCAATTTATCGCCCAGCAGCGATATAAGCACCTGTCCAAAAAACCGGATTAAGTGTTGCCAGAAATAGAAAGAGCAGCAAACCCTGTTTCATTATCGGATGTTGAAAAAAGTCATTGCATTAGAAAACCTATCCCCACAATGCCCTACATCGTCAAAATTCACAGGGCGTGCTGCCCTTGTTTGCTGCTGACGCTGGCTATTTGTGGAAAACCAAACCTACATTTAGAGACAAATAGTTTTGCCCGGCATCAAAGTCACCGGCTTTAAAGCCATTGACGTATTTGAGGCCAACCAAAAGACCAGTTGAGTCATCGATGGAGTATTGCAGACCTACTTCAGGTGTTACACTGAAATGCCACGCATCCTGCTCCAGGGTGTACAAGTTCATATCCGTGTTTCGAAGGGTATACATGGTGCCCACCCCCAAGCCGACATACGGATTTAATGATTCCCCGGGTTTGAGGTAGTAGTTGCCGGCCAGCAGCAAGGGAAACTGGTTGCTATACCGGTATTGTTTGCCACTGAGTGAAGAATTGTCTACCGTGTAAGTAGCGTATGACTTTTCTTCATAAAACACATTCCATCCGAGTGTGAATCCTACTCCGATATTGGGTTGAACCATCTTGCGATAGTCGATCGCAATACCCCGAAAACTTGGCTTCTCTACAAAATCGCCCAAGTCACCGGTGCCAAACCCCATCGAATAGGTTACGGCCGTCTGAGTCTGTGCCCAGGACACGGGAGCCAGAATAAACAGAGCGAAAGCGAGGATAATTAACTTTTTCATGGCTCGGTTATTTTGTGTTAAGGTAAGGGGACTGAGCAAAG
This sequence comes from Flammeovirgaceae bacterium, assembly GCA_021298015.1. Taxonomy (GTDB): domain Bacteria; phylum Bacteroidota; class Bacteroidia; order Cytophagales; family Cyclobacteriaceae; genus ELB16-189. The sequence continues at coordinate 55,926 of JAJTGY010000014.1, forward strand.
GCCTGATCGATGGCTGTGTTAATGCGATTCACATCATAGGTGCCCACATATAAACCGTTGGCGACCGCAACCCAGGTGGCGGGCGAGCGTCTGATCGGAGATTCTACTTTTGGATCGGCCATCGTGATGATGAGAGATCCCGTTGTATAGCTTGAAACGGTGTAATAGGGGGGATAGTACCAGCCCCAATATCCGCCATACCATCCGCCATATCCATACCACCAGTCATACCAGTAGCTGTAAAAGTACGTGGTTGATGAAAGTGCGGCAGGAGTCACCACAATGTCCGGACGATTAACGGGCGTGGGCGTAATCTTCGTCCAGCCGTTGGCCGTCATGTTCCGCTCAATCGCTTGCAAGATGGGCTGAGCAAAAGCATCCTTCATGAAAACATACGTGGTGTCACCGTTATCGATCTCAACATCGGTGACAATCTTATCGGGCAGGGCGTAGGTTGACTTGCTCTTAAAGTCGTATTCTTCGTCAAACGAAGTGAACACGACATCTAAATCCTCTGCGTAGTCGGGGCCAGCAGGATAGCAACTCCATATCATACCACACAGGGCGGCTATGACGAGAAAAAAGTTTAGCTTTCGTAACATGGTTAAGAGTTTTATTAAGCAAAGTTAACTTTCTTGAGGTCTAAGAAAATATGATTTCTATCACGAAGAGGTAAATCAACGCATCCGTCTACGTTTACTGGTGTATGGCAGTTGAGCTATGTTTCGGGCTGGGTTAACTGTCCGATTCTTTTGATCGGCATAGGCAATTTGTTTATTTTTCGACAGTGCTGGGATAGGATCGCGTTATCACCGGGCACTGGTGGTGAAGTAAGGTGGTAAACTTGTGAAATATTTAAATGTGTTTTGATCTAGCCCGGTACTGCCCATGATCGATGACGTCCAACTGGCCTTTGATGGTTTATCACCCTTGGTGCGCTTTGCGCTTGCATTTGGCCTCGTTTTGCTGGTACCAAGGATTTTTCAACGATTCCGTCTGCCCGGAGTGCTGGCTCTTATTGCGATAGGCGTTGCCTTTGGTCCGCGTGGCCTTCACCTGTTTCGGGAGAATGGCGAGGTGCTCATGATTTTCGCTATCCTCGGCAAACTCCTGCTGCTTTTTTTCTCGGGCCTTGACATTGAAATTGAGGATCTCAAGAGGAACATCCGGAAGTCGATGCTGTTGGCTGGCTTTTTGTTTTCCTTGCCCCTGATCGGGGGGATCGTGCTTGGCTTTGTTTTCGGTTATGGATTTCTCACTTCGTTGATGATCGGTATTCTTTTCTCCTCTCACTCGGTCATTGCCTATCCCATCATGATCAACGCGGGGGTGGCCAAACGCGAGGCCGTTGCCGTTACCGTAGGCGCTACGGCCATAACGGATATTACCTCACTGGTAATGTTTGCCATCTGTCTACCCATTCACACCACCGGATTTGTCTGGAGTGCGTTTTTCATTCAATTAATTTTCATTGTTGCGTTCATCCCCGGGGTGATCATCTCCTTTCGCTGGCTGGGCAATAATGTGTTTAAACGACTCGGGGACGACCCAGCTCAACAGTTGATCTTTTTGTTGCTGGTCGTTATTGTGGCTGCGCAGGGGGCAGAGCTGGTTAACATGGATTCGATTGTGGGGGCATTTCTGGCCGGCCTGGCCGTTAGCTCTACATTGCCCAACAAAGGCATCCGCGGGCAACTGGAAACACTTGGCAACACGCTGTTTATCCCAGCCTTCTTTATTTCATTAGGGGTGTTAATTGATCCCAAAACGGTACTGCAAACGGTGCGCGAGCACTTCGGATTGGTCGTGGGAGTGTCCGGTACGCTGGTGGTTACGAAAATACTGGCAGCCCAATGGGCGGGCACCTTGTTAAAGTTTGACGGAATTTCAAAAAAACTGATCGGTTCGCTCACGATTCCGTAGGTTTCCTCAACTCTGGCGGTGGCGCTGGTGGCCTATGAAAGCATGAACGCTGCCGGGGAGCGCCTGATTGACAGTGCCTTACTGAACAGCATTCTGGTTCTGATGGTCGTGACCTCGCTGTTGGGTACCATTCTGGCTCAGCGGTTTGCCACCAAAATGGCGGCAGTAGAATTGTAAAATGGAGTCGTGTTTACCAAACAAATAGAAATGATGCGCATTTTTTTCCTGCTCGCGGTTTTGTTTACCTCCGGCAAGACGGTTGCACAATCCGTGAAAACAGACTACGACACCCGCCTGGACTTTGATCGGTTCACCACGTATGCCTGGCTCGCTCCAGACGACAGTGTGCTCAATCGTTACCGGAAGGACAAGATTTTTGGTGGATTCATTACCTACCGCGCAGACACGGAGTTGAAAGCGCTCGGTTTTCGGCAGGACACGCTTCGCCCGCAGGCCATCTTCATGTTCTTTACTTCGGTAGAGGAGATCACGCGCTATTCTCAAAGCCCGACACTTTCCGTAGGGGTTGGCGTGGGTGGCCCCGGCTACTATGTGTCGGCCGCGGGGCCGGTGGCCGGAGGAAAAATTACCGCTAGCACGGAGGAAAACGGAATGCTGAAATATATGATGTACGATGCCTCCAGCGGTAAAATAGTCTGGTCCGGCCTGGTGAATAAGACGTTTAAGCCTACGGACGATATCGAGGATTTGATTGCTGATTACACCGCTAAGATCTTCAAGAAGTTCCCGCGTAAACGAAAAAAGTAAAGGAGACTTCAGTTACCGACTCCCGAGGCGGTCGTGGGTTTTACCTTTCGCAGGAAGTGTTTGACGCGAACCCGGAATATGTGGTCGGTGGTAGAAAAGGAGTCCTCCAGCGTGTTTCGACTTTTTTGAAGGGTGTACACGAATTCAACCCTGAACGAATAGCTGATGCGATACCCGATGCCGTTGCGAATCCTCACTCGATTGGCAAATCGCTCCTCCACGTCCTGGTCCATGACAATAAAAGCTTCGCCATCCAGTATACCGTACCACAAATGATCCCCTGAAAACATGGTCGGCTTGTTGAATGGAATCAAAAATTCAGCGCGCAAACGGCTCCGATTACTCTCGCTCCATTCTCCCGTTTCCTGATTTTGAAAATTGCGTTGCTCGAAACGCACCAGCAAACGGGTAAGTATTCGCCTGTTGGGAGTGAAGTGAAATCGGGCGCCCACCATAGGGCGAATCTCGAGTGTTTCCAGCGACTGGTTTTGAAAGGTATTGCTCACCAACAGGGCACCCATCAGGTCCACGTTTTGGCTCAACGCGTACTCGGGTGTAACTTGTACATCGAATGCCCGCCATCGGGGTGAGGTAAATGCCGTGCTGTACGTGCCAGCCAACTCCACATTCCAGGAGTTGGCAAACGGATAATTCAGCATATACTCAAACCAAAGCTGCTCATTGGTCTGTGAGTGGGCGGGGGAGGCCGTTGCTACCACCAGGGCGAAGCCCACCAACCCTCGCTTCAAAAGACGGACCACTTTACTTGACTCGCTGTGTATAGTCCTGATTCACCGCGTTGATTTTCATTTTCTGGGCAGGCATATCCAGTACGGTGGTGGTTCCGTGATTGATGCCGGAACTGAACTTCTCGTAATTGATTTCACCACTCACCGGGTCTTTCCCGAGCAGGCTGCTAAACGTCTTTTTCACGTACAGGTTTGTCTTTTTGTCGATCAGCAGCGTGAGTTTGTCACCTTTGACATACACGTCTGCGGCCGTGGCTTCAAGGGTTTCACCGCTTTCCGTAACGGTGGCTTTGGAGAAAAAGTCCATCAATTGGCCTTTGGTCATAAACGTGTAGGCCACGGATAGTTCCAGAGCTTTTTGAACATATTCCGCTTTATCATCCACTGCGTTTTGCTGCATCTTTCCGCGGATACCGCGTTTTTGCTCCACGCTGCTTTCAGCATCCACGAGCTTGGCCTGCAGTTTTCCCTGGTCGTCAAAACTAAACTCGGTGATCGTGGTCAGCTTAACCTGACCATCCACGGAGACGTCCGATTTGCGTTTCCAGATGTACGCTTTGAGCTTTTCGTTGTTCGCCTCATCGGCTGCGCTAATAGCCAGGGTCAGGTTTTCGTTCTGGGCAAAAGCAACAAGCGAAGCTGCCAGTGCAATGAACACAAGCACTAATCTTTTCGTTTTCATTGGCAAAGGTTTATGTCTTTTAAGATCGGGTACTGATCACAACCTTTTCAATCTTTCCGGTGAACTTCTCCTTGCCCTTATAGGGTGGATACACGGGTGTATTTTCATCTACTCCAACGTCAGCCGATTCATCGATACCAAACGTGTTGGCGTTTGTTTTTTCGATTTTTCCCTCCGCCACTTTTTTATCATCGATAAAAATGGATGCTATGCCGCCAGCTCCGCGGCCACCTTCATAGGCGAAATCAAACCTAAGGGTGTGTTTACCGGGCAGAAGCTTTGTGTTGGATGTAACGGTAAATGTCTCAAGCCCTACCCAATTGTAGGAGTAGGCCGGCTTGCCATCCAATACATAAAATGTCCAACCACCAAAGTCGCCCCCCTGGCATACAATTACTCCATTTGTATTGGCTTTAACATCTACTTGCGCGGTTATGGTAAGCGAGGTGTTTTTGATATTGATGAACGCATTTTCGGGGATGCCGGTTGCGCCTTCATAAAGAGTAAGCGATGTTTTTCCGTTCATCAGGTCAGGCCGACCAGCAATAGCCGGATCGAGTCGTTCAATTCCACGATCGTCAATCGGTAATACGTTGTACTTCACGGCTTCATCCATGAATTTCTTTTTCAGCTCCTCAAGTTTCCCCGGGTTCTCAGCGGCTACGTTTTTCGCCTGGCTGAAGTCTTCATTTACGTTGTACAGTTCCCAGATATCTTCGGTCAATGGCCTTCGGGGCTTAGCTTCCCAAGGTGCTTTGTGGATGGTGCCGGCAAACCAACCTTCATGGTAAATAGCCCGGTTGCCAATCATTTCGAAGTACTGTGTTTTTCTGATATCAGCGGCAGTGGCATTGTCAAACGAATACTTCATACTTACGCCCTCGATGGGGCGTTGCTCGATTCCATTTACAACACGAGGTGCGGGAACGCCTACGCATTCATACACCGTGGGTGCTACATCGATAACATGATGGAACTGAGAACGAACTTCATTTTTTGCCTGTATGCCTTTTGGCCAATGCATTACCATACCATTTCGGGTACCGCCAAAATTGGAGGCTACCTGTTTGGTCCAGGTAAAAGGCGTGTTGCCCGCCACAGCCCAGCCAGCGGCAAAATGGTTATAGGTTTCTTCCGTACCCAGCTTGTCAATTTTATCAAGCTGCATGTCGAGCGTTTCCTGGACACCGTTGAAATAGGTGTTTTCGTTAAACATACCGATCATGCCTCCCTCTGCACTAGATCCATTGTCGCCCACGATGTACAGAAAAATGGTATTCTCCAGTTCACCACGTTCTTCCAAAGCAGCCACGAGGCGACCGATTTCATAATCGGTGTGTTCGGCAAATCCGGCAAATACCTCCATTTGACGCTCAAAGAGGCGTTTCTCATCGGCTGTCAGGTCGTCCCAGTTTTTGATGGCTTCGGGTTTGGGTGCCAGCACGGTATTTTCAGGCACCACGCCAAGTTTCTTTTGGCGAGCCAGTGTTTCTTCGCGCACTTTATCCCAGCCCTGCGCAAACTTGCCCTTGTATTTTTCGATATAGCTTTTGGGCGAATGGTGCGGAGCATGAGTGGCACCGGTGGCAAAATACAGGTAAAAGGGCTTTTCAGGGGTCAAGGATTGTTATGTGTTCATCCAGGCAATAGCACGGTCCGTCATGTCGGTGGTAAAGTGATAGTTGGGGTCCTCCACATTTGGGTAGACGCGCGTGTTGCCGTCATACACCATGGGGTGCCATTGGTTTGTTTCGCCACCAATGAATCCGTAAAACTTATCGAACCCAGAGCCGGTAGGCCAGCGGTCGTACGGCCCCGAAACAGATGCTTCCCAGGGGGGCGTCTCATGGTACTTTCCAAAGGCAGCCGTGCTATACCCGTTCATGCGCAACACTTGAGCGGCAGGAGTTATGGATTGAGGACGGATGCCGGTATTACCCGGAAACGCAGTACCTACTTCCATGATGGCACCGGCATTGTTCGAATGATGATTGTAGCCCGTTAGCAGAGCCGTGCGGGTAGGTGAGCACAAGGCCGTAGTATGAAACCGGTTATACTTCAATCCGTTAGCGGCCAGTTTCTCCAGCGTGGGCATTTGAATGGGACCACCAAAGGCACTCGAATGACCGAATCCGATGTCATCGACCAACACAATCACCACATTAGGCGCCTGATCAGGCTTTTTTGCCTCAAACCGGGCGGGCGCTTTTGCATTTCGTGCATCCAGTTCGGTAATGACGGGATACGTGGGTTCTTTGATTGGCAGAACCGTACGATCCAACTGACCGGGAACGGCTGTGGCTAATTCTGCTGTAGGAGGATTGCACGAAGCGATTCCCAAGGTTATGACACCGAGAAGTACCAAACGTAGTAATGCTTTCATGGATTGATTGATAGGGTTTTGAGTTACGAATATCGCAAACTTAATCAGAAACGAATTGCGCAGGAGTGAACGGCTACGTCTAATTTGCAAAAGCTGACGTACTGCCCGTAAAAAAGTGGTTAGGTCCGGTTTAGGTCCAGCACAAGTCCCTTTGCTTCGGGTGCCAGCATAACCAGGAAATCATTGTGAAGCGTGTTGTCGGTGATGCGGGAAAAGAACATGTTCCGAATCATCTCAAAGTAGCGCAAGGCCAGCAGCTGGTTATGTGCCAGGCCAATAAATTCGGCCCATAATGGCAGCAGGGCTGTTTCAATTTTCTGCGTCACCTCCCGATAGGTTTCCATAAGCATGGGCACGTTCCGGTTTCGCACCAGTTGCATCGTGGCCAAAATCGTCAGTTTGTGGTTAGCCATCGGGTACAGAAACCCAGGATCGAATTGAGCGCATACCCGAATTTCAGTTCACATCGGTAATGTGTTTGCTTTCGCCCTTGGCACTGGGCAGGTTGGCGATAATCTTTTCAAAGTTGGGGTTCGGGGTGGTTCCTTCCTGAAATAAAACGCCTACCACAGCCGGTGTGCCGTTATCGGCCTGGTGTACCACGTGTATTTCCATCGGGGCATGCTGCCCGTCAAGTGTATGCTCACCGGGGGTGTGAAAGTGGAACTGTTTCAGATGGTAGTGTTTACCGGCAAATGTGAACGCGCTGCCTTCGTCCACGGTAATTTGAATCGTGTGCCCGTTGTCGATAATGTCTTCCATGTGTTCATTGTGCGCGATGCGTAGAGAAGTTGACTTGTAATCCAGCCGCCACGTGGCCCCGCCTCTGGCATCTGTTTTTACAAAATTAACGGGCGACTGTCCCGTGCCGCAAAACGCGTAAGCCGGGCTAAGCGTAGCCCAGGCTTGTGGGCCGTCTTCACCTTCGTAGCCCCCGTGAGCAGGGCGGGCCGATACTTTTTTGTCAACCGAGTCGGCCTTCGTGGCGGAGGCTTCTGACGAGTCGGTCGGTTTCGATGTGCAACTGGCCAACAGCGCGCTTGAGAGTGCGCCCGACATTGCGAGTATAAATCTTTTTATGTCACAGTTCGATTTAGGTTTTTGATGTTTTTATGGCAAGGGTGTCGAAATGATTTCGGGACGTTTCCAGGTGCCATTGATCGCCTCAGGCTTCGGCCAGTACAGGCGCAACACGACCATGAATGGTCCGTTGGGTGCAGGCAACCAGTTTGGTTCTCTATCTTTTCCGGGAGATTGATGCTGGATGTAAAGGGTGATAGTCTGGTCGCTGTTTTTTTTCAACCTTGGTAGCATCGGTGAATTGATGAGGTAGCGATCAACAGGGTTAGGTGTGAGCAGACTGGCAGGCATTTCGTACATGGTGAACGACCAGAATGAATTGACCGGTGGTAAATCCTTAGGGTGCAAGGTAAGCGTATACGTGTTTTTTGATGCGTCCAACGCTTGGCCATTGGCATCACTCAGATAGAAGGGATACATGGCCTCATCGTGCGAGTTGCCGTAGATGCCGATGACTGCACCCGCGAAACGATACAGGTAATTGTTCTTCAAAAATTCCCGGGTTCCAAACAAGTCTCCACTGGTGACGCGCCCACTCTTGATGTCACCTGCGCGCAAGTCGTCCAGTGCCTTCCAGGCGTCCTGTATGCCGGCCAGCATCGCATCTTTTAGTTCAGGTGACAGCGCTTCAGCGTCAAATGTTTTTCCAGGTACCACGCCAATTTTGGCTAACCGGTCCATCAGTTCTTTCTCACTGGGATGAACCGTGCAGAATTGCAACCAGAAATTAAGTTGATCGAAAAACAATAAGCTTGATTTCTGATCTTCTTTTGACAGAGGTTGTAAAAAGTCAATTTTTTTAGCCGGGGCAAGGGCTGCTTCCTGGCGAAAAGCCGATAGCGTTTTGACCGAATATCCAGCCTGCACGTTTTTCACATTCTCCAGGTCAGAAGGGTCAAAGAGTTGAGTGCGAATTACCGCAACGGCAAATTGCGTTTCGCAACGTACCACTTCGGTGAAACCGGCAGGCAGATCGGCCGTCCAATCCGGGCCAACAAACAAATAGTTGCCTCCGGTATTTCCGGTCGTGCGGCTACCGATGTAGTAGAAGTTATGGGTGAACCCGTCAATCAGTTGAATGGAGAAGTAACGGTTCTCTTCGATGGCCGGTACGGTGATCACCACGGGCTCGGCCCGTAGATCAAGGCATGCCATGGAGTAGGGGGTATCTGAGTTTGGTGTTTGAACAGCCTTATCTTCGGGAGTATACACTTTCGGAATATTTCGAACCGTGTTGAAACGTGCTTTGAATTCCGGATTGGCACTATCCACAAAGTAGTTATAGATAATACGATAGTTATCGACCAGCGGATTACCATAGATATAGGCTTCTTTAGCCAGTGCGCGTGCCTCTTCGGGCGACACGGACGTCTTGGACCTAGAGCAAGAGACTAATAACAACGAAGTAAACACAACAAGGGCAAGTATTTTTTTCATTTTCAATAGGAGTTATAATTCACTGAGCGAGTTAGCCCCATTTGGCCGTGGCAAATGTTTGAAAAAAGTAGATAAGCTACTAAACGCGTTCGTTTAACTGCCATGGCCAGGCTGATGCATCAAGTCCTTGATTAATGCCCGAACGTCATCAATTAAGTTGCGTAAAAATGGCTCGTTCATATTCTCCTCCGTAATCCGAGAGTAAAACATGTCACGGGCCTGATCGAAGAAGCGCGCGGCCAGCTCGTGTTGATCGTTAAGCCCCACATAAGGTGCGAACAGCCGCACAATCTGAGGATCAACCAAAGCATTCAGTTCCCGGTAAACGGTTTGATAGCGTTCTTCTTGGCGGAACTGCGCCAGTTGCATGTGAAAAAATATGATTTCTTTAGGAGCTAGTGACATCGAGTAAAAATCGGGGTCGAAGTTGGTGGCTTGCTTGAATTTTTCGGTGTATTCTTCCGCTTTAGCCCGATGCATTCGAAGTAGATCATCAATGAATGTGTCCACATCTCCGAAGTAATGACATAGCGGGGTGATTGCGTTCAAATTAGCTTTTTTTTAGTAACCCCGTACACATTTTCAACAGCTTTTTTGACCTGCGGCATTTTTCAATGTGCCAGCTGTTGTATAATTTTTCGAAACTATCAGTTGAAACGATGGAAATTGAAGTGGATAACCCGCCAACGAAGGACAGTAGTAAAACTCCTGACAAGAAAAAGAAAGTAAAAAAAGAAGAGCTGAGTGTTGACCGTGCCCGGCTGGCGCAGGAACGGGCCTTGCTGGCGTGGGTCCGTACCTCCACCACGTTGATGACCTTCGGCTTTGCGCTCTTTAAGTTTTTGGAAGCGCAATTGACCCAGAACCATCGGCCGCCCCTGCTTGGTTTTATCACGCCCCGCGTGATTGGTCTCACCCTGCTGCTATCCGGGTTTTTTGGCCTTGCGCTTTCGGTATACCGGCATATCCAGGTAATGAAACTGCTTGATCAGTACTCCTCCACCAGGTTTTTCACGCCAGCCCTGTTATTGGCCTATCTCATAATGGTGTTGATTGCTCTGCTAGTCATTGGTTCGTTGCCGCACGATTGAATTCCCATTGTGGTTGCCAGCGGAACTTCAGAGGAATGAACTTCAACTGCTAGTTTCGAAAAAAACCAAGCCGGGTCAGTAATGGCGCGTACTGCGGATTGCCGGGGTCTTGCTCAAAAATGATGTGTGCATGCAGGCGGGCCTGATCGATCCGGTTTTATTGCAGGTATAAAGTCGCGAGCGCATAGTTGATGTTGACGGCATCGGGTTGAAGGGCATACCCCTTGCGCCAGATGGCCTCGGCCTGCTTTACTTTATTCATTTGCTGAAGAAGTAGCCCATAATTGTAGTAAACACCTGTGTTATGAGTACCCAGTTTAACCGCAGCAGCGAAACTTTCGGCCGCGCGGTCGGGGTTACCCATTTCGTAATGGAGCAATCCGAGATTGTAATAAATGCGATCATTTTTGGCATCCACGGCCAGGGCATCAGTAATTACGCGCAGGGCCTCGTCATTTTTGCCGGCCTGACTGTAGGCTGCCGAAAGATTCAGCCGCGCATAATTCATCAAACTGTCTTTTTTCAGGCCGCGCACATAATGAATAATGGCATTCAGGTGATCGTTGTCCTGCATTTCGTAATCAGCCAGCATCACATTGCCCACGGCAAAGTCGGTTTGATAATTCAGGTACTGCCGGTTCTCCGCATCGGCCTGCTGGTAGCTCGCCTGGTGGGGTGCCGGCACGCGGGCAATGCCATAGGGGTGAAATAAGTCGGCTGCTGCGATGCGCACCGCCCGCACACGATCGGCCAGCAGCGGTGCAGCTGCCGATTGCCAAACATCAGGTGGAAACTTTTCCAACGCCCGCAGCGCATTGTACCGTACGATTGCTTTCGCATCGGCCAGCGCCCGAACCAATCCGGCTGCGCTGGTCGCAGTAGGCAGGCTGCCCAGGTAATGCGCGGCTGTTGCACGGGCGATAGCCGGCTGGGTCGTGTCGGCCAGCAATTTGTGCAAGTGAGGCTCGCTGTTCTCGTTTAATTGACTACCCGGCAGCAGGTCGTCTGAAAAATGGTAGGCCCGGGAGGGGCCATACCACTGCGCAATGGTAGTGGCGGCCCATTGATTTGATTTTTTGGTGTGACAGCCTGTACACGTATTGGGCGTTCCAAATTTTACGGATTGATCGGGGCGGGGAATCCGAAAGCTATGATCTCTGCGATGGTCGTTGCCCATATACGTTTTCACCGGCATGTGGCAACTGATGCACTGGGCGCCTTCGGTGTTCACCGCATGGAAGTGATGTTCGCGGCTGTTGTACCGGGGTTCGTGGCAGCTCATGCACAAGGTGTTGCCAGTGGCAAGCAAACTTCCAGAATGCGGATTATGGCAGTTGCTGCATCGCACCTCGCGGTGGAACATTTTACTTTGCGCAAACGACCCATACTCATAGTCCTCATCATCAATCTGGCCATCGGCAAAATAAAATTCATGGCTGATCAACTGGGGTATCAGGTCATCCAGCAGTTCGGCAGTCTGCATCGGAATGGCGCTGATGTCGGCTTTTCGCGCATGGCACGGTGCGCAGGTGTTCAGTTGTAATTCCGGGTTGGCCTCTTGGCCGTAAAACAGGCCGGCATTGTGCATTGGAGCCGGATTTTTTTGGTTAGCCCATTCCACATGCCGGCTACCCGGCCCGTGACACGTTTCGCACCCTACGTTGATCTCCTTCCAGGTGGTGGCATACCGGTCGGATGCAAAGTCATAGTTTTTTCGGAGCTCGGTGGAATGACAACTGGCGCACATGGTATTCCAGTTTTGTCCATTGCCCGTCCAGTGAAGCCAATCGTGTGGAGAAATCACTTGACCAGAATATTGATGAAACCATTTCTTTTCCCGTTCATCCCAGCTTTGGCGTGTGGCCTGCAGCCGGCCTGCGGGAAACTCGATCAGATATTGCTGCAAGGGAAAGACACCAAACGTATACAGTACCGGATAGTCGTGATATCTACCATCGTCTCCTTGCGTATGGATAAAGAACTTGCCGTCTCGTTTAAAAAACCGGCTCGTGATACCATCGGCCGAGAGGCTAACTCCGCTAAAGTCACCGAGCACTGTACTGTCATGTGCATGCGCCATGGCGCGATAGTGATCGGAGAGCTGCCAGTCCTGCCATTGCCGGGTATGACAGTTCTGGCACGAAACTGACCCTATATAGGTGGCATTGTAGACTTGTTTGACGGTCTTCGATTCCATAGCCTGCTCGCAGGCGGTTGACGAAAAGATCAAGCCCAACCAACAACAATGAAGCAGTGAACGAAGGAAGTAAAACCGCATAGGTCTGTCAGCAATCAAATAAAACGACCATTAAATTCCAAACGCTTGAGCAAACTCTTAGTTTTGTTCAATTAAAAACATTGCGTATGCGATCCGCCCTATTTCTTTCCCTTTTTCTTTTTGCTGCTCCTTTGGCATACGGACAAGATTCGCTGGCCGGCCCGGTTCGGAATAATACCGTGAAGTTTGACTTCACCTCTTTCAATTTGTATGAGCGGTCTTACGTTTTTTCCTACGAGCGTGTAACCCGACCTAACCAATCGATGGCCTTCACTGCTGGCGTACAGCAGTTTCCAACCATTATCAACTTCGGTAAAGGCATTTTTGTCAATCGTGACGTTCGAGCGTCTGGTTAAAAATTCGGATTCGAGTATCGGTTTTATTTGAAGAAGGAAAATAAATATCCGGCCCCGCATGGCGTTTACATTGGCCCCTACTTGTCTTACCTGAGTTTTTCAAATGACCGCGACCTGGAGATTGATTTTAATGGTACAAAAGAGTTCGGCTCGTTAGATACTAAATTGTACGTAGTCAACACGGGTGTGCAATTGGGCTATCAGTTTATTCTTAATAACCGATGGGCAATCGATCTGGTATTTATCGGCCCTTCCATATCCAACTACCGTGGTAAAATGACACTCGATGGTACCTTCAGTTCGGATCCTGGAGAGATCCAGAATGAAATACTTCAGGGGTTGATCGATCGATTCCCTGCACTCGAAGACCTGGTGTCGGGTGAGACGGTGGAGCGAGATGGAAAGATCGATACCTGGAGCTATGGGTTTCGCTACCAAATTCACGTAGGCTATCATTTTGGCCGAGAGCGATAGTGCTGTGAACCTTGTCGTTATGATGTCCTGAAAATCCCAAAATCCTGACTATCGTCATTCTACCGGTGCCGGAGTTGCTTTACCTTCCGGACGATGAAACCCTGGTTCGTTCTCTCGCCCGAAGAGGTAATCAAAGCCTTTGTCACATCACCTGTGGCTGGCCTCTCACAGGGTGAAGTAGCGACACGTATTCAAACATATGGGTACAACCGCATTCCCGAGCCACGCGGCAAGTCGGTACTCCAGATTTTCCTTCACCAGTTTTTTAGCCCGCTGATTTATGTGCTCATCGCGGCTGGCGCTATTTCGTGTGTGGCGGGCGAGTGGCAAGATGGCACCTTCATTTTTTTCATTATTGTACTCAACGCCATCCTGGGTACGTATCAGGAGTGGCGGGCTGAGGAAAGTGCGGCAGCCCTTCGCTCCATGATACGCATGACCGCCCGTGTCATCCGCGAGGCGCAAATTCATCTCATCGAGTCGTGGCAGTTGGTGCCGGGCGATCTTGTGTTGCTTGAGCCCGGTATGAAAGTCCCGGCTGACCTGCGTCTTTTGGAAGCGCATGGCCTTTCGGTGGACGAAGCAGTGCTAACGGGCGAATCGATGGCGGTGGAAAAACATGCAGGGGTTCTGACGGATCAACACGCCCTGTTGGGCGATCAACGCAACATGGCCTTTGCGTCCACCACGGTGCAGAAGGGAAGAGGCAAGGGCATTGTTACTGCCACAGGCATCAAAACCGAAATCGGCAAGATTGCCGCAACACTCACACTGCCCGACCCGGAGCCGCCACCCCTGGTGGTGCGGATGCAGGTATTTGCCAGACGCATCAGTTGGCTGGTGCTCATCGCGTGTGTATTCCTGGGCCTTATTGGTTGGTGGCGCGGTATGCCCTGGAACGAGTTGTTCTTTTTCCTGGTGGCGGTGGGTGTTTCCGCCATCCCGGAAGGGCTGCCCGTGGCGCTTACCGTTGCACTTTCCATTGGCACGCGAGCCATGGCCAGGCGTCAGGTTATCGTGCGAAAACTACCGGCTGTGGAAGGTCTTGGCAGTTGCACGTGGATTGCTTCCGACAAAACCGGTACACTCACCGTTGATGAACAAACGGTTAAGGCCGTCTGGCTGTCCAACGCAAAACTTTTGGCCACCGGTGCCGGCTACTCGGGTGACGGCATGATTCGGCATGTCGATGGTCGCCCGTTGCCGGCAGACGAACCGGAGTTACAGCTTTTTTTCCGGTGCGCGCTGGCGAGCAGTGAAGGAGCCCTTACACACACAAACGGTAAATGGATTCACTCGGGCGATGCCGTTGATGTAGCCCTGCATGCGGCCCTGTTTAAGTCGGGCACGGAGCCGGAACGATTGATGCAGGGAGTTGAGCGGCAGCAGCTCATTGCCTACGAGTCCGAACGCAAATACAGCGCAGCATTTTTCCATTACAACGGCAAACGTTTCTACGCTTGTAAAGGTGCGCTGGAAGTAATCGGTCCAATGTTATCACAACACCACCAACGTGTAGCGGCCGATGATGTGGCCGTGCTGGCAAGTGAAGGGTATCGTGTGTTGGCTGTTGCTTTTGCGGAAGTGGGGGAAACGGTAACCGAAGCAGATTTGCCCACTTTAACCCTGGCGGGTTTAGTGGGGTTGGTTGATCCGCTGCGGCCCGAGGCACGCGAAGCGGTGGCCAAATGTCACGCGGCCGGCATTCAGGTGGCTATGGTTACGGGCGATCACCCCATTACAGCCCTGGCGATTGCCCGCCAACTCAATATGGTGACGCGTGACGATCAGGTGGTGACCGGGCGTGAACTGGCGGAATGGCAGGCGAGTGGTGCCGACCTGGTGACACAGGTGGGTGACAAGCGCGTGTTTGCGCGGGTAAACCCCCTACAGAAGATGGCCATTGTCAGTGCGCTAAAAGGCGCAGGCCATTTTGTAGCGGTAACCGGAGACGGTGCCAACGATGCGCCCGCTCTGCGCGAGGCGCACATCGGAGTGGCGATGGGCTCCGGAACAGACCTTACAAAGGGCTCGGCTGACATCATCCTGGCCGACAACAACTTTGCCTCCATCGTAGCGGGTGTGGAGGAGGGACGCATCACCTACAACAACCTGCGCAAAATCATTTACATGTTGTTGTCAACCGGCCTGGCTGAAATTATCACGGTAGCGTTAGCCATGATCACCCAATTGCCGTTGCCGTTCCTAGCCATTCAATTGTTGTGGTTGAATCTGGTGACCAATGGTATTCAGGATATTGCGTTGGCTTTTGAACGAAGCGACCGCGAGGTGTTGAGTCAACCACCGCGCAAACCCGGTGAATCGATTTTCGACCGGTTGATGATTCAGGAACTCATACTGGCCGGGCTGCTAACCGCTGCCTTGTGTTACGGCACATGGTACTACCTGATCGTGATCGCGCAGGCAACCGAACTGCAGGCCCGCAGCATGGTACTCATGATGATGGTGTTGATTCAGAATTTTCATGTCCTCAATTGCCGCTCCGAGTTGCAGTCACTGTTTACTATTCCCGTTAGTGCCAATTATCTCGCGGTGATCAGCATCTTCGTTGCGCAGGGCCTTCATCTGAGTGTATCGTACATACCGGAGGTGGCGTGGGTATTGGGTATTGAACCCATTCCCTGGAATAATTGGCTTATCTTACTGATACTTTCATTATCGATTGTGGTGGTTATGGAGATTTTCAAAGGATTTAAGCGCAGGCAATTGGCCCGAAACACCTGACGGATCATGAGCTACCTGCAACTTGTTTTATTGGCGTTGGTGTACGGAGTGAACCTGTTCACGCTTGTCTTTATCATATTCGATGCGCGCAATGCATCGAAGGCATTGGGCTACATGCTGTTGGTGATTACGGTGCCGGTCATAGGCCCCCTGATTTATTTTTCGGTTGGGATCAACTACCGGCAGCGCAAAATCTACAACAAGAAACTGCGCGTTACGCGCAGGGAAGAGCGCCAGTTTTACGATCAAATGGTGGAGCAGACCCGACAATTGGCTCAACACCCCCCGCCTGAACTGGCCGGCCAGGGCGATATGGTGAATTTATTACTCAACGAGTCGCAGGCAATCCTTTCGTTCAATCGCGCTCAACTGCTGCTGAATGGCGAAGAAAAATTTCCGCGGGTGTTGGAGGCCCTGGCTGCGGCCCGGCATCACATTCACCTGGAGTACTACATTTACGAAGACGATCGCATGGGGAATCAAATCAAAGATGTGTTGGTCGCTAAGGCCCGCGAGGGCATCAAAGTACGATTCATCTACGATGCTTTCGGCAGCCAAGATCTCAGCAATGGCTTTTTGCGGCAACTGCGCCAGGCAGGTGTCGAAGTGCACCCGTTCTCTCGAATCTACTTTGTGTTCGCGGCCAGCCGCATCAATTACCGCAATCACCGGAAAGTCATCATAGTGGACGGCCGGGTGGGGTGGACGGGCGGATTGAACGTGTCGGACCGGTATATCAACCCATCGCCCAGTGGGGAGTATTGGCGTGATACCCATGTTGAAATCGAGGGCCCTGCGGTGCACGGATTGCAACGCCATTTTCTGGCCGACTGGAATTTCTGTGCTGGCCAAAACGTGTTGCCGGACGAGCAGTTGTTTCCGACAATTGCTCCTCGTCCTGATTGCCAAAGCTATGTGCAGATCGTGACCAGTGGCCCGGACTACCCCAACCCAACGGTCATGTTGAGTTTTTTCACCGCCATTGTCAATGCGCGGCAGCGAGTATATTTAACAACGCCCTATTTTATTCCCAACAACAGCATCAACGATGCGTTGAAGAAGGCAGCTCTGAGTGGAAAGGATGTTCGACTGTTGGTTCCACAACAGGCCGACAGCAAGCTCATCACCTATGCTTCGCAGTCGTATTATGCAGAGTTGCTCGAGTGCGGGGTACAGATTTATGAGTACAATAAAGGATTCATTCATGCCAAAACCATTTTAGCAGACGATAATCTGGCGATCGTGTCAACGGCCAATCTTGACTTCCGGAGTTTTGAGCTCAACTTTGAGATTGGGGCGGTCATCTATGGGCCTGCCTTGTGTGCGAAAATGATGGCAGCCTTTGAAAATGACTTGCGGCATAGCCGAAAAATAAGCCTGGAGAGTTGGCAAAATCGGGGCAGGGCACGGGTGCTGCGCGAACGGCTGGCGCGTTTATTTTCTCCGTTGCTATAAGAAACAAAAAACCCGCAGGGTTCTGCGGGTTTTGCTTTTGTTCGGTCACTACTTTTTTGCCAATGGGGGGTACTTGGTGAAAATCTGCTTCACCGCGTAATTTATATTCTTCTCGCGGGTTTCCGGACTGGCATCTTCGTCAATGGTTTTGGTGGCTCTACCTTGCCATACCATTTTTTCGGACGCTGCATCCACCATGTTTACAAACAGAGTGCCCTCAATGTATTCATTGTAATTGATCTGGGTGGTAGAAAACCCGCTTCCATAGCCATAGCGCCAGGGACCTCCGTACCCATACGTAGGGGTAGTTGTGGCTGTAGCATCAACTTTTTGTTCGGCTTTCACGTGAAGGTCAATCAACACATCGGGTTTATCAGCCTTAGAAAAGCCTTTGGCTGCCAATTCAGTTTCGAGGGCACGCAACAGGCGGTCGCGATTCAGACTATTGATGCCCAGATTCAGGGTTTCTGGGGTGAAATTGTAAGTCTTGTAACGGGCAAAATCATTTTGCTTGTCGTAGTCATAACTGATTTTCAGGCTGCTGCAGGAGGCAGCGCAAATCAGGATAACGGATAGGTAAACAGTTCTCATGGAGCAGATCGTTTGTGTTTTCAAAGGCAAATTTAACGTATTTATTATTTCGAAGTAAAGGCCAGCGCATCCCATCCTAGACGGGGCAGTCCAGAGATTTTGGTAATGCTGGTTTTGGCGCATTTCCTCCCGTTACGATTGACTTTGTATTATTGTGTTCCTAAAACCCCGTTATCCCATTCCCAACAAAAATTGACGATATGAAGACAAGGTTCATGCGGATGTCAGTTGCGCTCCTCTTTGGCGCATGTAGCAGCGTCCGCATCACAGGAGTTGATCGGGCGCCCGATTTTTCGATTTCCCGGTATAAGACCTTTAGTTTCTTCGACATTGGAGCCGGTGGTGATGCACTTGGCCCAAAGGCGCAGGAAAATGCCAAGTTGATCATGCAGGCCGTGTCGAGGCAATTGAATTCGCGCGGCTTGTTGTACCAGGAAAAAGGAGGTGAGTTGCTGGTTAACATCGGGGTGTCGGTAAACGAAGAAGTTCAAACCCGTGAAACGAGCTTTGCCAATCCCGGTGACCGCATGGGATATGTGGGACAACGTAGCTACAAATGGGAAGCGGGTGAGGTACCCATTGGTACCTATCGCAATGGATCGGTGGCCATTGAACTTGTCGATTCCCAAGCCAACACCCTGAAATGGGCCGGAGTAGCCGAGAGCGTTTTGCCCGAAAAGGAAAAAAATGTGCCGGCCCTGATTGAGGAGGCTATGGCCAAACTTATCGGTAAAGTAAACTAGCCACCCTTACCGGGTTTTTTGCTGTAATTGCGTGGCTTAGGCGCATCGGACTTAGGCATTTTCGGGCTGTGCTTTGGCACAAACTCCTTTTTGAACTTTACGATTCGCGATATCCCCAAATAGAAACTGGCCGTAATATCTCTGCGTTGCCCATACAAATCGGGTGCGCCCGGGTTTCCATTGATATCTGGACCACCAGTGGGGTTTTTCAGTGTGTTGATATAGTCAGATGAGCGCGGATCAGCAATACCAAACGTGCCACGGGCGTCAAAGTTTAAACTCCAGTTTTCGTTAAAGTCAAAATCTGCCCGAAAGCCGACTGAGGCGGAAAAGGTAAGCGACTTAAACTTGTCTTTGGTTACATACACTTCATTAGCTACTTCAGGTACAAAAACACCATCGTAGGTTACCTCATATCCGGGGCCGGTTGGTACCGTTACCCCGGCCGGGTAGCGCAACTTGCTGTTGAAATGACTGATGGTTTCCTGGCCCCTTAGCAGATAGTCCAGGTTAACCGAGGCCACCATGCTCAGACGGAAAAAGGAAAGGTCCATTACGTGCAACTTCAGGGCAGCCGGCACGTGCAGATAGTTCATGCGTAGTTCGCGAGTGCCAACCTCACCACCTATCGTGTTCTTGATGATGTATTGCTGGCCTGTCGACACAAAACAAGGAGTGGTCAGAAACCCATATCCCACAAAGTCGTAACTGTACTGAAAGCCGATGGGCGTGTACCGGAATGTGAGTTTGCTAAAATAGCGAGGGTCCTTCTGGATACCCGCATCAATGGAAAAAGGAAGGTTGAAACCTCCAAAAACACCAATGTATTCCACATGCTGGGCAGATGCCGGTATGATTAAGCCAACGAAAAACAGATATGGAAAAAGCCGTTTCAAGGTCGGGGTTTTAGGTAGCTGTTCCGGATCAATCAGTCAATTTTTTCAACTGGATCAACGACAAATTTAGCCAAAATTGATGTAATGCGGACAGATTTTGCCTTCTATTAACCTAATTTTGCCCTTTCATTATCAGCATGTTAACCGGCATTGGCAAAACCTGGCAGGGCATCTGCTGGCGGCACTCGGTGTATGGTACACTGGCGTTTGCACTCCTGGCGTTGATGGTTTTGTACAGCGTCAGCCGGCTGGGGTTCTACCTGTTCAACATGAGTTTTTTTCCCGAGATGACCTCTGCCCGCCTGCTTACGATCATGCAGGGCGGTCTGCGTTTCGACCTGGCAGCCGTTCTTTACTCCAATGTGCTGGTCGTGCTCCTGCTCATCGTGCCGCTCAACATTCGCTTCCGCTCGGGCTATCAGATGTTGGTGAGGTGGATATTCATCGTTGTCAACGGCATCATGTTCGCCATTAACACTGCGGATTTTATTTACTACCGCTTTACGCTGCGCAGAACCACGTTAACCGTACTCGACCAGTTTGAAAATGAACAAAACCTGGGGTTGCTGTTTGGCCGGTTCCTGATCGATTACTGGTATGCCGTTCTGTTCTGGCTGTTCTTAATGGTAGTGCTGGTATTTCCGGGCCGATCCATCCGGCTCGAAGGCCCCCAGGTAAAAAGCAAATGGCTTTTGTATGGCGGAGGGACTGGGCTGATGTTACTGAGCATAGGTCTGTTCGTGGGTGGCGTGCGGGGCGGGTTTGCCAACAGCACCCGGCCGATCACCATCAGCAATGCGGCTGCCTATGCCACCCAGCCGCAAGATGTGCACCTGGTGCTCAATACTCCGTTTGCGCTTATGCGCTCGGCCCGCGCCAACGTCATTCGTAAAGTTGAGTATTTCGCCACGGAAGAGGAACTGAACAGCGTGTTTAATCCGGTGGTTGTGCCGCGCGACTCGGCCGTGTTTCGCCCGATGAATGTCGTGGTGATTATCCTCTAGAGCTTTTCCAAAGAGTTTGTGTGAGCCTTCAACCGCGATGGCTCCATACCCAACTACCAGGGCTACACGCCCTTTCTCGATTCACTCATTTCAGTTTCCCGTTCGTATCGGTACAGCATGGCCAACGGCCGCAAGTCGATCGATGCAATGCCTTCGGTGTTGGCCAGCATTCCGTCTATCGAGGTGTCCTTTGTACTATCGCACTATTCCAATAATCCGGTTAACGGAATGGCCGAACTCTTGCAACGCAAAGGTTACTACACGGCTTTTTTCCACGGTGCGCCTAACGGCTCCATGGGCTTCGATGCCTTTGCCAATATGAGCGGGTTTCAGCATTACTTCGGCAAGGATGAATACGGAAACGATGATGACTTTGATGGTTATTGGGGAATCTGGGATCATAAATTTCTCGGCTATTTCGCTGAGCAAATGAATTCGTTCCCGCAGCCGTTTATGACCTCCGTGTTTACTACCTCTTCGCATCATCCGTACATTATTCCCGAGGAGATGGAGGGGGAATTCGAAGAGGGGCCCAAGCCGATTTACAAGACCTTGCGCTATGCCGACCACGCGCTGAAGCTTTTCTTCGACAAGGCTTCGAAGATGCCCTGGTTTGCCAACACGTTGTTTGTGATCACTGCCGACCATGCCTCGGCTGAAATCATGTACGAGTCCTACAACACGGCATGGGGCTACTTCGCTATCCCGGTTTTTTCTATCACTCCGGGTGGACTGATACCGGCATGCGCCTAGAAATCATCCAGCAGATTGACATCATGCCCACGGTGCTGGGCTACCTGAATTACGATGAGCCCTACCTCGCCTTCGGCCGTAATGTGTTCGACCCGAAGACAAAGCCATTTGCGTTCAACTACCTCAACAATGCCTACCAGCTTTTTGAAGGGCCCTACCTGTTGTTGTTTGACGGAGCACGCACGACCGGGTTATACAATTACCAGGGAGATAAGTTGCTTGCGCGTAACGTGCTGGCCGATAGTCCCACCATCGCACATGACATGGAAAGGCGGCTAAAGGCGTTCATCCAGCACTACAATAACCGAATGGTGGACAACCGGCTCACGGTGCCCAGGTAAATTTCAGGTGATCATCATCGGGTGGCTTGATCGTTTAGCCGTTGTCGTGCTTAACGAAAAGCAATGCCCAACTGAATCAGGAGCATGTTGGTATCGCTGGTGGCGGTGTCGTAACTGACGTAGCCATTGTCTATTTTAACACTGCCCCGTTTGACATACGTGGTGTCATCACCTCAGAGGTATTGTACCCGAATGGTGAAAGAGGGGTGGTGCAAGCCATTTTCTCCAATGAGCTTGCGAACGAAAAAGCCGGCACCCAGGCCATAGCCTAAGCCGGTATCATTCGTGGTGTTGATGACTTCAGGTTGATCATCACTGAGGATGGTGTCGAATGCATTCTTGTCGATCTTGGTGCGGGTATTAAATATCTTGGCCCCTAACTGTCCATCGATGAATGGCGTGAAGCCGGTGGTTTTCTGATTGAGCAGAAAGCGTACCGAAGGAGCAATGCGGTAATAGTTGAACGTGGTTTTGTAGGGGGGCACGGTGGTGCTACCGTTCTGTTTATCGCGGTCGAAGGTAAGATAGAAAAGTCGATGCCGGGATAAAAAGGAGAAGAACCGCGTTTTCCTTTTGGGTTGAATAACAATTGCGTACCGATTCCCACACCTGCACCGCCATTTGGGTTGTCAATAGCTGCTTTGAATGAAGACGAGGGAATGCTCACGTTGGTGTACAACGAGACAATCAATTCCTCCGGCACACTTGCCGGTGCAACGGTCTGGGCGTGGGCGGTTAATGTTACGAAAGCAAAAAAGGTCGCAATAAACCGCATAACAGTCTCAGGCCAGATTATGAAACACGTTTTGCACATCATCATCTTCTTCAAGGGCCCCAATACACTCCATCACCTCGTCTTGTTCGGCCTCACTCAGTTCTTTCGTAGTCGTGGGAATGTATTGTAAGGTTGAGGAGCTCGCCTCCAGCTTTTTGGCTTCCAGAAACTTTTGCATGGCCCCGAAGTCTGCGAACTTGGTATACACAATGATTTCCTCTTCTTCGCGCTGGATATCTTCCGCCCCTGCATCAATCAGGTCGAGTTCCCATTCGTCCAGGTTCAGTTTCGCTGGGTCGAATTTGAACACGCCCTTGCGTTCGAACATGAACGATACCGAACCGGAGTTACCCATGTTGCCTCCGTTCTTGGAAAAGTGCAGGCGAATGTTCGCCACCGTGCGGGTGGGATTGTCAGTGGCGCACTCCACCAATACCGGCACCCCATGTGGAGCATAGCCCTCATACACCACTTCCGTAAAGTCCTTTTCTTCTTTCGAGGAGGCACGCTTAATGGCTGACTCCACGCGGTCTTTGGGCATATTCACGCCCTTGGCATTTTGAATGGCCAGGCGCAGGCGTGGATTGTTATTCGGGTTGGGGCCGCCCTGCTTGACGGCTATCGCGATGTCTTTACCAATTCGGGTGAACGCCTTCGCCATCTTGTCGAAGCGGGCGAACATCTTGTGTTTACGCTTTTCAAAAATACGTCCCATAACAGCTCAATTCGGGTCGTAAAATTATAAAAAGGGCCCAACTTGGAAACTACGGCAAAGCCGCGCCAAAAGTGTCGCCCTGGGCAGGATCACCCGTATCGAATGTTTTTTAAGCCAGCGCATGCGCTGCTCGGAGGTGTCTGCCGCGCCACTGCATAACATTTAGATTTAGATAAGCGAAAGTACGAATCCGAAGTGAAATGCAGATGTGCACAACGTGGTTGAAAAGTTGTGTACTACTTTTTTTAGAAATAATTGGAAGGATGTAGGGCTGGAGTTACCTTCATGTCACTATTTGACTCTACTTTGTCACAACAATTTTGCTGAAAATCAGATAGATAGTTATCTTTGAGCATCAGCAAAAAAATGAAAGCGGGAACCGCTGATAAGAAAGAACGGCTCCCGCGTATTATGTAAAAACCGAAACAAATATGATAAGAAAACTACACTGGGAAAAGGCCTGCATGGCCGCATTCATGCCTTTGTAGAAAGCTTTTCTTCGTGTTTCAAACTCATCAACAGCCGCTCTCAGGAGGTCTGCTCGGATTACTTGTTCGGTCTGTATGTTTGCGACAAACGCAATTGCGATGAGATCAGCAAAAAAGTTGAGCGCCACTCACAATCCCTTAACCATTTCATCAGTGAGAGTCCGTGGGACTGGACCCTGGTTGGTGTACAG
>JAJTGY010000051.1 GCA_021298015.1 Flammeovirgaceae bacterium
GAGCGCCCGCACAGTTCACTGGGCTCAACAGGATGAAAGTTCATCGTGGAATTCTTTAATTTTGGATGCTACTAAGTAAGGGGAGCTTTCAAGATAAACAAAACGAATGTCAAAAAAAATCGGTTGGGGCATACTCGGCTGCGGCAAGATTGCCAAGAAAATGGCTACTGACTTGCGTTTGGTGGCGGATGCTGACTTACGTTTTGTAGCCGCACGCCAACCGCAGCATGCCGTTGCATTCGCACGCGAGTTTAATGTGCCCAATGCGGGGGATTACTTTGACCTCGTCAGGAGGCCCGATGTTGACGTCATCTACGTAGCGACACCCCACGGCCTGCATGACGAACATGTCAGGCTTTGCCTGGAGAACGGCAAGGCTGTGTTGTGCGAAAAAGCATTTACGATCAATGCGCGTCAGGCCCAGGAGCTCATAGCGCTGGCCAAAACGCGAGGCTTATTTTTGATGGAGGCCTTTTGGACCCGGTTTTTGCCTCACTATGAGAAAGCGCGCGAGGTAATCACCACGCTGGGCAATATCCGGTATGTTCAGGCCGAGTTTGGGTTCAAGCCAACACCGCCCGTTGCCGATCGCATATACAATCCCGCATTGGGTGGAGGCTCGCTCCTGGATATTGGTGTTTATCCCGTTTTTCTCGCCCTCGATGTGCTGGGTAAGCCCGATGAGATTGCCGCGGTTATGAGTCCGGCAACCACGGGAGTGGATGAACAATGTGCCATTCGTTTCCAATATGCGAACGGTGCCCTTGCTCAGTTATTCTCTTCATTCTCGGTCAATCTCGCTACGGGTGCCGATATTGCCGGAACCCGGGGTCGCCTCCGGCTAACCCACCGCTTCCACGGACCAACGGCCCAATTGGAATACTACCCCGGCCCGGTTGACACCCGACAACTCATTGAAACCGAACGAGCCAAAGGCAACGGCTATGAATACGAGGCCCGGCACGTCACAAAATGCCTCCAACAAGGGCTCACCGAAAGTCCGGTGCGCCCGCTGCGCGATACCTTATTGCTGATGGAAACACTCGATGCGATCCGGAAGCAAATGGGTTTGGTTTATCCGGCCGATTGTATTTGACTATTTGCTCACACGCTCTAATCCTTCCTTGGCATCTTTCATATCGGGTTGCAGTTTAAGTGCTGCCTGATAATACTTTTTGGCCTCCGCCTTATTCCCTCTTTTCTCATATATATTTCCCAGGCGCATGTTTGCGCCCGCATGCGAGGGTTCATTGGGTTTGGGTGTGTAGGCCAGATACTTTTTCAGATTCTGCTCACCGGCATCCAGGCGATGGCCGCTTACGGCAGCCGTGCGGCCATAAAGATAAATCATCGACATGTCGTTGGGATTATTTTTCAGCCAATCGTCCAACAATGCAAACGCCTTGTCGTGCTGTTGCTGATTGGCATAGTAAGTGGCCAACACCGACATGTATGCCGGATCTGCCTTCATCATGGTCTGGTATTCCTTTTCCGCTTCGGCTGTCTTTTTATCGCGTGCGTAAATGTTGCCCAACTGCCGGTGACCTTCGGCTGGCTTTATCTTCACCAGTTGATTCGCCACTTCCACCGCCTTCTCTGTGCTGCCTCCCATAAATCCGGGTGCCTGCAGGTAATATTGGATCAGAGATAACCGCGGGTCAATCGCCTTGGGATCAAGGGCCACCGCCTGCTCCCAGGCTTTTTTCATTTTGGGCGCAAGCATACCCTGCCTCACCATGTTGGCATTCTGCGCGATGGTTCCGTAGGTATCTCCCAGCCAGGTGAAATACTCGGGGGATTTTGGGTTCGCCTCCGTTGCCTCTTCAAAATAATCGGCCGCATCATCATATTCCCTTTGGTCGTAGGCAACACGACCGAGCCAATAACGCGCTTCGGCATATTCCTTGCGGTCGTCATCTACGCCCTTCAGCAAGGTGGTGGCTTCAGCATATTTTTTCGCATCGTAAAGCCCTTTGGCTTTTTCGATGACCGATTGACCGGAGGCGAAAGCCGAAATCAACACGAGGAAAATTATCCGCATAGTGCTTAACATATGTATAAAGACTACAAAATGCGACAAAAGGTTGCCCGCCTTGTGGTAATAAAAAAGAAAACTATGAAATTGGTTTTAGATCATAAATTTTCCTGATGCTGGCGAACTCTTCCTCCATATTCATGTTCAAATCGTTGATGCGACCGGTGCGCACATCAAAAATCCAACCGTGTACCTTGGGAAAACCGGTTTTGTACCACGAGCGCTGCACGTGATCAATCTTCACCAGGTTAATGCATTGTTCGCGTACGTTCAATTCCACCAGCTTGTCAAAACGCTCTCTGGAATCCTTGATGGCATCCAGATCGTGTTGATGAAAACGATACACATCACGCAATGTTTGTAGCCAGCTGTTCAGTTGGCCCATGTCACTCGGGTTAAGCGCAGCCTTCACCCCGCCACACTCGTAATGACCGCAGATGATGATATGCTTTACTTTCAGATACTCCACGGCATATTGCACCACTGCATTGATATTGCTGTCGGTGCTCACCACCAAATTGGCAATGTTCCGGTGAATAAAAACCTCACCCGGTTGCAACCCCATCAGATCCTCGGCCGTCACCCGGCTGTCGGAACATCCGATGTATAAGTATTCGGGCTGTTGACCTGCGGCTAGCTTCTTGAAGTAATCAGGATCACCGGTGGTTTTCTCAGCAATCCAACGCTTGTTGTTTTCAAAAATACGATGAAACATAAAATTGATTGTTGTATCCGGGTTTCAGGTTTGACAAGGGCTGGAACCGGTGTGAAATTTAATAACGGCAAAGGTCAATTTCGAGTAATGTTTAACGTCTGCCCGTAAACATTCCGGTTTGTAACGAGGGGACTTTACGCAGGGTCAGCCAATGGCCGCGTTTCCATTAACGGCACGCGCACTTTGAGAAACGGTAGCTTTGGCACTGTACATAAAGACACTCGCAATGACCCAAACTTGATAATAACTCCTTTACATCATCTTAACTCAAAAGCGTTAGCTTCGTAATTATAATCAATCCCCATGAAAAACGTTACGCTGTTTGCGATTTTATCCCTTCTGATAGTATCCTGCCAAAAACCTGCCCCGCTGCCGAAATGGAATGATCCGCTGGCCGCAGGCTTTTCACCAACCCGGAAGCCATTTTATCATGGCGTGGCTTCCGGTGACCCCCTGACCGACCGGGTGATCATTTGGACGCGGGTAACTCCGGACGACTCGGTAGCGCGCATCGCGGTAACCTGGGAAGTAGCAAAAGATGACCAATTTGGCTCTGTAGTAAAGTACGATACGCTGAGCACAACCCCTGCCCGCGATTATACCGTGAAAGTTGACGTCACTGGTCTTGAACCGGGTCAATTCTATTACTACCGCTTCAAAGCCTTGAATGCTACCTCCCCGGTGGGCAGAACCAAAACGCTTCCTACCGCAGCGGATAGCGTAAAACTGGCGGTGGTCAGTTGCAGCAATTGGGAGTTCGGTTACTTCAACGCCTACGATCGCATTGCCGAAAAAGAAGTGGATGCCGTGCTACACCTGGGCGATTACATCTATGAGTACGGTATTGGTAAGTATGGCGACACCACCATCGGTCGCCTGCACGTGCCGGCCCACGAAATTGTAAGCCTGAACGACTACCGAAGCCGTCATTCGCAATACCGTTTGGATGAAGGATCCATTCAGATGGGCACCCGACACCCGATGATCGCCATTTGGGATGACCACGAAGTAGCCAACAACAGTTACGTGACCGGTGCGCAAAATCACCAGCCCGACAAAGAAGGGGATTACGAAAAACGCAAGGCTGCAGCCCGCCAGGCCTACTACGAGTGGCTGCCGATTCGCGAGGGCGGAAAGCACTACCGCAGCTTCTCTTTCGGCCCGCTGGCCGATTTGTGGATGCTGGATGAACGGCTCGAAGGACGCACCGTACAACCCGAAAGCATGACTGATCCGGCCTACCTGAGCGATGAAGCTTCGATGCTCGGCTCTGAACAACTTGCCTGGTTGGAGAACGGGCTGCAAAATTCGAAGGCTGCCTGGAAGGTGATCGGTAACCAGGTGATTTTCTCGGACGTGGAGCTTTCGGCTGTCTATCCGCGCATGCCCCGCAACCTCGACAGCTGGGATGGTTACCCAAAGGAAAAGCAGAAACTCAAGTCATTTATTCTCGATAACAAAATGAAAGACATCATCTTTCTGGCAGGCGATACCCACTCTTCGTGGGCGATTGAAGTGGCTACCGATGTTAAGAAAACCTATAACCCCAAAACTTCGGCCGGTGCCTTTGCCGTAGAATTCGGTACCACCAGTGTTTCCTCGGGTAACAGTGATGAGGGCACTTCAGCCGACACGGTGAGGATGATGGAGGCAGCCTTGCTGAAATCAAACCC
Source organism: Flammeovirgaceae bacterium (assembly GCA_021298015.1). Classification (GTDB taxonomy): domain Bacteria; phylum Bacteroidota; class Bacteroidia; order Cytophagales; family Cyclobacteriaceae; genus ELB16-189. The sequence goes on from JAJTGY010000051.1 coordinate 4,424, forward strand.
ACATATTAAATATCTGAATGCCCGCGATCATGGATATCTGCTGTTGACACTCCGACCGGAACAGGCAAAAGCCGAATGGTACTTTGTAAGCACACTGCGCACACGAGCTAGTGGTGAGCAATTGGCGCGCGCTTTTTCCGTAGCGCGCGGACAGGTTGCCTTAAGGTAGACTTTGGCGCTGCCGCAGTAAAGTTGTACCTTACTTGCATGAAAGGCTTGCTGGTGGCTGTCCTGATGGGCTTAGCGTACACTTGTGGCGCTCAGGTGATTGGCACCGTGTTCCCCGACATGCCCACCGAAACGGTTGATGACAAAAAAGTTTCTCTGCCGGGCGATACCAAAGGAAAATACACGTTGCTGGGGCTCGCGTATTCGAAAAAAGCGGAAGATGAATTGAACACCTGGTTCAATCCGGTATTTAACAAGTTTATCAAAAAAGCGGGCGGCCTGATGGAGGGCATGGGATACGATGTGAACGTATATTTCGTGCCGATGTTTACGGGTGTCAATGCGGCCGCCACCGGCACCGTCAAACGCAAGGCGTTGAAAAACACCGACCCGCAGTTGCTTCCCTATATCTTGTTTTATAAAGGTGAGTTGAAATCCTACAAAGAGGCCCTTGATTTCGAAAAACGAGATACACCCTACTTTTTTGTGTTGGATGAAAACGGAGTAATTCGGTTTGCCACCTCGGGTGCCTTTAGCGAAGATAAACTCGACCAGGTTGAAGAAGCTATAGATCAATAAAATGATGAACGAATCGCAACCCCGCCCCACTCCGTTTGTTGCCCAGCTCGAGCGTATGTATCCCCTTGTTGAAATGGTTTGCGTGGCTACTTTTTTAATAACGCTTTTTAGACAGCCTTCGTGGCGCAATGACGCCATCACCGCTTCGCTCACCGCACTCGCGGCTGTGTTTTTCCTTCGCGCCTTTTCACCTCCCAAGAAAAAGCCAGAAGAAACGGACACTCGCGCCCAGCTCCTTCTGCCCAAATTGTTGGGCATTGGTAGTTCGGTGTGCCTCATCGGCTTTCTGTTTTATCTTCTTCACCTCGAGGGCGCGGACCAAATGTTACTCATCGGCACGGGAACGCTGGCGGGCTGTCTGGTCGGCAGCATAATGGCGGCTGTTAAGTCATCAACGGCACTCGAGACACTTCTCCCCTTGATTTTGCGTGGAGCAGCAGTGGCTGTACTGGGCGTTTACGGGTTGTACCGGCTCGGCTTCTTCAATTAGTCCGCCATGAGCGCCCTGATTTTGTTTGTACTGGCGCTTGCACCGGACTCTTTGGCAACTGGCCTATGAGCCTTTAATAATCCCTCGGATTGCCAGAGTTTGAGCAACTGTCCGGCTACCAGCAGACTGAAAAATTCTTCTGAACCAAGGCCGTTGACGATCAATTGCATCCTGCCCTCGTTTTTCTTCATCATTTTTTCAAGCGAAAATACCTAGACCATCCCGAAAACGCTTATTGATTTTCAAACGATCCTAAAAGAAAGGCACCCCGAACGGGCAATAAAAAAAGTCCCGTGCCATGCGCAGGACTTTTTGATCCTAATCCGAGAGCTTGATCAGAAGGAGATGGCTCCCTGAATCACGAATCCGTTAAACTTACCCCCGGCCAGAATGCTGCTGTCATCAAATCCGGTTGAAGAGGTTGACTTGTTTTTCCAAAGACCCGGGAAGTCGGTGTAGTTCTGCATCACATATTCTGCCTTGAACAGGACTGAGGGAGTGATGAACCAGCCGGCACCAAACGCAGTGCGGTCAATCGATACATCAAAACGATCGCCCTGAAATACATAGGATGGGTTGGTTGCCTGACCCAAGGCGATGGTAGCATCAACTTTGTTATACTTGCCACCAACATAGAATTGCTCCTGGCCGCCAAAGCGATAGAGTAAATCGATGGCTATCTGGGTGGCTTTACGTCTATTCTGTTTTGGCAAAGCAGGGCCTGTGTTAGGAATGATCTCGCCATTCTCAACCGGTGTGCTGCCATTGGCTACTTCATACGTTCCAAACAATTCAAAGCCTTTGAACTTTACGAAGGGGTTGAACATGAAGGCCGTTAGGTTATCCGTGAGGCCGGGGTTAAAACGGCCGGATGTAAAGTTACCCGTAACTGTGGCGGCTGTGTTATCCATCACAAACTGGTAGTTGGAGCCGGTACGGTCGCCACCATAAATGGTGTTGCGCACGGAAGATTTGGTTGTCAGAATAGAGCCGCTCAGGCGCAAGCGAAGATCCTCGTTGATCTGCTTGTCGAAAGCTGCTTTTCCATAGAGGTTCGGGCTGCGGTCGTTAGGTTTGGTTACGTTACCCTGAATCTCACCATCGGTGTATCCGAACATCAACAAGATTCCGTTTTTCTGCCAGTACAATTCACCACCAATTTCTGTACTAAAGGCATCCATAATGTTGTTTTCTACAAACGGGTTCTGCAAGGTGTGGCCACCATCGGATCTGCGGAAGTGTGCGTCACCGTAGTTCACCTCCATGTGGCCTACCTTCAAGGTCAGGTTTTTCCACAGGTTGTTCATGAACTCGCTGTTCATAAAGCCCACTTTGTCAATTTGTAGATAACCACCTTTTACCCAAAATTCATTGTGGTGGTGGCTGGACATGTAACTGATCAGGTTCAACTTAACGCCATCGGCCAGCTGCACATCAAAATTCAGGTTGGCTTGTGCCAGCGGGAATCCAGCGGCCATTTCGTACAGTTGGTTGGAATTGGTCAGATACCGCGGTGCTCCGGTTGTAGGAGTATAAATGACGCCTCCGTACACATTCGGGTTATCAACAAATGTACCGGTAATAGGCGTTTGCGTTGCATCCGTGCGGTTGTAAAAAACAAATGAGCCAGGGGCTGCTTCAATATAGGTACTTAAACCATCGACAACAATCGCCCGCGCTTTACTGTTTTTATGCGTGAAGTTTTGGAACCCTTGAGTAAAGCCGGCACCGATTCTGAATTTGAATCCGGTAAAGCCTACGGTATCTTCCTTGGTGGTTTCGAACACATTTATTCCTTTTTGATTGTACGGGCGGAAATATTGGATCGGGGCCTGCTGGGCCATCACCACTCCCGTGAGAACTATCAATACCCCTAGTAGGGATAGTTTTCGTAGTCCTTGAGTTTTCATAAAAGTAAGGATTGGGATTTGCATAGAGTTAAGTTGTTTATTTAATAGGGGTTAAGGTTAAATCAAAATTGACGGTGACTTCTTCACCCACCTTGATGGTGCCCATCATGGCCGTGGGGGGCGTCATTTTGAAGTCTTTCATATTGATCTTGTAGGATCCTGTAATTTTTACATCGCCATTCGGCAGTACTTTGGCAGTCGTTGGCAGATCAATGACTCTTGAGGTTCCGGCCATCGTCAATTGCCCTGTGGCTTTGATGTTCGGATCGCTTACCGTAGCCGATGCCAGCTTATACATGATGGTTGGGTTCTTCTCGTAGTCAAAAGCTTCATAGGTCTTGTTGTCCATAATCTTGCCTTTGGTGCTCTTGATATCGTCCACCTTCAGGCTGAACTCGGCTGCGTCAATGCGCTCCACCCGGTTATTGTTTACCAGCAGTGAGCCCTTCCAGGTGCAGGCCTGCACTTCCGAAGTCCAGTCGTGGAGGGTGGATGTTCCCGTTACGGTGACTTTTTTCTCTTTGAGTGTGAAAGGTGTCTGGGCGAGGGTGCTGATCGAAAATGTCAGCAGAAAAGTTAAAAACAGGATTCGATAAGCCATATCGCTCGGGGGTTGGGTTTTGATTGATTGACGGGCGAAAGGTAGAGACAGACACCACGAGGCAGGCATGAGTCTCATCAGCCTGAAACATGATTTTTGACAGTTTTACAAATCTTGATTATCAGCGACTTAGCTTTTAGGTCATATTGATTTGCTTGCATATCGCGGGCTGTAGGCGGAAATTCGCTCATTCCGTCTCTATGGCCCACTGCCAGGCAGCCCGAGGTAAAACCCTCACTCGCGGTAAGAATTCGACCCTAAATTCTTTTTTGTGAGGTAACCCCAGACACATTCGGGATGTTGATAATATAGAAGCCCTCGCGCCCGGTGGGCTCTCATACAGGATGCCAAGGGAATGAAATCGTTGCCCACTTGATACCCTAACGCAGCCTTACCGAGTGTATCAACATTTGAACCGACATTTTGTACCTTCGAGGTCTCAAGCCAAACACGCATGAAAACCCTACGCCTTGGATGTCTATTGGTCATGATAACCGTAATCAGCGGCCATGCACAGCTACCCGGCCTTAATCGTCTAAAAAACAGAGCGGCCGGAAGTGCTGAGCAAAAAGCCGGTGACGAAATCGACAAGCTCTTTGGTGGAAAGAAAAAAAGTAACGACCCGAACAATCCGAACGGAGGCACGGGTGCTAATCCCAACGCGGGCAGCCCGGGAAGCGGTGGCACCAATAACCCGGGCAACAACTCGGGCGGTGGCCTTATTTCCACTCCTCCGGGTGTACTTCAGAATCTGACCGATGCCGATGCGGCCTACAAACGCAACGCCTGGGGCGAGGCACGTTACGCGGTGCAGCAAGCCATGCTGGGCGTTGAGCTGGAAATCGGCAACAAGATTTTAAACTCACTACCCGAAAATGTGGGAACGCTCAAACGCGATGCCTCAGCTGATCAGGTGGCGAGCATGGGATTTGGTTGGGCCGGCCTCACCATCCACCGCGAGTGGAACGGAGGCAAGGACCAGGAACTGCGGGTGACCGTAGCAAACAACTCTGCGTGGATGTCAGCTGTCAATGTGTACCTGTCGTCTGGTGGTTATGCGCAGCAGACGGGCGGACAGCAAAACTGGAAGCAAACGAAAATCAAAGGGTATCGGGCGATTATTGAATACGATCAAAGCTCCGGCTACAAACTCAGCGTGCCGCTGGGGCAGTCGTCTCTCATTGTTTATGAGGGAGTAAATTTTTCCACCGAGCCTGATTTCATGACGGCCTGCAACGCCATCGACATTGAAGGAATTAAAAAACAACTGGGGGAACAGTAAAGTGAAAACCATCATGAAAAAAATATTTTTTCCCGTTCTGGTCATGCTCAGTGGCATGGCTTATGCCCAGGATTTTGGCAAGAATATGACTACCGCCCGGTCATCTTATTCCTCGGGGAACCTGGAAGATGCCCGGTTTGCCATGGAACAAATGCTTCGCGATCTCGATCTGGCCATTGGCAAGGAAATTCTGAAGCTATTGCCCTTGAAAGCCGGCACGCTGGCGGCTAATGAAAAGGCTGACCAGGTCAGCGGAGGTTCGGCCGGGGGCCTTGGACTAATGGTTCACCGCGAGTATGGCGTGGCCCCGAAAACGGCCAACATTGAAATCATCAACAACTCACCGTTGATCAATTCGATTCAATCGATCTTAACTATGCCGGTGATTGGCGGCATGGTGCGCGATGAAAATCAGAAAGTGGTAAAAGTACAGGGGTACAAGTCGCTGCTCAACCGCACGCTGCGCGAAGACGGCAAGACCGACTACGAATTGCAAGTGCCCATGAACAATACAATGCTCACGGTGCGCATGACGGAGACTTCCGAAGGCGACATTACCTCTTTTGCAAATACACTGCCATTGGCCAAAATTGTCCAGTTGGCGCAGTAAAAAGTCGATTGAATCAGCAAAAGAAACCCGGTCTTTCACCGGGTTTTTTTTACTCACGTCTTGAGCTTTTAGCCACGCGCACCCTGCAGGGTCCGTACCACAGCCAAAAACCGGTGATGGATAGCACCAGCAAACCAGCACCCAAATATGTGGTGTACATCAGTTTAAAACCATCGCCAATCAGCGAGCCATCGTGCACATGCTCAATCCAGTCGGCATGGCGCTTGGCCACTGACAACGCGCGGCCGGTTAGACCATCCACCTGCACCTCCCAGTAGTTGCTGTAAATCACCTTCACAATTCCTTTGTCGATGCGGGCATCTAGCCGGTCGAGTGATGCCCGGGGTGCATGAACGGAATCCATTGCCCGGTCAGCGCTTCGGATAATGGCTTCGAAACTCTTCCATTGGTCAGCCGAGGCGGATGTTCCGGCCTGCATGGGAGGCTGAAGGGTGTCAACGTTCTTCTTCCATCCCAGCAAAACACCGGTGGCAGCGGTGAAAAACAAAAACAACGCAACACTGATTCCAATCCAGCGATGCCAGGAGCGAAACTGACGCAGACTTACAACAAGGGTGTGGAGTTTCATAGGTTAATGTTAAATGCGCGCACGTAAGGAAATAATCACATTTCTGCCGGGCGCAGTAATGCCGGAGGAATACGGTCGGTAACGAATATCAAAAATGTTCTCAAGCCCGATGTCAACGGTGAGGTACTTCACGGGCGTGTAGCTGCCTTTAAAATTCCAGGTGGTCCAGGATGGCGCGTACGGACGGCCATCAGCATCTTTTGCATACAGATGGCTGTCGGCTCGTTCGGTCAGGGCCAGATTCTCTGCCCGGATTGCCCCATTGTAAGTAACGTAAGCCATGGCTGTCCATTTCGTGTTTTGATAACGGATTTGGGTGGAGCCAAACGTAGGAGGAACATGCGTGGGTGAGAAGGACTCGCCTGAAGCCAGATCGCGCTCGCGACCAACCTGAATATTGATCGAAGACTGCAGTTGCCAATGTCTCCAAAAATCATACCGCAGCGCAAACTGGCCGCCCAGCACGGTTATCTGATTTGTGTTTTGCAGCGCCAGCACCTGGCTCTGCGTTCCATCGTAGTCGATGCTGTCCTGCCCATTGAATTGAAAGGGGCCGCGAACAATGGCATCATCAAGCAACGTGTAATACCCGGCAAAATCAATAAACAGATCCTTTGCTACCTTGCCAGTATACCCTAACTCCGCACTGTAGGCTTTCTCCGGAGTCAGGGTGGGATTGGGCACCACCACCGCACCGGGCTGCGAATCAAATACCTTTCCGATATCGTCTACATTGGGTGCGCGAAACCCGGTTGACAGGTTGTAGTACAACTTGAAATCATTTGCCAATAACACCGCTGCGCCAAGGCTGCCATTGATTGCGCTGTTTCGCAGTGTGGCTTCCGTAAACTCAAAATCAAAAAAAGTTGTATCGAATGGCGCATACGTATACACATTCGTGTAACGTGCACTGGCATTCCACGTCAAGCGGTCGGTGGCGTTGTAGCGCATGCTGACATAGGCCGCTGCCGATCGCCATTTGGAACCGTTGGGACAACGAGTTGAAACAGGTGAAAGGGTTCCGGTTACAATATCTCTGCGTTGTGCTGTTGATTCAACCTGATTTGTCACCCACTCCGCTCCATAGAACAAGGCCATCCGACTATTCAATTGCTTCTCCAGATCAAGATTAAACGATAATGCCGGAACGCGTTCAAAACGCTCCGTCATGCGGTTACGGTTGCTGCCGGTGAAGTTCCGGTTATGCCGGCTTTCCGAATAATCCTGATAGGCCGTAATAAAACGGGCGCGGTCAAAGAGGATCAAATCGGCCCGGTAATTGGCGGCCAGGTGGTGCATCGTCCAACGCTGAGGGCCGTAGTACCATTCGGCACTGGTAAAAACGCCCGAGGAGTTTTTCAGAATAAGCCGGTCGTAGCGGGGCACATCGGACGTTTCGGAGTAATGGTAGCTATACGTAAAATCCAAGTTGGCGTGCGGAGCAAACCGGAACTTTACCATACCGTTAAGCTGATCGTAACCGCTTTTCACCTGCACATTCAGATCTGGGTTTGTTACCGCAATATCTGCGCTGCCATCCCGCATCTGGTAGTCAGGGCGGGTGTACTCCTCCGGCCCGTGCGATCCCATCCGGAGGTCATCAAACACGGAGCGCGTAATGCTGCCGATGAACGCCCACTTTCGCGAACCCAGGTTGACATCCACATGACCGGTGTTTTCCTTATTAACCGTGGAGTAACGCACCAGGGCATTGGCCTTCACCTGAAGGGCGCCCGCGGTGGAAAGCTTTGGGCGAAGGGTATGGAAATCCATCACTCCGCCAATGGCATCACTTCCATACATAACAGATCCCGGACCAAAGACCACTTCGGCTTCGCGGATGGCGTTGGCATCAAGCGAGATTACATTTTGAACATTACCCCCGCGAAAAATGGCGTTGTTCATGCGCACGCCATCAATGACGAGCATCACCCGATTAGTAGCAAACCCGCGAATCATCGGGCTGCCGCCACCGAGCTGGCTCTTTTGAATAAAAACCTGATTCGTAAAACCGAGCAAATCAGCTGCCGTCTGCGGGTTCTGCAGTTGAATGTCAGCTTGGCTTAGCATGGTAAGCCGGGCCGAAACTTCGCGGAGATTTTGTTCCCAGCGATTGGCCGCTACCACAACCTCCTGGAGGTAGGTAGTTGTATCTGATCTAGCGCCCGTATCCTGTGCCCGCAAAAGTCCGGGCAGGACAGCCAGCGCCAGTATAAGTAACTTTTTCATGGATACTTTCTGGGTTGATCCAAATAGAACAGATCGGCAAAACGGATTCGGTACTGGTGAATCCATCTGCCGTTTTCGGGTAATGAAAAGTGAAAGTCAGATCAACTGCGAGGCGGAGGAGAGACAATCGTGCGGGCCAGCTCAGAAAAAGTTTCGTAGTAGGGCGTAAACGGCTTCAGGTCGGATGAACCGGGGTTGACCGTAACAACAACGGGTGACATATACTTCAAGCTCAGCCAGCTGAACAGGGAGTCCGGCACCGGCTTTTTATCACCGGCCGAATTCTTCAATACGGCATCCAGAAACGCCAGGAGGTTATCCTCGGCTTCATCGTGAAGCGCATACACCACTACCTGGCCGGCAACCGGCTCGACACGTGCCACATCATACATGCGACCTTGCCATTTTATCTCATGTTCGTCCTCGCGCGCAGCATCAAATTCCGCGCGGGTCATGACCAGCATATCCAGTTCTTCGGCCGCGGTTGCGCGCAGCGTGGCACGCATTTCACGTTTGATCTCGGCAGCCCGAATCACAAAATAGACATAAGAGCCAACCAGGTGTGCGCCCAACAGGGCCAGCATCAGCACGGCAACAACTCTTTTCACTTCACGAAAGTAAAAAAAATCCCACCCGCATCTCGGAAATTACAGGAATGGTGGTTTGGTATTTATTCCCAGCCCTTTCGGGTAACAGTCTCGAGGGTGAGCTCAAGCCAGCGAAAATTGCCTTCCGGCAGTTTCCAACTGACCACACATGAGGTTGGCACACGCACGCCATCCATGGGTTTATGGTCGGCACAGGAAATATGCCAGCGCTCCAGCCGCTTCACTCCTTCAAATTCTCCATAACGCAAAGCCTCAAAGTCGGTTATATCACCCTGCTCGTTAAACGTAAAAGTACCGGTTGCCGAAACGTCACCATAGGTGAAGGTGGCTGACGCCCTGCGGTCGTCTACCGGCTTCCATTCCATATAGGGAGAGAGCGCAGCCGAGGGAAACCAGCAACTCTCACCCAGGTACCGCAGCAACGTGCCCTGGTCGATCTCCGGACCCGAGGAATGAACAACAGGAACAAGCCCGAGTAAGGTAATGCCCATTTCTCCATGCCCGTGATGATATCGATCCTCACCCAACATGAAAATACCTGGCATCATGTTCACCTCGGTTTGCCAAACGAAAGCTGGCGGGTCAATCGAAAATTCCTGAGAGGCCGAGAACGCCATCCAGTGGCCATCGGGCTTCGTACGCATTTTACCCCGCTGAGTAAGCGTAACATGGCGGTCGTGCGGCCGGTCAAAAACACCGGACCTCACCAACCACGTTTGAACAATGGTCGGCAAGGGGGTCCGTGACGAGTCCCGTGCGGCCTCAAGCGGCTGAATATTTTGCTGCAGATCAAGCCGGTGTTGTGCGGCCTGTCGGTGAAAAAACCAGGTGCCGGCTGCGATCACTCCTGTAATCAAAAGAGCCACGTTCGCCAGTGTACCAAAGCGCGCATCATGCCACACGGTGAAAATGAGAATCTGGGAGAGTATAGCGGCTGGCAAGGCCACCATCCACCAAAACGGCCGGGCAGTTGCCAACAAAAATATGGCAGCAAGCAACAGAAACGCTGCGGCCAGCCAGGCCACGCCTGCCCCTCTCGAAATAGGCTTCGTCAATTGCTCAAAACTGGCGAAACCAAATGCTTTGCTGAAACCCATCAGGTGAATGAGGCCATGCAAAAACATCACCCCAACAAAAATCCACCGCATCATACTCGTAAACTTGGCCGAAAAGTAGCAGCCGCCAGCTCAGCAAAGAATGAGTTTAATCAGGTTGATTTCCGATTGGCGACATCTTTTCCCCCGGTCGATAAATGCGCTCGGCATTCTTCTCCACATCCTCGCGGTAAAACAATACCTCCTTGAAACTGCCCGTAGCATACATTTTTCCCTGATCGAAAAAATGAGGCGAGTCGGGATTGCCGCTATTACCGCCCGCCAGGAGCGACCTGGCTTTCAGGCGATCGCCAAACTCAACTGCACAAACAAAACTGTTACCGCTCACGCCATACCTTTTCTTTGTATTCGCGTACGCGCGGCTGTTGTAGGATGGCAACATGCCCCACGTGGATGAGGCAAACGCCACCGGGTAACTCGGCTTGTTGTCGTCATACTGGTTCTCCAGTTGATTGGTCAGTCGCTGAAAGCGATTGACATCACCCCAGGCCATACCCCAATTGCCAAATGTCTTTTTCAACTCTGTTACCGTTCGATCAAATGGCACGAGCAAATCGGCAGGTGCTGCCCCGGCCACAAACCGCTTCGTGGCTTGCACCTGATCATCTTCACCTTCTTCGATATACACTTTGCGCAAATTGGACGAAAGCTTTTGAGCCCATTCAATGCCTAGCGTGGTTGCAACGGAGTGCTCAGTCGCGTAGTAATCCCAACTCTTCATCATCGCGATCGGTTCGGCTAAACGGCTCTTGAGCGAATCGCTTACCGGCCAGGATTCGTAGGCGTTCAGCAATGCCGGCACCAATACCTCGAATGCCGCCAGGTAGCGGTCATAGCCCGCCTTAATGGTGCTTTCGATGGTAAAGCCGTTCGCCCGCGACAGCACACGCGCTGCATTGATGCCCCGGAAATTTTCGCCATCGGGGGCCATGTAGGCCGGGTAGTTTTCTTTCTTCGGGCTGCTGCTGCCCGACACGGTGAAGGGCGTGGAGTTGCAGTTTTGTACCCAACCTTCAGCCGGATTGATCACGTGCACCGTCTCACGCACGGGGTGCAGGCCTTTCCATTCGGTGGCTGCAGTAGTGCCATCCACCGGCTTGCTCCAGTCAAACTGTCGATCGCGCAGCGGCACAAAGTTGCCATGCCAATACGCAATGTTGCCAAACCGATCGGCATACACGGTGTTGTTGGAGGCATTGCTTCGGTAATCCATCGTTTTTTTGAAATCCTCCAGGCCTCTGGCTTTTGTGCGCAGCCAACTTTGCAATAAACCATTCAACGATCGGTTCACCGACTTCACGGTAACATACTGACCATCGCGCACGGCCATAACGGGCCCGTGATGGGTAGCGTATGTGGTAAAAACTTTGGCCCCTCCATCCTTCATACGCAAGGTCACCTGGCGCTCCGCCACCGCGCGCTGCTTGCCGTTGTAGGCATACACCAGCTTTCCGTTTTCACGAGAGACTTTCTCGCGATACACATCAGCCACATCTACGTTGCACGAAGTATGCATCCAGCCGCAGTGTTCGTTAAATCCCTGGTAGACGAAAAACTGGCCCCAGGTAACAGCGCCATAAGCATTCAGTCCCTCTTCACTTACCATGTGTACCTCGGGGCGGAAGTAAAACGTGACGTGCGGATTGATGTACAGAATCGAGTTGCCCGATGCCGTGCGCTGCGGGGCCAGGGCAAAACCATTTGAACCGGAAGTGTGCTCATCAAAACCGGAGGCCCGTTGCGCTACCGGGTAGCTCGTGCCGGTGTAAAATGATTTCAGTTCTTCGGGTGTTACATCAGCGGTGTTAATCGCGCCAATGCTGCCGTCTGTCCACAGCAGGGGAAACCAGGGCTCGAAACGCGTGAGCAGGGCGGGCTTCACCTGCGGATTTTTATACAGGTAGAAGTTGATGCCATCCGCGAAAGCGAGTAACAACTTCTTCAGCCAGGCGGGGCTCTTCTCATAATCGGCACGGGCTCCGGCCGAATCGATGACAAGCCGAACATACAAATCGTTGTACAGTTCCTTCTCGCCATATACCTCTGCCTTGCGCCCGAGCTTTTCAATGTAGTTCATCTCCACGCGGGCAAAATCGTCCTCGCATTGGGCGTACATCAACCCAAACACGGCATCCGCATCCGTCTTCCCGTAAATGTGGGGGATGCCCCAATTGTCGCGGATGATGGTGACGTTGGCCACTTGGCTTTGCCAGCGGGCCACCTCACTCCTAGTAGGCGATGCAAATGTTACAAGTTGTGTACCAAAAATCAGGAGCGAAATGCTGATGACGCACACGGATTGAGGAAAAATTCTGCGTTTCATAGTGGAAAGGATTGACAACCAAGGTAGGCTATTCTCGGCCGATAGACGAACTCACGATTAGTTTTCAGCAATGGTTAAAACAGGGCTATTTTGCATGGCTGCGAAAAAAATCAAGTCAGTTTTTTTGAAAGTACTTCGCCTTTCTAAAAGCAAGGCCCACAACAAAAGGATTAACAGATGGCCCCCTGCTCCGCTGGAACAAAACACTTACATCTTGTTGGACAAAAATTCCAATATTTCCGAGTACAACTGATCCATAAACCCCGTAGCGCAGAGAATTTAAGTTGAACCGATCGTTAATCTTGACAGAAGGCATACTTGCAGGATCGTTGAATGATCGGAGTAAATAGCTATCTAATAACACATAAGCATAAGGACCGAGAGAGAATTCGCTGTTAAATCGTCTGCCTTCAACAGTTACCCAATACAAAGGTTTGATACCAATATAGGCAGATGTAATTTTTGATCTTGCAACGTTCGGCACTGAATCAGAAACAAAAACTGTCTTGCCATTTACTGTCTTAACCAAGATATTCGGATCCTCAAATCTGAAATTATACCAAGACACATTTGGATAAATGAGAAGGCGTTTCCTTCGGTTTGAATTAACAGGAATGGATACCAACCAACCGACATCTGCGTACCAGGAAGCGGTAATTTTTGCATCGGGTAAGCCACTGAAGTAGTTGTTCAATCCCAATGAAAATGAGGGAAAAGATTTGATGGTCGCCTGAGACTTCGAGGAATTTTGAACAATAGGATCGGTTACGTTCTTCACACGGTGGCGAACAATCTTAAACGAATCTGTCTGCTGTAGTTTCGTCTGCAATTCCAAAACGTCCTTGTAACCAGGCGCGAGGTCATTCACTAATTGAAAATAGTTAAAAGCACGTAGTGCATCCTGGCTAGTATTTCTGTACATACTTTCAATTCCGGCTCGATAATACTCATCAGCAGCGAGCAAACGAGTTTTTGCAATTTCTGCTTCTTTTGATAAAGGATTCGATACAAGTTCCAGCGCCTCCGGATTGCGCTCAATCATCCTCTTTAGATCACTGATTTCCTGATAAATTGAAAATGTCTTGGCCCATTTAAACGGATCATTTGTCCTTTCATATTCCTCGACACGGGCCAATTTTTCATTTATCGATTTCTGATAGGCATCGATAAAAATGTTGTTGATTTTCGGCTGGTTCCCATTTCTTTTAAACTTTTCAAGGCATTGAATCACCGTAAGGTCATACTCCCCGCGAGAAAGCGTATTTGCTGGAGAAACGCACCCTTGAATCATCCAACCGCCTAAAATTAGGATCAGAGAAATAGGAAATCCTTCAAAAGACTTATGAACCCGAGCTATTCGAGGTATAGAATAGCCCCTCCTGCCGTGCTTTTTTTCAAAATCAATTTTCGAATCTAAATCAATCAACATCTCGAAAAACTTTATTAAATTTGTTATATTCCAAATAACAAAAATATGAAATGCTTTGCCATTCTCTACCTGCTCGTAATGCCTCTAGCCTCATTTGCACAAATACCTATTGACGATAAAACGAAACGCCTTAAACGTGACTTTGCAGCTATCGCTCCATTGCCCACGGGGGCAACTTTTAACGTGAACCTTCCGGAGGCACTATCTTATTTGAAGAGCGTTGAGGAAACCCGGCCATATTGGAGCCCATTTGGACTGATTATCAATAACAAGTGGGATTCGAAGAATCCTGCCAACTACACGTTCAATATGAAATTGGACGGCCTCAAGGTTTTGGCTGTGGAAAACGAGGAAATCAAGTCTAATCTTACGGTAACAGGCAAAGAATTTCTTAGGCACTACATCGTATCTTTTCCAGCTGAGTTACAGGTCATTGATAATGGTAGTAAAACCGTGATTAAGACAGTTACCATTACGAAGCAGGATGATGAATTCAAGAGGACTTTTCACAGAAACATTTACATTACCGACACTTTTGATCCTAACTATAAAAAAGTTGTAGGGTTCGATTCATTGCGGCAATTGCAGCGTATTTCAGAAACAGACCCTCGTGCATTAAAACGAATTGAAGGGTTGTTTGCGGAGGAGATTTACGAAAAAATGAAAAGTGTATTGGTTCACCTATACGGTACAACTTCGTTGAAAGCCACTTTACTTATAATGAACCCTAAATCAAAAAATCGCAAGTATGATTTTGGGGATTTTGATGCGGCCTCTCAAAAGATGGAAAAAAGCTTAGATATGTTAAAAGAGAATGCCAGTGACGCTTCCGCCATGTCTTTATTGGCGGAAGCAGAAGAGTTTTACAGTAAGTACGCGACTATCACTGAATCGAGACTGGAAGACTACGTACCTGCGATGATAAACTGGAATTTGTCAGAAATAAATTTGGTGCAAGGTGAACTCACGGAAGCTGAGTCATATTATGAAAAGTATAAATCCGCTGCAAAACCAGAAAACTACTCGCTTTATCGGGAACCTTATATCGTTGAGTTTTTGGACCTTCTAAAATTCAGAAAAATGGTTGAAAACGGTACGGTTTCAGAAGGGGCGAAAAAAGTCGAACGCCAACCTGTAAAGGAAACTAATGATTCTATGGGTATGACTGAATTGTCAAAGGGTTTTATAGTAACTGAGCAAGGTGACACTGTGGTTGGTCAAGTTAGAAACATCAATTCCACGCTCTCAAAAAACCACTCCGTAGATTTCGTGTATCCGGATGGTAGAAACGTTGTCTTTCTTGCAGATCAAATCAAAGCGGTAAGCGCTGCAGGAATAGTCTACGAATCACATAATTATAAATTTGATGGCGTCTTTTCAGGGGATCAAATGATGCCGGGAAAGAAAATGTATGTTCTGTTGTATGCATCTCCCTCTATTCGGGTTTTTTTCTATCGGCAGGCGGAAGAATTTATTTATTTCTTCCCATCATCCAAGTCGTATAAGCGTTATCGACCAGCATCCATGTCTGACGCTGAAGCACTAGTTACCAATTTCAACAAAAAGTTAAGTGAAGTTTTTGCTTCATGTCCTGAAGTTGTAAAAAAAATAGAGAGTGGTGCATACGAATTAAAAAAGCGAAGCTCTACTGGGCATATTCTCGCAGTTGAAGATTTTGAAAACAATTGCGGATCTAAGTCATTCGCAAAATATTTTTTAGCGATTTCGAAAGAGAATGTGATGAATAAATATCGCTAACTACTACTCTTGAATAGTCTATGTCACCGGTTTAATCCAGTGCTTATCTATCCATTGAAATGCGATAACGAGTATAATCCCCAACAAAATCAATCCTTTAACAGGGTTAAGAAACGTGAGTTTGAACTGAAAGCCGGTGAGCAAAATACTGACCAACGCAGCCATCACAAAAACGACTAGCCCTGCTACGAACCACCCCCACTCTCTATGTGTATAGGTGGCCTCACGGGCCGCGATGCGCTGCATCACCCGATCGGCAAAGCCCGGAGTGATACTCACACGTGGTGGTTGCGCTGCTGCGCGAAACACCACCTGATAGGCACGCTCGCCTTCGTGGGTTGGCACTTGTCCCCTTTCCACATTTTCCTGGTGCTGCTGATCGCCTGGGTTCATACCTTTTCGCTGCGTTGCCATAAAATTACTTTCTCTTTTAATAACTGACGTGCCCGGAACAGATAATTTTTAACCGTGCCCTCCGGCATCCCCGTAGCCTCGCCAATCTCCCGATAGTCGAAATGCTCGAGGTGATAAAGGGTTAACACGGTTCGGTATTGCACGGGTAACTGATCAATCAACTGCCGGACCCATTCCTCCTGCTGGGCGTCTTCCAGCAAATCGGCCGGGGTGTCCGTCATGCCCCATCGCTGCTGCCACTGGTCATCTTCCGGGATTTCACTCCATTTCATTTTCTGCTTACGCAGATGATTAATGGCCTGGCGATACGCAATGGTGGCGATCCAGGTGCTCAACTTCGATTGAAAAGCAAACTCGCCCAGTTTGTCGTACACCCGAAGAAACACATCCTGGCATAATTCCTCCCGATCTTCCGGGCGATCGACCACCCGGGTTATCATGTGCATGACCAGCCGCTGGTGGCGTTCCACCAACAGACGAAATGCACCGGCCTCACCCGCCAATACTTGCGTCACCAGGGATCTTTCGTCCATTGACAGTTAATACGGGCCAGGCATTTGGAGGGTTAGACACCACCGAGCCGGGCCATGTTGCAAGGAAGAAGAAAAAATTTTCGGGGCACATCGTTCTCACTACCCGTTGTACATGAAAATCACCATTTTACTGCGAATTCATTGCGATTTTGTGCCTTTGCAGCATAAAATCAAAGGCCACCAAGGCACTAAGCCACAAGGGAATCATTGAGCGCATGACATTCAAATATGATCATCTCTAAAAACCTCCAGTAAGACCAACTGTCATAATTTTTGAAAAAATTATGAAAGACCAGCAACATTCTGCTTACGAACGGTGTCCAACGGGCAAACAATAAAAAACACGTATGACGCTATTTGAAGTGCTTATTCCGGTGGCCATTTTCGGAGGCCTGGGGGGTTCCATCTACTTCTTTGCCAAAGTGATGACGGATTTTAATCTCAAGAAACGAATGATTGAAAAAGGCTATGTCAATGAAGAGACCCAGTCGATTTTCAGAAACATGTCGACCGACAATAAATACGCTGCGTTGAAGTGGGGATTAATCATTCTCTCGGCCGGCCTTGCGCTCATCGTAATGGAGTATATCGGGGCCGATCCCAACTCCACACTGCCCTATGGCATCTTTGCCACGTTTGTCTCAGCCGGCTTCCTGGCCTACTACCTGATCGTGAAGCGCGAGCAAAAACAATAGGCTGTTCACCCCCGAACAGTGGGGTGCACGATTCATAACACGGTGTGCGCGAAAACAGGCTTTCCGTTGAAAAAAAGCGCAGCCTCAGGCTGGCGCGATGTTTGGGAAACCTGACCACTTATTCTCAATCCGATACCCCGATTTATGCTCCGTAACTATCCCAAAACAGCTTTCCGAAACCTGCTTCGTCACCGCTTTTTTCGCTGATCAACGTGTTTGGTCTGGCGGTGGCCATGTTCATCTGCATGGCGCTGATCATGCTGGTAGCCGATAAATTAAACCAGAATATTCAATAGAAATGAGCGTTTGGTTATAACTGCTTGATGTTGCTATTTTTTTTTGAAACCAACGGCAACCCAAAAGGTGAAAGAGATCGAAGTATTATTTACCGACAAGAGCGTGACCGCTTGGGGCGGTATGAAGCTGATGAAAGACATGATGGACAGCATCGGCATCAAAGCATTTATGAGTGGGCTTGACCTGCCGAGGAATGGTTCGAACCGCGGATATGACCCCCTTCAAATCATCGAATGTTTTTGGACGAGCATCTGAATCGGTGCGCTTCAGCCACTCGGCCTATCTGCGTTATGACAAAGTGCTGCAGGAGATATTCGGTTGGAAGCAGGCACCCTCGCAAAGCACCTACAGCCGGTTCTTTCAAAAGTTCAGTTGGAAGCGCAACACCGAAGTGTTCGTGCCTTTGCAAAAATGGTTTGTCGATAACCTCCCCATAAAAAACGTAACGATCGATTTTGACAGTTCGGTGGTGACGCGCTATGGCGAACAGGAAGGGAGCAAGGTAGGGTACAGCCCCGACAAGCCTGGCCGCGCATCACACCATCCCCTGATGGCCTTCATTGCCGAGACGCGCATGGTGGCCAACGCATGGTTGCGCCCGGGCAACACCGCAGCCCTGAGCAACGGTAAAGCATTCATCGATGAGTCCTTCGAAATCGTGAAAGACAAGAAAGTAGGTCTCATCCGCGCTGACAGTGGCTTTTATTCCAATGATTTTCTCTCCTATCCGGAAGATGACAAGAAAGTCAACTACATCGTGGCCGTAAAGATGTACCCCACCATCAAAGAAGAACTGCGGACAAAGAAAGGTTGGCTCCGCTTATAAGGATGGCATGGAGGTCACCGAGTTTAACTAACAACCACCGGGTTAGAAGCAGCCACGCAGGATGATAGCCGTGCGAAAGGATATTGAGGTGTTGGCCAAAGCCACGGGTAAACTTTTGCTGTTTGACGAACCCGTTGGCCACTATCGCTATAGTCTGTATGTCACCAGTCTTGACCTACCGGCACAACAGGTTTGGCTGAGCTACAAAGACCGGGCCGATGCGGAGAACCGTATCAAGGAACTCAAATATGATTTTGGGTTGGACAGTTTTTGTATGGATAAGTTTTGGGCCACCGAGGCAGCCTTCCGCACCATCATGATGGCCTATAACCTGATGAGCTTGTTCCGCCAGATCGTTCTCCAAAGCAAGTCTCAGGCCACGTTGAGCACCTTAAAGTTCAAATGCTTTGCATTAGGAGGTTGGATCACCAAACATGCAGGGAAAACAACCCTCAACATCTCAGCCTGCGGTGAAAAACAGAAGTGGCTGGACGGACTCTTCGACATTGTAAGGCAAATCAATCAGCCGCTTCAATTTTCTATTGCTTAATCTGGGATTAACAATCGTCAACCTACTCAACGCTGAAAATTTACCAACCACGTTTTTTCCAAAATCCCTGTTTTTACACAGGAACTAAGTAAATAATCTTTAATGCACGGGGCAAGGGTCAAGGTGCTTTTAATGAGCCCTTGGGGACTTAAAGCCCGATGATCTTCACCGCTTTGTCTACATACGAAATGAGGGCCAGACTGTGCTGGAAGCTGTGCAGCGGCAGCTCGCGCATTATCGGTACCAAAAGGGGCAAATCGTGTATCAGGCAAAAGTTCTTTTGGGCGATAATTTCAAATCACTCTCCATTCCGCGAGGCGGCTCTGAAAAGTGCAATCAACAACAATTTGAAGGCCTTCGGGAACAACGCCATCCTCCCGAAAGAGCATGAGATTTGGAAATTGAGAACGGGGGCTTAAATTTGCATTCCTTTTCAGGGAATTCTGCATTTTGGCCTTGATTTAACGGGTTTTTTGCCCGGAATGGTCAGGCCAAAACAAGGAAAAAAGCGGGAGTAGCTCAGTTGGTAGAGCATCACCTTGCCAAGGTGAGGGTCGCGAGTTCGAGTCTCGTTTCCCGCTCAGTATAAAAGGAAATATGCCGCGGTATGCGGCATATTTTTTTGGCAGGTAAATGCCCGGGTGGTGGTTCCGAAAGGTATCGGAATGGTAGACACGCAGGGCAACATGAATTGGAAGGAAATGATGGCAGGTAAATGCCCGGGTGGTGGTTCCGA
>JAJTGY010000052.1 GCA_021298015.1 Flammeovirgaceae bacterium
ACGAAGGGAATGGTTTACAGGACTCTGGATGAATGTCAATTCCTTTACGACACCATTGAGTTTTACTTTCTAATGACAATTCTGGGATAAAGTATACCGGTATCTGGACAGGCTCCACAGCACGCAAAAGGAATTGGTACAACAGATCAGTTATGCACACACCCTAAAGATTTTGGGAGGCGAGCCGCATATCGTTTTTTACGATGTGACCACCTTGTACTTTGAGATTGAGCAGGAAGACGAGTTTCGGCAAACAGGCTTCAGCAAAGAAGGTAAACACCAGAACCCTCAAATTGTGCTGGGGCTATTGGTGAGCAAGGGCGGATATCCGCTGGCCTATGATGTGTTTGACGGCAAAAAATTTGAAGGCCACACGCTGTTGCCCCTCATCGATGCGTTCAAACCAAAATATCAACTTGATACATTAGTAGTGGTGGCCGATGCCGGTCTGCTGTCGAGCAACAACATTGAACAACTTCGATTAAAAAAATATGAGTTCATCATCGGGGCAAGGATTAAAAATGAAACCCATGCGATCCAAAAACAGATCCTGGCGCATACCTATAAAAACGGGAACACCAAAATATTCCCCAAGCAGGCCGGCCTGAGGCTTGTGGTGAGCTATTCGCACAAACGCGCAACGAAAGATGCTGCCAACCGCGAGCGTGGCCTCAGGCGTTTGGAAAAGCTTATACGCCAAGGTAAGCTCACCAAAAGTAGCATCAACAACAAAGGCTACA
The DNA here is from genome assembly GCA_021298015.1 of Flammeovirgaceae bacterium. Lineage (GTDB taxonomy): Bacteria > Bacteroidota > Bacteroidia > Cytophagales > Cyclobacteriaceae > ELB16-189. The sequence continues at coordinate 741 of JAJTGY010000052.1, forward strand.
ACAAGTACCTGAAACTGTCGGGCAGGATCACCGTGTCCATTGATTATGAGAAGTACAAAAAAGATACGGTGTGGGACGGTTTAAAAGGCTTCTACACTAACAGCTCCTTACCAGTCGATGACATCATTGACAACTACAACCAACTGTGGCAAATTGAAAGGGCATTCAGGGTGAGCAAAACAGAGTTGAAGATAAGACCCATCTGCCACCGACTGCCCAGGCGCATTGAGGCGCACATTTGCCTGACCTTCGTGGCCTACAAAGTGTACAAAGAACTCGAACGGCAGCTAAAAGAACGGAATGCAGCCATCAGCGCAACCAAGGCCATTGAAATCGCATCCTTCATTTTTTCTATCACAGCCCGGCTGCCCCAATCCAAACAAACCATTACCACTTTGCTGATCAAAACAGACGAACAAAAGTACCTCGCCACAATCTTTAATTGGAAATGAAAAGCCTTGGGTGTCCCAGTGCGGAAAACAGGTGGAAAAAATGGCCTTGCCGGAATATCGCTGAAATAAGGCACTGCCGCGAAGGTACCAAAACAAGTTTTGAACGAGCGATTCAATACTCGGCCTCACAGGCCGAGCAGCGTTATTTCAACTCGCGCCTGGCGGCACTGCCAAAACGGATAGAAGCAACCACAACTGGCGGTGCCATCACTTTTTGACGTCCCCTTTCTTATCCTCAAACAGCATGCGCACCGAGGGCCCGTAGGTATCGTCAAACTGCCCACTTTTCATACTCCACAAAAAAGCCCCCAGAAAAACCACGGCAACGGTGAGGCTTACGCAAATCAGGGCAATGATGATATTCATGATGTCAGAATTTTACGGGCTACCCAATTCACAGCTAAGGTAGAAAAACCAACCACACTAACACTGGAAATTGGCATGAGTATCGCGGCTGTGAGGGGCGTCAGGTGGCCGCTTACAGCGAAAGAGAGCGCAATCACATTATAGAAAAAGGAAATTCCGAAGCCCACTTTCAGAATGGTGGTGGCTGCCCGGCTCAATTTTAAAAAACGATTGAGGTGCGGCAACTGCCGCCCCTCCAGAATACCATCGCAGGCGGGTGTAAACACGCCCGTATCATCGGTAACCGCCACACCCACATCGCTTTGCTTCAGCGCACCACTGTCGTTGAGGCCATCGCCCAGCATCATCACCTTGTGGTGCTGCTCCTGCCGTTGTCGGATAAAGTTCATTTTGTCGTGTGGACTTTGATTAAAATGCAGCGCAGCGTCCTTCGGGAATACATCGGCCATACCCTGGCGATCACCTTCCCCATCGCCCGAAAGCAAAAAGAGCCCGCGTGGCGCCATTGAGCCCAGTAGTTCTCTCATACCGGTGCGCAGGGTAGTTTTCAAGCGGAAGTAGCCGCGCACTTCATCATCGATGGCTACGAAAACTTTGCTTGACAAATCAGACAGGTTACCGTTAAATCCGACAAAATCGGCAGAGCCAACTTTAACCGCACGGCCGCTGATCAGCGCCTGCATGCCCTTGCCAGGCCGCTCGGTAAATTCACGCAACTCGCCCGAGCTGTTTATCTTGAGTGAACGCGCAATCAGATTGCTGAGCGGGTGAGTCGATGACTCTGTCATGCGCTTCACCCACGCTAACTCGTCATCCTCCAGCGCTCCGATAAACTCCGGGTGGGCAGAGCCGTGTGTAACCGTACCGGTTTTATCAAACACCACAGTATCAATCGCGGCCATGCGCTCGATCACATCGGCATTCTTGAGATAAAAACCGTTGCGCCCCATAACCCGCAGCATGTTACCATAGGTAAAGGGTGCCGCCAGCGCCAACGCGCAGGGGCAGGCCACCATCAGCACGGCCGTAATAATCAGCCACATCTGGGCCGAATCGGCCCAATACCAGTACACGGCCGTGATGACGGCAATCACGAGCACCACCCAGGTAAATCTGCGGGCGGCCCGATCAATGATCTTCCGGTAACGGCTCTCGTCCGGTTTTCGAAATATTTCATTATTCCACAGGCTGGTGAGGTGGCTTTGCGAGGTCTTCTTCTCGACCACCATGTCCACGGGCTGGCCAATCAGGCGGCCCCCCGCATACACCCACTCCCCGGCTTTTGCCAGCACCGGCTTTGATTCACCTGTGACAAAACTGTAATCCAAAAGCGCCTCGGCTGATAGCAACATACAATCGGCCGGCACCACCTCCCAGTTTCGCACACGAATCGTATCGCCTTTTTCAAGTTCATAAATGACTACCGGCTTCCAATCGGTTCCGGCTTTGCGCTGAACGGCCAACGGGAAATAGGATTTAAAATCCCGATCAAATGCCAGACTTTCGTACGTCTTTCCTTGAAACCACCGGCCGATCAGCAGAAAGAAGACCAAACCTGCCAATGAATCCAGATAACCTGGACCGGTCTGCGAAAGAATATCGTACGCACTGCGAAAGAACAAGGCCGCCAGGCCTATTGCAATGGGAACATCGATGTTGATTTGGCGTTGCCGGAAACTATGCCAGGCATTGGTGAAATACTCTTGCCCGCTGTAAAACGTAACGGGTACGGCCAACGCCAGGTTGAGATAGGAGAACAAAAGCTTCAAATCACTCTCCGTGCCCTCCAGCCCGAGGTATTCCGGAAAACTCAACAACATGATATTCCCGAAGGTAAAACCGGCCACAGCCAACTTCATCACCAGCGCGGGTGATGAGCGCGTCTGCTTTTTTTCTTCGCTGAGACTAATCTGGGGTGAATAACCCACTGAGTCCAGCAGGGCTGCCAGTTCACTAAGAGCCAACGCGCCCAGACGAAAATCAATGGTCACCCGCTTACGCGAGAAGTTGACTTGCGACTTGATAACACCGGAATGGAGGCGTTGCAGATTTTCCAGCAACCAGATGCAGGAGATACAGTGAATGGCTGGTATGAAAAACTCAACCCGCGTGAACTGATCAGACTTGAATGCCACCAGACGCTGTTGAATGGCCGCCTCATCGAGGTAGGCGTACGACTCGCGGTTGACCTCCTTTCGATTGATACCGGGGCGATCGCTGAACGAGTAGTATTCGCACAGGTTGTTCTCGTTCAGTATTTCGAAAACCGTGACACACCCCGGGCAACAAAAGGCATGGCCCTCGCGCTCAATCGGGGCGTTATTGCAGGGCTGGCCGCAATGAAAACAGGAAACCAGTATATCTGCCGGGGGGTACTGACGCATACAGGCCGGCTACACCGAATAAAACAACGATCCTTTCTTTCGAATCAATCCTTCCATCCGATCGCTGTTGTTCAGGAAGTGCGTGGCCGACTTGCCCATGAGCAGCAGGGGCGCGTCTGCTGCGCTCACCAGGCTATCCAGCACGGGCACCAGACTGCGCTGGTGAACCGGCAATGTGCCTACGTTACTAAAGTATTTTTGCAGAAATTCGATCAGACACTTCTCGGTCACGATGTTTGACTCATCGTGTGAAATCACCGTGATCACGGTCATTGACTTTTCGCGTGATATTTTTCCATACAACGCAAGGAACATTTTCAACGCAGCCAGTGCAGAAAAATCCGGATCGAATGACACGATGATCTCGTTAAACCGGTGGGTAAGTCCAGGTGTAACCATAACCGAACAACCCATGTTCTCCAAAAACCCGGGGGGCAGCTCATGCGCCCGCTCGCGCCATGATTTTTCGCTGGCCTGGATGGTTAACAGGTCGGCAAATCGTGTTTGAAAACGAAGCGCAATCTGGTTTTGGGTGTTAGTCAAAAACTGGAGGTCAACATCGAGCGCCCGCGCCTCCTTCTCCATCTCGAAACGAAAATCAAGCCGATCGGCTTCCGCAGCCGCAGTTTCGGGTTCGCTGTGCTGCAGAAAGTCCTCTAAAAAGAAGGCCGAGAACTTCTTGTTATCAATGTGTTCGAACGCTTTGGCATAATCCGCCAGGTGTACATCCTGCGCCTGCCAGTCGACTGGAATCAAAATGTTTTTCATTTCCCCTTCAGTTTATACGTCCAGATCGGACATTCGACATGATTGACCACATCTTCGGCTATGCTGCCGCTCAGAACATGGGCCAAGCCTTTACGCCCGTGGGTAGTCATCGCAATCAAATCGCCTTTGATCTCGGTAGTAAAGTTTCGGACACCTTCTTCTTCACTCAGATCGTTGTAGACATTGAGTGTGTAATCTTTGAGCAAATACCGGTGGGCGAATTCTTTCATTTGCCGATGGGTAATTGTATCGCGCGTAAACAGCGCAGGGGTATTTACATACAACACATGCAGTTTAGCCTTAAAAAAATTCTGTAAGTCCTTCACGTGGTTGAGCAGATCTTCATTCTCAGTATTGGGCAACGTAGGAAAAACAATATTCTTGATTGAGGTGAGCGGAGTGTGCTTTTTGATCGTAAGCACCGGCACGGGTGACGACCGCACAATTTTTTCAGCATTCGAACCCAGGAACAATTCTTTCATGCCGGATGCGCCATGGGTACCCATAATCACCAGGTCAATTTTCTCGTCATCAATGAATTGACGGATGGTTGGTGCCGTGGCTCCGTACTCTACCCGGTAATCCAATTTCACGTCTTTACCCCACTTTTCCTTCATGGTTTTGAAATGCTCTAAAGCCCGTTCACGAACTTCTTTTAAAAAAGCTTCTTCAAACGAAAGTGTAGGCATCATGACGGAATCGTGTAAAACCGGCAACTCAACTACGTTGAGCAGCAGTACTTCTTCATGATTTTCGCGCGCAATCTCAGCTGCCAGTTTAAAAGCCTGAACTGCCGGATCCGAAAAATCGCAGGGAACCAATATACGTTTCATAACCTGTTTGTTTTGGTCAAAAGTAGACCCGAACTGACGGCAACCTCATGATAGCCATCAAAGCAAAACATGACTTTTGTCAGCCGAAAAAGAGGAAAAGCCGGGTTCGAGGGGTCAGGCCACGATGAGATCGGCCTGCTTGGCTAACTTTTTTGGGTCTATAACACGAATTTTTTTACCTTCAAACGAAATCAATCCGTCTGATTTGAATTCCGAGAGCAGACGAATCACCGTCTCGGTGGCTGTACCCACGATGCTGGCCAGATCTTCGCGCGAAAGCGCCAGGTCGATAAGTGAACTGCCTTCACCCTCCATGCCGTAGGTTTCTTTCAGCATGAGCAGGTTGGCAGCCAGGCGCTCGCGTACCGATTTGTGCGCCAACTCGGCCAGGCGCTCTTCCATAATCCCCATTTCATGGCAAACGGCCTTAATCACCTTGCGCATGAATGTTGGGTTTCGATTAAGAACACTAAAAAACTGGTCGCGGGGTATGAAACATATCTTGGCGTCTTCCAACACCTGGGCGGTGGCACCATAGAATTCTTCGCTCAACAAAGCCCGATAGCCCAGGAAATCGCCCGGCTTGGCGATGTAGATGATGTATTCTTTTCCCTGGACGTTATTCTTGAACACCTTCACCTTGCCGCCATTGATGCAATACAGCCCCATGGGGCGGGTGCCTTCGTAAAACAAATTTTGGCCCTTGCGGTAATGAATACAGGTTTTATGAAGGTTGATGTGTTCGAGATCCTCCGGATTCAACCCGTTAAAAAGGGAGTCCTTCAGGTACTCACAGAGATTGCACGTGATTGAGAATTCTGTCTTCGCCATAGTTCCCGCTAAGATACGCGAAATCTACATCCGAAAAAGAAAAAATAGTTCATTAGAAAAGCAGTTGCGCACCACCAAAAAGGACAACAAACAAGAGCGTGGTAAGCGCCATTTGCCTGAGGTAAGGGTCGAGACGCGGGGGCGTGTAATTTGCTGCCGCCCGGCCATTGACCACCAGCAAAGGTGTAATCGCCAAAAAAATAAATTCCCAGCCGCTGGTAAAATGACCTAGCGTATAAATGACTGCACTCAGTAATCCGGCCGCTAGCAAAAAAATATGGTAGCGCACCGCCCAACGTTTGCCAACCCGCACCGGAATTGAGAATTTTCCCGCCTGGCGATCGCTCTCTATATCCCGGATATTATTGATGTTGAGCACGGCAATGGAAAAAAAGCCGCAACTCATGGCCGGCCAAATCATGCCCGCATTAAACTCGCGGGTGAACAGAAAGTAGGTACCCATTACCCCGACCAGCCCAAAAAAAAGAAATACGGAGAGATCGCCCAAACCGAGGTAACCGTAAGGCTTCCTGCCCACCGTGTAGCCCACAGCCGCCAGAATACTGAGCAAGCCAAGCCCCAGAAAAAATCCAAGAAATTGCCAGTTGAACCCAAACGCCATGTAAAGCAACAGGCAACCCGACAGGAAACTTGCACCCGCGAATAGAACAACTGCCCTGCGCATGGCCTCCGAAGAAATTTTTCCCGATTGCACTGCCCGCTTCGGCCCAAGGCGCTCGGCATGGTCAGCTCCGTGAATGGAGTCACCATAGTCGTTCGCCAAATTGGAGAGTACCTGGAGGAAAATGGTGGTTAAACACGCCAGCCCGAATAGGCTCCATTGAAACCGGCCTTCGGCTGCCGCCAGAAAACTTCCCATGCCGATGCACGCCAGTGACAAAGGTAACGTGCGAAGCCGAAAGGCTTCCATCCAATGCTTCATCATACCGGACGCAAATATAGGGGTAAGCAGCCGCTACACGCCCAAAATTCCCTTCAACTTGACGTAGCCGGTTTTACTTACCGGCAGCGACACACCACTGCGCAGCACCGCCATGTGCGTTTCTTTTTGATAGGGCTCAATCCGCGTGATCTGGTTCACCTGCACAATGTATGACCGGTGTATCCGGACAAACTGCTGTGGGTCGAGCGAATTTTCATAGAAGCCCATGGTTTTGTTCTTGAGAAACGCCCCCTCGGCCGTGATCACCTTCACGTAATCATCATCGGCTTCAAAGTAGAGCACCTCGTGCAGGGGAATAATTTTCACCTTGCTGCCGGTCTTGACCACCACACGCTGTTGTTGCGGTGAGGTTTTGGCCATTGACTCCAGCACCTGGTCGACCCCTGCCGGGGGCGGCAAGGTCATGTGCGCCTTCCACTTCAGCAAAGCCTGATGAAAACGCTCCTCCGACACCGGTTTGAGGAGGTAATCGACTGCATTGGCCTCAAAAGCCTGAATGGCGTAGGTATCATAGGCAGTCACAAAAATGACCGATGGTTTGGACTCCACCAATTCCAGCATCTCAAAGCCATTAATTTTTGGCATCTGGATATCAAGAAAAACCAAATCGGGCTGAAATTGCTGAATGGCTTTCACACCCTCAAAGCCATCACCACACTCGGCCACTACCTCCAGTTCAGGGAACTTGCGCAAGTGGGCTTGGATTACCGCCCGGGCCAGCGGCTCGTCATCAATTAAGATTACCTTCATATTTTTCGGGCAGGGTTAACTGAACAATGAATTGATTTCCTTCTGTGCGCGTTTGCAGCAAATCGTTGCGGGCATACAAAAGATAGAGTCTGCGCTTGAGCCCCTGCAATCCAAATCCGGTGCCGCTGGCCGGCTGGGCATCGGCATCAAAAGGATTGGAAATCCGGATGGCTAAATGATCTTCCATGCGCGAAGTGATCATCGTGATTTTCACCTGATCAGTTGTTCCATACAGGCCAAACTTGATGGCATTCTCGACCAGCGGTTGAAGAATGAGCGGTGGAATCAACCAAATCTTGAGTTGCTCATCCAGATCGGCCTCCACGTGCAGGCGATGACCAAAGCGCACCTTCTCAATTGATAAATACAGGTTGATGTATTGGAATTCTTCCTCCAGCGAAATCCACTGTTCATCAGCCCGCTTCAGGGTGGCGCGCAAAAAATCCGACAACTGGCCGATCATTTCGCGTGCCTTTTCCGTATCGAACAGGATCAGGGCAGTGATGGAATTTAAACTGTTGAACAGAAAGTGAGGCTGCAACTGCAACTGCAGCTTCTGAAGCTCAGCTTCGCGCACAAACGACTTCACATCGGCTTCCTGTTGCACTTCCTCCCTCTTCCGGTTCACATCATCGGCCATCAGGCTTATGAGGGTGATGCCCATCATCCACAAAAAATGCACCGCCAGGCGGAGGTACTCCCCCTCATCCAGGAAGGCGGCATACCCTGCATCGGTTACCCAGGGATCGATGGCCTGCCGGGCCACCCAAACGCTCAGCCAGGCAGCGCCCGCACTTAACCCCACGGCAAAACCATATTTGCCATATTCGGGAATGTAGCGAAACAGCAGGTTGTGCGCGGCCAGCGCTACAATGGCCAGTGTGCCGCCAAACGCAGCCGAGTCCCAGGCTGCCACCTCGAACGAGGACAGGAACGGGTAGGTGAGCATAGCTTGCACCAGCCACCAGGCAAAGGCAACTGAGACTACGATTAGCGTCTTGCGGGGCACCGCGCGGGAAGACAGAAGTGACATGCGCTGTAATTTACCGGGCTGCGCGGCCTTCAACAAATACGGAGACCGGTAAAGTAGAAGGTGCCATCAGGCATGCGCCTTCATATTCGGTGAGGGCTACCACCTCGCTCACCCGCACAAACCGTGCAGACATCGAATGCTCCTGCAGCCGGGCCAGCACCACCGCCTTCTCGCGCGCCCAGCCGGCCTCATCGGCTTGCAACATCATGCACCGCTCTTCAAACTTCGCTTCGCTGCCGATGGTTTCACCGCCCGCGAAGTAAATCAGTTTTATCAGATACCAGGTTAACATGGCGAATGGGAGTTAACAGAAGATTTTAACAGAAAGCGGCAAACGGGTTGCCGCTTTCATTCTTACACGTAGCTTTTAATATCCACCCCGCCAAACATAACGAAACCGGTCAGCACAATCTTTTTGGTTAGCGTAGTGCCCAGGGAAGTGCGCTTATCCTCTACCCCACCCATAATGGCGGTCACATCATTTTTAGTTTCCCAGTTTGAAGGCACAATCAGTTTGATGCCGCCAAAAATACACACCACATCAATCAGCACCGTGCCGTTCATATCGGCCTGCGACAAGTCAATGTCCACACCACTGAAAACGGACGAAACTTTTCCTCCGCGGAACATCTTGGAGAACACTTTGCGCTTGATGGCCCCAAACACGGCTACCAGATCGAAGTAATCATCACCGCCTTCATCGGTGGCCACAATCCCATCGGAATTCATGGCCGACTTACGTGCTTCGCGCACCCCGCTTCCGGCAACCGCGCGGGTAAGAATGATCAGGCCCACGGCTATAATGGCAATCGGCAAGAAGTACCTGCGCAAATCCCAATCGAAAAAGATATCCTCCAGCAAAAAGAAGGACCCCACCAGGATCAAGGCCAACCACCCGATTCCTTCAAACCGCCTGTTCACCCCAATGACAACACCCACTACGATCAGGAATACTTTCCACGAAAACAGCCACCGCGGAAAATCCAGCAGATCAAGTTTATCCAACAATAGAAAACTGCCAATACCAAGAATAATTGCCCCTACCCAGAAGCTGTTACTCAATTTGTTGCGTTGCTCGCCCATATGCGTTCGATTTATACCCAAAATAACGGCTCCGGAAGGGTTGCCGACAGCCCGAAAAGGCGGCTGGGCGCAAAAAGTCGGTGAACCCGGAGTTTTTTGGGGGTGAAACCGGCTACGCTTTGCGGATGAGCCGATCGAGGGAATACTTGCCCGGCCCGGTGAACATCAGGGCGAGATAGGGCAGCAAAAACAAAAGAGCGTGTTCTTTATCACCAAAAGGGTCATCGCCATGAATGATGAATACCGCCACAGCCATGCAAATGGTCAAGGGGACGAGTGCCAGGCGGGTGTAAAGTCCCACCACGACCAGCAGCGTGCACACCAACTCGGCAAAAACGGTGAGGCCCAGAGAAACGACCGGGGTAACGTGAAATGGATCGGGCCACTTGGCACAACGCTCGGCAAAATGAATGAACTTACTCCACCCGTGTGTAGCCATAAGACCACAGCTGGCCCGTAAAACAAGAAGACCCACATCCAGCGACCAGATTTTGGCCGATACCAGGTGCTTCAGCATCACGGTTGTATGATCAGCGAGACCAGTTGATCATCTAACGGTTGAACAGACGACTTAAAAAAAGTCACCCGCGTGCCGTCTTCGCTCACGAGATACTTGGCAAAATTCCAGTCGGGTTTGTGGCCGGTTTTCGACTGAAGCCATTGATAGAGCGGATGTTGATCGGATCCCTTGACGGAAATCTTCTCAAACATCTGAAACTTCACACCGTAATTACGCTCACAGAATTCCGCAATCTCCTGATTGGAACCTGGCTCCTGCCACAGAAAATTGTTAGCCGGAAAACCAAGTATGGAAACCTTGTTTTGGTATTGCTCGTGAAGCTTTTCCAAGCCAGCGTATTGCGGGGTCTTGCCGCACTTCGAAGCGGTGTTCACGATCAACAGTTTCTTCCCGCGATACTGGGAGAAGTCAATCTCTTTTCCATCGAGACTTTTGATTTTGAGGTCGTAAATGGACGCGGGCACTGCACCTTGTGGTTCGCGGTTGCCCGACAATTTGGCGGCTAACATGGAGGCTAATCCCATAAGAATAACGGATAGGACAATAACTTTAGATTTCATCGAGAATTTCTGCAGGGTTGACACCTGAACCGAAGAACTTGACTGTGCCATCGGGCTTTACCAGATACTTGCAAAAATTCCACGTAGGCTCTTTGCCTGTCTTCTCCTTTAACCATCCGTACAGGGGATGTTGGTCCTTGCCCGTCACGGAAATTTTCTCAAACATCTGGAAGGTTACGCCATAATTCTTCTGGCAGAACTCTGAAATCTGAGCGTTGGTTCCCGGCTCCTGGCCCCCAAAATTATTGGCTGGAAAACCGAGGATGGTAATCTTGTTACCGTAGGTTTTATGCAGTTCCTGCAAATCGGCATATTGGGGCGTGTAGCCGCAACGCGAAGCTGTGTTGACGATGAGCAGCGCCTTGCCTTTATACCGGGCAAAATCAATGGTGCGGCCATCCAGGGCGTTGATTTTGAAGTCGTATAGCGTGGGGGCAGATAAACTCATGGTCAAGATCAGGGTAGCGAAGATGGTTTTCATGAAACAAGTAACAAGCAACCCGGCAAAAGGTTACATCTTGTCGGGCACGCGAATGCCGAGCAAACTCATGCTGTGCTTGAGCGCACGACCCACCGCCAGCGACAAACACAGGCGGAGATTCACTTTGGCTTTGTCCGTTTCGCCCAAAATGCTGATCGACTGATAAAACTGGTTGTATTCCTTAGCCAGATCGTACGCAAATGCAGCCACCACAGCCGGTGAATACGTGCGGCCTGCCTCCTGCAAACGTGCCGGATAGCTGTTGAGCAGGGCTATTACCTGACGCTCGGCCGACTCCAGTGCAACGGATAAATCCAGCACATCGGTATTCGGGCTAACCTTGAGCTCCGCAGCTTTACGCAATAACGCCTGTATGCGGGCATGGGTGTATTGAATGAACGGCCCTGTATGCCCCTGCAACTGAATCGACTCAGCCGGATCGAACAGCATCCGTTTTTTGGGATCAACTTTAAGCAGGAAGAATTTTAACGCCCCCATCCCCACCATATCGAACAACTCGTGCGCCTGCGCATCGGTCATTTCGTCAATCTTGCCCAACGCGCGGGTCTGGTTCTCCGCCTCGTCCAGCATTTCTTTCATCAGGTCATCGGCATCCACTACTGTGCCCTCCCGGCTTTTCATCTTGCCCGTGGGTAAATCCACCATGCCATAGGATAGGTGGTAGCATTTGTCGGCAAACGCAAAGCCTAATTTCTTTAGGATCAGGAATAATACTTTGAAGTGATACTCCTGTTCATTGCCCACGGTGTACACCTGCCCTTCAATATTCGGGAAATCGCGGAAACGCAAAATGGCCGTGCCAATGTCCTGAGTCATGTACACCGAGGTGCCATCCGCGCGCAGTAAGACTTTATTATCCAGGCCATCCTGGGTCAGGTCGACCCACACGCTGCCATCTTCCTTCTTGTAGAACATGCCTTGCTGCACACCCTTTAACACTTCATCTTTCCCCAACAAGTAGGTGTCGCTTTCGTAGTAGAGTTTATCGAACACTACGCCCATTTGGTGGTAGGTTTTATCGAACCCTTCGTACACCCAGCCATTCATTGTTTTCCATAGCGCCAGGGTAGCTTCATCCTTAAACTCCCACTTGCGCAGCAAGTCAATCGCCAGCTTCATAATGGGTGCCTCCTTTTCGGCTTCTGCCTCCGCTACACCGCGCGCGGCCAGGTCGGCCATCTCCTTCTTATACTGCTTATCGAACAGCACGTAGTATTTGCCCACCAGGTGATCGCCCTTGATGCCACTGCTCTCGGGGGTTTCACCGTTACCGAAAAGCTGCCAGGCCGCCATGCTTTTACAAATGTGAATGCCGCGATCATTGATGATCTGCACCCGGTGCACGGTGTACCCCAGGGCGCGGAAAATTTCGCTCACACTAAAGCCAAGAAAATTGTTGCGCAAGTGCCCCAGGTGAAGCGGCTTGTTCGTATTGGGCGATGAGTATTCGATCATCACCTCGCGGCCATGCGGTACCACCTGCCCAAACTGCGATTGCCGGGCTACGGACTGCAGTGTGGATACCCAAACGCGGTCAGTCACGGACAGATTGAGGAAACCCTTCACCACGTTAAATCGGCTGAACAACTGCCCCTTCGTCAGCTCCTCTCCAATCAGGCGGGCCGTCTCTTCGGGTGCCTTTCGGGTGAGTTTGGTGAGTGGAAAACACACCAACGTATGGGTTCCTTCAAACTCCGGGTTAGTCGGTTGCACCTGCACACTGTCTACCGGTTGCCCCACCACCGCACTAACGGCTTTCCCGACTTCTGTCTTAATTTGTTCGTCCAGCGTGGCCATGCGCGATGCTAAGAAACCGCGAATTTAGATATTTTCCTGTGGTGGTTTGCGTTCGTTACCCCATCTTTGGCAACCTATGAGGCTACTGGTTGTTATGCTCATGACCGTACCGGCTTTCGCCCAAAAGTCAAAACCCGTTGAAGTTATTGCCTTCGGTTCCTGCACAAGCCAAAATACGGAAGACCAGCTATGGGATGAGATTTTAAAACAGAAACCCCAGGTTTGGATCTGGGGAGGCGACAACATTTACGGTGATTCGCATGATCTGACGGTGCTGAAGAAAAAATACGATCAGCAGAAAAGCCGGGCCGGGTATCAGGCCCTGCGCAGCGCATGTGCCATAACCGGCACGTGGGACGACCACGACTATGGGGTGAATGATGGCGGCATGTTCTTCTCCCGAAAAAAAGAAAGCCAGGTATTGGCCGCAGACTTCCTCGATCTGCCCCGAAATCACCCCGTGCGACAGCGCGAGGGTTTGTACCACGCGCAAACATTCGGGCCAAAAGACCAGCAGGTGAAAGTAATCAACCTGGATACCCGGTACTTCCGCGACACCTTGTATCGTGAGCAGTATATTGATTCGGCTGCTAAAAACACGGCTTACCGGTACTTGCCCAATGCGGGCGGAGATGTGTTAGGTGAGGCCCAGTGGCACTGGTTGGAGAACGAATTGGCCGATGAGCAACCGCGGTTAGTCATTATCAATTCCAGCATCCAGGTCATCAGCGAAGAGCACCGATTTGAAAAGTGGGGGAATTTCCCCCGCGCCCGCCAGCGATTATTTGACCTGCTGGCCCGGGCGAAAGCCACACGTTTACTGATCCTTTCGGGCGACCGGCACATCGCGGAATTTTCCGAAATGAAGGTGGGGGGCATTTCTTACCCGCTGGTTGATTTCACCTCCAGCGGGCTTACCCATACCTGGAGTACGCCTTGGGAGGAACCCAATCGGTTCCGGGCAGGTCCGTTAGTGATCCAAAAAAATTTCGGGCTTATCAGAATCAACTGGCAAGGCCCGCAACCGGTTGTTGACCTGGAGATTCGGGGTCACGGTGGGGTAATTTTTGCCACCAAAACACTGGTGTTTTAGCCTTTTGTGGCCTCGTTCAACAAAAACTTTTTTTGCCATTTTTCATTTGCCGCAGGGCACCGCACATGTTACCTTTGCGCCCGAAACCCGAAAAAAACATGAAAACCAAGAATGCATTTTTGTTTGTAGGTATTTTGGCAGCCGTTACCCTTGTTATCGCCAGCTGTGGCGGAGGTGAAAAGGCTGCCCGTGAAAAAGCCCGCCTCGATTCGATTCGCGTTGCCGACTCGATTGCAGTAGAACAGCGCAAGGCTGATTCTATTGCCGCTTTGCCCAAGCCGATCGCAGTGTTCGTTATGAACACCCCCAACTTGGCCACACTGAAAGCCGCTTTGGATGCCGGTGAATTGACTTCCGTTTTCGAAGGCACGGATACGTACACATTGTTTGCGCCCACTAACGATGCCTTTGGTGCCGTGCAGTCAACCGTTGATATGCTGTTGAAAGCCGAAAACAAAAGCAAACTTCAAAGTGTGCTGAAGTACCACGTATTGGCCGGCACCGTTAAGGCGGCTGATCTTTCGAATGGTCAGGAACTGACCACCCTGCAGGGAGAAAAACTGAAAGTTGAGATCAAGGACGGCAAAGTTTATGTTGGCGGTGCCGAAGTAATTAATCCGGATGTAGCCGTCAACAATGGCGTTATTCACATGACCAACAAGGTGTTGGTGCCCAAGAAACTGTAATTTTTTTAGTCGAACAGGTTTCTCAAAAAAGGGCCCCGCAGGGGTCCTTTTTTATTTTGTTTGTTCAGAATGAGTTTGGCCGCGCCCAACAACGAATCAACTTTGTAATCTGCCTGATTCTCTTTTTCAATTTCATCGCCCACCTGGATGGTCTTGATGCCAAGTGCGCGGGCGGGAATGATGTCGCGCCCGCGATCGCCCACCATCCAACACGACTGAGTCTGTAGGGAAAACCGGGCAATTGCTTTTTCGAACATCAGTGTGCCGGGTTTGCGAGCCAATGAGGCCGTTACGCTGGGGTGGTAAGGCGAATAATAAAACGCATCAATCACATGGCCACAGGCCTGCTGCAGGAAAATGTGGCACAGCCGAACGTGGCGGTGGGTGTAGATACGTTGGGCCACACCGCTTTGGTTGGTAACTACAACCAGCCGAAAACCCGCTTCCTTCAGCAAATACAAGGCCTCTGGCACACCGGGCAGCACTTCAAAATCACTCACCCGGTAGGTATAATTCGGATTATCGCGGTTTAGTACGCCATCGCGATCGAGGAAGATGCAACCACTCATGGTGCCAAGATGCAAAGCAAGTACGTCTCGTCCAAAAAATACGTTTTGGGGTTTTTGCTAAATTTGACGTTCGCCAAAGGCAATTGAGTAACGCTATCGTCATTATCCCCACCTACAATGAACGGGACAATATCGTCCGTGTGATTGAAACCGTGTTTTCGCTTCCCAAGGAGATTGACGCCTTAATTGTAGATGACGGCTCACCCGATGGTACGGCCGGTTTAGTCAAAGATTTGCAATCGAAATTCAATACGGTAACAGCAACGCGGCTGCATTTACTGGAACGGAAGGGTAAACAGGGCCTGGGCACCGCCTACCTGGCTGGTTTCGCCTATGCTCTTCAAAAAGGCTATGATTATATTATGGAGATGGATGCCGACTTTTCGCACAACCCGCAGGATTTGGTGCCCTTGTATCTGCAATGCAGCGAAGGTGGAGCTGATCTCAGCATCGGGTCGCGGTATGCCACGGGTGTCAATGTGGTGAACTGGCCGATGGGTCGTGTGCTGCTCTCGTATGGCGCCAGCATGTACGTGCGGTTAATCACGGGTATGCCCATTCGCGATACGACTGCCGGTTTTGTCTGCTACAAACGCCACGTGCTCCAAACCATCCCCCTGCACAACATACGGTTTGTCGGCTACGCGTTTCAGATTGAGATGAAGTTTCTGACATGGAAGTACGGTTTCCGCCTGGTCGAAGTGCCGATCATTTTCACCGATCGCACACGCGGTGAATCCAAAATGTCACCCGAAATTTTTAAAGAAGCTTTTTGGGGTGTGATTCAAATGACCATGGCCAGCTGGTTTACCAAATATATTGCCCGCACCTCAGGAGCGTGATTATTGTAGCTCCAGGACGACCAGCCCGGCAATCATCAGCGCGGGATACAACATGCCCGTCATGCCCTCAAAGATCACGGCAGCCCGCTCGAGCAATGCCTCGGGCACAATATCCCCGTATTCCAACGCTGTCAGCGTTACAAAACTGAAGTCGATAAACTCGGCCAACGCCTTGGGTGAAGTTTCGATCACTTCGGGGCCACCAAAACTGGAACGATTGAATCACCCAGGCTCTGTGATAGATCGGGGCCCACAACAAGCACATGATCAGGTGCACCACCAGTGAGCCCTGAGTGCGATACTTGTTTACGGACCCATCTTTGTAAATTTGACGCAGCACCATTCAGGCCAGCAGGCCCAGGAAAAGGGAAGTGATGGCGTTGCTCAGCAATTCAATCCAGGCCGGGGTTACCGTGAAGGAAACGATCCTTAGGACAAAAGCGACAATGGCAGAAATAATAAACACAATGAGATGTTTCCCTTTGGTAAACACCGCAAAAATCCCCGATAACAAAATCAGATTGAAAAGGATGTTGCGAATAACGAACTCCCACCAGGGAATACGCGAAAGGGTAATGGAGGCAGATATCCCCAGCATCAGGTAGATCAATGAAGCCGTCAGACTGCGCTCGTGCGTCCAGAATTCGCGGTTTTTCGGAATCAAGTTAACATTGGCTCAACTTACTCACATCCAAGGTGCCTACCCATGATTTTGGTCAGTCTATGGCCGTTTGCGCATAGTTTTTTACTTTCGTTTCATTATGCCCGCGGCTACCAAAACCTGCCTCGAATGCGGTGATCCCATCAAGGGGCGCCAGGATAAAAAATTCTGCAGCGACCAATGCCGCATCAGCCACCACAACCGGCTAAACAGCGATGAAACGAATTACATCCGTAACGTAAATAACGTACTGCGGAGAAACAGGCGCATTTTGATGGGGCTGAATAAGACCGGCAAAACGAAGGTGATAGGTATGCGATTAAAAGAGCAAGGGTTCGACTTTCGGTTCTTTACCAACACCTACGTCACCAAGGAGGGTGCCATTTACTATTACTGTTACGAGCAAGGATACTTGCCGTTGGATAAAGACTACTTTTTGTTAGTCGTAAAACCTGAACTGACAACGTAATGTGGACGCTCAACAATAAAAAGGTATTGGTTACCGGAGGTACCAAGGGCATAGGCCTGGCTATTGCGCGCGAGATGCTTGAGCTCGGTGCGGAGGTACTCGTGGTAGCCCGCAATACCGTTGTGCTGGAAGGAAAACTAAAGCATCCCAACCGGTGGCTCCGGCTCTCCGGTGACATCACCAACAAGGAATTCCGAACTCAACTGCTGAAAAAAGTGAAAGCCAACTGGAACAAATTGGATGTATTGGTCAATAACGTGGGCACCAACATCCGAAAGCCGTTTGTCGACTATTCGGAAGATGAATACCGGAAACTATTTGAGATCAACTTGTTCAGCGTTATCGATCTCACCCAACGCGCCTTTCCGTTATTGAAAAACGCTGGGCGTGCCAGCGTTATCAATATCGCCTCCGTGGCCGGATCGGTTGACGTGCAAAGTGGACCACCGTATGGGATGACCAAAGCCGCCATTATTCAGTTGACCCGGCACCTGGCCTCCGAATGGGCTCCGCATCAGATTCGCGTCAATACCGTATCGCCCTGGTATATTGAAACCCCACTTACGGAAGCGGTGTTGAAAAACCCGGAACGGTTGGAGAAAATTGTGGCGCGTACGCCCATGGGCCGTGTGGGCCAACCCCACGAAGTTGCTTCGTTGGCGGCCTACCTCGCCATGGATCAGGCCAGCTACATCACCGGCCAAAACATAGCCGTGGATGGTGGCATGACCGTAAAAGGACTGTAAACACAATTTAAAACACAATTAGGATGAGACTCATCTTCTTTCTATTGCTTTTTACATCACTTCGGCACGCAATGGCACAGCCCCTGGCCTCGGCAAAGCCAGAAGACCACGGCATGGCTACCGCGCGTCTCAATAAAATTGATCAACTCGTTACGGATCTGGTAGACCGTCAACAAATACCCGGTGCCGTTGTGCTGATTATGCGAAATGGCAAAGCGGTTTATCACAAGGCTTATGGCTTCCGTGATGCCGAAAACAAAGTAGCGCTTCGAAAAGATGACATCTTTCGCATTGCCTCTCAAACAAAAGCCATAACCAGCCTGGCTGTGATGATGCTGTTTGAAGAGGGTAAGTTTCTTTTGGATGATCCAGTGTCGAAATACGTTCCGGAATTCCGAAATCCCAAATTGTTGGTTAATCTGAATTGGGCAGACACCACGTACACCACCACCCCCGCCAAGAGTGAGGTTACGATCCGTCAACTGCTCACCCATAGCTCGGGTATTGATTATGCGAGCATCGGCAGTCA
The DNA here is from genome assembly GCA_021298015.1 of Flammeovirgaceae bacterium. Taxonomy (GTDB): domain Bacteria; phylum Bacteroidota; class Bacteroidia; order Cytophagales; family Cyclobacteriaceae; genus ELB16-189. Next base: position 19,179 of record JAJTGY010000052.1, read on the forward strand.
GGAGTTCAAAGCTATCTATGCCAAGGCGGGCGTGCCCAGCGGCATCGGCACCGATAACATGGTGCTGGCCGAAAAGATGAAAATACTTGCTGGTCTCCCACTCAGGCACCAACCGGGCGAGCAGTACACCTACGGATTAAACACCGATGTGTTGGGCTACCTGGTGGAGGTTCTTTCGGGCCTTCCGTTGGATCAGTTTTTTCGAAACCGAATTTTTCAGCCCCTGGGTATGAACGATACGTACTTTTTCTTGCCTCCTGAAAAACACAGTCGGCTAGTTTGGTTGTACCAAACTCGTAATGGAAAGATTCAAAAAATGGATAAGCCTGCCTACGAAGGTATCAATCCACAGTACCCCACATTACACGGCACATACTTCTCGGGCGGTGCAGGGCTAAGTTCTACGGTTGAGGACTATGGGAAGTTTCTTCAACTGTTTTTAAACAAGGGGGAATTCAATGGCGTGCGTTTGTTGAGTCGCAAAACCGTTGAGTTGATGCTTACCAATCAACTCCAACCACCCGTTACTCAACAATTCGGGCTGGGATTTGGATTAGAAACCGAAAAGAACGATCACCAGTCGATTCTAAGCCTGGGTTCGTTTTCCTGGGGGGGAGCTTTCAATACACATTACTGGGCCGATCCCCAAGAAAAACTGGTGGGCATGATTTTTACGAACATGTACGCGTCACCGTATTGGAATATCGGTGATAAGTTCAAGGTTCTCACTTACCAAGCGATCACAGACTAAAATAATGGAAAAGAGCCCGCCCGTAATTGAGGTTGTTGACCTCAACAAATTTTACCTCAAGAACCACGTACTGCGAAGTATAAGCCTGATTATTCAGCCCGGTGAGGTAATTGGCTACATCGGGCCGAATGGGGCAGGTAAGAGTACCACTATAAAAATCATGGCCGGTATTATCCCGGAATTTGCGGGAAGCGTTAGGGTATTGGGTCTTGACATGCGGACTCAGGCTTTGGAGGCGAAAAAGCGAATTGGCTACATCCCCGAAAATGCATCCTTGTATGAAACCCTCACCCCTCTTGAATACCTCACCTTTATCGGCCAGTTGTATGCCCTCGATGCCCGTAAAGTAAAGCATAAGGCCTCTGAGATGCTTCAGGTTTTTGAACTCTTTGAAAGGCGTGATACCCGCATGACCACTTTTTCCAAAGGCATGCGGCAAAAGGTACTCCTTATAGCCGGCCTTCTTCACAACCCGGACCTGATCTTTCTCGATGAGCCCCTATCCGGTTTGGATGCCAATGCGGTTATTCTCGTGAAAGAGATTTTAATGCAGTTAAAGCGCTCGGGAAAAACCATCTTCTACAGTTCACATATTATGGATGTGGTTGAAAAGATTTCGGACCGCATCATCATTATCAACCAGGGAGAACTGATTGTACAAGGCACTTTCGCAGAACTCAACTCAAAGCTTCGCGGATCGCTTGAGCAGATTTTCACCCAACTAACCGGCAACCAGGAACACGAATCAACCGCTGAACGGTTCATCGAAATTTTATCTGCCTCATGACCTTCTGGCTACGCGGTGTTGATCTTTTTCGTGGGTGGTTCAGGCGCGCGGGCGTAGATTATGAACAAATGCGATCCATCCTAGAGACCAAGCTGCTGATGGACAACCGAAGGCAGTCTACCGTGTTCGCACGAAACTCATCGGAGGAGAATAACTACGCATTCTTGTTAACCCTCTCTGCTTTTTTTCTTCTTGGTGCCTTTGGCGGGCTGCTGGTTGGCTTTCTGCCTGCCTTTTGGGGATTCACCATTTACTTTGGCATGGCGCTGGCCATGATGGCGCTCACCCTGATTGCCGATTTCTCATCCATTTTGTTAGATACCAGCGACAATACCATACTGGTTCCCCGACCGATCAGCAGCCGTACACTCTGGTTCGCAAGGGTGTTGCATATTTTGCTTTACATTGTGCAAATATCACTGGCGCTCCTGGTGGTGCCGCTGATCGTAGCCCTCTTTCGTTTTGGTCCGCTGGTGGCTGCCGGATTGGTAATCGCTCATGTACTTACCACCATTTTGGCCGTCTCCCTCACCCATGTGCTGTACCAGTTGATCATGCGTTTCACCACGGAGGAACGAATGAAGAACTTCATCAATTATTTCCAGATTCTGATGGCGATTTTGCTAATGGGCAGTTATCAGCTGTTACCCCGTTTGATTGACTTTGAGAATCTGGAAGCAAACACACCTGCACTGCAGGTGTGGCATGTTTTCGTACCGCCTTTCTGGATGGCCGGCCTGGTAGACGCCTTTTTGGCGGAGCCCATTACCCGGTTTCACCTGATTATGGCAGCACTCGCAGTTGTTGTACCGGCCGCTTTGTGGTGGGCCACCCACCAACTATCAAGAGTTTTTGTATCCAAGTTGGCCGATTTGGGTAACCCTACTGTTGCTTCTACTACTTCAAACAAAGGCGGGGAAACCCGAGGGTTATTTTTTTCGCCATGGCTTACAGCAAAAGGCATTGAGCGCGGAGCCTACGAATTTACGTTTCGAATGTTGCTCCGCGACAGAAAACTAAAGTTGAAGATCTACCCTTCCATCGGGTACATGTTTGTCGTGGGATTTATCCTCACCTACCGCGCCATCGACTTCGGTAATTGGCAAGAGGACATTCTTCAATCCCGGATTTATCTCGTGCCCATTTATCTTACGTTTACCATTCTTCAAACTGCCTTCCTGGAAATTCGATTTACTGACGAGTTCAAATCAGCCTGGGTTTTCGCCTCAGCGCCCCTACGGGATCCAGGGCCAATTCTGATGGGTGCCTGGAAAGCTGTACTCATTCGTTTTTTTGTCCCCTACTACCTTATTATTTCGCTTGCGCTACCACTTGCCCTGGGGCCAGCCGCAATACCGGATTTATTGTTTGGCCTGATCACCAACCTCTTTATGTTTGCTGCGGTAGCCGCCATTTATGACAAACATCTTCCCTTCAGCCAACCTCCCAGCGTGCGTCAACAGGGTGGTCACGCAGCGTATGGCATACTCATGATATTTATTCTTGCGTTGGTTGGCGTTGGCCACTATTTCCTTGGAAAATCACCTCCGGTACTGTTGGCGGCAGGCCTTTTGTTATTTGGCCTTACTTGGTGGCTTCTGAAAAGATATGCCGCGACCCCCTGGTCTGCGATGCAGGACTAATAAACCGTTGCTAACAAGTTCCGTATCTTTGTCGGGCAAGCCGGCTTGTCGCTCCGTTCCAACGGGGAGGAAAGTCCGGGCAACACAGAGCATCGTACTTCCTAACGGGAAGGTGGCGCCAAAGGCGCCAACAGAAAGTGCCACAGAAAACAGGTAGCCACGCCTCGGGCGTGGTGATAGTGAAAAGGCGGGGTAAGAGCCCACCGGTACCGAGAGTGATTTCGGACGCATGGCAAACCTTACGAGTTGAAAGGCCAAATAGGTAGCATCTCCTTCGGGAGGTCTGCGGCTCGCAGTCCACTTCGGTGGGTGCTACGGGTAGGCTGCTTGATTCCGGATTGCAAAATCCGGAACAGATAAATGACAGGCGCTCTGGTCCCGATAGCTATCGGGGTCGGGGAACAGAACCCGGCTTACAGGCTTGCTTTTTTACCCTCAGTACCGCCTGGTGTTGAGGGTTTAATTTTTTCACCCCTATCTTGCTATCGAATTTCGTTTACCATGCCCCGCATTCTGATCATCGAAGACGAAGCCAGCATTCGCGCTGTGCTTAAAGATATCCTGCTCGACCAAAAAGAATTGAAGTTGGAAGTGGATGAGGCGAAAGATGGGGCTGAAGGGTTGACCAGACTGGAACAACAGGCGTATGACGTGGTTTTCTGCGACATCAAAATGCCAAAGGTTGATGGCATGGAAGTGTTGCAACGCGCCAAGGCTGCCGATCACCCGGCCAACTTCATCATGATTTCGGCCCACGGCACCACGGAACTGGCCGTGGATGCCACGAAAGCCGGTGCCTACGACTTTTTACAAAAACCTCCGGACCTCAACCGACTGCTGGTGACGTTGCGCAATGCGCTGGAAAAAAACTCGCTCGTTCGCGAGACCAAAACGCTGAGACGAAAGGTAAATCAGAAGTACGAAATCGTGGGCGAATCACCTGCATTGGCGGAGGTGAAAGAGATGATTGAAAAGGTGGGGCCTACCGAAGCCCGCGTGTTGATTACCGGGCCCAATGGCGCTGGCAAGGAGCTGGTGGCCCGGCAACTTCATGAGTCCAGCAATCGCAAGGCTGGCTCATTTGTAGAAGTCAATTGTGCGGCCATCCCCTCCGAACTGATCGAAAGTGAATTGTTCGGACACGAGAAAGGATCATTTACCTCGGCCGTGAAACAGCGCATTGGTAAGTTTGAACAAGCCGAGGGCGGCACCTTGTTCCTGGATGAAATTGGTGATATGAGTCTTTCCGCACAGGCCAAAGTGCTCCGTGCCCTTCAGGAAAATAAGATTACGCGGGTAGGCGGGGAAAAGGACATTGCGGTCAATGTGCGCATTCTGGCGGCTACCAATAAGGACTTCAAGAAAGAGATTGCCGAAGGCCGCTTTCGCGAAGACCTCTACCACCGGCTGGCGGTGATCCTGATTAAGGTTCCGGCTTTGAAAGACCGTAAAACCGACATAGCCTTGCTGGCCGAAAAATTCCTTTCGGAAATTGCTACCGAGTACGGATCAAAGAAAAAGTCGTTGGCAAAAGAGGCTCTTAAAGAGCTCGAAAAGTATGACTGGCCGGGGAATATCCGGGAGCTAAAGAACGTGATGGAACGACTAATAATTATGTGCGGGCCGGAAATTGGCCCGAAAGACGTACAAAAATACCTCGTTTAAATATGCTCCTGACTTGTCCGGTTTAGTGCGGCAGACTGAGTTTGGTTAGTAGGTTGGTCAAGTGATCGGGTATAGATTTGCGAAGGGTTATAACTTACAGGTCGGGTTTGCAAATCGTGCTTTGATACTCTGAAAGCCTGTTCTATTTTGTACAAGTCGTGGTAGCGTTCGACAATGGCTTGACTGCTCACCTGGTCTTCCGGCAGGTCAGTATAGTATCCTTTTACGCCTAGCAGTTTTGTGGTTTTGGCGATCAGTTCTTCGTTGATCTCAAGTTTTTGTTGTTGTGCTTTAACGAACTTCGTTTTCCGGTTTTTCGAGGGCTTTTGAATCAACACGTGGGCTCTTGCTATTTGTTTGTCCATTTCATATTTATCCTTTCGGAAACGGGTTTGTGAAAAGCTGCAGATCAGAAAGCCATTATCGGTGCTTAGGCGAGTGAGTTGTCCATCTTGCCGCAGAAGTCGTTGATCCATCTGTTTAAAGGTTTCTTGCGACAGGTTGCCTAAGCGTGCCCCTACAATGTAATGAATGCCGGCCTTCTTCAATGCCAGTATATTGTCGCTGCTGATCATGGCCGCATCAGCCACTACGGTAAAATTTTTTACCTGATGTTTCTTAATAAGCGATTCGATGACGGGGATGAGCGTGTGCCCTTCAAAAGTATTGCCTGTAAATATTTCATAGGCCACAGGAAACCCCTCCTGCGTTATCATCAACGCCAAAAGTATCTGTGGTTGGTTCGATTTATTTTCTTTTGAAAAACCGGGCTTGCGCAGATCATCGGCTTCAAAAGTTTCAAAATACAGCGTGGTTACATCGTAAAACAACAGCCTGTAATCAAATTGAAATTCATCTTCAGCAAAACGCAATGTTCGCTTCTCTACTTCTTGCTTCAAGCTAAGCCAACGTGGTGCCGCTTCATAAAACCGTTGCCTGCGATGACGTATGCCAAAGTAGGTTTCGAGTAATTCAATGGAGCGTAGCTTGGAAGCGGGCTCCATCACGCGCATCGTCACCAAGTCATTCAACAATGAGGATGTGTCGATGTTCGTATATCCAATACGCTGTTGCAGTCCGTTGAGGATTTCCAACAAGAACGTATAGTAAACGCCTAGATACTCGCATCGATTGAGCAAAAGAACATTATCCAAAGTTGTATCTGGAAATGCAGCAAGCTGATGGGTTTGTTGAGTAATCCATTCTTGGGCTGCCAACAGAAGAGCGTCTAACTCTGCATCATCACGTGCGGAACCTACATGATGCACCACCACACGCTTTCGCCTAACATAACGAATCACTTGCACGGCCTTCGCCCCTGAACCTGT
>JAJTGY010000092.1 GCA_021298015.1 Flammeovirgaceae bacterium
ACGATGTTCTGCTGTGCATCAAAGAAGGTGAATTCAAATCGACCCCCATTGGCGAAGGGCGCGGCACGCGCTACGGCCTGCCCAACAACAACTACTATTTCCGGCCGCAGGCCGAAATGAAAAATCTCTTTCGCGACCTGCCAGCAGCCATCGAAACCATCAGCGAAATAGTAGACAAGGTGGAAGCCTACGATCTTAAGCGCAACGTGCTCCTTCCTAAATTCGACATCCCGAAGGAATTCAAAACCGAGGATGACTACCTGCGACACCTCACCTATGAGGGCGCCAGGCGCAAGTACCCCGAGCTAACACAGGAAATTCAGGAGCGCCTTGACTTCGAACTGGAAACGATCAAAAAAACCGGCTACCCGGGTTACTTCCTCATCGTTCAAGACTTCACCGGCAAAGCGCGCGAGATGGGCGTGAGCGTGGGGCCTGGTCGGGGTTCCGCTGCCGGCTCCGCGGTTGCCTACTGCATTGGTATTACCAATGTGGATCCCATCGCGTATGACTTGCTCTTTGAGCGCTTCCTGAACCCGGACCGCGTGTCGCTGCCCGATAATTGAAAAGTACGGGCACAGCCAGGTGGCGCAAATCATCACCTATGGTACCATGGCCGCCAAATCCTCCATACGCGATTGCGCGCGCGTGATGGAGCTGCCGCTGGCCGAGGCCAACAACCTGGCCAAGCTGATACCGGAACGTCCCGGCACGTCACTGGCCAAAGCCTTTGAAGAGGTACGCGAGCTGGCCGACATCAAAAAAGGCAATGACCTGAAAGCCCAGGTGCTGAATCAGGCTGTCATTCTCGAAGGTTCGCTGCGCAACACGGGCACCCATGCCTGCGGGGTAATCATTACGCCCGAGGACATGACCAAGCTGATACCCGTAGCCACGGCCAAGGACTCCACCATGCTGGTGACGCAGTTCGATAACAGCGTGGTCGAAAATGCCGGCATGCTGAAGATGGACTTCCTCGGGCTAACCACCCTCACCATTATTAAAACGGCCTTAAAAAATATTAAGCGCAGGCACGGCCTTGATATTGACATGGATCAGGTGCCGTTGGATGACGCCAAAACCTACCAACTGTACCAGCGGGGCGAAACCACCGGAACGTTCCAGTTTGAAAGTGAAGGCATGCAGAGCTACCTGCGCCAACTGAAGCCGGATAAGTTCGAAGACCTCATCGCCATGAACGCCCTCTACCGCCCGGGGCCCATGGAATACATTCTTAACTTCATCGCGCGCAAGCACGGGCGCGAGGCCATCCGCTACGACTTGCCCGAGATGGAGGAGTTTTTAAAGGACACGTACGGCATCACGGTGTACCAGGAGCAGGTGATGTTGCTGTCGCAGAAGCTGGCCAACTTCAGCAAGGGCGATGCCGATGTGTTGCGCAAAGCGATGGGCAAAAAGCAGAAGGACGTGCTCGACAAGATGAAAGACACGTTCATCGAGGGGTGCCGCACCAACGGCCATGACGAACGCGTGGCCGAAAAAATCTGGAAAGACTGGGAAGCCTTCGCGCAGTATGCCTTCAACAAATCGCACAGCACGTGCTACTCGCTGGTGGCCTACCACACCGCTTACCTCAAGGCCAACTACCCGGCCGAGTACATGGCGGCCGTGCTCACCCACTCACAGAGCAATCTGGAGAACGTCACGTACTTCATTGACGAAAGCCGCAAAATGGGCATCGAAGTGCTGGGTCCGCATGTGAATGAATCGGGCGTGTACTTTGAAGTGAACAAGGAGGGCAAGATTCGCTTTGGGCTGGGGGCCATCAAAGGCGCGGGCGATGCCGCGGTTGATGCTATGATTAAAGAGCGCGAAGCACACGGGCCCTTTGCGTCCATCTTCGACTTCGCCAAACGCATGAGCAACCGGGCAGTGAATAAAAAAACGTACGAGTGCCTGGCGCTCTCGGGCGCGTTCGATTGCTTCACCGAATTTCACCGCAGGCAATATGTGGCCGCGAAAGAGGGCGATGTATCGCTCACTGAAAAAATCACCCGCTATGCCAGCAAGGTGCAGCAGGAAGCGCAAAGTGCGCAGGCCAGCCTGTTTGGCGGCAGCACCGGTACCGAAATGCCGCCCCCGAAAGTAGACCCCATTGAACCGTTCGGAGAAATTGAAAAGCTACACTTCGAAAAAGAAGTGGTGGGCGTGTACATCAGCGGCCACCCGCTCGACAATTTCAAATTCGAGATGTCGGCTTTTTGCAATGCCCCCGTCTCGCTGCTCAACGACATCACCGCCTCCGAAGGCAAAGAATATAAAGTAGCCGGCATTGTGGCCAGCGTAGAGCACCGCATGACCAAAACCGGTCGGCCGTTCGGCAAACTGGTGCTGGAAGATTATTCCGGCAAAACCGAATTCACGTTGTGGAGCGATGACTACCTCAAGTACAAATCCTTCCTCATGCCGGGGTTGTTTTTGTACATCGAAGGCAACGTAGTGCGTAAGACCTGGGGCGAAATGAACCTCGAATTCAAAATCCGCAGCGTGGAGTTGCTCAACGAACTGGCCACCAAACGCGTGCAGGGTCTGGCGCTGAAAACAGCACCCGGGGCCATCACACCCGAGTGGGTGGCCCGCCTGGAGAACTTGTGCCGCCAGCATGCCGGCAAGGCCTCGCTCAAACTGGTGCTGCGCGATGAGGCGAGTGGCATTCAAACCGATGCCATAGTACGCCAGGCGCGCGTGCAGCCGCAAAACCCGCTCATCCAGCAACTGAATAAACTGGGCGAGGTAGGCGTGGCTACCGACAAGGGCGAAGTGCGCTGGCTGGGCGCCCTGCCCCTAAAAACCGAGACCGCCAAAACCGAAGTGGGAACAATTTCGCCTACCTTTGCGTTGGAACTGGCAGAACTTGAAAACTAATCACATTTAATATCCACACACATGGGAAAAGCAATTGAACTCACCGACTCCAACTTCGACCAGATCGTGAACAGCGACAAGCCTGTATTGGTTGACTTTTGGGCCGAGTGGTGTGGGCCCTGTAAAATGATTGGGCCGGTAGTAGAAGAATTGGCCAATGAGTATGAAGGCAAAGCCGTTGTGGCTAAGATAAATGTGGACGAAAATCCGCAGACCACGGCCAAGTTTGGCGTGCGCTCCATCCCCACCCTGCTCGTGTTTAAAAAGGGCCAGGTGGTCGATAAGCAGATTGGTGCCGTGCCCAAATCGGTGCTGGCCTCCAAGCTGCAGGCACAGGTAGCGTAAACAAACCGATCGTTATAAGAATCAAAGCCTTCCCCTTTGGGAGGGCTTTAGTCTTTTTACCCTCCGTAGCTTAAGCGAAGGAGGGTTTGCCCGCCTTTCTTCTTTTCTCGACCCAATCCTGAGGAACGCATCTCGTGTGCCGCTCGCCCGCCAAACAGGCGGGAAGGATCACCCTCTCAGGACACCGAGGTTATCACTTGTCCTGAGCTCCCGATTGGGGGATTCTTCGCTACCCCTCAAACAATACTGAACAATACCCGGGTAGTTGAGGCACAAACCCGAAAACCCGCTCAGAATAAAATGCTTTACCTTTTTACCCTCCGACTCGTCCACCAAAACGCAGTGGCGGTGGATGCCCTCGCGAGGGAGGGCCGTTCCGTGTCTGTGCCAACTCACCAACCCACGTTTGCCGGCCTTTCCACCTCTATCCCTGACGCAATACCGGCTCCGAAAAAAAATACGGCCCACTGCGTCAGGCGTAAACGCTTGTCTAGATGACTTCAAAATAGGAAGAGAAAAAACGCAAATAGGTGCAGTTGCATGACTTTGATCAAACCGATAGCTTATCTTCTATTCGTAACCACATTGGCATACTTACAGGAGAAAGATATCGACATTATGATACTGCTGGCCAAAGTTGATTTCGATCAGGGGGAGTTCAACTCAGCCATTTCCAAATTAAACCACGCTGTGTCGCTGCAGGACTGTGGAACAATTTGACGAAAAGTTCTTTGCATCACTTCAAAAACAAACGACTGCCTTCAATCAAAAACTGCTTAGCCTGCTGGCAGCCCATCGTACCGATTAGAGCTATCCTGATGATCCATTTCAGAAATACATTTTAAATGACTTTGAGGCGTTCAGAGCCGCGCCTTGAAAAAAGCCCAGGCTTCCTCGGCAAACTCAATGTCGCGGTTTTGAACGCCCGAAGCAGCCGAAGGAGCAGTGAATACCGTTTTGCTGGGTACAGAATGGCCGGCATCTGTCATCCAATAAATTACCATCGGGTTGGCACCGGCATATACATGTTTCACCACATCGCCCGCATCGTTTTTGTTCACATCAAATGTGCTCACGGTCGGTTGCACTCCGGTCAAACCATTTTTAGCCAACCAAAAATTGGCGGTGGCCTGTTGCGAAACCACGGTGCCCCGATTACACTGGCCGCCCAGGTTGGCCACACAACCTCCGGCAACCGGCATGGCTGGATCAGCCGTGCCGTAGGCAATCATGATGGGGATGGCTGAGGCCGGTCCGCTGGTGCAGGCTCCTCCCTCAGGGAGGGCGGGCAGGTTGCCGGCCGAAATCGCTAAAGCACGAAACGAGGTGGCGTGCGTAAACGCAAACCGGTAGGCCATTACTGCTCCGTTGCTGGTGCCCGTTACAAACAGGCGGCTCGCGGGCATTTTAAAATCAGCACTCAGTTTGTCCACCAAAGCCTTTAAAAAGGTAATGTCATCACCTTGGCTGCCCGACTTATCGTCCGACCGGCAGTCGTTCCATCCGGGGCTGTTTTGTGCATCTAAACTTCCTTCGGGGTATACCGCAACAAATTTCTCATTATCGGCTAAATGTCGGAAAAACCACAGCGGGTGAGTTCCTTCGTTGGCAACATCTGTACCCGCTCCGCCACCACCGTGAAAAATAAAAACAAGCGCTGTTGGCGCATCCCCGGCCGGCCGGTGAATGCGAAATTTCCGAACGGTGTTATTGACCGTAATCTGCTGGTCGGTGAGGCCCACCGGGTAGGGTACCGGAGGAGCAGCATCTTCTGTTGAATTCGACTGGCAGGCAAGCAAAAGAAAAAGGATTGCAAGAAACGGGGTACGGGTCATCATCGGTTGTTTTAGAAAGAACTCTTAACTGGAATTAGTTAGATAACACCACCCTCTCAAGGTTTAACGCCCGCCAAAAATTAAACAGCCGGGGCATTCTTGGGACGGGCCATTCCCGAAGGTGTCGTGCCGCTGCTGCCGCCTCCCGAAACGGATTGCCCCCAACAGCGACCGTACACCATCCGATGAAAAGGACCGGTTTGGGGTGCTTGAGAAAAAAATCATCACGAACTGGAAATTCCATGTATTAGTGCAAAGACGCCCGCGGCCACGTCAGGACCGGCCGAGGACGCTTACTCCGAGCTGGACTTCCTTTTGGGCACACACCCTGCAGGTTTGATCCGCCCTTTTGCCGTTTTCGGTAACATCTATTTTCTTCACCACCTACGTTGCTTTTGGTTTTTGTGCAAAAGAAAAAACTATGCAACGGAAATTAATTCTGATTGGAATTGCACTGTCCCTCGCACTGGCTGGTACAGCACAAAACAACGTTACGCTAAGTGGGTATATTCAGGACGAGTCAACCGGGGAAGAACTCATCGGGGCTACGATTTAGGTGCAGGGTACCTCCACCGGAACCGTTACCAATGCCTATGGCTTCTATTCCTTGACCTTACCGGCAGGTAGCTACCGGTTTGTTGTGAGTTATGTGGGTTACACCCCCTACATCTTCGAGATGAATCTAACCGGCAACCAAACGCTCAACTTCCAACTGACCCCAGATGCCAATGAACTGGAGGAAGTAGTTGTCAAAGCCGAGGCGGATAACAGAAATGTTACGGTCAATCAAATGAGTGTTGCCCGGCTTGAGCCGAAACTGGTGAAAGAACTCCCGGCTGTTTTAGGGGAACCGGATGTTATCCGCTCATTACAATTGCTACCCGGAGTAACTACCGTTGCCGATGGTACCGCAGGCTTTAATGTTCGCGGGGGCAGCGTTGATCAAAATCTGATATTGCTGGGCGAGGGTACGTTGTACAATTCATCGCATTTATTTGGCCTCTTTTCAGTGGCCAATCCTGAGGCTTGCCTCTCGCGTGCTGCCCGCCAAACAGGCGGGAAGGATCCCCGTTTCGCAAACTCCGGACTAATAAAAAAGCTCCTCACAAACAACCGGGGGATTCTTCGCTACCCCTCAACCAATACTGAACCGGATAGCAACAATACCAAGTCAAGTAAGCCGTGAGCCTATAACCCGCTCAGAATTCACTTCTCATTCTTTCTTTTTGGCACCCCCGAAAAAAATACGCCCCTCCGCGTCAAGTCTAAACGCTGGCGTAGTAAATTCGAAAATCGGACGGCAAAAATGAATGTATGCAATTGTATGTGTCTCGTCCTAATCGAGTAGGAAGGTAGCGATTATTTCGCTATCTGTCCTCTCACACCACCCTGCGTACCGGTCTGGTACAGGGCGGTTTGTTAGAATAATGATGAACATGTTTCTGTTTGCCAAGCGGAATAATAGTTAGAGAAGCCGACATAACCTGCCTTGCGCCAGTATTTAATGTTCAGCGTTCGCATTAATATCGGACTGTGAGATACCCGGCAAG
>JAJTGY010000053.1 GCA_021298015.1 Flammeovirgaceae bacterium
TTGTTGTTGGGCAGGCCGTAGCGCGTGCCGCGCCCTTCGCCAATGGGGGTCGATTTGAATTCACCTTCTTTGATGCACAGCAGAACATCGTGGGCATTGGCTTCGTCCTTTTCTACGTAGTACGTTTCGTTGGCGGCAAAGTATTTTACGCCATATTTTTCGCAGAGGCGCAGCAGCGTGTCGTTCACGCGGTCTTCTTCGGGTATGCCGTGGCGGTTAAGCTCTGCGTAGAAGTCGGCACCAAACAGGGTATGCCACCACACGAACGCTTCCTCGGCCTGGCGTTCGCCTACGTGCAGGATGAGGTAAGGAATTTCGCTGCCAAGTCCGCCCGTTGTTGCGATTAACCCTTCGCGGTATTGCTTCACCAATTCCTTGTCGATGCGCGGGTAAATGCCATACAATCCTTCGATGAAGCCGATGGAACTCAGCTTGGCCAGGTTATGATAGCCGGTCTTATTTTTGGCGAGCAGTACCTGCGTGTACCGCTTGTCCGGGTTGTCTTTTGTGAATTTCAGTTTCTTACGTTCTTCCGCAATAAAAAATTCACAACCCACAATGGGTTTAATCTGATGTTTGAGCGCTTCACTGACAAACTTGAAAGCTCCGTATAAGTTACCGAAGTCCGTAAGCGCCACCGCGCTCATATTTTCGGCTTTGGCTTTTGCGACCAGTTCCTGCACATCGGGTGTAGCCTGCAACACCGAGTACTGCGTGTGCACGTGCAGGTGTACAAAAGGTGCTTCGGTGAGTTCGCCCTCAGTAGCCGTGCCGGCATAGTCGCCTTTCTTTTTCTTTTCGCGTTTGGCGCTGTTGCCCGCTTCCAGGTTGGGCTCTTCGTAGGTAATGTCGGCCGGGGCAATATCTTCGGCCGGTTTCACCACTTTTTCGCGAATGAGGCCGAAGAACGAGCGAGCCGTGGCGGCCACATCGTAGCTGGCATCGTGCGCATCGTCAAACCCTTTGCCGAAAAGCTTTTGATGCAGTTCGGTAAGGCGCGGCATTTTCAGTTTGCCGCCAGGGCCACCGCCCAGCTGGCAGTAGTCGATGGAAACAAGGCCGGTGTCAATCTTTTCGAGGGCAAGAAATTCTTCCGTTGGCAGTTGCTGCCGGATCAATTCCGCACCGAGTATGTTGATGTCGAACTCGATGTTGTGTCCCACCAGCACGCGGGTTTTGGCCAGGTCCGCGCGGAAGTGTTTCAGCACTTCATCCAGGCCAATGCCTTCTTCCTGCGCCCGCCTGGTGGAAATGCCATGTATTTGCTCGGCTTTGAAGGGAATGTCGAAGCCATCGGGCCGCACAATATAATTATGGTGTGACAGCAGTTTGCCGCGGGCATCGTGCAACTGCCAGGCGAGTTGCACCACGCGTGGCCAGTTGTTCAGGTGGGTGATGGGCGCAGTCTTATTGTGCGGAACCCCCGTGGTTTCCGTATCAAAAATCAGGTACATGTCAGTTCGTAGTGGACGTGCAAATTAGGAATTTCCGCATTTCTGATACTAGAAAAGTTCGGGTGAAAACATTCGGGTACAATTGCAGTTTGGCCGATAGTCAACTGATTATCAAATGAATAGAAACCATGCCCTGTTTTGTTTCATCCGGTGGGTTGGCCCTTTAGGTTCAGGTTTTTTGGGCTTGAGCCGGGCTGCCGGCAAATCGGGTTGTGGTTGCTTTGCAAGCCGGGTTTGGTGCCTGAAAGAACTGAACCCTCAGCGTTGGTTTGAGAGCGGTTCTGCTGCCCCTGCGGATTGCGTTTTTGTTCAGGGTGAGGTATTGATCAATTATCTCCAACACCTTGGTGGTTATCGGATGGGGCCCTAACTTTGACCAAAACCGGATAACTCCTTTTTATGAAGTGGATTGTTGACATGTTCACGAGCACCCTGGGTCGCAAGTTGCTCATGGCCCTCACGGGTTTGTTTCTCATCTTGTTTCTGGCTGTTCACCTGGCGGGCAACCTCCAATTGCTGAAAGATGACGGAGGCCGTGCCTTTAACATCTATGCCGAGTTTATGAGTACCAATGCGCTCATTCAGGTTGTCTCGAAGGGCAATTTCTTTTTCATTTTACTACATACGTTTATGGCCATTGCACTCACGACCAAAAACCGAAAGGCCCGAGGCCCGGAAGGCTATGCCGTGCTCAGTGGCAAGTCCTCGCATTGGACATCGCGGAACATGGGCATTTTAGGCACCCTCGTCCTGGCGTTTATCGTAATCCACCTCTACCATTTTTGGGCCCAGATGCACGGGTACTGGGGCAACATCACCACGCTGGACTACGATGGAAAGCCGGTTCGTGACTTGTATTCGCTGGTTGACATGTGGTTTCAAAAAGAGTGGTATGTGGGGCTTTATGTATTCTGTATGGCCGCCATCGCGTTCCATCTGTGGCACGGATTTGCCAGCGCTTTTCAAACTTTGGGCTTAAACCACTTGAAATATAACGGTGTTATTAACGTGGTTGGAAAGGTGTTTGCCGTACTGGTACCGGCAGGCTTTGCCTTCATTCCGTTGAAGATGTACTTCTCGTAAGTCGAAAAAAGTTAAACAAAAGAAAACAACAAGGCTCATGAAGCTCGATTCTAAAGTTCCGGAAGGTCCGATTGGTGAGAAGTGGACGCGCCACAAGTTCAACCTCAAGCTGGTAAACCCGGCCAACAAGCGTAAGTACGATATTATCATTGTGGGTACCGGCCTTGCAGGCGCTTCTGCAGCCGCCTCGCTGGGCGAGCTGGGCTACAATGTAAAAGCGTTTACCTATCACGATAGTCCGCGGAGGGCCCATAGCATCGCTGCACAAGGTGGTATTAATGCCGCCAAAAACTATCAAAATGATGGCGATAGTGTTTACCGCTTGTTTTATGACACCATTAAAGGAGGAGATTATCGTGCACGTGAAGGCAACGTACACCGCCTGGCGGAGGTTAGTGTTAACATTATTGACCAGTGCGTGGCACAGGGTGTGCCGTTTGCCCGCGAGTATGGCGGGTTACTGGCCAACCGCTCATTTGGCGGAGCACAAGTATCGCGCACGTTTTATGCCCGCGGCCAAACCGGACAACAGTTGTTGCTGGGGGCCTACGGTGCACTCAACCGCCAGATTGCCAACGGCAAAGTGAAAATGTACACCCGATCCGAAATGCTGGATGTAATCGTGGTGGATGGAAAAGCGCGCGGTATCATTACCCGTGATTTGGTGACAGGAAAGGTGGAGGCCCACAGTGCTCATGCGGTATTGCTGTGTACAGGTGGTTATTCCAACGTGTTTTATCTGTCTACCAGCGCTAAGGCCTGTAATGCTTCAGCCGCTTGGAGAGCCCATAAAAAGGGTGCATTCTTTGGCAATCCCTGCTTTACGCAGATTCATCCCACGTGTATTCCGGTTTCGGGTGATCACCAATCGAAGTTGACTCTAATGTCAGAGTCACTGCGCAACGATGGGCGCGTGTGGGTTCCCAAAACAGCCGTAAAAGGGTTGAAGGCGAAAGAGGCGGCCAATATCAAAGAGGAAGACCGTGATTATTTCCTGGAGCGCAAGTATCCTTCATTTGGAAATTTAGTGCCCCGCGATGTGGCTTCACGCAATGCGAAAACAGTGTGTGACGAAGGTCGCGGAGTAGGCCCAACCGGGCTGGCGGTGTTCATGGATTTCTCCGATGCCATTAAGCGCGATGGCCGCAAGATGATTGAGCAAAAGTACGGCAATCTGTTCGACATGTACCAGCAAATTACAGGCGATAACCCGTATGAAGTTCCCATGATGATTTTTCCGGCCGTGCACTACACGATGGGCGGCTTATGGGTTGATTATAATTTGATGACTACAGTACCCGGTTTGTATGCACTCGGAGAGGCCAACTTCTCCGACCACGGTGCTAACCGCCTCGGGGCCAGTGCGCTGATGCAAGGTCTGGCCGATGGGTATTTCGTGATCCCCTACACAATCGGTGACTACTTGGCTACTATTGGCTGGAACGATAAGATCGCTACGGACCATCCGGCCTTTACGGAAGGCATCGAGAACGTGAAGGCCGGTGTTGACCGCCTGTTGAGTATTAAGGGCAACAAGACAGTCGATGAATTCCATCGTCAGCTGGGGTTGATCATGTGGGAGTATTGTGGCATGTCGCGCAGCGAAACTGGGTTGACGAAAGCAAAGAAGATGATTCAGGACTTGCGTTCCGAATTCTGGACCAATGTGAGTGTGCTGGGTTCAGCCAATGAACTGAATCAGGAGCTGGAAAAGGCGGGTCGCGTGGCCGACTTCCTGGAACTGGGTGAACTTATGATTGACGATGCACTTAACCGCAATGAATCCTGCGGAGGTCACTTCCGCGAGGAGTCAGCAACCGAAGAAGGCGAAGCCAAACGTAATGATGACGCATTTGCTTACGTAGCGGCCTGGGAGTACACCCGTGAAAGCCAACCCGAAAACCTTCACAAAGAAGAACTACGTTTCGAGAATGTGAAGTTAACGCAACGAAGCTATAAATAAATGTATGAAGGTGATGAGGTCTTGAAATAGGGATGTATTTCAAGACCTCAACACCTGAGCACCTCAACACATTGAATTATGAAGATTACACTGAAAATCTGGCGCCAGACCAGCCCGGCAACAAAGGGGCAATTCAAAACCTATACATTAGGGCACGTTTCCCCCGATATGTCCTTTCTGGAGATGCTTGATGTATTGAATCAGGACTTGATCAAGAAGGGTGAAGAGCCGGTGACCTTCGATCATGACTGCCGTGAGGGAATTTGCGGAGTGTGCAGCCTGTATATCAATGGACGCCCTCACGGGCCTTTACAAACTACTACCTGCCAGTTGCACATGCGCACGTTCAGCGATGGTGAAACCATCACCATTGAGCCCTGGCGCGCAACGGCTTTTCCGATCATTAAGGACCTCATGGTTGATCGGTCGGCATTTGACCGAATTCAACAAGCAGGGGGTTTTATTAGTGTCAACACCGGTGGTGTGCCCGATGCCAACGAAATTCCGATTTCGAAGAAGATTGCCGATGAAGCCATGGATGCTGCCCAGTGCATCGGTTGTGGCGCCTGTGTAGCGGCCTGTAAGAATGCTTCGGCTATGTTGTTTGTGAGCGCGAAAGTTTCCCAGTTCGCCTTATTGCCGCAAGGCAAGCCCGAGCGCAAGGAGCGCGTGGAGAAGATGGTGGCGCAAATGGATGCCGAAGGCTTTGGTGCCTGCACCAATACGCGGGCTTGCGAGGCCGAATGCCCGAAAGGAATCAAGATTACCAACATCGCCCGGATGAACCGCGAGTACTTCTCCGCTATGGTGAGCTCGTATGAGGTGGCTGCCGGTGATGGTGGTGCTGGGTAGTCATGTAGGGGTTCGGAGTCAGAACACTCTCGTCACGATCATATCGATTACTTCCACGAGGATCAATAGGATGATGATCCATTCGAGCAGACTGCTTTCGCGCTGGTGAGAGATTTCGCGGAAAACGTGCAGGTTATCTTCAATAATGCGCAAGGTGTATTCGATCTCGCTGAAACGTACGCGCAGGTCAAAGTGTTTCATCAAACCCTTTTGAATCTTATCCAGGTACTCATCATCCCAAGCCAGTTCGGGGGCATCAAAAATGTAAATGTTTTCTGCTATATCGTTTTGGGTGTTGAGCGCCTTGCCGATAAACTTCATCATGTTTTTGCGCCCGATGTTCAGTTTGCCGCTGGTCTCCAGATCGCGCGTAAAACCCTTGATTTCGGTTAACAGATTCTCTGACGTTTCATGGTAGTAATCCAGGGCCACGGACTGGGCCAGGTTGAGCATGGCTACCCGCACGAGGCTGTCGTTAATGCGATCTACCGACAAACTGCCGAAATCAAATCGGGGCTCGGGTTCATTATTCACATTGATCTCGTACTCATCGCGCAACCATGATGTCACCGGGTTTTTGATGTAGGCCGATATTGCCTTAACGGCATAGCGCATTTCTTCCTCCGTATGACCCGAGAAAACGATGACACCATAATTGAAATAATACTGGTGTTTACCGGAGCCAAAACTGTAAAACAATTCCGATGACGAGTCCGCTGCCGGCTTAATCTCCAGAAACGACTTGATGCCTTTTACATCCAGTTGATTAGCCACCAAAAATGCCGTGAGTTTCATACGGGGAATTGACCGAATATCGCAAAATTACGCTTTTGGGCACGCCTTTGCCACCAAAAGCCGTACTTTTGAAGCATGAGAATAGTCGTTGTTGTTGTATTGATTTCAGCATTTTTTGGCCACAAAGTGCTGGCCTGGGGAGCTACGGGCCACCGCGCGTCCGGCTACATTGCCGAACAGTATTTGAAGCCGCGGGTTAAGAAAAAACTAAAGGCGATTTTACAAGGCGAATCGTTGGCCATGGTGAGCACCTGGATGGATGAGATCCGCTCGGACAGTTTATATAACTACGCAGAAGATTGGCATTGGGCCACGATACCGGATGGCAAGCGTTACGAGGATGTTGAAAACGGTCCGTTGGACGGCAAGGCCGTGCAGCAACTGGAGCGCATCATCCGGGAGTTAAAGTCAGGTAAGCTGGATGCCAAAACCGAGCGCGAATACGTAAAATTCCTGATGCACCTGGTGGGTGATATCCATCAGCCGCTTCATGTGGGCAAACCCGGTGACCGCGGTGGTAATGATGTGAAGGTGAAGTGGGCCGGACGCGATTCGAATCTCCACCGCGTGTGGGATAGCGACATGATCGATGACACCCGGCTTAGCTACACGGAGTTAGCGGATTCATTCGTGAAACCGGATGTCGCTACGCTGGCCACCTGGCAACGCGCCTCCGTGCGCGACTGGGCTCACGAGTCGATGACCTTCCGCAAACAAGTGTACGATATCGGTAACGGTAGCCTGGGGTATCGGTATTCCTACCGGAATTTTTCAACAGCCAAACTTCGCCTGCTACAGGCGGGCGTGCGCATGGCTGCTCTGCTCAACGAAATCTACGGCTGACCCACTTCAAAAGGTATGGTGAGCCGTACTTTTTCCCAATGCAGAATCAACTCCCCGGCAGTCTCTGATTTTTTGTTAAACCAATAACGCAATCGCTCCTGGTGAGGAGTTGCGGTGTCGGGTTCTACCGTGATGCGGAGCACATCTTCCTTCTCGTTGTAACTGTCGGCCAGGTGTTGGCGCCAGCGGGTATTGAAGATGACCTTCCATTGGTCGCGGCCCGGGATGGTGAAAAATCCGTACTTACCCTTTGCCAGACGTGTTCCATTTATGATCAGGTCTTGATCCGTCTCGATGTAGGTAGCGTTGTGGGCGCCCGTCACCCAGACTTTATCCAGCGGAACGAGGCCGCCCCAGATAATCCGACCCCGGACAGCCGGGGAATAGTAGTTGATCGACACGTTGCTGCCCTGAAATGTTTCGGTAGCGCTCGCTTTTACACTGCCCCGCAGGCTGTCGGGTTGTGATTGTTCACCGATGATGGCGATCACTTCCTTCTTTTCCTCCACTTTAATCGAATCAGCAACGGCAGAGGGTTCTGGGGATTTGCGGCATTGGAATAGCAGGATGGACGGCAGAATAAAGACGAGGTATTTCATGGCGACAAAGATAGACCATTTCCAAAACGCGCGGCTTCTTCTATCTTTAACCCAATGGCAAAAGATGAGAAACGCCACTGGGACCGCCTGGCTGGCACGTACAACAACGAGATATTTGATGTTTTCAACAGCGATCGTAACGAAGTTCTCACGCAGTACTTCGACCGCTACGCCAACCAGGCTCACACGGCTGTTGATTTTGGTTGTGGCAACGGTAAAGCATTTCCTTACCTCGTGCCTCGCTTTGGTGAAGTATGGGGTCTTGACATCTCCCAAAATCTTCTGGACGTAGCTGCCTTGCGCGGGTATGATCGGGTCCGGCTTGCTCAGGCGGATCTGGTGAAGCCTTCCCGAAAGTTGCCCCGTGGCGAATTTGCTTTTTGCTGTAATATGGCCATACTGCCGGGTATTGACGTTAACCAAGCCATCATCCGCAATATCAGACGCTCGATGAAGCCGGGAGGTGCCGCGGTGTTTGTCATCCCTTCGTTTGAGTCGGCCGCATTTGCCATGTGGAGGTTGGTCGAATGGTATGGTCGCGAGGGGGTTGGCCCGGCCGAGATCAGCCGCGATGAACTGGCCCTCTTTGGCGGTTCGAAAACCGACATCGTGCAGGGCCTGTTACGCATCGATGGTGTAACGACCAAACATTACAGCGAACCTGAAATCCGGTACTTGTTTACACAGGCCGGTTTCAAACAGGTGAATACCGATCGGATCGAATACAACTGGAAATCCGAGTTCGAGAACCCCCCGAGGTGGATGAAAGACCCGTACCCGTGGGACTGGTTGGTGGAGTGTCGCGTTTAGTTAGTTCAATCGCTCAGCCGAATAGCCGGCTTTTTTGAGCGCTTCTTTCACCTTTTCTTCTGGCACGGTGTCAGGTACGGTAACGGTTTTGATCGCACCGGTGACGTCAGCCGTCCACTCGTTTTCGCCTACGGCTTCGTTGAGGAAGGGTGTGGCCTTGGCCACGCAACCCGAGCATTTCAAACTGGTTTTATACGTTGTGCGGGTACTCATTTCTGGTTCTTTTCGGAAAGAAAACGCCTGATGTGTCCAAAAAATTCCGTTGGGTTTTCAATAAAGGGAAAATGACCACTTGTTGAAACAATCACCAGTTCACTATTCGTCAGATTTTGTTCGTACAGAGGCCCGGAGAGGGTAGCGGCCGGTTCATAGTCGCCATACAAAATGAGCGTGGGGGTATCCAGTTTTTGGAGGGGTACTAAGTCGTAGTTCATCAGTTCAGGGAAGATATGACCAAACGTGGCGGACCGCTGGAAGTAGTCGGCTGGTAGATGGATGGAGAGTTTATCCAACAGCGAAGTGTCGGCAAATTGTGTTTTGAAGGAGAGTTTCATCAAGGCATTGACGGCACTTATCGTCCTTGTTTTTCATGGCTTCCGAGTTCAGGATGAGGCTGCGCTGCAGCGAGTCGTAGTGCGTAATGCGTTTGGCCAGTTCTTGCTCTTCGGCCTGCCAAACGGTTGTGCTGGGTGGCATCGGGTCACTCAGCAATATCCTGTTGACATTTTCCGGGTAGGCGGCTGCGTACTTCACGGCCAGAAACCCGCCCCAGGAGTGGCCGAGCACGTGGATTTTTTTGAGCTGCAGTTTTTGCCGGATGGCTTCAATATCGTCCACCAGGTTTTTCACCGTCATGCTGGCGCTGTCGACTTCGGCCCGGGATCGCCCGCTGGTCGTAGAAGATCAACCGATAGTGGGCGGCCAGCGGTTTGAAGTGCTCCGTGAGATACGATTGATCGAGTACAGGCCCGCCATGGATAATCAGCAACGGCTCACCCTGGCCGGTCGCTGTATAATAGAGCTGCGTGCCATTAACGTCCAGCAAACCGGATTCATCGGGCGGAGGTGACTGACAGCCGACTACGAGAGCCACGAGAAGGAAAGCAATGAGGCGCATTTAATTTGAGAGGATCAAACTTAATCAAACCGGGCTAAAACGAGAAAAGCGATTCGGGTTTCGCCAGCCTGCCCACAACCCAAGCGGCAGGGATTGCAGCGGAAATCCTCCCGCGTTTCGCGGGACGGGATTGGAGCGAAAAGCCCGTGGCCGCCCAACTTTGAACAGCCTGTCGTGTATGTGGCATCGCCAAAAGCTCGCCCTGTCAAACCGGTTCCGATGGCAATCGGAAAGTTTCGGAATCTGCTTCGGTGTGGTCGGAATGACATTTATGCGCAACGGAGTTTTTTAGAGATGACCTTGCGGCATTAGACCGGGGTGTATGGTTTTTATAACTTTACTCCCTTTTACCGACTATGGCTGAGGAGAAGAGTCTGAACTTCATTGAAGAGATTATTGAGGCCGACCTGAAGGCGGGCAAGCACACGACCATTGCCACCCGTTTTCCGCCCGAACCGAATGGCTACTTGCATTTGGGGCATGCGAAAAGCATCTGCCTGAATTTCGGGCTGGCGTTGAAGTATGGAGGCAAAACCAACCTGCGTTTTGACGATACGAACCCGGTGACGGAAGAGACGGAATACGTGGAGAGCATTAAGGGCGATGTGGAATGGCTTGGCTTTCGCTGGGCCCAGGAATTATATGCCTCCGATTACTTCCCGCAGTTGTATGATTTTGCCGTGAAGCTGATCAGCAAAGGACTGGCGTATGTGGACGACAGCACTAGCGAGCAGATTGCCGAAATGAAAGGAACGCCTACGCAGCCCGGCAAGGATAGCCCGTACCGCACGCGCAGCGTGGAAGAGAATTTGAAATTGTTTGCCGAAATGAAAGCCGGCCAATACCGCGATGGTGAAAAGGTATTGCGTGCGAAAATTGATATGACGCACACCAATATGCTGATGCGCGACCCGATTCTCTACCGCATCAAGCATGCCCACCACCACCGCACGGGTGATGCCTGGTGCATTTACCCAATGTATGATTTTGCGCATGGCCAGAGTGATTCCCTGGAGCAGATCACCCATAGCATTTGCACGCTGGAGTTTGTGCCGCACCGCGAATTATACGATTGGTTCATCGAGAAGCTCGAGATTTACCATTCGCGGCAATATGAGTTTGCCCGCCTCAACATGACGTACACCATGATGAGCAAGCGCAAGCTGCTGCAACTGGTCAACGAAAAGCATGTTAATGGCTGGGACGATCCGCGTATGCCCACGCTGAGCGGTGTGCGCAGGCGCGGTTATACAGCCCAGGCCATCCGCGATTTTTGCGATCGTATCGGTGTGGCCAAGCGCGACAACCTGATCGATATCGGGTTGCTGGAGTTTTTTGTGCGTGAAGATCTGAATACGATCGGGGCGCGCAGGATGGTGGTGTTCGATCCGGTGAAGGTGGTGATCACCAACTACGAAGAGACGAAAACCGAGATGCTTCCGAGCGAAAACTACCCGGACGAGGGCAGCACGGTGCGCACGATGCCGTTTGGTCGTGACCTGTGGATTGAACGCGAGGATTTTATGGAAAACCCGCCCAAAAAGTATTTCCGCCTCGCGCCCGGGCAAATGGTGCGGCTGAAAAGTGCCTACATCATCGCGTGTGAAGAGTTCATCAAGAACGATAAGGGTGAGGTGACCGAGTTGCGATGCCGGTATATTCCCGAGAGCCGGAGCGGTTCGGATACTTCCGGTATCAACGTGAAAGGCGTGATCCACTGGGTAAGCGCGAAACACGCCTTACCGGTAGAGGTTCGGCTGTACGACCGCCTTTTTAAGGTGGAGGACGTGAGTGAGATTGAAGGCGACTTCCGTGACTATCTGAACCCGGATTCGCTGAAAGTGCAAACCGCTTATGCAGAGCCCGAGCTGGGCAATGCCAAGCAAGGTGAGCACTTCCAGTTTTTGCGCATGGGGTACTTTTGCCTGGATCCGGATTCAACGCATTCAAAAAAGATCTTCAACCGAACGGTTACGCTGCGCGATACGTGGACGAAGGATAAGAAGTAGTTGTTGGTTGTTAGTTGTTGGTTGTTAGTTGTTAGTATGTGGAGCTTCATCCTTTGGTATTTACAGAATCAAATGCTCTAACAACTAACAACTGACAACTACCAACTAGAGCACCTTCCTCCACCACCACTGAAAGGCGACCAAAGCCCACACCCGTGCATGAACATCACCTGGGTTGATCGAAAACAGCTGGCGTTTCAGTTTTTTGATTTCGGTGTAATCGAACAACCCTTGTGCGCGAATGAAGTCTTCTGACAGCAAATCTTTCTTAATGGTGTCTTTTAGTTCATGGCGCATCCACGCCAGCACGGGTGCCTCAAAGCCTTTCTTTGGCCGATTGTAAAGTTCGGCAGGCAAAAAGTTTCGGAACGCGTCTTGTACAATGCGTTTCCGAATCCCGCGATGCACTTTGTACGCGGCCGGCAGGCCAAAAGCAAAATTCACTACTTCATAGTCGAGGAACGGAACCCGTACCTCCAGGCCGTTGGCCATGCTCATCAGGTCGACCTTGGTCAACATATCATTGGGTAACACGAGGCGGCAGTCCGCCAGCAGAATGTCGTTGAGATTCTCCGGGTCCACAATGGGGTTCAGCAAGGCCTGGCGGAATTCATGGTATTGGTTAAGATCAAGCTTGTCCCGTACCGCTGATGTGAACAGCCGCTGTACCTTCGGCATGGTGGCAAAAGAGGCCCAGTGCCAATACCGGTCGCGGGCCGACATGCCGTGACCTTCGGCATAGCGAAGCAGTTGCCGCACGGTGTTGGAGAAGGGTGCATGCCGCGATTTGGGCAACACGTGCCAGGCTGGTTTCAGCGCAGCGGCCAGTGATTCCTTCCATCCACCCTGTATGGCGCGGGCAAACGCCAGGTGTTTGGTGTAGCCGCCAAAAACTTCATCTGCACCATCGCCCGACAAGGCTACGGTGGCTTGCTTGCGTGTCTGCTGACTCAGCATGTAAACGTTGACGGCCGAAGAGTCGGCAAAGGGTTCATCCAGGTAATCAAGCACGGAATGGAGTTGCGCGTATAGATCCTGGGTGGTGAGGGAGAAAACGGTATGTTCGGTGCCAAAATGTTTGGCCACCTTTCGGGCGTAGTCCGTTTCGTCAAAGAATTTTTGATCGCGGAACCCAATCGAGAACGTGTGGAGGTTTGGTTTATGTCGCGCGGCCAGCCCCGTAACAACAGACGAGTCGATGCCGCCACTCAGGAATGCGCCCAGCGGCACATCGGCTACCAGCCTCCGCTGCACACTCGCTTCCAGTTTTTGGAAGAGTAGTTGTTGAGCCTGCTCGTAGCTCGTAGCGGTGGGCTGTGGTGCCGGGTAGGGGATGGTGTAGTACGGGTGAATGCGTACATCACCCCGTTTCACCTGAATGTAGTGACCGGGCAGTAACTTTTTAACGACCGCAAACGCGGTGCGGGTTGCCGGGATGTAGTTCAGCTGGAAATAGGTGGTGAGCGCAGTATAATCCAGCGACTTGTCGATGCCATAGTGCAGTAGCGATTTCATCTCCGAAGCGAAGATCAATTTGTCTTCGTCACTGAGATACAACAGCGGCTTGATGCCGTAGCGGTCGCGTGCGAGGAAGAGACTTTCTTCCTGCTGATCGTAGATACAGAAGGCGAAGAAGCCATTCAATTGGTTGAGGCAGTTCTCTTTTTCGTGAATCCACAGGTTCAGCAGCACTTCGGTATCTGACTCCGTGCGAAACGCGATGCCACGGGTGATCAGCTGCTGGCGCAGTTCGCGGTAGTTAAAAATCTCACCATTGAAGACAATGGCATAGCGGCCGGTGGCATCCCACATGGGCTGGTGTGCAACTTCGCGCGTATCAATGATGGAAAGCCTGCGGTGGCCCAGGCAGACCCACTCGCTCAAAAAAACATCCTGAAAATCGGGACCGCGTTTTTCGAGCGCACGCGTGGCAGCCGCTACATTGACCTTGTTAAACTTGCCTACCAGGTTGTAGGCAAAAATGCCGGTGATGCCACACATGTGCGCTTAGCCGAGAGAAATTATAACTCCCGTATCATAATGTTTCGGTACCACACTTCATTGCCGTGGTCTTGCAGGTCGATGTGGCCCTTGCGCACCGTGCCATAGCCCGGGAAGTCTTTCCACTTGCTGTTGGCCACCCGTTGTTTCCAGTCCTCGGAGTTCAATTCGTACTCCGTTACTTTGGTCCCATTCAGCCAATGTTCTACGTGATCGCCTTTGACGAAAATGCGGGCTTCATTCCATTCGCCCACGGGCTTTAATGTTTTGCCCGTTGCCGCGTGAAGATCATAATTACTGCCGCTTTGGTTCTCCGCCTTCACTTCGCCCGGGTAATTCGCATCGTCCAACACCTGGTATTCCGGGCCGGTGGCGTAGGGCTGGTCATACTCCTCGCTTACGCGGAACATGATGCCGCTATTGCCCTGACTGGAAATCTTCCACTCGAGTTTCAATTCAAAGTTTTCGTATTGCCCCTCGCTGATCAGGTCACCGCGCTTGTTTTCCGCACCTTCCTGGAACGGTTTGCAGTGGAGCGTGCCGTCCACCACTTCCCACGAATTGATATCCGCATTTTTAAACGGGCGCCACCCGTTCATTGTCTGGCCATCAAACAGGGATTGCCAGTCTTCTGCATTTTGGGTTTCACTTGACGGATTGGTCGAGTCGGTTTTCGTTTGGCAGGCCGACAGGATCAAGAATCCAAGAATCAGAATGCGTGTCATACGTTGGATGTCTGGTTAAAATATTTTCCCGGGATTGAGAATTCCGTTGGGATCAAATACGCGCTTGATACCGCGCATGATTTCAAGATTGACCTCGCTCATGGCAAGGGGCATGTACGGGCGCTTCGCAATGCCAATGCCGTGCTCACCGCTGAGCGTGCCACCCAGGCTTACGGTTAACTTGAAAATTTCACCGAT
Organism: Flammeovirgaceae bacterium; assembly: GCA_021298015.1. Classification (GTDB taxonomy): domain Bacteria; phylum Bacteroidota; class Bacteroidia; order Cytophagales; family Cyclobacteriaceae; genus ELB16-189. Next base: position 14,450 of record JAJTGY010000053.1, read on the forward strand.
ACCTTCGTTTACTTTCGTGTTCCAGTATTCTTCGTCCAGGTTTTCTTTCAGGATGTTTACGTGCAGGTTGCCATCGCCCAGATGGCCAAAGCATACGGTATTGAACTTGTATTTCTTGCCAATCTCTTTAATGCCGGATATTAATTTGGGCAGGTTCGCCCGCGGCACCACCACATCATCACTCTTGGTGAGCGTATACCAATTCACGGCCGGGGAAATGTTCTTGCGTATTTTCCAAAGCTCTTCTTTCTGGGCCGCGCTTTCGGCAAACAAGACTTCTCCGCTCTCAAACTTCTCCACCACGTTCATCACACGTTCCGCATCGCGCATCAGCACTTCCTCATCATTTCCATCCAATTCGCACAGCAGATATGCATTCATGCCCTCGGTGAGTTTCGTGGTCACGGGGCTGTTGAGCACCTTCTCGCAATAGTCGAATGTTTTGGCCGCAGCGTCCTTTTCAAAGAACTCCATGCCGGAGGGTGTGATGCCCTCAACAAAAATGGCCGCAATGCCGCGGCAGGCCTCTTCGTTGGTAGTAAACGGTATCATCATCAATACGTTCTTCTGTGGGAAGCCCCGCAGTTTAAATACGATCTTGGTGATGATGCCCAACGTACCCTCACTGCCGCACATGAGTTGGGTAAGGTTGTAGCCGGTGGAGTTCTTCAACACGTTGGCAGCCGTCCAGATAATATCGCCCGATGGTAATACCACCTGCATGTTCAATACATAGTCGCGGGTTACACCGTACTTCACCGCTTTGGGGCCGCCCGAGTTGTTGGCCAAATTGCCGCCCAAAAAGCAGGAGCCCCGACTGGCCGGATCAGGCGGGTAGAACAATCCTTTTTCCTTTACTGCATTTTGAAATACTTCCGTGATGACACCGGGTTCAACCGTGGCTTGCAGGTTGAGTTCGTCAATGTTCAGAATCTTGTTGAAACGCTCCATGGAAATCACCAGCCCGTGGCGCACCGGCAAGGCACCTCCGCTAAGACCGGTTCCGGCCCCGCGGGGCGTAACGGGTATGCGGTGAGCGTTACAGAGTTTGAGCAGCAAACTGATTTCCTCCGGAGAACCCGGTTTAACGACCACATCCGGAAGGAAGAAGTAATCCTCCGTCTTGTCGCGACCGTAGTCCGTTTTTGCCTCCTCATCCACCATCACGAATTCTTCGCCCACGATGGCCCGAATCTCTCCAATTACCTGCTCGGTAAACGCTCGTTGGCGGGTGTCCACCGGGGTACTCACATTAGCGTATGCCATGTCCAAACATTAATTTTGATTTTAACTATGCACTTTTTCGGCCTCAAAGGTACGGGAATTCGTCCGGCCAAATTGATTTTTTTAACTTTTCTGGTGATGCTGGCGGGCTGCTCGGGCACCCGAAAAATGCGCGAACGCGACCAGCAAATAGCATCGGTGATTAAAACTGCGCGCAGCTTTACCGGTACACCCTACAAGTATGGCGGCACCACCCGCTCCGGAATCGATTGCTCAGGCCTGATGGTGAATGCCTACCAGAGCGTAAAACATTCGTTGCCCCGAACTAGCGATGCACAATACCTGGCGGGTGAAAAAGTAAAAGTCAAAGACATACAACCGGGCGACCTGGTGTTTTTCGCCCTGGAAAAAAAGAAAAAGGACATCACCCACGTGGGCCTGGTAACGGAAGTGCGGGGCAACCAGGATATCCGGTTCATTCATGCAACAACCAAGCTGGGTGTGGTGGAGACCAACTTGTTTCAGGATTATTACTGGAAGGGATTTCGGGGTGCGCGCAGGATATTAGAAACCAAAAATTGAATGACACGAATCAGTCGCAGACAGTTTGTAACGGCAGGACTTGTAACGCCTCTTGCCTTTAATGTGAGCCAGGCCCAAACCCCGACTCGTCCCGTGGTTGTTTCCACCTGGAATTTTGGACAAGCGGCCAATGTGGAAGCCTGGAAAATTCTGTCGTCTGGCGGGCGCGCGCTGGATGCCGTTGAAGCCGGTGCGCGTGTGCCGGAAGGCGACCCCCGGGAGACCTCCGTTGGCCTGGGCGGGTTGCCCGACCGGGACGGCCGGGTCACGCTCGATGCGTGCATCATGGATGAGTTTTCGAACTGTGGAGCCGTGGCGTGCCTGGAGCATATCGTGCACCCGGTTTCGGTTGCCCGGAAGGTGATGGAGAAGACACCGCACGTTTTTCTGACGGGCTATGGAGCCTTGCAATTTGCGCTCGCCAATGGATTCAAAAAGGAGAAGTTGTTGACGAAAGAATCGGAGCGAGCCTGGCGCGAGTGGCTAAAGACGTCCGAATACAAACCAAAAGCCAACATCGAGAATCACGACACGATTGGTATTGTGGCGCTGGACCGGCAATCGAATGTATCGGGCGCCTGCACCACCAGCGGCATGGCGTACAAGATGCCAGGCCGTTTGGGCGATTCTCCCATCATTGGGGCCGGGCTGTTTGTTGACAACGAAGTGGGAGCCGCTACCTCCACCGGGGTAGGCGAAGAGGTGATCCGGATTGTGGGCTCGCATCTGGTGGTGGAGTTGATGCGGCAGGGACGTTCGCCTCAGCAGGCGTGTGAGGAGGCGGTGGAGCGAATCGTGAAAAACCAGCCGGTGAAATCGAAGGACTTGCAGGTGGGTTTCTTGGATTTAAACAAACAGGGCGAAACCGGTGCTTATGCGCTTCAAAAGGGATTTACCTATGCGGTTTATTCACCGGAGATCGTCAATAGACTGTTTGAAGCAGACTCTTTCTACAAATAGTTTACTATTTTTCTAAATTGCCGGTATGGAGCCGATTGTATTAAATCCGAAATCGAAACGTGAGTATGATTTTCAGTTGTTAGCGAAGTTGAATATCCCCTCGCGCAGATTAACGCGGGAAGAAAGGGAAGATCTGGGTATGGCAAATTTGATGAGAGATGTTGATCGCAGCAAAAAGGTATCCAAGGCTTCGATAATGGGCAAACTGGCTAAATGAAGGTTGAGTTTTTGCCATCCTTGGCGAAGTACGTAGTCGAATTGACGTCTTCAGTAGTCAAGCAACGCACCATTGATTTGATTCGACAAGTTGAATCTGCTTCGAGTATCCGGCAAATCCCACAAATCAAGAAGTTGAAAGGATTCACTTCAGCTTATCGAATCCGGGTTGGCGATTATCGGGTTGGAATATTTGTTGCCCAGGGCACTGTTCAGTTTGCTCGGGTAAAAAACAGAAAAGAAATCTATCGCAGCTTCCCATGATCATTGAGGTCGTTGTGTACAATATCGAGTCGGCATTAAAGGCGCAAGCCGGTGGGGCCGACCGAATAGAGCTGTGCGATAGTCCGCTTGAGGGCGGCACTACACCTTCTTTTGGAGTCATTGAAGGGGTGCGCCAGAATGTATCCATGGATTTGTATGTTATGATTCGGCCGCGTGGTGGAGATTTTGTTTACAACAACTACGACTTCTACGCGATGAAGCGCGACATTGATCAGTGTATGAAGCTCAGTGCCGATGGTGTGGTATTCGGCATTCTTACGCCCGAAGCCCGGATGGATGTAAAGCGGTGCCGCGAATTGATTCAGCGGGCACGGCCGATGAAAGTTACCTGCCACCGGGCTTTTGATGTAACACGCGATGCGTTTGAAGCGCTGGAAGATTGTATTGAAGCAGGGTTCGATCGCATCCTCACTTCGGGCCGAATGCCCACCGCACCCGAGGGCGAAACGCTGATCAAACAATTGGTGGAGCGGGCGGCCGGCCGGATCACCCTAATGGCGGGCGCGGGTATTACCGATCAAAATGTGAAGCGGTTGGTCGATCACACTGGCATCCGGGAGGTACATTTTTCCGCCACGCGGTTTGGGCCGCCTGTTGGTGTAAATGGAAATCATTTCGTGTCGTTCATTGGCGCTTTGCCTACTGATTATCGTCAGTCACGTCTGGCAGATGTGGAAACGGTTGCGCGAATGCGGCATGCCCTGGGGGGATAAGGATCTAGAAATTTTGCCGGTTTTGGAATTAAAAATATATTTGCAGCCTCGTTTTAAGGGGGATTAGCTCAGCTGGCTAGAGCGCTTCCATGGCATGGAAGAGGTCATCGGTTCGAATCCGATATTCTCCACTCTCGAAGGCCCGATGAGTCGGCCTTTTTTTCTGTCCCCGCATGTTTCCGGAAAGTGATTACCCCGAAAGGGCTATGTCTTCGTTTGTTTTTCCAGCGGAAATATCCCGAAGTGAAGCAGTTCGGTATGCCGCACCACACCAATGTCGACCATGGTGAGGATTTTTTTTCCGGTGAGTTCTTTGAATAGTTCGTGCAGCCCGTTGATGGGCTTGCCGTTAAATGACACGATCAGATCGCCCTCCATCACCTGGCTCCGGGCAGCGGGCGAGTGGGGTTCGCGGCTGACTACAAATAAAGCCTTGTCATTCGGCAGGTGATAGTGCCGTTTGACTTTTGGATTCAAGTTAACCTCCTGCAACATAAACCCGAGGAACGCCTTGAAAACCTTGCCATGCTGAATAAGTTGCCGGGCGACTTCCTTGGCCGTATCAATAGCCACGGAAAAACTAATGCCCTGCGCACCCTGGATCACAGCCGTATTCACCCCCACTACCTGGCCCTGCGTATTGATCATGGGGCCGCCCGAGTTGCCGGGGTTCAGGGCCGCATCCGTCTGAATCACGTCATCGACCAGTGTTCCGGACTGAGTCCGCATGGTTCGGCCCAGGGCGCTCACCACGCCTGCCGTCACCGTGTGCTGGTAACCGAGCGGGTTGCCAATTGCCATTACCCATTGCCCAATTTGCAGAGCTGTAGCATCGCCCAGCATGGCCACCGAGTAGCCTTCTGAATTGATTTTGAGCACCGCGATATCCGTGTCCGGATCTTCGCCAACCAAGCTGGCTTCAATCTCATTTTCGTTCAGGAGCGACACCATAATCTTTTCTGCGCGGTGCACCACGTGATGATTAGTAAACAGCAGCCCATCGGAAGAAAAAATAAAACCGGATCCAGAACCGACCGGTAGTAGCTGTCCCCGTCCATTCCGCCTGTAAACATCAATCTTAACTACGGCATTCTTCACGGTGTTCACCGCATTGATCATCATCTGCGAGTAGGGGTCCATGGTGTGTTTCGGTGAACGGGTCAAAAGTCCTACCATCGGCCAAAACCGGAAAGGATGACCGGATGGTAAAAAAGTTCCCGCCAATTTGGCCCATTTGTACCTCATTTCTTTGTATTTTCACCCCGCTCGAATATACCATGGCAAAGCTGAAAAACATCGTAAAGCAACTTTCGGATAGGGATTATCAGACGATCTACGATCAGCTCGTGCAGAGCAATGCGGAAAAATCAGCTTACTTGTTAAGGGGGTTTCGCGAGCGGCAGCTTTCGGATAGCAAGATTATGACCGAATTGGAGTTACAACCCAATGCTTTCTATACCATGCGCTCCAGGCTCAGCCAAAAAATTGAGGATTACCTGGTGGAGCAGATGGAGAGCCCGCGCACGGATATCCTCAAAAAAGTGGCCAACCTAAATGAAGTACTGTTTACGAAGAAACGTACGCTGTCGATTGCCACGTTAAAGAAAATGGAGAAAGAACTTCAGGATTATGACCTCGCCAGCGAACTTACCGTGGTGTACAAGTCGCTGAAGAAAATGCACATTAACTCACCCGATTACTTCCAGTATTCGCAGCTATACAACCGGCACGTAGCATACATGCTGGCAGTAGATAAAGCAGATGATCTGCTGGCAGACTATTTCAAAAAGTACGGCAACTACTACCTCACGGGTGACGAAACGGATCGCATGGGCCTCACGTTAATGTTGCGCGAAATGCAAAATATAGCCAGGCTGTATGAATCACATCGCTTGTTTGTGTACGAGAGCATGATGCTGGTTTTTCACCGCCTGTTCGTGGAGCGGGAAGAAAATCTTCAGTCGGACGAAGCCTCCATTGAGGATATCTTCAGCCGGGTGCAAAAAACGTTTGAGTCATATCCGCTCGACCCGGTATATTATCACCTTAACCTGGTGTTCGAATTCCTGAAACTGGAGTACTACAACCACTACAAAGTATATAAGCAAAGCGAGAAATACTTTGAAGAGGTGAACGATGCGGTGGCCAACCTGATGATGAACTACCCGTACTACACGTTCTCCGCGCAGTTTCTGGTGTCCAAACTGCAACGTCATCTGCGGCTAGGGTCAGAAAAGGATCTGTTTGTAGAGAATGAAAACCTATTTGAAGACATTGAGAACGATCCGTTGGATGTGCCGCGGCACGTTATTTATATGGTGTATCGGGCTCTTAGTGCCTGCTATGTAGACCAATACGAGGAGGCGGCCCGGCTGTTGAATAATCTGTTGAATGACGTTAGCTTTAAGCGTTACCCCCTCGCGCAACTGGAAGTCAAGGCCTTGCTGGCGGTGGTGTATGGGATGCTCCGCGATGTCGATCTGGTTATGCAATTGGTCAGCAGCGTTTCGCGTCAGGCGAAATTGATCGAAGACAAGGCCGAGAATCTGATGTTGATCGTGAAGATTTTGAAAATAGCCACCAGCGAAGCCAAACGCGAAAAGCCCAGGAAAATTCTTGTGCTGATCCAGCAATTCAACTCAACTCCGGTTTCCTATTTTTCGCCTACCCGGTTCATCCGCATGGATGATCAGTTCATAGAGCGATTAACTGCTCTGGACGTTTAGACGTCCAGCGACATCAGACTCTCGTGCGAGAGGGGTTTGTTCAAATACAGTTTTACGTTGGCGTAACGTTTTGATCGGTTAAAATCCTGCGGATTGATTGACGAAGTCAGCATCACCACTTTACATATCTTTTTGGTGGATGCCCCGAGCTTTTCAAACTCGTCCAGAAACTGGAAGCCGTCCATGAGCGGCATGTCGATGTCAAGAAATATGACATCCGGCAGAACCTGATCGGCAATCTCCAACCGTTCTATGTTGCGCAAAAACTCAATGGCGCTCTTGGCTCCGGTGTGGGTATAGATGTGATCAGTCATCGAGGCCGCCTCAATCATTTTCTGATTGATCAGGTTGTCGATCTCATTGTCGTCAATCAGCATGATGGTGCGAAACTTTTTGCCGGCCATAGACGGGTTGGTTTGGGTCTCGAAACTACCGAGATAAATGCGTTTTTACAAGGTATGTTTAAACATCGAAAACAATGCCCTGCGCCAGTGGCAACGATTGACCATAGTTGATGGTGTTTGTTTGCCTGCGCATGTAAACCTTCCAGGCATCGGAGCCCGACTCGCGACCGCCACCGGTTTCTTTTTCGCCCCCAAAGGCCCCGCCAATTTCAGCACCCGAAGTACCGATGTTAACATTCGCAATGCCGCAATCCGATCCAGCTGCCGACAGAAACTTCTCCATGTCCTCTACGCGGGTGGTCATGATGGACGATGACAAGCCCTGCCGCACCCCGTTTTGAATACGAATCGCCTGATCTAACGTCTTGTACCGGATGAGGTAAAGGATGGGCGCAAACGTTTCGTGTTGAACGATTTCAAATTCGTTTCGGGCTTCCACCACAGCCGGTCTCACATAACAACCCGACTCGTAGCCTTTACCTTTTACCACACCCCCCGGCACCAGCACCTGGCCGCCTTCCGCCTTTACCTGGCGAAGCGCTTGTTGGTAAAGCTTGACCGCCTGCTGGTCAATCAACGGGCCGACATGGTTCTCGGGATTGAGCGGGTTGCCAATGCGAAGTTGACCGTAGGCCTTAACGAGTTTCGCCTTCACGTCATCATACACTTTTTCATGAATGATCAGTCTGCGCGTGGTGGTGCAGCGCTGCCCCGCAGTGCCCACCGCCCCAAACAGGGCCGCGCGAATGGCAATGTCGAGATTCGCGTGCGCGGAGACAATAATGGCGTTGTTGCCACCCAATTCCAGCAACGCGCGACCGAGGCGCTCACCGACTGTTTTGGCCACGGCCTTACCCATGCGGGTAGAACCCGTAGCGGAAACCAGCGGCACTTGCTCGCTGGCACACATCCATTGGCCCACCTGTGCACCTCCGTTTATGAGACAACTTACCCCTTCGGGTACATTGTTCTTCCGGAACACCTCGGCTACAATCTTCTGGCAGGCAATGCTGCAGAGCGGTGTCTTTTCTGACGGCTTCCACAGGCACACGTCACCGCAAACCCAGGCCAACATGGAGTTCCAACTCCAGACCGCAACCGGGAAATTAAAGGCCGAGATAATCCCCACAATACCGAGCGGGTGATACTGCTCGTACATGCGGTGAAGCGGCCGCTCCGAATGCATGGTAAGCCCATACAACTGGCGCGACAAACCCACAGCAAAATCACAGATGTCGATCATTTCCTGCACCTCACCTAATCCTTCAGACAACGATTTTCCCATTTCATAGGAAACCAACATGCCCAGGGCCGTTTTCTTTTTGCGGAGTGCATCACCAATCTGACGCACGACCTCTCCGCGTTTGGGTGCCGGCACCGTCCGCCACTCGGCAAAGGCTCTCTCCGCTGCGGCCATAACCTTTCGAAATGATGCGTCATCCGTACTCTTGACCGAACCAATTTTTTTGCCATCTACCGGGGATACCGAGACGATAGCGGGTCCTTTGCTGGACAGCCATTGGCGGCCGGTGGAGACACCGGGATTCGATTTTTGAATGCCCAGTTGCTTCAATGCATCAGCAAGCGAAAGTTCTTTCATGACGGAGAGATAAAGTAGGTAATGACTAAAATTTGATTAGAAGCCATCTCAAAAACACTTCATCATGCCAGATTGAGTCTGTCGAAACCGGGTTTCAATTCCGAATAGCCTTCGACAAGCTCAGGCTGACCATTCGATGCCAAAGGTGCCGCGCTCGCCAGTTGCATTCAGACCTTCGATCAGTACACCGCCCCGTTTGATCTCGAGAATCCGGTTGAGGGATTCCAGATTTTCAACCTCCACTTTATCAATGTGAGTGATGACAAACCCATCGGGCACCTGGGCTTTAAGCCACGGGCCGGATTTTTTTCGGACGAGCCGCACGCCCCCTTCCAGGTGAAGCTCGGCTAATTGCCGATACGCCACGTTTTCAAATTCGCCACCACCCAGATTGGTCGCAATGGCTCGTGTAGCCAAATCTAATTCGCCATCAAAATTGCGCAGCACGGCCTTAACGTGGCGCGCCAGGCCCTCGCGCCAGTACGTCACTTCTACGGATTGCCCCGGACGATTGCGGGCCACACGCTCCTGCAATTCGGAAACCGTATTAACCGGGTTGCGGTCAACCTGAGTGATGACGTCTCCGGCCGTCAGCCCCGCCATGTCGGCTGCACTTCCGCGGTTGACGCGCAAAATGTAAACACCTTGTACAAGAGGCAGATTTTCTTCCTCCGCCAGTTCGGGCGTAACATCCCGAATTTCAACTCCCAGCAGGCCGCGTTGAACCTGGCCGAACTCCAACAGGTCGTCCATGATTTTCTTCACAAGGTTAACCGGAATGGCAAACGAGTAACCGGCATAGTTGCCCGTGTTGGTGGCAATGGCCGAATTGATGCCAATTAATTCCCCTTTCAAATTGACTAAGGCACCTCCGCTGTTTCCCGGGTTTACGGCTGCATCGGTTTGAATGAAAGACTCAACTTGCAGATTATTGCGGTCGCGCAGAATGCCAATGTTACGCGCCTTCGCGCTGACAATCCCGGCCGTTACGGTCGAATTCAAATCGAATGGATTCCCAACCGCCAACACCCATTCTCCGGGCGTCACCAAATCTGAATTACCGTAGCGCACAAACGGCAATTCGCTGGCTTTAATTTTAAGCAGAGCCAAATCGGTGCTTTCATCGCGGCCGACCACGCGGGCATAGTAGCGTTGATTAGTAGACGTGACCACTTCAATGTTGCTGGCGTCTTCAATCACGTGGTAGTTGGTTACCACATAACCATCATCCGTCAGAATAACGCCCGAGCCGGAGGAGTGCGCCTCGGGGTTGAAATGATATTCGAGCGGATTGAGACTGAAGGACCCTGCTCCAAGATTGGTGCGGATGTGCACCACGGCCGGGATGGCGGCAGCGGAGGCATCCTGAAAACTTACGGGGGCTTGACGAAAGGCGATGGAATCGCGGGTGGAAATGAACCGCACGCGCTGGCGCTGCTGAATGGACGAGTAGCCAGCGTCCGTCTCGATCATGCGCAGCGTAAAAAATGACCCCACCACAGCGCCAAACGTAGCCAGGCCAACCACTAAGACAATAAACAACAGGCGGTTGCGCATTCGATTTCTCCTCGTCACACAAATAACGGCAAAAGCCCCTCAAAAGATGAGCGGAACAAAACAAAAAAGGCGCCCCCGCTTGCGCGGGGACGCCCAACCCTCTACCTAAACCCTGCTCTTCAACGCATGGGTAACCTTAGCTAACTTTGATGGTCTGCTTCAGTGCCTTTTTCTCGTCTTTCGGAATGGTAACTTCCAGTATTCCGTTGACGTAACGAGCCGAGATCTTGGCACCATCCACATTCTCAGGTAAACTGAACGAGCGGCTGAAGCTGCCGTACTGCGTTTCGAGGCTGTGGAAATTGCGCTCTTTCGTTTCGTTGGTGAACTTCCGCTCGCCACTGATGGTGAGGAACTGATCTTTCACCTCCAGTTGAAAATCCTCCTTGTTCATGCCGGGCGCGGCCACATGAATTTCATAACTGTTGTCGTTTTCCACGATGTCCACCCGCGGCACAAATGTGCTGCCGCCCATGCGCGTCATGTTCTCATTAAAGAAAGGGTCGATCAGGCTGCTGAATGATGTCGGTACGAAATCATTAGCGTTGTATCGGATGATGCTCATATGTTTTTATGTTTTGGTTGATTTTGTTGTCTGATCTCCCCAATCGAAAAACCATGCCACTGCATTTTTCGACCCAATAGCAGACAAAATGACTTACTTGATCAGTCAAAATACAAACAAAGGTGACATAATGGCTTATATTGCTACTTGTACCAGGCAATTCGCCTGGAGAAGTACATGATCACCGCGATAATGGCAAACAACCCCATGCTGCCAATCAGCAGGGAGTAGTCTTGTGCCTGCACGATCACGAAAATGAATCCGTAAAAAGCCACCATAAGCCCGGTGAAGAGCCCCACCATGGACTTACCGGGCAGGAACGTGGAGGCGTACAGCGCCACGAGGATAACCGTTGCCACCGATGAAATGGCATAAGCTGCGTTGTAGCCCAGGTGTTCCGAAATGGAGAGGAGAAGCGAGTAATAAATGATCAACGCCACGCCAACCAAAATGTATTGAAACGGATGAATGCGCACACGGCTGGTGATTTCCACCAGGAACAGCGCGGTGAAGGCCAGGATGATAATGAGGATACCGTATTTGGCGGTTCGAATACTCTTCTGATACTGGTCGGCCGGCAGATCCAACCGAACGCCAAACGAAGAGCCAACGAGGTTTTGCTCCTCGTTAATCCATTGTTGTGCAAAGGGCCGGTTAAACGACAGCACCTTCCATTTCGCGCTGAATCGCTCTGCGGTAATGTCGGGTGCCTGAACCGGTAATAGGGCGCCTTCAAAACTGGGTGACGACCAACTGCCTGCCAGCGTAACGTCCGTAGTCTTGCCGGCTGGCACCACATAGAGGCGTTCGCTGCCTTTCAATTGCAGATCAAGTGTAACGGAGAGGGCACTGTCAGGTCTTTGGGTCCACGGAAGTTTCGTCACGATGCCCGACTCGTTCGAGCCGTCCTGAAGGTTGTTTACGTTCACCCCGATGTCGTTGATGGGCTCGGACGGGAGATTCACGCTACTCAACCGAATGACCGGGTTCTCACTGATGCCGCGCAAATCGGAGATACCGGTGAGCAGTTCGGCTTTGGCCCAATGCACCCGGCCGTCCTCAATATTCCAGCGGGCAAAATCAAGTTCGGGAAATTTTGCCCTGACGCTGAGGCGCGAATCGTACACAATAGCATCGAAAATGCCGCGGTGGCGCACGTGCGGGCTGAGGTCACCCGAAATCATGAGCTCATCGGGCAGGAAGTAAGCGAACTCTGTACTCTCAAAAACCTCTTCAATGGGTTTACCGTCTTCCCACCGTTTGTTTTTCACAACACGCGTATAGGGTACGCGCAGGAGAGGGCCGGCCAGGGTTTGAGGGTCCGACCACTTGCTCGAGATTTCGGCAATTACTTCGGTGGCGCGCGACTGCCGCTCGTCCATCAGCGACATCACCCAACTGGCGGGGATGAGCAAAATCAGGCTGAGGAGCCCGATGGAGACCAGCTTGAGCATGATGGACTCCTTCACCCAGTGTTGGAGCCGATCGAGGGGAGTGGGATTGTTTTCCAAAACTTAAAAAAACTTTGATTTTAAAAGTGAATAGGTAAAAAATTATTTTCGTTGCGCGCGGATGACTTCTTCCATGGCATCGAGGTGTTTGCGGAAAGCCTGTTTACCGCGCTCGGTTACCTTGTAGCGCGTATTGGGCTTACGGTCGACAAACGACTTCTGCACGAGGATGTACTTTTCGCGCTCCAGCGCCTTCAGGTGGGTGGCCAGGTTGCCGTCTGACGTTTGCAGCAATTCTTTCAGACCCACAAAATCGAACGAATCGTTGGCCGTGAGTACGCCCATGATTTGCAGGCGCACCCGGTGTTCCAGTATTCGGTCGAGATGATCAAACGGGTTTTTCATCGATCGTACTTTCGGTACATCACGGCTCCGTACACGATGTGTAACACGCCAAACCCCAGGGCCCAGAACAACAGACCGTAGCCGGGCCACAGGGCGGCCGCGAGGCCAATCAGAATTTCGCTGTAACCCAGGTAGCGTATTTCGCCATAGAGGTTGGGACTGGCGTTAATCAGGGCCAGCCCGTAGAAGATCAGAAGGGAAGGGGCAACGACACCAAAGTGGCCATTCAGCAAAAGCAACAGCGTAAACAGGCCTCCGGTCGCCAACGGTATGAGCAGATTGATCACGAGCCGCCTGCTGGTTTCATTCCAAAACGGCTGCCCCGCTTTTTCGGCCTTTCGCCTGCTGAGCCAGTAGCCGCTGGCCAGTGAGGCTACCAGTACGGCTGCTGCAATCGCCAGCAGGGGCACCAGATTGGCGCCACGCACGGACTCCTGCCGGTAGTCGATGGGTGCCAGCGGAAATTGAATCAGGTAATAGGCAGCCGAGGCACCCAGCAGGGCATAGGTGCCCGCCAGTATGCCCGACAAGCCACTGAGCGACAGAAATTTGGAAGATTGCTCCATCATTTTGCGGATGGAGGCCAGGTCTTCCTGGTAGTGATCGGCCGGCTTCATTTAAAAGTACTTTTGTTTTCAAAGCAAATATACGTGCGGCACTGCGACAAGTTTCAGGCAAAATCTTTTTTCTGAGTGGGCCGCGTTTGGCCAATCAAATGAATCGTCCTAATATTGCAGCCCCATTCCTCCTTAGCTCATCCCGACTTGGTCGGGAGGTTAGAGCATCTGACTGTTAATCAGAGGGTCGCTGGTTCAAGTCCAGCAGGGGGAGCGTTGAAAATCAGGCGGTTACATTAAGTGACTGCCTTTTTTTTGTGCGTCAGGCATGTTTACTGGCTATAGGGTGCAAGTCCCGAATGAGTGCTGAAGTGCATATCATTAGCTAAGAGCAAGGGTGGGGAGGGCACGGTAACCGTACACCACTATTGAAAATCCGGGGCGATATGCGCCAAAACGATATTGAGCACAGCGCAATGAACAAAT
>JAJTGY010000054.1 GCA_021298015.1 Flammeovirgaceae bacterium
TTCCTACTTATTTTATCCGGGTGAAGATACAACCTTGAAGCCGTCAGGTATAATCTTCACCCTCTTTTTCTAACTTGACAAAGTAGGACTACTCAATCCTTCATAAGGAAACACAGCGGCTTACCGCGATCGTCAACAAAATCCTCAACTTCAGCCAAACAGAGGCAGGAAAAAAAACACTTCACCTCGAGCGGTTGAATCTGACAGAAGAAGTGCACGAAATTCTGTACACCTACGATTTTCATCTCAAGAACAAAGGATTCACATACGAATTTCAAGCCCGAGAGGAGGCCTCGGTAATGGCTGACCGGGCAGCACTGACAGAAGTCATTATAAATCTGATCGACAACGCCATAAAATACAGTCCTGAAAACAGGCGAATTGAACTCACGGCAGGAACAGACGGAGCAAAGGGTTACCTGGCGGTGCGCGATTTTGGTGTGGGGATCAGCCGAGCCGATCAAAAACATATTTTCGATAAATTCTATCGCGTGTCAACCGGCAATCTTGCTAAAGCCAGCGGTACCGGGTTGGGTTTGTCGCTGGTCAAACAACTACTCGAGCAACAGAACGGGCAAATTTCCGTTTACAGTGATGTTGGTAAAGGATCGACATTCACCATTTATTTACCCTTGGCGACTTAATTATGGCACGCATACTAGTGGTTGAAGACGAGCCAGCCATGCAACTCGGGCTGAAAGACAACCTTGAAATGGAAGGGTATGAAATTACCCTGGCCGGTGATGGCGAAACCGGTGCCCAACTGGCGATTACCGGTACGTTTGATTTGATCTTGCTGGACGTGATGCTGCCGCGGCTTTCCGGCTTTGATTTGTGCAAAAGGGTGAGGGAAAGCGGCCAGTCTACACCTATCCTATTGCTCACCGCCCGGGGCGAGGAAATCGATAAGGTACTGGGTCTTGAACTGGGTGCGGATGACTACATCACCAAACCTTTTGGAGTTCGTGAACTTTTGGCCCGTGTTAAAGCCCATCTGCGCAGACACTCGTGGCACGACAGCAAGCCGCAGGCTCTGACCTCCATCGGTCGCCTGCAGATTGATTTCGCAGCATTTGCTGCCTTTGAAAACCAGCAAGAGATAAAACTCTCGCACAAGGAATTCGAAATTCTTGCCTTTTTGCATCAGCACAAAAACCAGGTGGTGAGCCGATACGAGCTGCTGGAAAAAGTATGGGGTTATGAAGAACAGCCCACGACACGCACCGTGGATAATTTCATCGTGCGTCTTCGCCAGAAAATCGAAAGCAACCCCAACCAACCCAAGGTGATTTTAACCGCCCACGGCAGCGGTTACAAGATGGTGATTTAGGCCGTTTCTCCGGAGTTTCTTCCTTGTGACATCATGTTACAATCCTTTACGGCAAGGTGACATCTTACCCTCGGCTGCGGTCGTTCTTTGTATTGTGATCGAACAACAAACAACAATACAAAACTCAACCGTTATGAAAACCAAAATTCTTTTCGCAGGTGTAATGGTCGCTATCGCAAGCGCTTTCACCGTTGGTCGTGCTCATGCCCAAAGTGAGCCGGCTGTAAAAGTTTATGCCACAGGCTCGGAGGAAATCAAATTGATCTTTGGCTACGACTCGCCCGGGTTAGTCGAAGTGAAGTTTCTCTCCGGAAATGACGTGATCGGTCGCGATCGCATTAACGGGAAAAGCTTCGATGGCGGTTTCACCAAAAAATACCGTTTGCTGCAAGGAAAGAACAACAACCTCCGCCTGGAAATCAGTAGCCCGGAAATCTCCGTGACCTACGCCCTGACAGCCGGTGCCGATGGCCGATGGAAGGCGCAACTGGAGCAAAGCACATTTAACTACCCCGTAGTGGCATCCCGATAAGGGTTAACGTTTGAGGGGAGCGGTGCAGTTCTGTGGTCAGGCTGCCCGCTCTTAATCAAACCACTCCTTTGTGAGCCACTGAAAACACTTTCACCTTTACCCTGCCATGAATCGATTTGCACTTCTTCTGTTGCTGTTAGCGCTGTGTGTACCTGGCATAGCTCAGGTCATCAGCCTCAACGGCCAGTGGAGCTTCCACATTGGAGACAAAGCCGAATGGGCCAACCCTGAGTTCAATGACTTCGAATGGGAGAGGATTTATGCACCCTCAGCTTGGGAAGATGAAGGATTTAACGGGTACGATGGTTTTGCCTGGTACCGCATTAAGTTCGATGGGCGCAAGCTTTCGAAAGATGAGAGCTACCATCTGGGGCTGGGCTACATTGATGACTGCGATCAGGTTTACCTCAACGGAAAGCTGATTGGCTTTTCCGGGTCGATGCCCCCGAAATTCAAAACGGCTTTTAACAATGAGCGGAAATACAACCTCTTTCCTGATGTCATTCGGTGGGATGGCGAGAATGTGTTGGCTGTGCGCGTGTATGACGTAACCCACGGGGGTGGCATCATGAGCGGCCGGCTGGGCATATACCGTGCACCCAAAAGCCATTTGATCATCGATCTACAAGGTGTGTGGGACTTTAACCGCACGTATGGAATCGAAAAAATCGAATATCCCGATCAATGGAAAAAAGTTATGGTGCCGTCTCCGTGGGAACAGCAGGGCTTTCCCAAATATGATGGCAATGCCTGGTACAAGCGAACATTTGTCGTAAACGATCCGGCATTGATCAGCTCAGAGGACCTTATTCTCCTGGTCGGTAAGGTTGATGATTTTGATAAGACCTACATCAACGGCAAACTGATTGGTCGCACAAAAGACAACCGCGACTTCGGACGCAGTCAGTCGTTCAATCAGCAACGAGCCTACCCGATGCCCGCTGGCGTGTTGAAGAAAGGTGAGAATGCGATCGAAGTATTTGTCGAAGATATGGGCAACGTGGGTGGCATTTATGACGGCCCGGTTGGCATCACCACCCGGAGCAACTACGAGCGCTATTACAAACAAAAGGAATCCGTCTTTTGGTGGGACGACCAGCAACAAGACCAGTAGTTGAACTTTGGCGGCAGCGGAGATGTTAACTTTCCGAAATTAAAATGCCATGAAGTACACGTTGCCCGCCCAAACCCGAATCGGACATGTTCATCTGAAAGTAGCCAGTCTCGAAGGTTCGCTTGACTTCTATTGTGGCTTGTTGGGCTTTGAACTCATCACCACGTATGGCGATCAGGCCGCCTTCATTTCGGCAGGCGGCTACCATCATCACATCGGGCTAAACACGTGGTACAGCAAAGACGCACCGCCCGCGCATTATCCCGGCCTTTTCCACACGGCAATCCTCTACCCTACCCGTCACGATCTGGCTGTGGCCGTGCAGCGCCTGATGGATCATGACTATCCGTTGACGGGGGCCTCCGATCATGGCGTGTCGGAAGCCATTTACCTGAATGATCCGGACGAAAACGGAGTTGAACTTTATTGGGATAAACCACGCGAACTTTGGCCCCAAAAGCCAGATGGCTCACTGGATATGTATACCCGAAGGCTGAATCTCGAAAACCTGCTGGCGACTGTGGCCTCAAAAAAATAGCTGGTTGGGGTGTGGAATCCCGCCTGCCGCGGCATCTGGGCATTAAATTAACCCAATAGCCATGGAAAAGAAATGGATTCCTTTGTCAGTTCTCGCTGGTACCACCGTGCTGGCGGCCGTTTGCCTTAC
The DNA here is from genome assembly GCA_021298015.1 of Flammeovirgaceae bacterium. Taxonomy (GTDB): domain Bacteria; phylum Bacteroidota; class Bacteroidia; order Cytophagales; family Cyclobacteriaceae; genus ELB16-189. Next base: position 3,644 of record JAJTGY010000054.1, read on the forward strand.
CGCATTCATACCCAACAAAACTCATCATGTTTTGCGGCCGATCCCGAAAGGCTGCGTCTTTCGCACCGTCATGGGTGAAGAATCATCGGACTCGATATTTATTTTCAAAACTCCGGAACGGGTCACCCATGCGGTGAACCGGAGAAGGCCGGGTCAGAACCCCTGTTTAGCGTATTCGGACATAACAGAGAAATGTACGCAATTCTCATGTCCGACATGGACAGTTAGATGACTGCTACCTATCTTTACGCATATCTCGATGTTCTTTTGGAGAAATACGGTTAGTCAATTCCATGCCCAATTCTGGGTTACCCAAAGAATTATTTTGGTTATCTTGGGCTTATGCTGGCAAGCTGAGTTGGCACAGGGTCAGGAAGCGGCAACCCGCGACACGACTTGCTATCCGACCGACCTAGCGGAGATCATCCGAAAGGCCCGACACAAACCCGAAGCGTCCCCAAAAAAGGAAAGTTCACTTATGCTCATGCCCATTATTGGCTCCAACCCGGCTACTGGATTTATGGTGGGCCTCGGTGGCCAGTTGGCTTTCAAGATGCCCGAGTCAAAATTATACTCCCTGTTAAATGGCAGCATACAGGCTACCACGAAGAACCAGTACATTTTCATGTTGAAAAACAATGTTTATACCCGGAGAGAACGATTCTTTCATACTGGTGACTGGCGCTTCATGATTTACTCTCAACCCACCTACGGGTTGGGCACCAATGCGCCCGAGGGTGGAATTCTCGATTACCAGTTTAGTCTGGCCGGGCAGGAAACCGAAACTGACTCGCTTGCCCAGCCCATGAAGTTTAACTTTTTACGAATTCATCAAACATTAGGAATCCGTATGAAAGAGGGTATATACCTGGGATTAGGCTATCTTTTTGATGGTTATTCCAAGATAAAGGACGAAAAACTACGATTGAATCCCGGGGACTCGCTGATCACCTCACATTATGCCTACAACGTCAGATATGGATTTGATACCGAAAGCTATTTCACGTCAGCCCTGAATGTTTCCCTGATCATTGACACCCGCGACAACATGGTTATGCCGCACAGAGGCTATTATCTGAATTTGGGGTGGCGTGGCGCTTTTCAATTCATTGGCAATACGAACGATGTAAACATCCTCCAGGGAGAGTGGAGAAGTTTTCACGGTGTGTCAAAAAAAAATCCTGCGCATCTGATTGGCTTTTGGGTAATGGGCACGTTCACCCAAAAGGGGAACTTTCCTTACCTTACGCTTCCGGCCACCGCCTATGACCAGCGAAGTCGGAGTGCCCGCGGCTATGCGCAAGGCCGGTTCCGTGGTCATCAATTGGTATACTCGGAAGTGGAATACCGGTTCCCGATTTCGAAGTGCAATAAACTTTGGAGTGGTGTGTTATTTCTCAACGGCACTACCGCCAGCAACGAGTTTCAAAATCTTGAGCTGTTTGAGTCTGTCAAGGTGGGGTATGGAGTAGGTTTACGTCTGATGTTGGATAAGAACTCACGCACCAACCTGGTTATTGATTATGGCTGGGGCGAACGCTCGAGCGGATTTTACCTGGCGGTTTCAGAAACCTTTTGACACGATGACCGAACATCCGATTTTCGTCTTTACCGCAGCATTGATCATTTTCTTTGGGGTTTTCTCTCACAAGTCAGAAAAATCAATCATCACACCTCCTATGGTCTTTGTGCTCGTAGGCATTCTGGTCAGTTTGATCGACTTGGAAATTGTCGCAGCCGGAACCACAGCTCCGTATGTCAAAGTATTGGCCGAGTTAGCTCTGATCATTATTCTGTTTGTGGATGCCTCCACCCTCAACCTGAGGCGCGTAATTCGCGAGCGGCAGTTGCCCCTGCGGCTTTTGGGTATCGGGCTGCCACTTACGATGATAGCCGGGTTTGTTGCGGCTTGGCTTCTTTTTCCGCACCACAACCTCTGGATTCTATTATTGCTGGCCCTTATTCTTTCACCTACCGATGCGGCACTGGGCCAGGCCGTGGTCACCAGCGAGATCGTTCCGGAGAAGGTGCGGCAGACGATCAATGTGGAGAGTGGGTTGAATGATGGTATTGCATTACCGCCAATTTTGCTTTGCCTGGCCATACTTTCCGGTGCGCAGGGTGAGCAGGCCGGGGCCACCTATTGGCTGATTTTTATACTCAAGCAGTTTGTTTTTGGAACGGCTGTGGGAATTGGCGTGGGATGGCTCGGTGGGTGGCTGATCAAAACGGCCACCGAGGCAGGCTGGATGAACCGTGTCTTTTCAAAACTATCCTCACTGGCACTGGCCATTCTGGCCTATTCGCTGGCGGAGTTCATACACGGCAATGGGTTTATCGCTGCCTATTTTTCCGGGTTACTGTTGGGCTATGTGGCCGAGTCTATTCGAGAAGAAGTGAAGGAATTTGGTGAGGCTGAAAGTCAGATTATGACCTTGTTGATCTTCGTGTTGTTCGGCATGCTGCTGGTACCGAGGGTGTGGAGCTACTGGACTGACTGGCGGGTGGTTACGTACGCTTTGTTGAGTCTCACCATCATTCGAATCGTACCGGCTTACGTGAGTCTAAGTGGCACGGGGTTGCCCAACGGCATACGATGGTTCATTGGTTGGTTTGGGCCGCGCGGCATTGCTTCCGTGCTTTACTTGTTGATGATGGTCATCAAACTGGGAGTGGAAGGTTATGAACTCATTATCGCGACAGTAGCGCTCACCGTGCTACTTAGCATTGTATCGCATGGTGTGTCGGCTGTTCCGTTATCCAGAACTTTTGGCACCAAGGGTCAAAACATATGAAACTCGTACACCCATCATAAAAAAAGGCTACCCGATTCAGGTAGCCTTTTTTATCGTTCAATTATTCACCCGCTGATGCATCAGTCTAACTGACCAATGAAGGGGATATTCTCCAATATAGCGGCACGGATCTCGGACAAAAAGTAAACTTCAATCTGATAAAACTGGGCAGCAGCCTTAACACCGGCCGCTTTCTCCATTTTCTTATGATAACCCGAAATGAGCTTATCATTGGCTGCACCCAGTGCAATGGTTTCCTTGATAATCTGAGACGTTGCTGCATCATCCATCGTGCTATACGTGGCAGCATATTTCTCCAGCAACGCTATTCGCTTCTGACCCAGCTCTTTCCGCTTGGTTTCATACTCATCATACAACTTCCAGAAAGCGTCCTTCCGGGCACCCTCTAACGTAATGAAATCGTTAACAATGATCTTTTTTTCCTTACCGAAAATCGACTGGATAAAGTCGACATCTTCCTTGTTCGACTGTGCGAGGGCGGCAACGGAAGTAAAAAGTGCCGCCATTAAGAATAGCTTCTTCATAATCTTTTTGGTTTGGGCAGCGAAGATACAAGGCAAGGAAGTTTCCCGCAAGCAAATCGGTAAACCTGTGGCGTACTCATCAACCTCACCTTTCGTATTGTCGATAAAACTTAAAGGAATTGCTATTTTGCAATCGAAAACCGAATAGGCCTTCATGAAAACGTTTACAATTACCTTTCTGGCAATAATCGTCTCCTCAGTTGTGTTGTGGGCGCAGCCGTCTATAACCCTGCTTACTTTCGAAAGTTACACGTTTGCTGACAAGTTTGACACGGAGTACGGCACAGGAAAAATAGGTGACGGATTCCAATGGGGTGGTGGCCTTGAATTCGGGCTCACGGAGACCGCAGCCGTTGAACTAATCTACCAGACTCTCAAGGCCAATGTTGACTACCAGGGATTTAATGCAATACGCTACAGCGGTGATGTTGTTTTAAGCTATATTATGTTGGGCGGAACACGCTACCTGCCCCTAAACGAAAAGATAAGCGGTTTTGGCACGGCCAACCTCGGTGTGGGCTGGTCTAATCCCGACCAATCGTTGAACTCAGAAAGCGTTACCAAATTCTCCCTAGGAGGTCGGGTGGGCGTTCGCATTCAGGCTACCGAAAAAGTAAGTTTGCGTTTGCACGCTCAACTATTCTCCCCGGTACAGTGGGCCGGTGGCGGCTTCTATTTCGGCACGGGCGGCAGTGGCGCAGGTGTGTCCACCGGCAGCACCATCTGGCAGTTCAACCTGGGCGGCAGTTTAAACTTTCGAATCAAGTAACGTTCAATTTTAACATATACTCATTACAACTATGAAATACGCTTTCGTTTTCGGTTTGCTACTTCTCGCTACCAAGTCCTTCGGGCAGGATCAACCCAAGGTGTATACCACCAGCAGCGGTGAAATAATCTTTTCCTTTGCCGGCATTACAGCCAACGGGTCTGAAGAAGGCAGCGTGATGCGCTTTTCGCCCGTGATCAACCTCCAAAACTGGGTTAACTTTGACAAAGCAGATAACTTTGGATTTTTCACCGGCCTCTCCGTACGCAACGTAGGCGTAATTTATGATGAGCCCGCGGAGCCCAACACGCGGGTGAAGGCAAGAACCTACAATGTGGGCATTCCGGTTGGAGTTAAACTCGGCAACCTGGATAAAGCCTTCTTCTTTGCGGGATACGAACTGGAGCTTCCGGTAAACTATAAAGAGAAGATTTTTGTAAACGAGGAAAAGGAAGAGAAACGAAGTATCTGGTTCTCCAGTCGCGTACCCACGGTTAATCATAGCTTGATGGCGGGTGTGCAAATGCCCTACGGTGCGACACTAAAGTTCAAGTACTACCTGACCAATTTCTATAACAAGAGTTACTCGGGGAACGATCGCCAGGGGAACAGCATTAAGCCTTATGAAAATCTCGATATCAATGTCTTCTATGTGTCGCTTAGCTTTGGATTGCTGAAGAACACAGACTTTTACTACGACCGCGACTAACGGGCCTTGCACTCGGTTGAACGCGCCACAAAATACCGTTCGGTATTGGCGAATACCTGTTCATCGCGAATAGTGAGGGTGATGGCCAAAGGGGGCAACTTGGTTTTGCCTGCAAATTCGAGGGTGAGTTCTGTAGTTTCACCAACTCCTTTTGTGGACCACGTCCCTGTTAGCTTGCCCTTGTACATGGGGTTTTGATTCTGAAAAAGGCCTTTCTTTCGCACGTGTGCCTTAAATGTGCCATTCGGGCAAAAATGAACCTCGCTTTCTTTCGAGCCTTCTTCCAGATAGGCGTAGGTGAGCAACATTTTCTGACTTAAAAATTCCTGCCAGTCAAAACCTACATACGGTGATGCCTGACTGGGCGCTTCAAATTTGCCTTCTTTCAGAAACTTCTCTGTGGCCACACGTATCGTTTCATAAAACTGCCGGGGCATGGTGGCCAGTGCCACTACGCAAGGGCCGCTGGGGTTGCATCGGGCAACCGCATATCCCCGGTTTGCTTTGTTGATTGCCTCGCCCTCGCCCACTACCTCGGCCACCAGCATATCGCCTTTTATCTGCGGATCTTTGGCCTTGATACGAATGCTTTCGCTAAGGTCTGTACCCTCCATCCACTTCTGCTTCAGGTCTTGAAGGGCTATCGCCTCGCGGCCAAACACGAAAATTTCACCAAACACATTCGTGGTAACCGTCTGAAGCAAAAACACCTCGCTTTCGCGGGGCATTGAACCTTGCCAACCGCTGGGCACGGTGGCTTTGAAACCCAGGCGCGGAGCATACAAGCCCTCTCCGGCTTCATAGTAGGCACCGGGTTGAATCCGGCTCCACTTTTTCCCCTGGCCGTAGGTGACGAAGGCCCACGCCATCCCGATTACCAAAAGACTAAGTGCACGCATAGTTGCCGGATTAGTTATGTTTTACAGGATACCGAATAAAGATATGTTTGACTGCCTTTCGAATGTCATTTTCTACACTGATGGCATCACTCACCTGGCCTTTCGCCCAGCCCCGCCACAACAACTGTTTGGTGTTGGTATCAAACATCTCGATAAACAAAAGACCTTCCTGGTAGGTATAGGATTGAATCTGGCCGCCCGCCACGGGTGCGGAAAATCCACCGTAAAAACCCGGACCGCCAAAACCCACGCCTACCGAAACCGTGGGCGACTGCGAATACGCCACCCGATCTTCCACGCGGGTATCAAACAGAAATACAGCATCAGGCTTTTCGGTATCTAAAACCAGACCCTTTTTTTGAAGTTCGTCATTGGCCAATTGCAAGATAAGGGCAGCGTATTGCTTATCGTCAGCGCGCGACTCATGCTGCTCATCCCCCGGCTTCACCCAGGCATACGTCTTATACTTCTTTAAGTCAACACCTTTTGATTTTGACGAGTACGTTTGCACCCCCCCGCCACAACCTGCAAATACGAGTGCGCATACGACCGCTCCCAGCCTGGCGCTTTTCAACCTTACGATCATGCCGCTAGTTTACAGATAATAAGCCGAATTTCCTTCAAACAGCGGCCGGTGCGGGGACGATGATACCCAGTTGTTCCAGCAAATGATCAACACGCCCACGCAATTGCGGTAATGCACCCTCCACCGCGGTGCTCAGTTCAATGCTCAAGGGTTGAATTTTTTCAACCGATACCACAAACAGGTAAATCCTGGGGAGGCGATCCAGCAAACTCAGAGCCTCCACCAGGTCCTTCAAGCCGATTTCATGCGTGCTCATGGCTTTCGGAAAGTCACGGGCAAAGCGCGGCTCAATTAACCGGATAGTACCCGGTGGATGATCATCCAGGGTGGCATCTACCATGATCACCGTGGAGTGACTTTCCAGATCCTCCATCAGCTGAAAGCCGGCCGTTCCACCGTCCAGAATTTTCACTCCTTCCGGCCAACGCTCGTGCTCCAAGGTGCGAACAAAGTGTACCCCTAGCCCTTCGTCACCCATCAGGTAGTTGCCAATCCCCAGAATAAGAAGCTCGCTTTTTATCACAGGCTTTATTTCTTTTCTTTTGTGTTTTCTTCAAAAACTTCCTCCTCGATAAATTTCCAACCCCCGGCCATGGATGAAAGCTCACCGCGGCCCTCCACATAGTCGTGATAGAAAACGAGGTACACGTGTATCACAGTGAAGAGGATAAAAAACCACATGGCCCAGTGGTGAATTTGCCGGAGCATGAAGTCGCCCCCAAACAACGGAGCTACCCAGGTAAACAGGTTCGGCAGCCACCAATCACTCATGGCGGCATACAGGCCAAAACCGGTGAGGCATTGAATGCCAAAGGCGATAAACGTTAGAAAATAAATAGCTCCAGCCAGGCGGTTATGCCCGATGGACTTTTCCTCTTCGCGTTTGGTCATGAAGATGTCGGTCTTCATCACCATCCACATATCACTGAAAAACTTTTTGCTAGTCGGAATAAAATTTCGCCAACTGGCGAACTGGTTGCCCACAAAGCCCCAGTAGATGCGGAAAGCAAAATTGAAAAGGAAAACATAAGCAGCCAGAAAATGGATGAACCGCGTGGTGCCAAACCAGTAATTCTGGTACGCCTCGCGGCCCGTTAAAATGGCGGGTGGATCACCGATGATAAACCCTGTACCGATTAAAACAAGAATGCATAGCGCATTGACCCAATGATAAACCCGCACGGGCAATTCCCACACGAAAACCCTTCGAAGATTTTTATGAGGATGAGAAATCACATTCATAACACACGCGTTAAAGCACTTTCACCTGACTGATATGCTTGCCTTCTTCATCATACAAGTGCACAGCACAGGCCAGGCACGGATCGAACGAGTGCACGGTGCGCAGAATTTCGACCGGCTGGTGAGCATCGGCAATGGGAGTGTCTTTGAGAGCGGATTCGTACGCTGACGAAACTCCGTTTTTGTCGCGCGGTGATGCATTCCACGTGCTGGGCACCACGAGCTGATAGTTAGCAATCTTCTCATCACGAATGACAATCCAGTGAGCAAGTGCGCCTCGAGGCGCCTCGGTGTGGCCTACCCCTCTGGCTTCCCTCGGCCAGCTGGCGGGTTCAAATTTTTCCATGTTCGCCATGCGGGTATCACCGTTTTTGATGTTTGCGATGAGCAGGTCGTAAAACTCGAGCGCCCACTGGGCAACCAACCTGGCCTCCAGCCCTCGCGCGGCTGTGCGCCCGAGCGTACTGAACAATGCTTCAACCGGTACATCCAACGCACTGAGTGTACTATCGACTACTTCTTTATACTCTTCGCGGCCCCGGCCGTACCCCACCAACACGCGAGCCAGCGGACCTACCTCCATGGCATTACCTTTCCAGCGGGGCGTTTTGAGGAAACTGTATTTCTCGTTGACGTCCAGAAAATCATACGGGGGCTTTGGTCCGGTAAACTTCACTTTTGTCTCGCCTTTCCACGGATGCAAACCGGTATCATCACCTGCGGCATATTCATACCAGCTGTGGCTAATGAACTCCTGTATCTCATTGTCCTTACGCAAATCAACATCCATCACTTCGCCCACCTTTTTGTTCAGGATCGCACCAGCCGGAAACTTATACGTTGACGGGTCGCGGCGGCCGTTGGGCGATAAATCACCATAGACCAAATAATTTCCCAACCCCCCACCAATGGCTCCCCAGTCCTTATAAAACGAGGCAATCGCAATCAGATCGGGTATGTACACCTGTTCCACAAACTCTTTGGCCTGTTTCAGCAGCCGGTGCACCAGTTGAAGGCGCTCGGCATTGATGGCGCTGGCATCGTCAATTCCAATGGAGCACGCCATGCCGCCCACCAGATAATTCGGGTGTGGATTCTTACCGCCAAAAACCGTGTGTACTTTGACAATTTCCTTCTGCCACTCAAGCGCTTCCAGATAATGAGCCACGCCAATGAGATTGACTTCGGGCGGAAGTTTGTATGCGGGGTGGCCCCAGTACCCGTTCGCAAAAATGCCGAGCTGGCCGCTCTCCACAAATTTCGTCAGTCGCTTTTGCAGATCACTGAAATAGCCGGGCGAACTCTTCGGCCAGTTGGAAACACTTTGCGCGATTTCCGAAGTCTTCCTCGGATCGGCCTTTAGCGCACTGACAATGTCAACCCAGTCAAGCGCATGCAAGTGGTAGAAGTGCACTACGTGATCGTGCACATTCTGAACAGTAAACATGATGTTACGAACAAGTTCTGCATTGGGTGGGATTGCGATACCCAGTGCATCTTCAACGGCCCGTACGGAAGCAAGAGAATGCACAGATGTGCAAACTCCGCATACGCGGCCGACAAAGGCCCAGGCATCGCGCGGATCGCGACCACGCAATATTTCTTCCAAAAGGCGTACCATGGTGCCTGCACTGTACGCTTCGCTTACTTTTCCGTCTTTTATTTCAGCTTCTATCCGCAGATGCCCCTCAATTCGGGTAATGGGATCAATGACAATTCGGTTGGCCATAATGAATCAATTGATGTGACTAAAGTTGCTTTTCCGATTCTTTACCTTCTTCAATCAACGTGTCCAACACTTGCTTCTTCCGAAGATTAGTGGCCACTGCGTGGGCGGCAATACCCGCAGCCGTAACACCCAGGGCCACCATGCCAATTTTGTCAGCCGTGGCTTCAATGCCAAATCCGCCTGCCTCCGGCATTCGGGCATAGATCGGACCATTATCCCAATACTTCTCCTCGGTGCAACCAAAGCAGCCGTGGCCAGATTGAATTGGATAGCTGACTCCCGCATTCCACTTCATAATACCGCAAGCGTTGTACGTGCTTGGTCCCTTGCATCCTACTTTATACAAGCAGTAGCCCTTCTTCGCATTTTCATCATCAAACGTCTCCACAAACATGCCGGCATCGTAGAATGGCCTGCGGTAGCAACTGTCGTGAATACGTTTTGAATAGAACGCCTTCGGCCGACCGATACCGTCCAGTTCCGGCAGCGTACCGAACGTAATAATATGCATCAGGGTGCCGGCCATTACCTCACCAATGGGCGGGCAGCCCGGTACTTTCACGATAGGCTTGCCCTTGATAATTTTATGTATAGGCGTTGCCTGGGTCGGGTTCGGCTTTGCTGCCTGAACGCAACCATTGCAGGCACAGCTACCCCAACACAAGATTGCCTTCGCGCCTGCCGCTGTCTCTTCCAGAATTTGTTTAGCTGAACGACCCCCGATGCAGCAGTATTCACCATCACCGGCCATGGGTACCGAACCCTCCACGCACAGGACATACTCACCATAATGGTCTTTCATCGTCTTCTGCATGGCTTCCTCGGCCTGGTGACCGGAAGCCGCCATCAGCGTTTCCGTATAATCCAGCGAGATTTGATCGAGCACAATGTCAGCGGTAATCGGGTGAGACGACCGGATGAATGACTCGCTGCAGCAGGTGCACTCCTGGAAGTGCAGCCAGATAACCGGAATGCGCGGAGTCTTTTTCATGGCATCCGCAATTTGGGCGATGCCGCTTTGCTGTAGCCCCATAAAGGCGGCCATCATCGTGCAATACTTCATAAAATCTCTGCGGGAATAGCCTTTCCCTCGCAGTTCTTCATAATAGGTCGGGCGCTTGGTAAGGGTTTCAGTAATCATGGTCTTCCTGTTTAGAATGATTCTTGATGCTGAAGCGTTGTTTTGAAAAACAGAACAAGCAACATTAGTCCACTTCCTGCGCTAACGAACTGATCAAGTTCACTCAATTGAGTGACTTATATCATGCAATTACCGCAACCGGAGATTGTACTTTGGTTGAAAATTCCAGCAACATGAAAACGTTTAGGAGCATTCTTCTGGCATTAACAACTGTGCCGGCCATTGCCCATCCCGGACACGGAAGCGAAAACCCACTCAGCCCCGGCCACTACGTAGCCAATCCGGAACATGCATTGCCCCTCACGTTGACCATTGCTGCCGTGGTGGTAGTGGCCGCGTGGCTCACCAGCCGCAAACAGCGCACGAGCGAATAGCTATGCATGAACTATCCATCGTGCTGAGCATCGTAGACCTGGCTGAAGAGCAAGTGCGGAAGAATAATGCCCAGCGCGTGGAAAACATTGAATTGGATATCGGCTCGATGGCAGGCGTGGAATGGGACGCACTCGATTTTGCCTGGACAGCAGGTGTGAAAAACTCGGTGCTGGAAAACGCACAACGGCAGGTAAACCGGATCACGGCCCGGGCCCGCTGCCTGCAATGCCAACATGAATTTGAAATTACGCAACCCTTTGAACCCTGCCCCGCATGCCACGACTATTTGGTCGAATACATCCAAGGCAAGGAACTGCGGGTTAAAAGTCTGACGGTTTCATAGAAAAGCAATAGAACAAAAAACATAAACGTACCCCTTATGTGCAGCACGTGCGGATGCAGTCAGCCTGGCGGTGTCACCATCACGCGGGCCGGTGAGTCCCTGTCGGGATTCACCCCACTGAACGAAATCAAGCTGAGTCCACTGGTCCAGCACCACCATCCGGGTGATGCCCATACCTCACGAGTGATCGAGTTGGAACAGGACATCCTCAGCAAGAACAATCAACAGGCAAGTCACAACCGCGACCATTTCCGGCAACAGCACATTGTGGCCTTTAACCTGGTCAGTTCTCCTGGTTCGGGCAAAACCAGCTTACTGGAGCGCACATTGATCGACTTACATAGTCAATACAAATTTTATGTAATCGAAGGCGACCAGCAAACGATGAATGATGCCAATCGCATCGCACGAACCGGTGTTGAAGCCGTTCAGGTAAACACCGGAAAGGGTTGCCACCTGGATGCCGCTATGATTCATCGCGCCCTGCACGAACTGAATCCGCAAGACGATGCCATTCTCTTTATTGAAAATGTGGGCAACCTCGTGTGCCCGGCCTTGTTCGACCTTGGCGAACATTCGCGGATTGCCATCATATCGGTTACCGAAGGAGACGACAAACCGCTGAAGTACCCGGATATGTTTGCCTCCAGCCAACTGTGCATCATCAATAAAATTGATCTGCTCCCGTACGTAAACTTCAATGTAGATCGGGCAAAAGAATATGCGCGAAGGGCAAATCCACAACTCGAGTTTATAGACCTGTCGGCCACCACCGGCCAGGGCAGGGACTCCTGGTATCAATGGCTGCAACGCCAGATGGCGACACGCGAACCTGAACTGGTACACTAGATATGGAAACTCTTCACTTCCATATCCGCGGTCGGGTACAGGGTGTGGGATTTCGCCCTTTTGTGTTTCATTTAGCCAGCCAACTTCACCTTCGGGGTTGGGTGAGCAATGGTGTGGATGGTGTGCACACAGAAGTCAGCGGCAGCGAGGCCGCCCTGGCGCAATTCGAACAAATGCTGCGTCAGTCTCCGCCCGCTCATGCGGTGGTTACATCCGTCACGCGGCAGTCTGTTGGTGAAAGTGATTTTAAGACTTTTGAGATTATCGAAAGCAATGGCTCGGGCACACCCAACCTATTACTCACCCCCGATTTTGCGATCTGCGAACCGTGCAAACAGGATCTTCGTGATGCCAACAACCGAAGATCCGGTTATGCCTTTACCACATGCCTGCAATGCGGCCCGCGTTATTCCATCATCAAGGGACTACCCTATGACCGGCCGCTCACCACGATGGCATCGTTTATCATGTGCCCGGCATGTCATACCGAATACCGGTCACCGGACGATCGTAGATTCTTTTCGCAAACCAACAGTTGCCCGCATTGCGCGATCCAACTGACATTGCGCGATGCCAAAGGCGTAGCCTTGCAAATACATACTACGGCTGTTGTCTCGGAGACCGCCCGCCTGTTGAAGCAAGGAAGCATTATCGCAGTGAAAGGAATCGGTGGTTATCTGTTATTGGTTGATGCCCGGAATGCGCGTGCCATTCAGGAACTCCGCCACCGAAAAAACCGACCTACCAAACCATTTGCCGTGCTGTTTCCCTCCGTTGAGCAAGCGGCAGCCTGCGTTGAGATCAGAGACGCTGAACGCGAAGAGCTTGAGTCACCCGAAAGCCCCATCGTGCTGTTGCGGCTGAGACGCGAAGCGGTGACGCCTGCCATGCAGTTAATTGCGCCCGGCCTGGATCGTTTGGGCGTTATGATGCCGTACGCTCCGTTACTCCTGCTGCTGGCTGAAACATTTGACGGACCACTGGTAGCCACAAGTGCGAACATCAGCGGGTCACCCATCTTTTTCCGCGATCAGGATGTGCTACAAAACCTGGGAGAAGTCGCGGATTACTTTCTAACCCACAACCGGGAAATTGTGGTACCGCAAGACGACAGCGTGGTGCAGTTCACCACCTATCACCAGCAACGCGTAGTACTCAGACGGTCGCGAGGCCTGGCGCCTACGGTGCTTAACCCCAATATTCCATTGCACCACACACAATTGGCGATGGGGGCAGATCTCAAGAGCTCATTTGCTTTGTTTGCCGGGGGCAACCTGTATGCCAGTCAGTACCTTGGTGATTTGGAGAACTACGAAACGCAGGAGAGCTATCGGCATACACTCGGCCACATGACACAGCTGCTCAAGGCAAAGCCTCAGGAAATTCTGATCGATGAACATCCGCGATACTTTTCCAGCGAACTGGGTAAGTCGCTTGCCTCTTTATGGGCGGTGCCGGTAACTGCCGTTCAACATCACCTGGCGCATTTCAGTGCCGTACTGGCCGAGAACGAGTTGCTGCACACCCCTGAAAAAGTTCTGGGTGTTGTTTGGGATGGCACCGGATTGGGCACGGATGGCCAAATATGGGGTGGTGAATTTTTCAGTTATCAAAACGGTGCGTTTGAGCGCGTAGATCATCTCCCCTACTTCCCGCATCTACTGGGCGACAAATTTTCGCGCGAGCCTCGGCTGGCGGCTTTGGCACTGACAACCGAATTGCCGGACGCGGCTCATCTTTTGCGGCCAAAATTCACGACATCCGAATGGGCACTATATAATAAGGTATCAAACCGCCAAAATGGGCTAAAAACGAGCAGTTTGGGCAGGCTCTTTGATGGAGTAGCATCGCTTCTGGGATTTTGCGACCGCAGCACGTACGAAGGCGAAGCTGCGCTGTTTTTGGAAGCCGCGGCCAGGCAAGGCCGAGGTCATCGGTTGCCTCCCATCCACGATGTATCGCGTACCGGAATTTTAAAATACCTCATTCGTCATCTGCAAAATGGCGAGTCACGCCACGAGCTGGCCTACCAGTTTCATTTGGCCTTGGTGAATTGGATTCGCCAGGTTGCGAAAGAGCAACGGGTGCGCACGATTTGTTTCAGCGGTGGTGTTTTCCAAAATGCGCTCCTCGTTGATCTCATCATCAGTCACCTCGAGGACAACTACCGCCTCGCCTTCCATAGGCAGTTGTCAACCAATGACGAGTGTATCGGCTTCGGTCAACTCGCCTACCGGCATATTCAAACATCAATTGCATCTTCCCAACGTAAAAGTCAACTCACATGTGCCTCGCCATCCCCGGTAAATTAACTTCCATCACCGCCCAGTTAGATGAAACATTCCGGGTAGGAAAAGTTTCCTTTGGCGGAATTCTGAAAGACGTCAACCTGGCCATGGTGCCCCAGGCCAACATAGGCGACTACGTGTTGGTTCACGTGGGTGTGGCGATCAGCGTTATTGACGAAGCTGAGGCACACAAGACATTCGAATACATTAAACAGATTGGCGAATTGGATGACCTGGGACCGGCCCACAAACCCCAACAGCCATGAAATTCATTTCCGAGTATCGCGATCAGGAACTGGTCCGGCAATATTTGCAGAAAATCCACCGCATCACCACCCGGCCCTGGACGATCATGGAAATCTGTGGCGGTCAAACCCACAGCCTGGTGAAGAATGGAATACTGGACATGTTGCCCAACTCCATCACCATGGTGCATGGTCCGGGCTGTCCGGTATGTGTCACTCCGCTCGGCATTATCGATGAAGCCATTCTGCTGGCGCTGCGCCAAGAGGTCATCCTCTGTTCATTTGGTGACATGCTACGCGTGCCCGGTTCGGCCATAAGCTTATTAGAAGCAAAAGCCCGCGGTGCCGATGTGCGCATCATTTATTCACCGCTCGAGGCGGTCCGACTGGCCGCTGAACATCCGGAGCGTGAAGTGGTGTTCTTTGCTGTGGGTTTTGAGACCACTGCACCGGCCAATGCGCTCTCGGTCGTGCAGGCCGACAAAATGGGGATTCGCAACTATAGCATTCTGGCGTCACATGTGCTTGTCCCGCCCGCCATGGAGGCCATTCTCTCGGATCCGGAAACCCGCATTGACGCCTTTCTGGCCGCAGGGCACGTGTGCACCATTATGGGGATGAATGAATATGACCCGATCGTAGCCAAATATCAGACGCCCATCGTAGTAACCGGGTTTGAACCCGTGGACTTGCTGCAAGGCATACTAATGGCGGTGCAGCAGCTGGAGCGCGGTGAGGCACACCTCGAGAACCAATACGCCCGCGTGGTGACCCGTGAAGGCAACCGGCTGGCCCAAGATGTAATCAACCAGGTGTTTGATGTAAGCGATCGCGCCTGGAGGGGAATCGGCACCATTCCACTAAGTGGCCTGGAAGTAAAGGGTGACTACTCGGGTTATAATGCACGGGCCAAATTCAAGTTAGCCGAAACGGCTGTCAAGGAGAATCCCGATTGCATCTCGGGTGAAATCATGAAAGGGATGAAAAAGCCACACCAATGCCCCATGTTTGGTACGCGTTGCAAACCTGAGCATCCGCTGGGTGCCCCGATGGTCAGCAGCGAGGGTGCGTGCGCAGCCTACTATCAATACAAGCAATGTACCGAGGAGGCAGAAGAATTTATTTCGTAACTTTCACACATGAATGTGAACGATATATTGAAGCTTAGTGACGCGGAGAAGATTTTAGCGGTTGAACAAATATGGGATAGTCTTGATCACGCGAAGATTACGATCACCGATTCACAAAAAAAAGAACTGGATCGGAGGTTAGCGGAGTACCGGGCTGGCAAATCGAGATTTTTTACGTGGGAGGAAGTCAAATCCCAACTTCGTACAATAAAGCACGAATGATCTTTCGACTCTCGATTTCTCAAGATGCAAAGCTTGATATCCTAAGCGCCTTTTTGTGGTATGAAGAGCAACGGGAAGGCTTGGGTTTTCGATTTGAGTTGTCCATTGAAGCTTGTTTGCAAAAGATTACATCTAACCCGAATGCATTTCAAAGCCGCTATGCTGATGTGCACGTTCACTTTATCGCACGGTTCCCCTACGGTATCCATTACATAGTTGAAAAAGATGAAGTGAAAGTCATTGGCGTTTTCCATTCCAGCCGAGTTCCCATAAACTGGACAGAGCGTTTATGAGCAAACAAAGTACCCATCCCGTGTTGGATTGTCCGATGCCTAAACTTGACTTTGACGTCATCACACTGGGTCATGGCAGCGGAGGCTTGCTGACCCATCGCTTGCTGGAGGCGGGTGTATTCGATGTACTTAAAAATGAACACCTCAATCAACAACATGATGGAGCGGTGCTCAACCTGAATGGCCGGGTAGCATTTTCAACCGACAGCTACGTGGTGTCTCCCATTTTCTTTCCGGGCGGCAACATCGGTGACCTGGCGGTAAATGGTTCGGTCAATGACTTGGCCATGTGTGGCGCCATTCCGAAGTACCTGTCGCTGAGTTTCATTCTGGAGGAAGGTTTGCGCATGGAAGAGTTTTGGGCAGTGCTGGTTACGATCCGTCAGGCGGCTGATGCAGCCGGAGTTCAGATTGTTACCGGAGACACCAAGGTGGTGGAAAAGGGAAAAGGTGACCATATGTTCATCAACACATCCGGCATCGGTGAACTACACCCCCGGGCCGACATTCGCCACCAACGGGTAAAGGCTGGCGATCGTGTTGTCGTCAGTGGTAACCTGGCCGCACACGGCATGGCCATCATGAGCAAACGCCAGGGCTTAGAGTTCGAGACAACTATTACCAGCGACACCGCTCCGCTTAATCACCTGGTGAAAAAACTGCTAGATCAGTTTGGTGAGCAAATTCACTTCCTGCGCGACCCCACACGCGGTGGGGTGGCCACCGTATTGAATGAGATTGCCGACCTGGCCAACGTGGGTGTAACGCTGCATCAGAAGTTTCTGCCTATTGACGAGCAAGTGTCAGGCGCATGCGAAATGCTGGGGCTTGACCCGTTGTATGTGGCGAACGAAGGGATTTTTATTGCAGTCGTGGACGGCTCCGTTACGGATGACGTGGTGACTCAGATGCGTGCGGACGGACTTGGAAAAAACGCGTGCGCCATTGGCGAGATCGTGGGTGCCCACCCCGGGCAAGTGATTTTGGCTAGCAGCATCGGGGGCAAGCGGGTTGTCAATTACCTCACCGGAGATCAACTGCCGAGAATCTGTTAGTTCCCGTTCGCTTCCCGGGTCAGACTTTGTTGATCCAATGAATTGGTGAAGTGTCGGCAAAGTTCATGTACTTTTTTTTCCTTTTCAGTTCAAAAAATCGCGTATAAAGGCCGTGAAAAAAATAACCCGGTTTAATCCGCACCCGGCACGAATTATCACAGCGTTGATCTGAAGAACAGTTTACATCTTTTTGCAACGCTACACGCGGCAAAACAGGCATGTAAGAATTTCCCGATTTTTTGCAATCCCTGATGCCCGGTAAGCTGCGTACCGATAGAGGCTTGTGAGAATATTCATTAATTTTGAAGTTGTTAGTTAATCCATACAAATGAAAACTTCTAGTCGTTCGAAGATACTGGCGTTACTTTTTGCGGCATGCTACTTTACGGCACCAAAAGCACAGGCTCAAAATACCTTGGACAGAGCCGGGCTGACAGCCGCGAACCCTGCCGCGGCCGCGTATTCCCTACGGCAGTTGAGTACGACTTATGGTGGCCCTGCCATTCAGGTACGAAGAAGCAGCGATAATACAACTCAAAACATTGGTTTTGATGGATCAGGTAATTTAGACCTCGCCAGCGTTCTGGCCTTTGTGGGCGGTGGAGATGGTTTTGTTTCGATCTGGTATGACCAAAGCGGCATGGGGCGAAATGCCACTCAGGGCACCTTGGCGTTACAACCGCGAATCGTAACGGGCGGAGTGGTTGAAACGCAAAACGGACGGCCTACTCTCACTTTCTCCGGGGGGCAAACTTTGCAATCAACCCTTACGGCTACCCAGGCAACCACAGCCGGAAATGTTACAACAACCAGCGCGGTTTTTCGAAGTAACACCATCAATTCATCCTTGTTCTCAAATGGCGATGGCGGGGCAAACCGGTACAATATTCATGCTCCCCTGGGTGACGGGATTACTTACCTGGACCTCGGAAACATTGGAACTGGAGGCCGTGTTCAGGTGGCTGGCGCCTGGAATACCGGGTTGTCGGTTGGCACGTTCCAACGAAACGGAACCCAGGGGAATATCTGGCGCAATGGCGTGAACCTTGTTTCAACCAACACCTTTGCCACTAACGTCACCAGCGCTGCAACAATGTGGATTGGGAGCTTCAATGGGACCAGCTTTTTTACCGTTGGAACACTCAGCGAGCTGATTCCTTTCCCGTCAGCCCTTTCGGTAGCCAATCGAACAGCTCTTGAATGTAATCAAGCCGCCTACTTTAACATTTCGTTTGCCGCACCCGTGGGTATCGAATTTTTTGCCCAGGGCACAGCCGCCTCCTCGGCCTGTAACTTTATTGAGGAAAACGTAGTATGGCGACTGGCCGATTTGACCAACAACAGCGCCTCCGGGAACAACCTGACCAAGGTACAAGGTGGGGGCGCCTGGAACGGAGGTGCTGCTTCCTGGAATACGGTGAGCAACAACGGGTATTTGGAATTTACAGCCAGCGAAACCACTACCCTTCGCATGATTGGCCTGAGCTCCACTAATCTGAATGCCGACTGGACATCGATCCGCTATGCCTTCCGCCTCAATGCCGGGGGAATTTTGGAGATCCGGGAAGAAGGAAGTGGAAACCTGATAACCGGTGGAACCTATACCACCGGTGATGTACTGCGCATTGCCGTGGAGGCCGGAGTCGTGCGCTATTACAAGAATGGGAGTGTGCTATTTGTCAGTGCCCTTGTCCCGACCTTACCACTCATAGCCGACTGTTCGATAAATACCGTAGGTGGTACCCTAACGGGAGTCAAAGTCGGAAATCTAAGTACCGGTAATTTTTCAGCTACATTATCTGGTGCTACTGCATTAACCTACCAGTGGAGGCTCAACGGCAGTCCGGTAGGCCCAAATAGCGCCACATACAGCAACGCTTCGCTTGCCGCAGGCGATTTGGTAACTTGTGAGATAACTTATAATGGAGTTTGCGGCATTACCACGCTTATATCCAATAATCTTGTTAATCGCATCGTAACCAACCCCACCAGCATCGACTTCTACATCCAGGGCACGGCTGCGGCATCAGCCTGTAACACGGTGGATGAAGAAGTGAGATGGAGACTGACCGACCTGGTGA
>JAJTGY010000093.1 GCA_021298015.1 Flammeovirgaceae bacterium
CACAGAAAAATCCTTCTTCTTACCGAAGAACAAAAATATCTCGGCTCAATTTTTAGTTTTGGGTGTTAAAACGCGGAAGTCAGGAAAAAGAGGGCGTGAAAGTGGAAAACGACAAGGCTATCCACTGGAAAACCGTCTTTTGGGATCCCACAACGGAACTCCTGTAGTCCCAATTTGGGATTTTTTCATGCTCGATTCTCTGTTTTGGGCCCAAAAAGAATGTTGGCACGGTGGTGGCGCAATGGATTAGGTCTTAACAAACCTATCATGAAACGGAAAGCTACCCTTGTTGCCCTGCTGATCGGCTGCCTTACCTGGAGCACTACACTAGCGGGCGAAATTCATGTGCCTGCGCACTATCGCGCTCCCCAAAGCAGCCTTTTTGTGTATAAAGCCAATTCCGCCTTCCGCGGTGCCGTAGTTGAAGTTTTCTTCGCTAATGGCGATCTGGTAACCAGTCAGCGACTGGTGCGGAA
The DNA here is from genome assembly GCA_021298015.1 of Flammeovirgaceae bacterium. Lineage (GTDB taxonomy): Bacteria > Bacteroidota > Bacteroidia > Cytophagales > Cyclobacteriaceae > ELB16-189. The sequence goes on from JAJTGY010000093.1 coordinate 477, forward strand.
GCGCCTGGTAATTGACTTTTCGCACGTGAAGGCCTGTGCCTACGTGATCCGCGTGACGAAAGGCAACACAACCCGGGATTTTCAGTTCGTCAAAGTGTAATTTATCGTCATAAACACCCGAAAAACCTGAAAACCGGCAAAAATTGAGGGCAAAATGAAGTGATTTCTTACATGCGCCCGAATTTCGGAGAAATCCAAAAAGGGGCGCGCTCGAAACACATCACTTTTGTTTCAACAAACAACAAATGCGTGGCGCATGAAAAAGATTTTGATTCTAATTGCATTAATCATGTTGGCCATCGCTGTATTCGCTCAGCCGAGCAAAGGTTCTTATCCCGAGGTGAAAGTATTGTCTCAGAAACGAGATGCCTTTTATTTTAAGGTTTCGCGAGATTTGCTCGGGAGCGAGGTGGAAGTGATTCACGATAACGGAAAAGTAGTTGCAAAAGAACGAATGAAGGGCCGCAAGATGCTGATTGACTTCTTTGATATGGAATCTGGAGTCTATGTCATTCGCGTCACCCAGGGCCGCTACGTCAAAACCTTCACCCATGAAAAAAAACTAAAGTTGAATGCGTTTGAGATGTTGGGGCATCGGGTTGTCCACAGCGATGGTGCTATTACGTATGGAATGGTTTCCTTTTTCCAACCAGGAGTAAGCCAATGAAGGTGATCATCCCGTTAACCAATAAGATTTCATAGCTGAACTGATAGTTAAACGCTTCGCGCGCATAGTAACTCAAAGCATACGAAAGAGCGGGTGCCAACAGGCAGATGACCAACACGCCAGGGCCACCCGCTCTTCGTTTGGTCAGCAAGCCAAACGAAAACAGCCCCAGCAGCGGGCCGTAGGTGTAGCCTGCAATATTCAGCACCGCATCAATTACCGACCGCTCATTGATTTCCTTGAATGCCAGGATGATCACCAGGAAAAGCAGGGAAAACCCGACATGCACGAGTAACTTTTGTCTTTGCTTGACCGCTTCCGGCTTATTCTTGAAATCAAGGAAGTCGATACAGAAGGCAGTGGTTAACCCTGCGAGAGCCGAATCTGCACTGGCATAGGATGAAGCCGTAATACCCAGCAGAAAAAACACGCCCACCAGCAAACCGAGATGCTCACGCGCCAGCATAGGGAATAGCTCATCAGGCGATGCAGGTTGAGCAATACCTTTTTGACCAGCGTAGATGTACAAAAGGGCACCCAGTGTTAAAAACAACAGATTAACCAGCACCAGCAGGGAGCTGTACCACAGCATATTTTTTTGGGCTTCCCTAAGGTTGCGGCAGGTCAGGTTCTTTTGCATGATTTCCTGGTCCATACCGGTCATGGTCAGGGCGATCACCGCTCCACCAATAAACTGTTTGGGAAAGAAAAGAGCGGACTTCGGGTCATCCCAGAAAAAGATCTGAGCATACCCACTTTCACTGAGCAATGAGACAAGATTGGGGAAACTGATATCGAGCTGCGTAGCAATTTGCCCCACGGCCACAACTACAGCCAAAACCAAAAACGTAGTCTGAAAGGTATCGGTATACACAATTGTTTTGATGCCACCACGAAAGGTGTAGACCCAAATCAGCACAATAGTGACCACCACCGTCAGGGCAAATGGCACGTTCCAGGCATCGAACAGAAAAAGCTGCAATATGGTGGCCGCGAGATACAAGCGAAGGGCGGAGCCCATCGAACGAGAGACCAGAAAGAAAAATGAACCGGTGCGATACGCCCAGCGATCAAACCGCTGCTCAAGATACGTGTAAATCGAAATGAGATTGAGGCGGTAGTAGAGCGGCATCAGCACCCATACGATGATCCAATATCCGATGTTATAACCCAGCACAACCTGGAAGTAAGCAAACTGAGTTTTGCCCACAGCACCGGGTACCGATACGAATGTCACCCCACTCAGCGATGCGCCAATCATGCCAAAGGCCACCAGGTACCAGGGGGATTGCCGATTGCCCGTGAAAAAGGTAGTTGAGTCTGCACCTTTCGAAGTAATCACCGAAATGGTAATTAACGCCCCGAAATAGAGGCCCAGAATGATTAAGACAAGAAATGGCGTCATGTTGATATGCCCGTAAATTTGGCTTTTTTTTTTTACTTTTAAAATCAATTTCGGTGACAACCAACCATGAAGATGATGTCAGCTGTTGATGGGGAGGAACAAACAGCCGTATTGGATGTAGTAGAAACCGTTGAAGTACACGACTTAGTGGTCTTTAACGATGACGTTAACACATTCGAACATGTGATTAATACGCTCATTCGCGTCTGTCGCCACACGCGCGAACAAGCCGAGCAGTGTACGTATATCATTCACTTTAAAGGCAAGTGTACCGTAAAAACCGGTTCGTGGGATGAGCTGCGCCCGATGCGGGAAGCCATCTGCGAAGTGGGCATCAACGCCAAGATTCTCTGATTGGCGTGGACTATCCATCAAAACTGATCGAGAATGCCGTTAATGAGGTAGCTAAGTTACCGGGCATAGGCAAGAAGACCGCGCTGCGCCTGGTTCTGCACCTTGTCAAAGAACCAGAGTTGAAAACGCTGGCGCTAACCGAAGCGCTGAACACGTTGCGCAGGCAAATACGCTTTTGCACCGCTTGTCATAACATTTCCGATGAGGAGATTTGCAGTATTTGTGCGAGCGCCAGGCGCGACCGTTCGATCATCTGCGTGGTGGAGGAATGTAACGATGTACTGGCGATTGAAAATACCGGACAATTTCAGGGCGTGTACCATTTGGTGGGGGGCGTCATATCTCCGATGAACGGGATTGGCCCGTCCGATCTGAAGATCGAATCTCTGGTGCAGCGGGTCGGCAAGCCTTCGGCCGAGGTTCGCGAAGTGATTCTTGCCCTGAGCCCCACGCTGGAAGGCGACACCACGGCCTTTTACATACACAAAAAGTTGAAAGAGTTTCCCGTGAAGGTGACGTCCATCGCCCGGGGCGTGCCGGTGGGTGGTGAGTTGGAGTACACCGATGAGATTACGCTTGGGCGCAGCATCTCCGGACGTACGCTGTTTGGCTAGCTCCAGTTTAGCCGTTACCAGGTGCCAGATCGGCTTTTTCTTTGCTATTTTTGCCGCTCAATTACCGGAGCATGAATCGTCTTTCCCATCGCATTGAGTCCATTCAGGAATCTGCCACATTAGCCATGGCCGCCAAAGCCCGCGAGTTCAAGAACCGCGGCATTGATGTGATAAACCTAAGCCTGGGCGAACCCGACTTCAAAACCCCCGCCCACATTTGCGAGGCCGCCAAAAAAGCGATTGACGAGGGTAAATACTTTAGCTACCCGCCTGTGGCCGGTTATCAGGATTTGCGCGAAGCACTGGCAGCCAAATACCAGCGCGAAAATAAAGTGCCGTACAAAGCAGAAAACATCGTGGTTTCCAACGGAGCCAAGCAGTCGATTGCCAATGTCATGCTGGCCCTGTTAAATCCGGGTGATGAAGTGATCATCTTTTCACCCTATTGGGTAAGCTACGATGCCCTGGTGCGACTGGCCGAAGCAACACCCGTGTTGGTGAAAGGTGGCATTGAAAACGATTTTAAAGTTACAGCCGACCAACTCGAGGCGGCCATCACACCCAAAACCCGTTTGATCATCTTTTCATCGCCCTGTAACCCGACCGGCTCGGTTTTTACGCGAAAAGAACTGGAAGCCATCGCAGCCGTGGTGTTGCGACACAACGATTTGCTCATTATCGCAGATGAGATTTACGAGCACATCAATTTCACGGGGGATCAAACCAGCATAGGTTCGCTTCATGGCATGTTTGACCGTACCATTACCATCAACGGCTTTGCCAAGGGATTTGCCATGACGGGCTGGCGCGTGGGCTATATGTGTGCGCCAAAATGGATTGCCGATGCGGCCAATAAAATCCAGGGACAACTCACATCAGCAAATAGTTCCATCGCCCAGCGTGCGGCACTGGCCGCTATCACGAGCGATATTGGCCCCACACTCAAGATGGTGGAGGAATACAAAAAGCGCAGGGAAATTGTCTACGAGTTGTTGAAAAACCTGCCGGGTGTCAAAGCTAACTACCCCACAGGAGCATTCTATTTCTTCCCAGATGTGAGTTACTACTACGGGAAAAGTGACGGAGAACGAACCATCACCAATGGGGAAGACTTTTGCATGTACATGCTGGAGAAGGCGCATGTTTCGCTGGTAACGGGTGACGCCTTTGGCGAGCCTCGTTGCATCCGGCTTTCATACGCTGCGTCTGAAAATGATCTTCGGGAAGCCTTGAAGCGAATCAGAGAAGCGCTGGCCCAACTAAAATAAAAGACGATGTCGCTCGCACAAACTTTTCAACAATTCAATCAGGTAAAAGTGCTCATCATTGGTGATGTGATGCTGGACAGCTACGTCTGGGGAAGTGTGGAGCGCATTTCACCGGAAGCCCCGGTGCCGATTGTTGCCGTAAAAAAACGAGATACCCGGTTAGGCGGAGCTGCCAACGTGGCGTTAAATGTGCAAGCCCTGGGCGCAAAGCCGATATTGGTGGCTTTGAAAGGCCATGATGAGGCGAGTAAAAAATTCTCTGCGATTTTGGCCGAACAGGCTATGACAGGTCACGGAATGGTGACTTCCGCTACGCGGCCCACCACCGTCAAGACCAGAATTATTGCCAGCCATCAACATGTGGTTCGGGTAGATGAAGAATCAGACAAGGTACCCACACCGGCTGAAGAAGATCAATTGATTGAGAAAATCAATCAATTATTGCCCATGTGCCAGGTGGTTGTTTTTGAAGACTACGACAAAGGAGTTCTAAACGAGAAGATTATCGCGCACGCGATCAACCTGGCCAACCAGCACGGCATCCCCACCGTGGTGGATCCGAAAAAAAGAAATTTTCTGGCTTATCGGGGCGTAACACTATTCAAGCCTAACCTTAAAGAAATGCGGGAAGGATTGAAGATTGACCTTGATGCAGGTAATTTTGATCAGCTCAAAAAAGGTGTTGCCGCATTGAAAGACCGGTTACACCCTCAGGGCGTATTGGCCACACTCTCCGAGCATGGCATCTATATTGACTACCAAAATGAAACCAATCATCTGGCGGCTCACGCGCACGAAATTGCAGATGTGTCGGGCGCTGGCGATACGGTTGTGAGTGTGGCTGCGCTTGCGGTCGCTGCGAAAATGAAACCACGTGATATTGCAGCTTTGTGTAACCTGGCTGGCGGGCTGGTTTGCCAGCATGTTGGCGTGGTTCCTATCAATAAAGAAGAACTTTTGCGCGAAGCTCAGATGCTCGGTATTGGTCACTAATGGGTAAACCCGTGTGCCAAATCAACGGCCCGATTCAAACCGCTTACTTTACAAGCCTCCGCGGTTAACTGAATCTTACCGTATTCGCGTACCCAAGGGGGTTTCCATTGACGAACTTACGAGCCCACTCAACCCAATCATGCCAATCGAGTAGGAAGGTAGCGATTATTTCGCTACCTGTCCTCTCACACCACCCTGCGTACCGGTCTGGTACAGGGCGGTTTGTTAGAATA
>JAJTGY010000055.1 GCA_021298015.1 Flammeovirgaceae bacterium
GAAAGTCTCTCATCTTTGTTACAACATTGTCTACCATTCAATGAACGAATCACTAAATTGTACCCTCGGTAGACATTCAGGGCACACCACAATGGCAAACACCTCCACCACCTTGCTGAAGGGCATGGGTATAAACTGGCCGGCCCCGAGAAAGTACTCCATGGAAAAATTCACGATCACCGGCAAGGTGAACAGGGCGAGCACACTGTTAACGGCCGTTAATGTAATGTTGAGCGCCACATCGCCATTGCTCAGGTGACTGTACAAATTAGCGGTGGCCCCACCCGGTGATGCCGCCAATAACATAAGCCCCACACTCAACTCGGGGCCAAGCCCGCTGAACCGGGCCAGCACGAAACACAGTAGCGGCAACAGCAACATCTGGCAGGCAAGCGCCAGCGTAATGGCCTTGGGAAACTTTGTTACCCGTTTGAAGTCATAAATGGTGAGCGATAGCCCGAGGCCCAGCATGATAATGCCCAGGGCAATCGGCAAAAACAGGGTGGTGGCGGCTGACTGTTGCATGGAGGAAAGTTATAGTATCTTAACCGCATGGAAAAGTTTTTGTTGCCCATACAGGTGCGTTGGTCCGATATCGATCAAAACCGGCATTTGCGCCATTCGGCATATTATGATTACGGAGCCACCGTTCGCATCGCGTGTTTCTCTCAGCACGGTCTAACGAACATGAAGTTCGAAGAATTGCATATCGGCCCGATACTGTTCCGGGAGGAAGCTGTGTTTAAACGTGAAATCAAATTTGAAGACCGGATTACCGTAGATATGGAAGTGACCCGCGCCACCAACGATTTTGCCCGGTGGAGTATTCGCCATCATTTTTTTAAAGACGATGGAACGCTCAGTGCCATCATCAACCTCGATGGCGCCTGGATCGACATAACCAGGCGTAAACTGGCCGTGCCGGATGCTTTTGTTCAAAACATCTTCGATGACTTTCCTAAAGCGAAGGACTTTGAAAAATTGACGTTGAAGAAACCAACCTAGCAGGTTAGCCGATCCATTGTTCGACTACGTGCGGGTAATGGCTATGTTCAAGTTGATGAACGTTCTGCGCAATCGCTTCAGGTGTGTCATTCGGAGCTACCGGGCAGCGGGCCTGAAATAAGATTCTTCCTTCGTCATAATGCTCGTTCACCAGATGGATCGTGATGCCAGTCTCGCTTACACCGCTTTTCTTCACCGCCTCGTGAACCTTTATTCCGTACATACCTTTGCCCCCAAAGGCCGGCAGCAACGCAGGATGAATATTTACGATTCGATCGGGGAAGGCCTGTAAAAGATTTGTTGGAATCATCCAGTTGAAACCTGCCAGCACGATGTGTGTGATTTGTCGCTGCTGTAGCCAGGCCACCAGATCTCCGCTTTGCAGCATTTCCTTGTCCACCACCAACGACTCTACCCCGTGTTGACGGGCTCGCGTGAGCGCAAAGGCATCGGGCCGGCTGCTGATCAAGGCCGCTACCTGCACCCGGAGATGATGTTTGAAGTACCGGAAGAAAGCTTCGGCATTGGTTCCGTTACCGGAGGCAAAAATGGCCAGACGGGCGTTGGTCATGGCGCTAAGATAGGAAAGCCATGCTCGCCACCCCGAGCAACATGATCAACTTACACCACTGGCTCAACCAATAAAAATCACGAATCGTATCCGCCCGCGCCAGACGAACGGTGAGCACGATCAAGGGCAAAAACAAAGCCGGCAGAAAGTAGATGAGCGGCAAGGCCTGAAACCGAACGTCCAGGTAGATGACCGAGAGAGCGAATACCCCCAACAACACATAGATCACATTCTTCGCTCTGCGTATGCCCCACACAATAGGTAGTGTACGACAACCAAAGGTGTTGTCACCTTTAAGATCTTCCATATCCTTTATGATCTCGCGCGCCAACGTGATGAAAAAAGCGAAGAGCGCATAGATCCAGATCATAATAGTATGGCTGTGGTACAGTACTTCAACCAACAACACGGCACAACCCGTGAGCAACGCAATGGTGAGATTGCCAATAAACGGTTGCCGCTTGAGTTGGTTGGAGTACACCCAAAGCAGAAACGCACAGAAAAAATTGATCAACCCGATCAGTACACTCAGCCAAAAACCCATGGCTGTGCCGGTGATGGAAAGAACGGAATGAAACAAAATGGCAAACCGCCTCGGTATCCATTTGCCCACCACCACGCGATCAGGTTTGTTGACCAGATCAATTTTCACATCGTAGTAGTCGTTGATGATGTAGCCGGCCGCGGCAATCATCACGGTAGAAGAAGCAAGCACCAACAGCCGCCAGTCGGTTAAGGTGGAGGACGAAACCAGGAAACCCGCAGTACAATATTGCGTGAGGGCTACAATTGCCAGGTTCCACAACCGGGTCAGGCGAAACATGGCAACGACAAACCCCGGATTCTTCATGGCACAAAGATACCAGACTGGTACTAGATACTGGATACCAGATACTAGATACTGGATACTAGATGCTGGATGCTGGACAAAGGCAGCAAGATCCAGAATCCAGTAGCTAATACCCAGCTTAGAACTTCAACGCCAGCATCAGCATGTAATTCCGGCCGGCTTGGGGGTAAAAGTAATTCTGCCGGAACTCATTACCGGCACCGCCAAAGTATCCGTACGTGTAGCCGTTTGACTCAAACTCCTGGTCGAACAGGTTGTTGGCCAAGGCACTGATGGCAATCTCGCGAATGCCGCGCGGCCGGATCGACCACGTAGCCCGCAGGTCATTTACCCAGTAGGCATTCAATTGCCGGTCCGGATTTGACGTGTTGTCCAAAAACTGGCGACCCACATACTTGGAGAGCCAGGCCAATTCCACACCCCGAATGGGCGTAAACGCCAGCACCGATCCAGCTATAACGTTGGGCGAAAATGAGATATTCGTGTTTCGGTAGGTGTTTCGAATTTCGTTGAACTCGTCAAAGTTGACTCCATAATCATACAGTACCTCGGTGAATTCCCTGATCTTGTTTTGACTAAGCGTGAGGTTGGCCGCCCATTGAACTTTATCATGCAGGCGCACCGATCCATCCAACTCAACTCCCGTGCGATAGCTGTCCGGTACATTGGTGCGAATGTTAGCCCCCACGTCATTAATCGCTCCCGTAAGCACCAACTGATTGCGGTAGTTCATGAGGTAGTAATTCACGTTAAGCGTAGCCCGTTCCGTACGCCAGCGCCAACCCACTTCCAGGTTGTGAAGGGTTTCAGGTTTCGGAGCACGGGTTGAGCTGCCATCAACAAAATCATCGCGCACGGGTTCACGATTCGCAACGGCATAAGAGGCATATAATTGCTCCCGTTCATTTCGTGAATAAGTGACCCCCGCCTTGGGATTAAAAAAGTGAAAGTCGGCCGAAATGTCGAAGTCAAACTGACGGTTCTCGCGGCCAGCTGTAGCATAGCGGATACCGCGGTACTGCAAATCGACAAACGCCTGCCAGCGCGCATCAAGGGCATAACTCGTTTTCCAGAAGACATTGAAGTCCGTCTTATGCCCGTTGTTGAAATAATACCGATAGTCTTTTTCGACACCCATCGGGAGCGCTGACCAGATGATTTCCCCAAAGTGATCACCATCGTATTGGTTCCAACCCCCGCCCAGGGTGGACTGCACGCGCGAGCGATCATAGTTGACTGACCACGTAAGCCCGTAAAAATGATTATCGAGCCAACGCCTGCGCACCAGATCTGTCGAGCCGAATTTCTCAGTCCCGATTTGCACGGTATCCAGTCCATACCGAGAGTAGGCATCGTCATACCGGAACTCTTCGTAGAAACCCCGGCCACGCGTATAGTGCAGGGCAACATTGGCGGTGATGGCCTCCGAAAAAAGATGCGAAGTGTGCAGTTGGTAATGATCCTGCCGGTAATTGTCTACCTGCTGATCATACATGTAGGTGTTAAAAGTGCGGGGGTTGCTGGTCAACAGATTCTGCGTCTGTTCCGCATTCCAGCCCTCCATTGAGGCCGTCTCGAGCATCGCGGTAACATCACTGCGAAGCCGCGACTCCGGCACACCATACCAGCTTTGATACGTTACTTCGCGACCGCCAAAGGTGATCGCTTTGATCATCGTCTTTTTTCCATAGTATCCTCCTGCGAGATAATACGACTTTAAATCCGAGGACGCCCGGTCAATGAACCCATCGGAGGTGATCTGGGAAAGCCTGCCATCAAAGGCAAACCGGTTGTTCAACAAGCCCGTGCCAAAGGCTACCGTATGCCGCCACGTATTGAACGAACCCACCGAGTTAATCACATCGGCATAGGCCGAATCGTTGCGTACGTTCGTTTGCAGATTGACGGAAGCACCAAAGGCCGCGGCTCCGTTGGTGGACGTGCCCACGCCCCGTTGCACCTGAATACTGTTCGTGGAGGAAGCTAAATCCGGGGTGTTTACCCAGAATACATTTTGACTCTCGCTGTCGTTGAGCGGAATACCATTTATGGTTACGTTGATGCGCGTGGCATCGCTGCCGCGGATGCGCATACCTGTATAGCCCACCCCGGCACCAGCATCCGATGTGGTTACCAGCGAGGGCGACCAATTGAGCACGAAGGGGAGATCCTGCCCGAAGTTTTGCTTTTGAATGACCGGGCGGTCAATGTTGCTGAACGTAGTAGGGCTTTTACCTCCTGCCCGTGTTGCCAATACCAGCACTTCATCCGTCAGCGTGGTGGACTCCTCCAACACAATCTCGGCAACCACGCCCGCCACCAACGTAATTCGTTTGGTTTGAAAGCCTACGTATCGCACCTCAGCTTCGTAAGCGGTTCCAGACAGGTTGGCGAAAGCAAAACGGCCAGAAGCGTCCGTTATCGTAACCAACTTGTCGCGTACCAATTCCACAGAGGCGCTAGCCAGCGGCCCAGTGCCTGCACTTTTCACCACGCCCGTGAGGGTTTGTTGAGCGTACGCCTGCCACGACAGCACCAGCGCTACTGCAGCAATCTTAAATTTGAACATGTTTTCGTTCGGTTTAAACCTGCAGAGCACACCGGGGCGTGTGATGCGAACGTTTAACCATTGCCTTCCCTTCGGCCGCATTACCGGCATCAGGTTCATTGGGTATAATCTCAGCCCGTTGTTTTGTTCCACCCTCGCTTTCGGCCATGGTGGATGATTAAGGCACCCCTGCCGCGATTTTTCCTCGCGACCCCGCAAAGGTATAGTACAGTTTGTCTATTTTGCAAAGGGCCAATTAAAACCACTCCTATTATATGTACCGGGCTAGCGTAAACCAACAGGTTTTTGAAATTGAAGGAAGCGGAGATGCGCTGACGTTAAACAATGCACGGCTGGATTGGGACATCGTTCCACTTGGCAACGGGCATTATCACATCCTACACCAGGGCCAGGGTTATTCGGCCGAGCTGGTGAAAGTGGATTCGGCCACCAAAACATTCACCCTCAAGATCAATGGGCAACTTCAGGTGGTTGAGTTGAAAGACAAGTTTGACTTGTTGTTGGAGAAAATGGGTATGCAGCACACGGGTGCCGGCAAAGTGAACAACATCAAAGCGCCCATGCCGGGGCTGATCATCGACCTGAAAATTTCGGCCGGTGATACGGTGAAAGCCGGTGATCCGTTGTTGATTTTGGAAGCGATGAAGATGGAGAATATCTTGAAGTCACCAGGCGATGGTGTGGTGAAATCTATCAAGATCAAGAAAGGCGACAGTGTGGAAAAAGGCCAGGTGCTGGTGGAGTTTTGAGGGCAAACGATGACCAGCATTCATTCGTGAAGGCCGCAACAGGTTTGAAAAACAGCTGCCCGAAAATCGCCTCTTTCTGATATATTTGAGCGTCTTTTCCACGCATGAAATACAAACGCATTCTGCTTAAGCTCAGCGGTGAAGCGCTGATGGGTTCCAAAAACAGCAACATTGACCCGGCCGTGCTGGAGCAATACAGCGAAGAAATCAAAACCGTGAAAGATGCGGGTGTGGAGCTGGCCATCGTGATCGGAGGCGGAAATATTTTCCGGGGCGGCCAGGCCGAGGCCCTGGGCATCGACCGTGTTCAAGGAGATTACATGGGCATGTTAGCTACCGTAATCAATGCCATGGCCCTGCAAAGTGCACTGGAGCGCCACGGCCTGTACACCCGCCTGATGGCCGGCATCAAGATGGAGCAGGTATGCGAACCGTTCATCAGGCGCAGAGCCATTCGCCACCTGGAAAAAGGACGTATCGTGATTTTCGGGGCCGGCATTGGTAATCCTTATTTTACCACCGACTCCACGGCCAGCCTGCGTGCCATTGAAATCCAATCGGATGTCGTACTAAAAGGTACGCGCGTAGATGGGGTGTATGACAAAGACCCGGAAAAATTCAAGGATGCCGTTCGGTACAGTCACCTGAGCTTTCAGGAAGCCTACCAGAAAAAACTGAACATTATGGACATGACGGCTTTCACCCTGTGCCAGGAAAACAAGTTGCCGATTATCGTTTTCGATATGAATAGAAAAGGCAATCTGTTGAAGATCGCCCGGGGCGAAGAAGCAGGGACGTTGATTAGTTGATTCAAGATTTTAAATTATGGAAGAACTCGAATTATTTCTTGAAGATGCACGTGAGCAAATGACCAAAGCGCTGAATCACGTGGGCCATGAATTAACCAAGATACGGGCCGGCAAAGCCAACCCGGCCATGTTGGATGGTATTATGGTACCTTACTATGGCGCGATGAGCCCGCTCAATCAGGTGTCGTCTATGACTACTCCGGATGCGCGCACCATTTTTATCAAGCCCTGGGAAAAAGGTCTGATTTATGAGATTGAGAAAGCCATTATGGCTGCCAATCTAGGCCTTACCCCGCAGAACGATGGCCAGCAGGTAATCATTAACATCCCCATGCTTACCGAAGAGCGCAGGAAGCAACTCGTCAAACAAGTGGGGCATGAATGTGAACATGGCAAAGTGAGCATCCGCAGCATTCGAAAGGACACCAACGAATCGCTCAAGAAAATCAAAGGCGTTTCGGAAGATGATGTGAAGAATGCCGAAGAAACGGTACAGAAGCTCACCGATGACTTCATCGGCAAGATTGATGCCCTGATGAAGAAAAAGGAAGCTGAGATCATGACGGTGTGAGTTACCAGATTCATAAACCTTAATCTTGTCATTCAGCCGCGGCCATGCATCCTATTCTTTTTGAGGCCGGCTCCTTCACCATTTATACCTACGGATTTTGCATTGCCATCGGGGCCATCCTGGGCTTTAGCTACATGGCAAGGCAGGGTAAGAAACAATTTGGCTTCACATTCGATCAGGCCAATACTCTGTTCATCCTTCTGGTGACCGCCAGTGTTGTGGGTGGCAAGGTTTTTCTGATTTTCGAAAACCCCGGATTTTACTTCAGCCAACCGAAGCGCCTGGTTTCAGGAAGTGGATTTGTTTTTTATGGCTCGCTGTTGTTTGCGATACCCACCATGTTGTGGTATTTCCGAAAGAACAAGATTCCCGTGCTCGGCATGCTGGATGTCATGGCCGTGGTTACGTGCATTGTGCATGGTTTCGGGCGGCTGGGCTGTTTCATGGCCGGCTGTTGTCACGGAAAACCGACAACCGGTTTTTTTGGGGTTACATTCACTGACCCGGCCTGTCAGGCTGAGCCCCTCCATACACCGCTCCATCCCACTCAATTGTACGAGGCAGCAGCCATCTTCTCCATTTTGGCGGTTTTGTGGCTTATACGGCCAAAGCGCCAGTTTGAAGGCCAGTTATTCCTGCTTTATCTGATCCTCTACGCCCTGGTTCGCGGACTGCTGGAGATATTGCGCGGAGATGTAGAGCGGGGTTTTGTCATCGAGGGTATCCTCTCCCATTCCCAGTTCATTTCGCTGATCGTAATAGCCGCGGCTGTTTTCGCTTATGTAAAGTTGAAGAGAAGGGCTACCTTGCTCTCCTGATTAGTTCAACCGAAGATTTGTTATGATGAACCTTATGAAAATCGTGAAGCGCACCTTACTTGTGCTGTTGCTGGTTGGCCTGGTGGTCATCGCCTTTTTGTACTGGGGCGTTTACGAGCGGGGTGTGATGGCTGGCAAAGTCTTACGCATTACCGAAAAAGGCGTTCTGTTTAAGACTTACGAAGGCAAGCTGAACCTGGAGTCGTTCGGAGCCTTGAAGGGCACCAGCCCGATTGCTGAAACCTTTGACTTTTCGGTGGAAACCAAGCAACAGGACGTTATCAAAGATTTACAAGAGGTGGCCCTGAGTGGTGAACGAGTGAACCTGCATTTTGTGAAACGATACATTACGTTTCCGTGGCGGGGTGATACCAAGTATTTCATTGAAAAAGTTGAGCGGGAGGCTAGCAAATGATGCGCAATCAAACGATTCTGGTGTATGGTTCGTACGGGTATACGGGCCAGCTTGTTGTCGAAGTTTGTCGGGCAAAAAAGCTCAATGTGATTTTATCTGGCCGAAATGCGGAAAGCTTGCGCAAGCAAAGTGAAGTTACCGGCTATCCGTTTGAGCCTGTTGACACCACCAACCACACGGCCCTCACGGCCTTGCTGGCCAAAGCAGCGGTGGTGATTCATTGTGCAGGGCCATTCCGCCATACCGCACAGGCTATGGCAAATGCATGCCTGGAAACCAAAACCCATTATACAGACATCACTGGAGAATACGAGGTTTTTGAAATGCTGGCCGGTTACGATCAAAAAGGCAAGCAAGCCGGCATTACCATTATGCCCGGCACCGGCTTTGATGTGGTACCCTCCGATTGCCTGGCCGTGCATCTGAAGAATCGATTGCCCTCGGCTACCCACCTTCAACTGGCTTTCACGGCAATGGGCGGGGGGCTCTCGCGTGGCACCAAAAAAAGTATGACGGAAGGTTTGGGCAGCGGTGGCCGCATTCGCCAAAACGGAAAGCTGGAACGGATCGAGTTAGGCGACAAGGTGCTGAACATCGACTTTGGCCCCTTTCAAACGCCCACGCTGTGCATACCGTGGGGCGACATTTCCACCGCCTGGCGTAGTACCGGTATACCCAATATTGAAGTTTATACCGGGGCAACCGCCAGCATGATCAAAAATGCAAAACTCACCCGCTACCTCAACTGGCTGTTGAAAATGACCTGGGTGAAGAAGTTCATGTTAAAAAAGATCGACAAGCAACGCCCGGGCCCCAGTCAGGAAAAAGTTGAGAAAGGCCGCAGTTATTTATGGGGCAAAGCGTGGGACGCCAACGGAAATAAAGTTGAGAGCCGGTTGGAGACGGTAAGCGGTTACAAACTCACCGCGCTGACGTCTGTCTTGCTTGCCCAAAAAATTCTTCAGGGTCAGTTTAAAGTCGGATACCAAACGCCCGCGATGGCCTATGGCGAAGGATTGATTTTGGAAATTGAACAAACCCGGATTTCGGATTTGTAGGTTCACTAGCGCAACCCCGAAACGAGCAATCGCTCCAGTTCCTCCTTTTCTTTCATACTTATTCCTCTGGAGGTGGGTACCGTGGGCTGATTGCCAATATCCGTTACACCTGCAACAGGCGCTTCTTTTTTTGGAATATAAACCACCCGATCGATAAAAATTGTATCGGGACGCGAGGAAAAATAAACCGTATCAACGATACGTTCTGTTTTTTCGACCAGGGTCGGCTGCGGCTTCCTACTGGAACCTGCCCACCAGCACCCAACTCCGACTGCAAAAGCTATGGCCGCGGTTGCATATGTTGGAACGGGCAAACTCAACCACTTCCATAAGCCAGTGGAGGATGTTGACCGAACATGACCCTTGATGCGCTTCAACACCTCAGGCGAAGGTACGAGCGGAACGCTGCGGGAGTTCTCGCTTTCCAGGTGTTGATTCACCAACCGCATTGATTCGTATTCCTCTTCCGAATTGACGTATTCGGAAATTTCTCTCCGTTGTTCCACGCTTAACTCGGCATACGAGCAGGTTCGTAGCAGCTTTTCCAGTTTATCAATCTTTTCCATAAGCCTGTTTATCTCTCCAACATTACTTTATACTGCTGCAACTGTGCAGCTAATCGCTTCTTCAGGTAAAATAGTCTGGATTTTACCGTGCCTTCCGGACAGCCGATGATCCGGCTGATTTCAGGCACGTTCATGTCCAGTTCGTAGCGTAGTACAAACATTGTTCTAACCTCTTCCTGTTCGTGCGCGAGGCACTTATCCAACAGGAGGGTAAACATTTGTTCATCTAGTGGATGCATGGCCACCTCGGGCAATGATTCCTCAGGGTGATGATGACCGTTTACAGCCAAACGAAAAGCCTGCTTGCGATATTCATTCTTGCACATGTTATGCGCAATGGAGTAAATCCATGTCGAGAACGAACGGCCAGAATCAAACTTCTCACCGGCTTCCATGATGTTAATGAATAGATCATGCAAAAAGTCCTCGGCTTTGCTTTTGTCCTTCCACAGCATGCGAAAAAAATAGCGAAACAGCGGACGGCTGTAACGATGGTAGAGCACCGTTACAGCCGCCTCACTGCCTGCCGCTGCCTTTTGCATCAAGGCTTCATCCGGCAGCTTTTTTAATTGATGGCCAAACAATCTCAAATCTAATTCTCGACAATTTCCATAAACACGCGGAATCCAATTGAAGCATCTGGCTTGTCGTAACGATGGATGCTGCGAATGGTAGATTCATCCGGTGAATGATTCCAGCTACCGCCACAGGCACTGCCCTTTTCGTTGACCATCTCCGCAACATTGCCTACCACATCAAAGAGACCAACATCATTCGCAAAGTATGACATCACAGGTCCCATAGTCGTAAAACCATCATAGCTGTTGGGCTTGCTTCCGCGGTAGCCAGGACAATTACAGGGAGATGCTTTAAAATTGCCAAGGTAACAGCCTTTGGTGTTTAGTGCAGAGTTTCGCAATCCATAATACCTAAACCAGGGATACAGGATCTCGGGCTCACTGAGCGACACCATCCGCTTCTCGGCATTTTTGTCCATTTCTGCCCCTTTGGGCGTAATCCTCACTTCCGCCATTTGCTCGTTGAGTTTCCAAGAAGTAGGGTTTTTGATACCCGCGGCTGCAATCTGCCACTCGTCAACTGTTGGCAGGCGAAACTTCACTTTTTTGAATTTTCGGTCTGCGGCCTGGTTATACTGTTGGGTCATCCACTCGCAATAGGCAACGGCTGCTTCGTAACGCACATTAACCGCGGGGTAATGATTAAAGAATTTGTTTTTTTTGGTTTCTACTCTCGGGGTTGAGTAGTTGATCATCATAGATAAGGCCGGTTCTTCATAATCCGAAAAGTCGAACTTGTAGTTCTCGTACAAATCGCTCAGGTTATTGGCGGTGAGGTATTCCAAAAAACGATTGTACTGTGCATTCGTGACTTCTGTACGAGCAGCATAAGTCGTGCTGGTGATGGGTCTCATTTCCTCTTCCCAGGATTTGGCATTAATCGCAAGCGGATAGTAGGGTATGCTTTCGGTGTTGGTGCCATAAAGAAAATTTGCCATAATCGAACTCTTTCCAGTTTCGCGAGCTATTTTTTCCATCAGGCCTCGTAGTTTATCTGCTTCCTGGGTTTTGCCCTCTTTCACGTAAGCTTCGTAGGCCAGAATCATCGGCACCAGATAATTGGCGCTAAACACCCGGCCAGCATCATGTTCCGACTCGCCACTAAAGTCAACCAGCAGGTAATCCATCAAAAATTCCTTTTCCAGATTACGTTTGATTTGGCTTACGTTATCCACATTGGTAAGGCTGTGGAGCGAGGCCAATCCCACGACATACAAATACTCTTTAATTGACGTGATGTTGTCCTTCGCAAGCGTGAGCGCATAATAGAATTTGCGATTGGGGTTGCTGTCCGGCAATTGGGAACAAATCCAGGCACGAACATCTTCAGAAAAGGATGACGCCCGGACTGCCTGGACAATACCGGTCTCCTGAAATTTTCGGGTGGCATACCATTGATGTGTGAGTAGATCCAGGTCGAGGATGGTGACATCCTGGCGAATGTTAAGCACATCTTGCAGCACAAAAAGGGGTATGGTTGTACTTTCTCCTTCCGTAATCAGAACGGCCGAGGGTTCTAATGACATTAACACATTATAGCTGTAGTTGAGCAGGGAAGCCGAAACCTGGCTTTTTTCATAGAGCCCTTTGCTGAATAGGCCGCGGTCAGATTTGTTCAAATCAAATTCGGATATCAACTGCAACAAGCCGTAGGCCTCGCTCTGTTCGGGTTTTAGACGATAGGCAGTTTGCAACGCTTCGCGTGCCTCGGCTGTAAAACCTGCGCTCCAGCCCTTGGCTACCCAATACTCATAACTATTCGGTACCGCTTTACCCATCTCCGAAACGATCTGCTGAAGACTTCCGGTCGCTTCGTGTGCAAATACAGAGGCAGCATAGTAGTTGAGCCAGGCCGCAGGGTCAGCTGGGCGTTGGGCAATGGCCTCGGCCCAGGCTTTTCGCTGCTCGGCATACCACGAAACAGGTTTGATAACCAGTGTTTTCGGAAGGACTCGCTCAGGTGCGAGAGCCCAACCCGATAAGGGAAAAAGGACAAAAAGGATAATCACTCGCTTCATAGGTTCAGTTTTCTGTGCTGTACACGCGAAAAGGCAAAACGTTCAATTCGTTAGGAGATTTTTTCGAAAGCAACTCAAAAAACAGACTCTCATTCCCGCCTGATCGCCAGGACCTTCATCGGTTTGAACTACTCTTGGCAAGAGTTCATCATTTAGAATGAAAGTCAGATTTGCTGTGCCAGCTCTTAAATGACTATCATCAGCCTACTGTTCAGCGACTATGATAACCGAGTCTCTCAGGGATGTCGTTTGACCGATGCCGTACGCCTGTACTTGACGCTTATGCATGAACTGTTCAAAATCTTTTTGCGCATCTTGATCTACACAAACCAACAACCCTCCACTGGTCTGCGGGTCGCAAAGTGTCAGCAGCGATTCGCTTCCAATACCCTCCACTTTCTTTTCAAAACTCTGCCAGTTGCGCATGGTGTTGTCTGGATAAATGAACCTGTCGGTATACGACTTTAAATTGTTCATGAGTGGCACCTGGGGATAATGAACCTCGGCTGAGACACCACTCCCCTCGCATACTTCAATCACGTGACCTAAAAGTCCAAACCCGGTGATGTCGGTAAGGGCAGTGACGTACGGTAGCTCGCCCAGTTCGGCACCAATGGCATTCAGTTCGGTCATCCAGCGAACAGCTTCGGCAACATCCGCTGCATCGGCAAGCCCGCGCTTTTGTGCGGTTGTGATGATGCCGGCCCCAAGGGGCTTGGTCAGGTACAGGCGATCGCCTGGCTTTGCCGTGTTGTTCTTTTTGAGATTGGCCTTGTTCACCAACCCCGATACCGCCAGTCCGAAAATTGGCTCGGGGCTGTCAATGCTGTGCCCGCCCGCCAGCGGAATGTTAGCCTTCGCGCAAACCGAACGGCTGCCGTCCAATACCTGTCGTGCCAACTCGGGCGACAATTTTTCCACGGGCCAACCCAATATCGCCAGTGCCATCAGTGGCCGACCGCCCATCGCATAGACATCGCTGATGGCGTTTGCCGAGGCAATGGCGCCAAAGGTGAAGGCGTCATCCACGATCGGCATGAAAAAATCCGTAGTGCTGATCAGGCAGGTTCCGTTTTCCAGGTCGTATACCGCAGCATCGTCTTTCGACTCGTTGCCCACCAGCAATTTTGAAAATGCCGGATGACTGCCCTCTGACTTCAGAATGCGGTCGAGTACGGCCGGAGCAATCTTGCATCCGCAGCCGGCTCCGTGAGAGTATTGAGTGAGCTTTATTTCTTCCATACATTAAAACCACGTAGGCACATAGAACACAAAGTCAGTCTGGCAGATTTCTGAAATATTCATTGACGTAAGTCTTCTGTCCTTCCTTAAACAAATTAGAAGCCATCTCAAAAATCAATTTTTAATTGTCAGCCTGAGCTTGTCGAAGGCTATTCGGTACTGAAACCCGGTTTCGACAGGCTCAACCTGACATGGTGAAGTATTTTTGAGATGGCTTCTAGTACAATTGAAATTGATAAAAATACTCTTCGGCTTTTGTAGCAGCTTCATGTAAGTTAGAAGTTGGGCCTCAAATACAGGCACAATGGTATCCACTGCCTTCAATTCGACCACGATTGAATCTTCCACAAGAAAGTCACATCGGAGATCGGCTTCCATTTCGAGCCCTTTGTATTGAACAGGCACATAAAACTCCGATCCATATCTAAGCTTCCGTAGAAAAAATTCATGCTTTAAGCATTTATGATATACACTTTCCAGTAGGCCGGGGCCAATTGCCTTATGTACTTCACTGGCAGCTCCAATGATTTGGTAGGTCAATTCGTCCAAATATCTTTTCGTCATCCTATGTGCCCTATGTACCTATGTGGTTCACCAAACGTTCCGCCAACCCGGAAGCCTCTCCCCTACTCCACGAAAACGAGGCGCGCAGGCGGGCACTTCGTTTTTCAATACTCTGTCGATACGCCTTATCGTAATACGTCAGCAGGATTTCCATCACCGCCCCCATATCATCCGCCAGCAGGCGTTCGTGCGCGGACTTCAAATGCTGGCCACCCAGTTTCTTTCCGATCTTTTTCATGATCTCAAAGAACTCATTTTTCGGGGCATGGCCATAATCCCTGACCAGGCGTGCAATTCGGGTCTCCAGCGGCACCTCCACCTGAACAATGGGGGCCAACATCATGTGCTGCCAGAAATCAGGCGGCAGAAATATTTTGCCGATGGCAATGGACTCATCTTCAATCCAAATGGTTCGGCTTTTGTCGATCGATAAGATCTCCTCGAACAATTCATTCTGAAACTGTTCGGTGGTGGGCTGTGGTGGCATGAACAATCCTCCAAAGGCAGAGCCACGATGATGGGCCAACCCTTCGAGATCAATCACCAGCTCGCCCGCCTGCCGAAGGGCTTGAAGAATTTCGGTCTTACCGCTGCCGGTAAACCCGGTAAGTAAAATGAGCTTAAGCGGTTGTTGAAATGCCTGCAGTGCAGCTTGCCGATACGTTTTGTACCCGCCCTGCAACACGCGGCTGCGTATACCCGCCATGGCAACAAATTGGGCGAAGTTGTTGGAACGCATTCCGCCACGCCAGCAATGGATCAATAACTCGCGCCCCTTACTGATCTCTTCGGTGTGCTGGATGATGGCATCCAGTCGTGGCCCCACCAATCGAAAACCCTCGCGAATGGCCGCGTGTTGGCCCTGCTGTTTGTAGGTGGTCCCTACGCGGTGTCGCTCCCCGTTGTTGAGCAGGGGCACATTCAACGCTGCGCGGATATGGCCCTCATCAAACTCACGTTCTGAGCGTACATCGACTACCGGCAGTTGATGGCGCAGCGTCAGGAAGTCGGGAAGTGAGAGTTGCATAGTGCAAAGATGGCAATTCCGGGGCCGGGCATTCAATGAAATCCTAAGCGGAAAGAGGTTTTCTGGTTAATTTTGCTCCTCAAATTCGAGCATTGTGACGTTAATCAAGTCCATTTCAGGTATTCGGGGCACTATTGGAGGCAAGCCGGGCGAAGCCCTAACCCCCGTAGATACGGTTAAGTTTGCGGCCGCTTTTGGCACCTGGGTAAAATCCCGCAAAGGAAAAAAAGTGGTGATTGGCCGGGATGCGCGCCTGTCCGGTGGATTGATTAGCCAATTGGTCAGTTCCACCCTGCGTGGACTCGGCCTTAACGTAGTCGATCTCGGTTTGTCAACAACGCCCACGGTGGAACTGGCCGTGCCAATGGAAAAAGCCGGAGGAGGCATCATCCTTACCGC
Source organism: Flammeovirgaceae bacterium (assembly GCA_021298015.1). GTDB lineage: Bacteria > Bacteroidota > Bacteroidia > Cytophagales > Cyclobacteriaceae > ELB16-189. Next base: position 15,810 of record JAJTGY010000055.1, read on the forward strand.
CAGCCATAATCCGATTGAGTGGAATGCACTAAAGTTGCTGAACGAAAAGGGTGAGTTTATTTCAGCTGCCGATGGTGCACACATTTTGGAAATCGCTACGTCAGAAGCGTTTGGGTTTGCACCGGTTGACCAACTGGGCCATTACGAGGAGAAGGACAACTACCTGGATGTGCACATTGCACACATTCTGAAATACAAAGGCGTAGATCGCAAGGCCATCAAAAAAGCAAAATTCAAAATTGCCGTAGATGCCGTTAATTCAACGGGCGGCCTGGCCGTGCCAAAACTCCTGCAAGCGCTGGGCGTAAAAAAGGTGGTTGAGCTCTACTGCGAACCCACGGGTCGTTTCGCCCATAACCCTGAACCACTCCCTGAGCACCTGAAAGAAATCGGCAAAACGGTAAAGAAGCAAAAATGCGATTTGGGTATTGGAGTAGACCCCGATGTAGACCGGTTGGCGTTGATCATGGAGAATGGCAAGCCCTTTGGCGAAGAGTATACGCTGGTAGCGGTAGCCGACTACCTGCTAAAAAAGCGAAAGGGTAATACGGTGTCGAATCTGTCCAGCACACGCGCCCTGCGCGATGTGACCGAACAGCGAGGGGGAGTGTATTCCGCGGCTGCCGTGGGAGAAGTGAATGTGGTGGAAAAAATGAAAGCGGTGAAAGCCGTTATCGGGGGCGAGGGCAATGGCGGTGTAATCGTACCGGATTTTCACTACGGCCGCGATGCGCTCATCGGTATTGCACTGTTTTTGTCACACCTCGCCAAATCAAAAATGACGATGACGGAGTTACGGGCATCGTACCCCAACTATTTCATTTCAAAGAATAAGATTGAACTGACAGCCGGTGTAAACGTGGATACTATACTGGCATCTATTCAGGAAAAGTATCGTCATGAGAAAATAAACACGGCAGATGGTGTGAAAATTGACTTCGAACAGACGCGCGAATGGGTGCACCTACGCAAGTCAAATACGGAGCCCATCATCCGCATCTATGCCGAGTCGCAGGATGCTGCGAAAGCCAATGCCCTGGCGCAGCGCATTCTAACTGATATCCAATTGATGCTTAATTCCTAACTTGGTTACGCCATGAGCATTTATCTTGATAACGCAGCCACTACCCCGCTTGACCCGGAAGTATTTGAGGCGATGAAGCCGTTTCTGATGGAAGACTTCGGTAATCCCTCATCCACCCACGGCCATGGCCGTAAAGTGAGAGCGGCTATCGAACAGGCGCGCAAAAAGGTGGCTGAGCTGCTCAATTGCACACCAGGCGAAATCATCTTTACGTCAGGCGGCACCGAGGCGGACAACGCTTTGCTGGTCAGCAGTGTCAAGACCTACGGACTGAAGCATGCCATCTCCACCCCTATTGAACATCATGCCGTTACCCATACACTCGAAACATTGGCTCAGCAGGGCTCAGTAGAACTTCATCATGTCAGGTTAGACGCAAAAGGTCACGTTGCCCTTGAAGATCTCGAGCGATTACTCGTACAATATCCGGGAGCCCTGGTGTCGCTGATGCATGCCAACAATGAAATCGGTAACCTGTTACCCATCGAACAGGTTGGTGAACTCTGCAAGAAATACAATGCCTATTTCCAATCCGACACCGTGCAAACCATGGGGCATTACCGTCACGATCTGAAAAAATTGACAGTCCACAGTCTTACGGCTGCTGCGCATAAATTTCACGGACCCAAGGGCGTAGGATTCATGTACATCAACAAAGACAAAAAAATTCAGGCTGTGATGCACGGTGGTGCGCAAGAGCGCAACATGAGGGGTGGAACCGAAAATGTGTATGGCATCATAGGGCTGGCCAAAGCGCTCGAGATTTGTTATCGCGAAATGGAAGAGCATCAGGCTTACATCAAGGGTCTCAAATCTTATATGATCGACAAACTTCGGGCAGAATTGCCCGGGGTTCGTTTTCACGGAGACTCCGATAACCTGACGAAGAGTCTCTATACGGTGCTCAATGTAAGCCTCCCCGAGTCTGATGAAAATGAAATGGTGCTGTTTAATCTCGACCTGCAGGGCATCTCGGCCTCAGGTGGCAGCGCGTGCAGCAGCGGGGCAACAACCGGTTCGCATGTACTGGGCGCCCTATACCCGGGTTCGCAGCGCGGTGCCGTGCGTTTTTCATTCAGCAAGTACAATACCCGCGAAGAAATTGACTTCACCGTTGAAAAGCTGGCCGAGCTCTACCGCGTTAAAGCCTAGCGGACCGGGTGCTGGTTACTGCCAAACCGTTTGATAATTTCCTTTTCAAGCGATTCGCGATGATCCGGATGCGCGATCTTCATAATCTCATAGGCACGTTGTCGCAAACTTTTCCCGTAGAGATAAGCTGTGCCGTACTCCGTAATAAGATAGTGCATATGCGCCCGGGTAGTTACCACACCCGCGCCTTCTTTGATGTGAGGAACAATTTTGGATTGACCCTTCTTCGTGGCGGAAGGCAAAGCAATAATCGGCTTGCCGTTATCCGACAAGGCTGCACCCCGGATAAAATCCATCTGGCCGCCCACTCCCGAAAACTGATACGTTCCGATGGAATCGGAAACCACCTGCCCGGTTAAATCAACTTCAATCGCGCTGTTGATCGCCACTACCTTTGGGTTTGCCCGTATTACCCGCGTATCGTTGACGTAGCTGGCCTCCAGAAAAGCAAACTGCGGGTTGTCATCCAGAAAATTATAAAGCTTGCGCGTTCCGATGACAAAGCCTGACACCACCTTGCCGGGGTGCTTCTTTTTGTGGGCGTTGGTGATGACTCCCTTATTCAACAAGTCCATTACCCCGTCCGAAAACATTTCGGTATGAACGCCCAAATCCCTGCAGTGGCCGAGGCTTTTGAGGGCGGCATCCGGAATGGTACCGATACCCATTTGCAGGGTAGAGCGGTCCTCCACCAAGTCGGCAATGTTCCGTCCAATCTTTAGATCTTCGTCTGTCAGTTGTGCTCCGTAGTTTACCTCCGGCAACACATCTTCACACAGCACCATGGCATCGAATCTGCTCATGTGAATAAATCCATCTCCATGTGTGCGGGGCATGTTGGGGTTAATCTGGGCGATGATGTGTTTGGCATTTTTTGCTGCTGAACGGGCAACATCGATTGACGTGCCGAACGAACAAAAGCCATGCTTATCGGGAGGCGAAACATGAAGAAAAGCAACGTCTAGTGGTAAAATCTTTTTGTCAAAAAGGCGGGATATCTCACTGAGAAAAATAGGAATATAATCGCCCCGCCCGGTGTTCACCGCTTCGCGTATGTTGGCCGAGACGAACAACGAGTTGAAATAAAAACTGTCGGCATACGCAGATTTGGTGATTTCGAGTTCACCCAGGGTGCTGATGGCCATCAATTCTACATTTCGCAATTCAGGCCCGCGCTGAACTAACGCATTTAACAACGTGGTTGGCGTGGCTGCACTGCCGTGGAGGAAAATTCGCTGACCGGATTGCACGATCTTGACGGCTTCTTCGGCCGATTGATAGGGTACTGACATACTGTTGGTTTACAAAATCGCCCGAAAGATAAAAGTCGGATGGGCCGCCACAACTGACGGTCGTCATCTTTACCTGCTTTCGTAGTATTTTTTAATCGGCCCGTAAGGGCCAAACTTGTGTTGCCGCGTTGCAAACGTATCCGAAAAAGGGCCAAACGGATAATCAACCGGTTTTAAGCGCAGGTCAGGCCAATCCCCCGCAAATTCTTTATGAGGCCGGGGCATGGAGTTCACAAATGCCGCCACGTCCCAGGCCTCCTGCACCGAGAGTTGAGGCACCTCAAAGGTAACGCCCTGCGGCATGTTAGCATAGATATACCGTGCTAGATTCGAAAGGCGAAAAAGCCCGGCAGCGGTATTGTAGCTATTGGGCCCCCAAAGGGGAGGATAGCTGTACTCGGCAGAGCCCTGCGGCTTCAATCCTTCCCCGGTTGGTGTATGGCACGTTTGGCATTTGGCAACGTATACCCCGCGGCCACGGGCGCTATCGGCCGGGCGGGCCAAATCAGGTAAGTCCATCAGGCCAGAGCCCAACGCGGCTTCTCCGCGCGGCACATCTTTTCCCACCCAGCTGAGGTAGGCCACCAGCGCGCGCATTTCGGTTGAGGAGGAGTCGAGCGGTGCTCCATTGAGACTGCGTTGCAGGCAATCGTTCACCCGCCTTTCAATCGATTCAAGCGACCCGGAACGCGCGCGGAAACGAGGGTATAGCGAAGCGACCGAACCGAAATTGTTGCCAAACGTTTGCGTACCCGCGTTAAGGTGACAGTTCTGGCAATTCATGCCATTGGTCGTCTGGCTCACGCTACCCATCGGCCCAAAATATTTGCCCGTGTGTGCAATCAGATCGCGCCCATATCGGATCAGTACTCCCGCAGAATCTTGCGGCAGTGAGCCGATATCAGCCGCTTGCCAATATGGCCTGTTGATTTCAGTTGAGCGCCCCTTCGAACGGCAGGCGTTCAAACTGCCAACGGTAAGGGCAACCAGGGGAATGATCCAAATCGACCGGATCATTCTTCGGCAAAGTCAGGAAAAGATTTCTTGAGCTCTTTATTGCTGTAGTTGGGGTAGGCCGACTTATCCGCTTCCAGTTCCAGCATAACGAGCTTCTGGTTATTCAGAATAGGTAATAGCTTTTCGCGGTCTGTGTCAAATTCCTTGCCCCTTCGTGCGGACTTCAGTGCATACTTACGCGCAAAATTGTCGGCCTCCACCTGCAACTGATTCCGGATTTCGATGTTGATTTTTTGCTTGTCAAGTATTTCATTTTTCGACTTGCCAATTACCCCAGTTGCCTCCAGAGTTCCCATCGTCATCACGGCTGTTCCGCCCACAGCCGACACCACTTTCGACTGGTCGGTTTCAAGCACCAAAGGCGACAACCCGGTGGTGGCGCCCAGTGAGGCATTCAATATCGCCCTGTTCTTCTTGCCCTTCTTTGCCTGCTTGTAGGCCTTGCTGAGTTGCTCGTGATTCCGATCGAGTTGATCCAACAGCGCTTTGGCCGCCACGAGGCTAAGCCGGTAGCGCTGGTAAATAGCTTTGTCCTTTTCAATCAGGTTCTCGGTATCCAATACTTGAACCTTCACCTTACGTTCGAATCTGTTCTTTGATTTGTCAATCGTAAAGAAAACAAAGTCAACGTTCTTACTTTTTTCAGCTTCATCGACAAAATCGTAACCGGGCGTCCAAATGAATTCCCATTGGACCGGTGAGTTTTCTTGAAGGTGGTCTTTGGTGATGCGTTTATCCGAAGAGATAAAATCCATTCCCTCCAAGTTATCATCGCCATTGGGATCAGAGAGATAAAACTGGAGATTCATCAGCTCATCTTCCTTTATTCGAATAACGGTGTCGCTGGGCACAATCAGAAGGTCGGGCGGTAAATCCATCTGGGTCTGCATAATCTTAAGCTTGCCAACTACTTCGGCTTTTGCAGGCTGGTCTTGTGCGATAACATCCAGCAGAATTGGGTTAGCCCGCAGGTTGTTGTATTGGTTGCGGGATGGGTTCCAGGTAAGCAAACCCAAGGCGCTAAAGGAAGCACCCTCAGGAAGCTGCGATGGGGCAATACGGAATGTTACCGGATCGCCATCCGGGTCTGTTACATAGTCGGATGATATCTGGAATTGATTGGCCGAGGCTTGCTGCACATAAAGAATCGGCAGCTCTTCAATCACAGGCGGTCGATTAACATGAGAGATCAGAAAGGTAATTGGCTGACGGACCTTATGCCCATCGGGCCAGATCGCCTGGAAAATGATTGTCACTTCCTTCTGCTTTTCAAGCCGGTCGACCAAATCGAATGACGGCTGCCACCAGAATCGGCCGGTAGAGTCATACTGAATACGGTACTCATTCACGCCCTCCACCGAAAAGCGGGGTGGCTTCGGAGCATCCGTGCGCAGCTGAAAATGAAACAGGGTGCCTTCGGTAAGATGATTCCACCCCACCGTATCCGGAAAAAGAATGCGTTGGGCGTTGGCCGAAACCGCGACCGAGCAACAAAACAAAAACAAGAATAACCGCATCGAAAAAAATCCAGCAAATTTAGGCTTCATTTCCAGTTCCTTCCAACACGTCTACACAATCGATTGTGGCTTACTCCAACTCCAGTTTTTTTGAAGACGTGTATGAAGTGGTAAAACTAATCCCCAAAGGACGGGCTACCAGCTATGGGGCTATTGCACGCTATTTGGGAACCGGCCTGAGTGCGCGCATGGTCGGTTGGGCCATGCATGCCGCACCGGCCGGGGTGCCCGCTCATCGCGTGCTCAACAGCCAAGGCATGCTGAGTGGTAAGCACGCGTTCAAGGCTGCCAAAACCATGGAAAACCGGCTCAAAAAAGAGGGCGTGAAAGTGGACCTGACTTCCGCACTTTTTGGAGTCGAGTCAAAAAAACATAGAATTTTATTCAAAAACGCGGTTTTTCATTTTGGTTGGGTGTTAAAATCT
>JAJTGY010000015.1 GCA_021298015.1 Flammeovirgaceae bacterium
CAAAGATGAACGCTACGCGCTATTCGAGCAACGCGCAGATTATTTTTCCTCAGAGCTCCGTAAGCGCGGTGTCACGCGTCAACTTCTTTGGAAAGAATACCGGAAAGAAAATCCGGGTGGCTATTCATACTCTCAGTTTTGCGAGCACCTGTCCAAATACACCGAACCAGCCAAAGCAGTCATGCGTTTTACGCATCGGCCCGCGGAACAACTACAGGTTGATTTTACAGGTGATAAACTTGGTTACGTTGATCGCTCTACGGGTGAATGGCCACGCGCTGTTCAGCAGCATATTGCCGCGCATATTCCACATCCTGAAACTTATAGTCGAACGTGAAGCCGGGGTTGAACTCTTTGTAGAATTTTTCCAGCGCAGTTAACGCTTCTTTTTCACGATTCGCGTCCAACCGGATCATGCCCGTCCACGTGTTATCCGGACTAAGGCGGAAGAAAAGCGGATTCACGGCATCGTGCAGGGATTGAAAGTGAAAGTCTTTGACCACGCCAATGATCTGCATATCGTATTCATCCCAAAGGTGGATGGTTTTACCAATCGGCTCATCCAGCCCCATTACGCGAATGGCGGCTTCGTTGAAAATAATTTTGGTGGAGTCCGCCCCGAACTCTTCGGAGAAGAATCGGCCCTCGGCCATTTCCAGCCCCAGCGTTGCCAGTACTCCGTAGTCCGCAGAAATGTTTTCGAACAGGATGCGCGCTTCGGGGTCTTTGCCGTCTCAGTTGAGCCCGCTGGTGTTGTCGTTTCGCCCCAGCAGATTACGACCCATGGTGGTGGCCTGGAGCACACCCGGCACCTGCCGCACTTGCTGCAGAAACGTTTCGCGTTTTTCGCGCACACGCCCCTCCAACGGAAAATAAATGAGGTGTTCTTTGTTGTAGCCCAGGTTCTGCGGCTGCACAAATTCAATCTGGCGGTAAATCACCAGCACCGAAACAATGAGCACCACCGACAGCGCAAATTGAAAGACAACCAGCCCCTTGCGGGCCCACAGTTCGCCCCAGGAACCTTTTACCTCGCCCCTGAGCACGGCAGCCGGCTGGAATCCCGCCAGGTAGAGGGCCGGATAGCTGCCGACCACCAGCCCGTTGAGCTTTATCTGCGATACGATGCTGCTGAATATCCTGTCCATCAGTTTATTTTTTACAAGTGCCTCCTTGAAGTTCCACAGGGTGGTGAAGTAGGGGATTTCCTCCTCATAGCTACGACCCACGAACTGTTGGAAACTCAGCCGGTAGATGAGCTGGTGCTCCAGTTGTTCATCGCTCAGGCCAAAGGTGTGCCGGAGGAACAGCATCTTGAGTTTGATCTCGAAACTGATCGGGGGGCGGCCGCCTTTTCCGCCCTAGGTCTTGTCGATGCCTTTCGCCAAGCCGACCAGCGCTTGCCAGTTGACGAGTTTGTTTATCTCTGAAAGGGTGGCCAACGCCTTACTTGTTTTTCTCCTGCGGCTGTAACTGAGAACCGCATCCATCAAGCTGAGTTGTCTGTTCATTTTCTCCATGAACAAATTTAACAACCCGCTGGCTTTTGTCTGGTTGTACTCATGGGTTTTTCAAAGATCTCTTAATGTCAAAAACAACTATGTACCACCCCAGTATCTAAACGACTGCCTCCGCTTCAACTCACAGGACACTTACACCTGTTAGCCTCAACTTGAAAAAATTCCGGATAACAATTCTCCCAAAGCCGTATCTTTGGGTTTGGTTATGAATCACGCACAAACCATTGCTCTGTATCAGCCGATGTTGCAAACCATCGCCTACAACCTCGTGCGGTGCAAGGAGGATGCCGAGGACATTGTGCAAGACACGTTTGTCAAATGGCTAAGCATTGACCTCGCGAAGGTTGAGAATGTGAAGGCGTACCTGACTGCTGCCGTAACCAATGCCTGCCTGAATCATCTCAACAGCCTGCGCAAGAAGAAAGAGACCTACCTCGATAACTTGCACGTAAGCGACCTGCTGAAGAAGTTCAAAGAAACCAACCTGGGTCATCTGGATTTAGACGTTAAGCTTTCAGCCGCGTTTGCCGTGCTTCAACACAAGCTGGAGCCGCTGGAGCGTGCCGCCTATCTGCTCAAAGAAGTTTTTGATTACGAGTACGATGAGTTGCAGCATGCGGTGGAAAAGAAAAAAGAACATTGCCGTCAACTCGTGTGCCGGGCCAAGAAGAAACTGGCGGACGAAACCTCAAAAATACATCTTGATCTGCCGGACGCGGGCGAACTGATGAGGAGCTTTCGGGAGGCTTGCACGGTGGGGAATGCCAGCCAGTTGATCGAAACGCTCAAAAAGGACATTGCCACAGCCTGGTAAAAATAAATCTGATTTTTTTCTGAGTTCTGTCACAAAACGCGGATTGGCCTGTCTTAGGTCTTGTGCAGGGTGATGTATGCCCTGTTGTACCCAAAAACATTATACCTATGGCTGTTATCCTTAGCTTTTTTATTGCCCACTGGTACCTGTCGCTGTTTTTCCAGACGTTTTTTCTGCACCGCTATGCGGCCCATAAGGCATTCACCATGAGCAAGTTCACCGAAAAGGTGTTTTTTGTACTCACCTGGATTTTTCAGGGTTCAAACTACCTGAGCGCTTACGGGTACGGTATCATGCACCGTATGCACCACGCTTTTGCCGATACGGAAGATGATCCGCATTCTCCCAAATATGATGAGTCGATCTTCAAAATGATGTGGAAGACCAAAACCATTTACTCCGGCATTACAAACAAGACCATTGTGCCGGACAAGCGCTTTACCGAAGGCGCACCCGAGTGGGTTGCCTTTGACCGGTTTGCGCGCTCCTGGCCCTCACGCATCCTCTGGGGCGCGGTGTACACCTTGATTTACTGGCAGTTTGCTACCGCCTGGTGGCTTTGGCTGCTGTTACCCATCCAGTTTTTCATGAGCCCTATTCACGGAGCGATCATCAACTGGTTCGCACACAAGTATGGATATCGCAATTTTGAGGTAGGTGACACTTCGCGCAATTTCTTACCGGTTGATTTTTTGATGATGGGCGAAAGCTACCACAACAACCACCACAAGCATGGCTCGCGCGCCAACTTTGGTGGTGTGCGTTGGCACGAGTTTGACCCCACCTACCCGGTCATCCGCTTGCTGGATTTCATTGGGGTGATCAAGCTTAACCCGGCCCGCCAGGTGAGCCTCACTCCGGTGAAGAAGGCCGCCTGAGCCTGGTGAATCAAATAGACTGCTAACAAAGGGTTGTTATCTTTGCCGCGCACTAACGCGGATACTTTGACTTTTACCGACTTCCAATTTGATCCCAAACTCCAGGAAGGCCTGGATGCCATGGGCTTTACCAAACCAACGCCCATTCAGGAAAAGGCCATTCCGGTGATTATGGCTAACCGCGACCTGATCGGCTGCGCCCAGACGGGTACCGGAAAAACTGCCGCCTATGTGTTGCCGGTAATCAACAAGATGATTCGTAACGACCACCGGCATCTGAACACCCTCATCATTGTGCCCACGCGCGAATTGGCCCAGCAGATCGATCAGCAAATCGAGGGTTTCGGCTATTTCACAGGCGTGAGTTCAATTCCCGTGTATGGCGGTGGCGATGGCGCCACGTGGGACCAGCAGAAACGGGCACTCGAACATGGGGCCGACATCATCATTGCCACGCCCGGACGTTTGATTGCCCTGCTGGCGGGCGACAGTGTGGACCTGAGCCGGCTCCAGCATCTCATTTTAGATGAAGCGGATCGCATGCTTGACATGGGCTTCTTTGAGGATATTCTCAAGATCATCGGTTATCTGCCGAAGCAACGGCAAACCCTGTTGTTTAGCGCCACCATGCCGCCAAAAATCCGGCAACTGGCTCAACGAATACTCCACGAACCGGAAGAGATTACCCTGGCGCTGGCCAAGCCTGCCGCAGGGGTACTGCAACAGGCGTTTGTGGTATACGACCGGCAAAAGCCGGAATTACTCAAGCACGTGCTGAAGACCTACCCCTGGAATAGCGCCATTCTCTTTGCCTCGCGCAAGGAAACCGTGAAACAACTCGACCGCGCTTTTGCGAAAAGTAATTTCCCTGCGCGGGCATTTCACAGTGATTTGGAGCAGGCCGAGCGCGAAGACCTCATGCGGGCATTCAAGAACAAGCAAATCAAATTGCTCATTGGCACGGATGTGCTCTCGCGGGGCATTGATGTCGAAGGCATCAGTCTGGTGATCAACTGGGACGTGCCGCCCGATCCCGAAGACTACGTACACCGCATTGGGCGCACCGCCCGCGCAGAAACAACGGGCACCGCCATCACCTTCGTTAATGAAGAAGACCAACGCAAGTTCTCGTACATCGAAAAACTTATTGAACGGGAAGTACCCAAAGTTGCACTACCCGAAAGTCTGGGCGAAGGCCCGGCCTATCAACCCGAGTTAAAAAGGAAATCGGCCTTTAGAGGCGGTGGAAAAGGAAGGCGGAAGTTCTCCGGCAAACGAAGCCGATAATCCTTCCGGCCCTATGCCTAAATGACTCAGCGTGGTATACGCACGCGGCCCACTTCGGCTATCCGGTTTTCGGCCATGCGAATAGCGGCCTCCTGACTACTGATTTTCTCACGACTGGCCAGATTAAGAATGTTCAGGCAGGTCGTGTAGATTTTTTCGGCTTGCTCGTAGGCCCGCTGCCGGTTGTAGTTGCCCACGTATTCGTTGTAAACGTTGATCAACCCTCCGGCATTGATAAGAAAGTCCGGTGCATACGTAATGCCGCGTTCGATGAGCATATAGCCGTGCCGGGTTTCATCCTTTAACTGATTGTTTGCTGCTCCGGCCACCACAGCACACTTGAGTTGCGGAATGGTTTCATCGTTCAGCGTGGCACCCAATGCGCAGGGCGCATAGATATCCATATCCAGGCTGTAGATCTTTTCCATCGGCACGGGTATAGCTCCCGTTTTGGCCGCAACCGCATCTACCTTCTCGTCCGAGATATCGGTAATGAAAACCTTGGCGTTTTCCTTAATCAAATGATCGACCAGGTGCATGCCCACCTGCCCAACACCCTGCACTCCCACGCGCTTACCGGTAAGGGAATCTGAACCAAAAATTTTTTTCGCGGTGGCTTTCATGCCGAGGTACGTGCCATACGCGGTTACGGGTGATGGATCTCCCCCGCCACCCATGGATTCGGGCAAGCCGGTGACATGCTTCGTCTCCATGGAAATGAACTCCATGTCAGCGGTTTTCATGTTCACATCTTCGGCCGTAATGTATTTGCCGCCCAGGCTGGTCACAAACTTGCCAAACCTGCGCATGAATGCTTCCGTCTTCAGTTTGGACGCGTCACCCATGATTACCGCTTTGCCACCGCCCAGATTGAGACCACTGATGGCCGCTTTGAACGTCATGCCACGCGAGAGGCGCAATACATCGGTCAGCGCTTCCTCCTCGGTGGCGTAGTTCCACATGCGGGTTCCGCCCAGGGCCGGGCCCAGCGTGGTATTGTGGATGGCAATCATGGCCCGCAGACCGGTATGCTCATCGTAACAAAATACTACCTGCTCGTGACCCATCTGCATCACTTTTCCCAAAACTCCCGTTTGCACACGTTCCAGTTCTTTGATCTCCATTTGGTGATTGTTTTAAGGTTGTATTCTCTACTTTTACAGCCTGCTTCCGCACCCGGCTTTGATGGGCACAAAATTACCAAAAAGGCCATTTTCAGTTTGTTAAATCGATTGCATTAATTTTTTAGAAGAATATTCCGCCCCACTAATTCAGCCCCCAATTATATTTCATGAAGGAACTGGCCTACCTCAATAAATACTTGAAAAAATACAAGTGGCATCTCGTGCTGGGGCTCGTGTTCGTCATCATTTCAAACTTGTTTCAGATCTATCCTGCACAGATGGTGCGGCACTCGATCGACCTGGTGGTGGACAATGCCACGACCTATCAATCGCTTCAGGGCACCGCCTCGCAAAAGGAGTTCTTTGATGTATTTGCCAACGGCATACTTGTATATGCCTTGTTGATCTTGCTCATGGCCTTGCTGCGCGGGGTGTTTCTGTACTTCGTGCGGCAAACCCTGATTGTGATGAGCCGCCTGATCGAATACGACCTGAAAAACGAAATCTTTGCACACTACCAGACATTGCCGATGAGTTTCTACAGGCGTAATAACACGGGCGACCTGATGAACCGGATCAGCGAAGATGTGGGGCGTGTGCGCATGTACCTGGGGCCTTCTATTATGTACGGGCTGCAGTTGATAACGCTTTTTGTCATGCTCATTCCCCTGATGTTTACCATCAGCCCAACCTTAACGTGGTATGCCCTCATCCCCTTACCTGTTCTGTCGATCAGTATTTTTTATGTCAACAACATTATTGACCAGCGGGCTGAGGAAATTCAAAAAAGCCAAAGCCGGCTGAGCACCTTTGTACAGGAAGCCTTCTCGGGTATACGTGTATTGAAGTCCTTCACGCGCGAAAATGAATCGCTGGAAAAATTCACCCAGGAGAGTGACATCTATAAGAAACAATCGCTGAAGTTAACGCGTGTGCAGGCGATGTTCTTCCCCATCATCATGGGGCTTATCGGCATCAGCACCATACTCACCATCTATGCCGGCAGCCGCGAAGTCATCAACGGCACACTCACGTTTGGAAACATTGCCGAATTTGTCATCTACGTGAACCTGCTTACCTGGCCGGTAACCTCGCTGGGTTGGACAAGCAGCCTGGTGAAGCGTGCCGAGGTATCGCAAAAAAGGATCAATGAGTTTTTGATGACCCGATCCGATCTCGTATCCGAAAAAAATGAAATTCACCCGATTCAGGGCAAAATCGAGTTTGATCATGTGTCATTTACCTATCCCGACACCGGCATACAGGCCGTTCGCGATGTGAGTTTTGCGCTCGAGCCAGGCGAGTCGCTGGCCATTGTGGGGGCCACGGGATCCGGAAAATCAACCATTGGCAGTCTGGTGGCCCGGTTATACGATGTCACCACAGGCGAAGTTCGCATTGACGGGCGATCGGTGAAAGACTACGATCTGGTGGCGCTGCGCAATCAAATGGGATATGTGCCACAGGATGTGTTTCTGTTTAGCGATACCCTTTACAACAACATTGCCTTCGGCCTTGACCAGCCGGTGGAAGAAAAAATCATACAAGCCGCCAAGGATGCAGATGTTTACCAGAACATCATGGGATTTCCGCAGGGATTCGGCACGCGTGTGGGCGAACGCGGCATCACGCTTTCGGGCGGGCAAAAACAGCGGGTGTCCATTGCGCGGGCGATGGTGCGTGAGCCGCGTATTTTGGTTCTGGACGATGCCCTTTCAGCCGTAGATACCAAAACAGAAAATGCGATCTTGTCCAGTCTGCGCACCATCATGAAGGGTCGCACAACGATTATCATCACCCACCGGGTGTCAGCCGCCCGTATGGCGGATAAGATTCTGGTGCTCGAGGATGGGCGCGTGGCGGAAGCCGGCAATCACGAATCGCTGCTGGCCGCTAACGGCCTGTATACCGATTTATATGAGCGGCAGATGAAAGGTGAGCCGCAGGAAGAATCCTCGGAATAATCAAAACACGTAGCGAAGCCCGATCCCGCCCTGGAAGCGACTGTACCCCGGGTCAACGAGCACATCGGTGAACCAGGCAATTTCAATAAAGGCGGAGGCTGGAATCGAGAAATAGGAATATTCAAAACCCAACACGCCCACCGGGCCGTAGGTAAAACGTTTTTCGATGAGCGTACCCGAACGTGTTTCGGAAAAAGGATTATTGGGGTCTTGGGTATAGAGATAATCGTATTTCAACGTGGTGCTCCGCCATTGCCAACCCGCGCCAACATAAACTTGAAGGCCTTTGGAAATCGCTTCGGCATCCCATTGACGCATGAACTTCGCTTCCAGGAGCCAATCTTGCGTTGCTCTGTGCGTCAGGTAGTCAATGGTTTCATCGCCAACCAAAGAAAAATTCTGGTCGATGTATTCGGGAAAAATCTCACGATAATACTTGTTGTACAGCCCGCTGGCGGCTTTGCCGCCATCCAGGGCAAACGCCAGCTTCGGGTTTGCATAGAACTTATACGTTACCGCAAAAGGGTCGCCCAACTTGAATCCAATACCCTGATACGGATATTGACTGTCGTGAAAAATCGGGCAAACAACCCGGGCTTTGTTGCGCGTCATCTTTGGAACGCGATAGCCGGTACTGACCGGGCTCTTGGTTTGAGCCACCAAATCAGGTGCCATGAGGATGAAAATGACACTGAAAACGGCCAGTTTCGAAATGCGCATTAGAGCAAATATAGGCTTTTTTGCAGTCGCAAGGGATAGCCTGCTGAAATCAGCTGACGAACGTCACGCCAGCTCTTTAAACTGCATGCGGTGCAACTGCGCATAGGGGCCGTTGGCCTCCAATAACTCCTCATGGCGACCACGTTCGCGAATCTCGCCTTTTTCCATCACAATAATCTTGTCCGCCTTCCGGATGGTCGACAGGCGATGCGCAATCACAATGGATGTACGGTGGCTCATCATTTTGTCAATGGCCTCCTGAATCATCGATTCGGTCTCGCTATCAACCGATGAGGTGGCTTCATCCAACACCAGAATCTTCGGATCGTACACCATTGCGCGGATAAATGAAATTAATTGCCGCTGCCCCACAGACAATGTGGCTCCGCGTTCCATCACGTTGTAATCGAGCCCGCCCGGCAAACGCTCAATAAACTTGCGCGCGCCCACCAGGTCAGCCGCGTGCCAGATCATCTCATCGGAAACATCAGGGCTGCCTAACGTAATGTTGTGGCGAATAGAGTCCGAAAACAAAAACACGTCTTGCAGCACCACACCGATGTGCTTGCGTAAACTGGCCAACGCATAGTCGCGCACATCAACGCCATCGACCCGAATGCTGCCGCGGTTGATGTCGTAAAACCGGTTTAACAAGTTAATGATAGACGACTTGCCGGCCCCCGTGGCTCCCACCAATGCAACTTTTTCGCCCGGACGTATGTCCAGGTTTACATCGCGCAACACATCATTCCCCTCATTGTAGGCAAACCAGACATGCTCAAATTTCACTTCGCCCTGAATTGAAGCCGGTGCATGGGTGCCACTCTTGACCGCATACTCTTCATCGTCAAGCAGGTTGATGATGCGCGAGGTGCTGACTATACCCATCTGCAACGTGTTGTAGCGGTCGGCAATCATGCGAATGGGGCGGAAGAACATCTGGATGTACATGATAAAGGCTGTAAGCGAGCCGATCGTAATACCGGTCTCCTCCGCATTGATGACCCCGCGCGCTCCGTACCACATCAGTAAACCGATGCCCATGGCGGCAATAATCTCGGCCACGGGGAAATACACTGAATAGTACAGAACCGACCGAAGATGGGCATCGCGGTGTTCCTTATTGATTTCCTGAAAGCGGGTGTACTCCCGTTTCTCCGACCCGAAGAGCTGAACCACGCTCATACCCGTGATGTGTTCCTGCACAAATGCGTTCAGGTTCGATACTGCGTTTCGTACGTCATTAAACGCCACCTTGATCTTTTCTTTGAAGACGTAGGTGGCCAGCAGCATGAAGGGGACAGTAGAAAGACTAACCAGGGACAGTCGCCAATCGGTATAGAACATAAAGGCAAGAATCACCACAATCTGCAGTAAATCTCCCGCCATAGCCGCCAATCCTTCGCTGAAGACATCGGCCAGCGTTTCTACATCCGAGACGGTGCGGGTCACCAGTCGGCCAATCGGTGTCTTGTCGAAAAATTTCAGCTTAAGATTAATGATGTGCTCATAAAGCTTGATGCGAATATCCCTAATGACATACTGCCCGATGCGCCCGGACAAATACGTGTGCACATACTGGGCAATGGCCTGAAAACCCAACAAAATGAAAAGCCATATGATAATTTCAACCATGCCGGCATAATCTCCGGAGGCGACATGATGATCCAATGTGTATTGCACCAGATAGGGACGAACCGGTGTAAGAAAACCAATGAGCAGGGTGAGCGCAACAAGCAGATAGAAACGACCTTTATAGGGTTTAACAAACTGCATCAGGCGCCTGAGCACCGACCAGTCGATGATATTACCGCTACTAACTTTCTCTTTCTCCACCTACTTTAGAAATATCTCGTTAGGGTATTTGACGCTTACGAGGTAAAGGCCCTCGGCCGGAACATTCATGCCGGCAAGTTGGCGATCGCGCCCGTCAACAATTTGCTTGAATTGATTCACCGTAATTTTTCCCGATCCCACGTCCAGCAATGTTCCCACGACAGCCCTCACCATGCCGCGTAAAAATCGGTTTGCGGTTATGGTAAAAACCCAAAGGTCGCCTTTTTGATTCCAGCGTGCTGACTTCAGGTCGCAAATAAAGTGATTTACATCCGTTTTTACCTTGCTAAAGCTTTCAAAGTCGTGCTCGCCCAACAGCAACTCAGCGGCCTGATTCATGATTTGAAAATCGAGGGGTTTAATACAGTAGAAAGCCCGGCCCACCAGCAACGGATTTTTACGTGTGGTCAGATGGTACTCGTAGGTGCGTTCGCGGGCATCGTACCGTGCGTGGGCATCGGGCTTTACCTGCCGTACTCCGCCAATGGCGATATCAGCCGGTAGAAAGGAGTTAAGTTGCTGAATCAATTTTTCGGGCTGAAATTCCTTTTCCAGATCAACATGAAAAAATTGCTGGGCGCAATGCACGCCTGTGTCGGTACGACCACTGCCGGTAATGGCTACCTTTTCGCGAAACATCTTGCTCAACCCCTCCTCTACCAGTTGTTGCACGCCCACTGCGTTACGCTGGTTTTGCCAACCGTGGTACCGCGTGCCGTTGTAACTGATTTCGAAGAAGAAGCGCATTTGAGAAGTTGGGAATTTGAGAATTTGAGAAGCTGAGGGGTCTGGTGAATCGCAAATCAGATGTTGGATATCTTAATGGCCCGTGTGTAGGAGTTAAGCAACTTACTCACCTCCTCCAGAAGGGAACCCAAGGCGTCATCTGTCGTATACTTGAGATCCCTGGAGAGAATGAAGTAATATCGGCATTCCTCTACCGATCCCTGCGATATGTTCAAAAAACGGATCTTTTCTGGCTTTGTCCGTTTCACATAGCCTTCGGCAATGTTTGCCGCAATGGAAATGGCTGCACGTCTGAACTGAGAAGTTAATCCATAAAGTTCATCTTTCGGGAACCCAGCCGTATTACGGTAAACCAACAAAACGAATTGATGTGCCCGTTGCCAAACGATTAACTCCTCAAATTTCTGAGTAGCTGCCATGCGACTTACTTCTCAATACCTCAATTTATCGAAATCTCAATTTCCCAACTTCTCATATTCTCATATTCTCATATTCTCGTAAACCACTGCCGCTCCCTGCCCCACCCCGATACACATCGTAGCCACGCCATAGCGCACGTTTTGTTTCTGCATTTCGTGCAACAGGGTGGCTGAAATTCTCACCCCGCTGCAACCGAGCGGGTGGCCGAGCGCAATGGCCCCTCCGTTGACATTTACCTTTTCAGGATCTAACTCCAGATCACGAATACAGGCCAGGGCCTGCGAAGCGAACGCCTCATTTAATTCCACCAGCCCAATATTCGCTACGCGAAGACCTGCGCGGGCAAGCGCCTTCTTCACAGCCGGCACCGGCCCCACACCCATAAAGGCCGGATCAACACCGGCCACCGTCATGCTCACCACGCGTGCCATGGGCTGTTTCTTCAATTTACCCGCCATGCTCTCGCTCACCAACAACGCGGCAGCCGCACCATCATTAAGGCCCGAGGAATTGCCAGCCGTTACGCTGCCACCTTCGCGGAATGCCGGCTTGAGCGTAGCCAGTTTTTCCAACGATGTTTCACGGGGGTATTCATCTTTCTCAAAAGCCACCACGTCTTTGCCCTTTTTCACCGGTACAGAAATGAGTTCACCGGCAAACCGATTGGCGGCATGGGCTTGGGCGTACCGCTGCTGCGATTGCAGGGCGAAAGCATCCTGGCTTTCACGCGTGATTTTCCATTTGTCGGCCACATTCTCGGCTGTTTCCCCCATGGTAAAAGGATGATACATTTTCGCCAGCGCGGGATTGGTAAAGCGCCACCCCAATGTGGTATCATACATCTCCGTTTTTCGCGCAAAGGGTTCTTCCGCCTTCGCCATCACAAACGGTGCTCGGCTCATGCTCTCCACACCACCGGCCATGTACACATCACCCTCACCGGTCATTATGCCGCGCGATGCATCCATTATCGCCTGTAGCCCTGACGCACACAACCGGTTGACGGTGACACCCCCGATGGACGTGGGTAACCCCGCCAGGAGCAAGGCCATGCGCGCCACATTGCGATTGTCTTCACCGCTTTGATTGGCCGCCCCGGCCACCACGTCTTCAATCCACTCCGGAGCAATTTCCGGGTTGCGTTTGATCAGTTCGCGCAGCGCGTGCGCCAGCAGGTCATCTGGCCGAACGGAGGCCAGCGAACCCCCATAACGGCCGATGGGCGTTCGCAAAATGTCGAGAACCAAGGCAGAACTCATGGGCACAAACGGTGTTGTTTCGTTAGTTTTGCAGCAAAAGTAACCCATTATGTGGCAACGTGTACAGACCGTTTTTCTGGTGCTTTGTGTGGCCTGCCTGCTGGTCAGTTTTTTCCTCCCCATCTGGGTGAGTGAAGACCCGACCGGGGTTTCGCGGCAACTTTACCCGCTACACTATACCGTGATTCAGGACGGTACACGCACGACTACATATTTTCCGTACGCCATCATCGCTATGCTAATGGCTGCTGCCGCAACGGTGGCCATCCTGGAGATCAGACGTTTTGATAACCGCATGACACAGATCAAACTCGGCACGCTCAACTCGCTGTTGTTGGCGGGCATCATGATTTGCATGGTGGTATTCTTCAATCAACTGGTGAATCAGTTTGGCGGAAAAAATGGTATCAGTTTGTGGGTGATTTTTGGAGCGGTGGCCTTCAACTGGCTGGCCATTCGTTTCATTCGCAGAGATGAGCGTGTGGTACGCGACTCCGATCGTATCCGGTAAAAACTATTCCGGATAACTATTGTTCTTAAATCAAAACGAGAAATATCATGGCAAAAACAATGCTCGGCCCTAACCCGGTCAACACCAACGGAGAACTTCCGGCTGTAGGCTCCACAGCTCCCGACTTCAAGCTCGTCACCAGCGACATGAAGGAAATTTCCCTGAAAGACTTTTCGGGCAAAAATGTCGTCTTGAATATCTTTCCCAGTGTGGACACCAATGTGTGCGCCACCTCCGTGCGCGAGTTCAACAAGCGGGCAGCCGGTTTGGCAAACACGGCCGTAGTCTGCGTTTCCAAAGATCTTCCGTTTGCCCTGAAGCGCTTCTGCGGAGCCGAAGGCATCGATAAAGTGACCACGGCAACCGACTTTCGAGGCGAAGGTTTTTCCCGAAACTATGGCGTTGAATTCATCGATGGCGGCTTCAAAGGGCTGTGTGCCCGCGCCATTGTGGTAGTCGATGGGCAGGGGAAAGTAAAGCATACCGAACTGGTTCCCCAGGTGGGTCAGGAGCCAAATTATGATGCCGCGCTGAAGGCACTGTAAAAAGCCTTGGCAATCACGGGGCTATCCGGTACATTTCTCTCATGAAAACCCGGATAGCCCTTCTGTTTTTTTGCGCGGGCCTACACGTCAGCTTCGCGCAGACTTCTTATCTGCTCCTGCCCGATCGCGTTTTTGACGGTGAAACGATGCACACGCGCTGGGCGGTGCTTGTGCAAGGGAACAAAATCATGGCAGCCGGTCCGCGCGAGAGCATCAAAGTTCCGAAAGAGGCCGTCACACTTACGTTTACCTATGCTACCCTCACACCGGGGCTGATCGAAGGACACTCGCATCTGTTTCTGTATCCTTACAACATTACCGACTGGGAAACCCAGGTGCTGAAGGAATCGGATGCCTACCGCACCGCCCTGGCCACCGTGCACGCCAAAAACACGTTGATGGCCGGCTTCACCACCGTGCGCGATCTGGGCACCGAAGGGGCCGGCTATGCCGATGTGGCGCTCAAGCGTGCGATCAACGAAGGTATCATTCCCGGACCCCGCATGTGGGTAGCCGGCCGCGCCATCGTATCAACCGGATCGTACGGACCAAAAGGATACGACAACGATCAGACCATCATGCTGGGGGCCGAACCGGCCGATGGCAATAGTTTGATCAAAGTCGTGCGCGATCAAATCGGCAATGGCGCAGATTTCGTAAAAGTGTATGCCGACTACCGGTGGGGAATTTATGGCGAAGATCGCCCCTCGTTTACCCTCGATGAGCTCAAGCTGGTGAACGAAGTTACGCGCAGCAGCGGTCGCGTATTGGTCTGCCATGCCAAATCCAAAGAAGCCATGATCCGGGCCATAACGGCCGGTGCCGAAACCATTGAACATGGCGACTATCTGGATGAAGAAGTAGCTCAACTGATGAAAGCGAAAGGGGTAACCTTCATGCCGACCCTGGGAGCCGTGGAATCCATTCAGCGTTACCGCGGCTGGGACAAAGGCAAAACGCCAGAGCCCCGCCTGGTAACGCAGAAAAAAAAGAGTTTCAAAATTGCTTACGAAGCCGGAGTAAAAATTGGATTGGGTGGCGATGTAGGGGTGTATCCGCACGGAGAAAATGTGTACGAGTTGGAACTGATGGTGGAGTGTGGCATGAAGCCGATTGAGGCGCTGAAAGCCGCTACTTCGGTGAACGCGCGCATCCTACACCTCGAAAATGAAATTGGTTTTGTTCGCGAAGGATTTCTGGCGGACCTGGTTGTGGTAGAGGGTGACCCCACACAAAACATCAGCCAACTGAGAAAAGTGAAGTGGGTAATGAAAGACGGTAAAGTATACCGGGATGAAATGAAGTGAAGATGCCTCTGTTCAGAATTGTTAATTTAGCCTTATGAACCGAAAGCAAGCGTTGAAAACGATGGCTACCGGTGTGGCCGGAGCCATGGCCCTTCCCACACTCGCCCGCGATCCACACCACGGCCCTGCATCTTTAAAAGGAAACATCCGCCACAGTGTTTGCCAATGGTGCTACAGCGATATGCCGCTGGAAAAACTGTGCGAGGAAGCCAAAGGGATGGGCATTACCTCCATCGATTTGCTCAATGCCAGCCAATGGAGCACGGCTGCCAAATATGGTTTGACCTGTGCCATGGCCTATGCCAACGATTGGGGGCTTGGACGTGGATTTAATAACCCGGCCGACCATGCCCAGTTGCTGAACGATTACTCGGCCAACTTACCCAAAGCTGCCGATGCCGGCCTGACCAACGTCATTTGCTTCAGTGGAAATGCCAGGGGTTTATCGTCTGCCCAGGGCCTGGAAAACTGCGCGCGGGGTTTAGAACCGGTGCTCAAGGTGGCTGCACGCTACAATATTACGGTCAGCATGGAGTTGCTGAACAGCAAGGTTGATCACAAGGATTATCAGTGCGATCATACGGCATGGGGTGTTCAGTTGTGCGAGAAACTCGGCTCCGAAAACTTCAAGTTGCTGTACGACATCTACCACATGCAGATCATGGAAGGTGATGTCATCGCCACCATCACAAAAAACATTCGTTACATCTCGCACTTCCACACGGGCGGAGTACCCGGCCGTCACGAGATTGACGAAACGCAGGAGTTGCATTACCCTGCGATTATGCGGGCCATTGTGGCAACCGGATTCAAAGGCTTTGTGGCCCAGGAGTTCATTCCTTCGCGCGGGGATAACATGAAGTCGCTGCGCGAGTCGGTTCTGATTTGTGACGTTTAAATACGAACCAGTTTTACGCGCGCATCATCGGCCTGAATACGCACTTCGGCCGAGCCGTTAGTCGTGGACACTTCGGTGCGTGTTTCGGTTCGGTTTATCACGTTAAAGTTGCCTTCCGTTGTTACCCGGGCATCGTCATGACGAATATCAAAACGGCCACCTCCCGATGTAACGGTAAGCGAAACCAGTCCATCCTGCAGATTAATGGTATACCGGCCGGCATCCGCCAAAGAGGTCTCCACTACAAAGTCTCCGTCATCGATGTTGACATCCATCGAAGCGAAGCGCGCGTTGCGAATGCGGATGTCGGCATCATCGCCATCCACCGTGAGTGAGCCGCGGCCTTCGTCCATCTGCACGTCTCCGTCATCCAACCGGAACGAGAACGAATTACCCTGACATTTTTCCAGCAGTACATCGGCATCATCCAAATCGAGCCGAATGGCTCCGTGGAGTGATGAAATCTGATAATTGCCATCATCACCATCCACGCTAAGCGACATCCCCAAGGGCAGCTCCAGCCGTATGGTGTAGCGCTCTTGATAAGAACCAAAGGCCATCGAAACGGAGCCATTGGCTCGCTCACGGATATCCAGGTTGCCGTCTTCATTGGAAATGTCGACTGAGAAAGTCTCGTCACTCCATACCCATCCCCGGGTAGTCACCAAACGGTCAATTTTGACATGCGCGGTGCTGCGGCTGGAGCCCACCACCACCACATCGGCATCGGAGCAACGCAGGCGAACCTGGCCTCCGAGGTTCACATTGAACTCTTTGTCCAAATGGAAATCCCGGTCTTTGTCATTTTGAGCCAAAACGAGAGTTGGTATCAACAGAAGGATCAGTACACACTGTTTCATGGGAAGGTTTTTTTGGTTAGACGCAAATCCGGCTGCGCAGGTTGCATGCCGTTTGATGATTTGGCTGGCGACTCTTAACTTTCGAATGGATTAATCCTAAATTATTATGTCAAAAGGCAGAGATCAAAAAAAAGAGGAGAAGAAAAAGCCCCAGAAAACCCTGAAAGAAAAGCGTGCCGAAAAAAAGGCGAAACGCGGCAATCAGGGCTGATCAACGTTAATCGGCTTACCTCGCACCGATGGCTGCCTGCGGGCGGCCATTGGTTTTTTTGGGCTACAACCGGGAGATCAATTCCACGTAAAGTGCGGTAAGGTCTTTTTCCGAACGACCGGCAATGGCAATGATTTCGTCAATGTTTACCGGTTTGAGATTATCCGGGTCGCAATCGTCTGTCAATACGGAAATGGCACAACAGGGCAGCCCCATGTGATTAGCCACAATGACCTCCGGCACGGTGCTCATACCTACGGCATCTGCGCCAATGCGCTGAAGGAATCGGTACTCGGCCCGGGTTTCCAGATTAGGTCCCATCACGGCCACATATACCCCTTCGTTGAGTTTGATCCCGCGCTCGGCCGCAATACTTTTCAACAGGGTGTTTAACTGCTTTGCATACGGCTGGCTCATGTCGGGGAAACGCAAACCGAATAACTCATGATTGGGGCCGCGCAAGGGATTGTCTGGCAATAAATTGATATGGTCATCAATGACCATGAGTTCCCCTTTGCGCCAATTGCGATTCATGTTTCCGGCCGCGTTGGAAATCAACAGATGTTCCACTCCCAGGAGATTCATCACGCGCACCGGCAAGGTGATTTGCTGAAGCGAGTAGCCTTCATAAAAATGAAATCGGCCTTGCATGGCCAACACCTTTTTACCCCGCACGTCCCCGTAAATCAACTGCCCTTTGTGGAACTCCACCGTTGAGATGGGAAAATGGGGAATCGAATTATAATTGATCGTGATCGGATTCTGAATTTCTTTCACAAACAAGTTACCCAGGCCGGTGCCGAGGATAACCCCCACCTGCGGCTCGGTGATGCCCCGCTTCCGAACAAATTCAGTAGCCTCATGGATTTGTTGTAATGTCATAGCCGGCAAATAACCGATTTTAAGTTCCTTTTACACGAATAAAAGCTCACGCAGTTGCACCCTGGCAACTGGAACCTGCCCCGGCCGTGCAGGCAAAGCAGTGCTGACTCACGGCAATCTTGCGCGACTTCAGTTCGGCAAAATCAAAATCGCGCACGTGGCCCTTCACGCGGGCATCAATACCAAGGCCGAGCATCTGATTAAAGTCGCAATCGTACAGGTTTCCCAGCCAGTCGATGGAGATGGTGTTGCGGCACATGACACCCGGCACAGCCGCGGGGTTAAACGCGTTCACCAGTTTCTCCATGTAGTCGTCATAGTTGCCGGATTCCAGGAGAAAATCCAAAAAACGACTGATTGGAATATTGGTGATGGTGAACAGGTTGTTAAAGTCGATACCAAAATGTGATTTCAATTCGAGTTTGAAATCCCGCTCCAGTTGCTTCTGATCGCCCGGCAGAAAAGCGCCCACCGGGTTGTACACCAGGTCGAGTACGAGTCCACTGCCCGGCCGTCCATAGCCCACGTCATTTAACATATTCAGTGCCCGGATCGAATCAGCAAAAACGCCCTCACCACGTTGGCGGTCCGTTTTTCCCGCGTTATAAAACGGAAGGGATGAGCACACCCTAACACCATGCTTTTTGAAAAAGGCCGGTAAATCGTGATAACGCGGATTGGCCACAATAATGGTGAGGTTGGAGCGGACGATGATTTCCGACACACCGATTCGATGAGCCTCTTCCACAAACCAGCGGAAGTGCGGATTCATTTCCGGTGCACCCCCGGTGATGTCGAGCGTCCGGATTTTGTTCTTCGCCAGGGCATTCAGGCAAAGCTCCATCGTTTCCCGGCTCATGATCTCCTGCCGATCAGGCCCGGCATCGACATGGCAATGCTTGCACACCTGGTTGCACATGTAACCAACATTGACTTGAAATATTTCCAAATCACCCGGAGTGAGCGAATCGTGGCCTGCTTCCGCTATCTTTCGATGAAACTTTGGCAATCGGCCTTCGCGAAATATTCCATTTTCGAGAATCTCGCGCTGGCGCTGCTGATCAGCCAGTTGGTGATGACGGGCGTGAAGGCTTTTAATCATGGAATACGCACGTGTGATCCTACATCGACAGCTTCTTCGCCTTGTTCATCATCATGACTCCGTGCACCAGCGATGCCCCTCCGCGGATGGCGGCTGCCACGTGAATGGCCTCCATCATGGCCTTTTCAGTTGCTCCTTTTTCCAGCGAATCCTGCGTGTACGCATCAATGCAGTAGGGGCATTGCACAGTGTGCGCCACCGCCAAGGCAATCAATGATTTCTCTCGGGCCGTTAAATCACCCCCTTTAAAAACATCGCCATACCAATCAAAGAACTTTTTCGCCAGGTTGCCCTCCCACTCGGCAATGGCGCCAAACTTTTTCAGGTCTTCGGGAGCGTAGTAGTGATGTTCCATACTGATCATTTTTAGTTTTGGAAGAAAAATCGTTTATACTAGCATCAGAAGTTGGGCGACAAAAGGTACTTCGAGTAGAAATCGTCAATCACCTTAACCGCATCTTCCGGCTTGTCTACTATTGTAAACAGGTCGAGGTCTTCGGGGCTGACCATTTTTTCGTTCACCAACACTTTCGTGATCCACCCAATCAGATCGGCCCAGAATTCCTTACCCACCAGCACAATGGGAAAGCGTCCGATCTTTTTCGTCTGGATCAGGGTCAGGGCCTCACTTAATTCATCCAACGTGCCAAACCCACCGGGCATCACAATAAAACCCTGGGAGTATTTGACAAACATCACCTTGCGAACAAAAAAGTAGTCGAACGTGATCAGCTTGTCGGGATCGATGTAGATGTTGCCTTTTTGTTCAAAGGGCAGAAAGATGTTAAGGCCAACGGATTTTCCGCCTGCCCGGTTGGCCCCTTTATTACCAGCCTCCATAATACCCGGTCCGCCACCGGTGATTACACCATACCCATGTTGTACCAACTGATACGCAATCTCCTCGGCCTGGATGTAGTAGGGGTGATCGGGTTTTGTGCGGGCCGAACCAAATATGGTTACACAGGGGCCAATCTTCGCGAGTTTCTCAAAGCCTTCCACAAACTCGCTCATGACTTTAAAAATCACCCAGGAATCTGCGCTCTTGATTTCGGCCCAATCCTTATCCTTAAACGCCTTGCGGATGCGGTGCTCCTCTTCCAGCGCTTCCTGCAAATTCTTTCCCTTGTTATTGTTCATACATGGCGATTGATCTGGCCAACAAACTTCGAAAGTAGTAAATCTAAAATCATTTGCCGGCAAGCAACAGGTGAAGGGCACTCTCCAGCGTGGCAAACTGATAGGTAAAGCCCGTTTTGACGATCTTTTCATTTGAAACCCGGTTGCCGAAAACAACCATGTTAGCCATCTCACCCAGCATGGCTTTAAGTATAAAGGCTGGCACCGCGGGCAACCAAAGCGGCCGTTTCAATTCGCGGGCAATGGCGTGCGTCATTTGCCGATTGGTCACCGGGTTAGGACCCACAGCATTGTAGGCTCCTGTTAGCCGGTGCTCCAAGGCATGAATGAACATGGCGCAGAGATCATCGATATGAATCCAACTCATATACTGCTGGCCGGATGCCAGCGGTGCACCAACACCCCACTTCACCGGGCGCATCAATTGTGGTAGTGCACCTCCGTGCTTGCTTAATATGATTCCAATACGCAACCGCGACACAGGTTGGGCTATTTTTTGCACTTCGTCTTCCCAGGCGCGGGTCACATCGGCTAAAAAATCGGTTCCGGGCCCGCTCTCCTCGGTGAACCACTCAGCGCCCGGTGCGAAACCATAATACCCAACAGCCGAAGCACACGCCACGGCTTGCACGTTGTTGGGCACGTCAACAAGCGCCTTCGCCAGCAAGCGGGTGGAGAGTACACGACTATCCAGGATTTCCTTTTTTCGCGAGGGCGTCCATCGTTGGTCAGCTACTCCGGCTCCCGCGAGGTGAATGATAAAGTCAGTATGCGTAAAGGCATCCGGGTCGAAGGTGTTGCGCGCAAGGTCCCACGAGTAGGTTTTTACAGGCAACTCCCGTGCGGTACGGCCCAGGTGGCAAATCTGGTAGCCTTTTTGCTGAAGTAGTTCGGTGAGCCGTGAACCGACCAGTCCACTGCCACCGGTAATAAGCACTCGTTTTGCCATTAAGTCGTAGTTTTGAAGCACTAAACTAACAAGACCATGAGCCTGAAAGTTGGATTGCTCGTTGTAATTTTTTCCCGACTGCACGTGTGTGAGGCGCAGACCGTTACATCTACTGCCCAAACGATGCGGATCAAAGGTGAAGAAGCACGTGGTTTTGGTGTGACCCTCGAGGGCAAAAAAGATGACATTGCCTCAGCCTGGGGAAAATTTGTAAAGGAATTGGGGAAGAATCGCAGCGGAGCTGACTATACCAGCATCACCGAAGTGGTTATAAATGGTACTTCGTACACCAAGGGAACACTATACGTGAAAGCCGAGGGAAACGACCAAAAAGCCACGGCCTGGATTGGCCTGAAGGATACCGAGTGGAACGAAAGCGATGTTAATGCCGTGTTGAAAGAGCTCGAAAAAGTGGCTTATCGATTTGGTGTTAAGTATTACCGCGACAAAATCCAGGTGCAAATTGACGAAGCCCAGCGCGCACTGGATGCCACGGGAAAACAACAGCAGCGACTGGTGGGGCAAAACAAGGATCTTGCCCTACGCCTGAATAACAACGATCAGGAACGCCTGGCGCTGGAGAAATCGCTGGAGAACAACAAACTGGAGAATGCCGCTTTGAAAGTTCGCCTCGAAAACAACAAAAAGTCGCAGGACTCCGTGGCGCAGGCGTCTACACGCATCAAGGAAGTGCTCAACTCACACAAAGAGCGGCAGCGGAAGGTTAATTAGTAATGTCAGGCTTCTGGTTCTTAACGTCCTCCAAAAATCGCCAAGAAGAGTTTGGCGTGTAATCCCACCGCATCAATTGCGTATTGTAGTAAAAATCATCGTTTGGCACATCTACATAGTTCCGGTTCCCCAGGTACTTTTTTACATTTCCTTTGGTGGCCATCTGCTCAAACAACTGATGCGACCGGGTATTCATTTCTTCGCGCGTTAGCCGTGGCGTGTGGTAAAGCAAATTAATAAACATCAGGCTGTCCTGTTCGTTGCACCGAAAATAACCACCAAGCCCCTGGTAATGCTCGTAAAGTGAAGAGAGGTCGCGGTGCTCGAAGAAAAAAAAGTGGGCGGTATCGGTGCGTTGGTAAAACTTTAACGATGCGCTGGTCAGCTGAATAAAATTCTCATAGAATGCCTTATTCTCAGGCTGGATGCGCTGTTCGTATTGGATGTGGTCAGGCTTTTTTATAACAAAGGGCGCCACTTGCATCAGGCGCTTTTCATATTCTGCCGATGTAAGCACCTCTTTTGCATCGAAATTTGAAGAGCAGGAAGCAAAAAAGAAGATCAAAAGGATTAGGCTACGCATCGTAAGTTCTGTGACTTGAGATATTAAATTAATGAAAAAGCCTGCGATTACTCGCAGGCCTTTTAGGTTTCCAAGAATCGAATTAATACACTGCGTTAATTGGATCGTAGTTGATCCACCCAGCCGCATACGACCAACCTGCATCAGCAGCTGTGCCAAATGCACCGCGGTAGGCTACCGTTTCAAAACCACTTCCAGGACTAACAAAGCCAGTTAATCCCGGGCTGCTGGCAACCTGAAAAGGGTTAAAACCAAGTCCATTCAGTGTGTATACATTGTTTGATGCTACATCCGAAGGACTCTTGGCGGTGAAGGCGCCAAAAACATCGGTCAGCAATGCCGTGGTGTTATTGTCATTTGTGAAGCTACCGGGCACCGCGGAACCTCCGGACACAGCCGTCAGCGTACCGTGTCCGATGATGAGATTGTCGTCAACAAGGGCATTGGCGCCTGAAGCATTCCAACGTACACCGGTGGTAAATCCGGTGATTATTGAATTATACACCTTCGTGCTGGAAGACGTGTTAATTTCCAAAGCAGCTTGATAGAATCCATTAATCTGGTTCACGGCACGGAACAGGCGAGGGCCCAGAACGGTGATATTAGAGAACTCCGGAGCCGAATGGCGCTTGGCGAAGCCACCGGGCACATCTGGCAATGCCGCAACATCCGTAGTGTTATTGCTAGAAGTCTCAAATGCACGGGAGCCTGAAAAGTCAGCCTGAAGGGGATCTCTTACGATCAGCCCGAACTGTACCTTACCAATGTAACCACGGTCCGTATCAAAGTCATCGTCAAGTGTATATTGAGCGATGAGGTACTTATGGTTAACGGTGCCGCCAAACCACTCGTAAGCATCATCGTTTGCGTAAGAAACCTGGATGTGCTCTATTTTAGTGCCAGAACCCACTGAACCCATAGTTAAGCTGTTCAATTCGTTATCCTGGGAAAGAGGAATACCGGCAAACTCAATCCGAACAAACTCCATGGTGCCTGAATTGTCATTCTCAACTGGTGCATTGGTTCCATGACCGTAGGTGCCATTATCGTTCCCTGAAGCTGTGATACCCTCAATAGCAGAGTTTGCATTGCCGTTGGTGTACGCGCGGCCGCAAATGACCACGCCACCCCAGTCACCGCGATTACGGAAGCCTTGGTCTGCCGAAGAAGTCATGACAATCGGGTTGCTAGCAGTGCCCCGTGCGTCAATTTTACCCCCGCGGTTAATTACCAACGTGCCTTGTGTTGCTTTGTCACCGAATACTTTCGTGCCAGCCGGAATTGTAAGTGTTGCGCCACTCTGAACATACACCTTTCCCTTAAGCAAATACCGCTTAGTCGCATCCAAGGTGGTATTCGCGGTGATGTTACCTTCAATCGTCAGATCAAATTTTGAATCATCCGTGGGAGGTTGCGGATCGTCACTGTTATCACAAGAAGACAGAGTCGTTACCAGCATAACGGACAACAGGAGACTGAATAGTCTGCCCAGCAGTTTAATGTTCATAGCGTAGTTGTTTTTTTACGCCCCAAAAGTAGGCGGACCGCTTCAGTGAAAGATTAATTCAGTGTTAGCAAATCGTTACGTTGGCAATTTTACAGCCGCAGGGCGATGCCTAAAGTAACATATTGTCCAAACCGCGTGCTCCTGATTGTGCGATCTGAGTCAGGACTAGTCACGCTGTTATCGAGGTTTGCATCCTCACGGAAATAGGCTTCGGCATTGAGTAAGTCACTAATACCAAGGCGTAATTCAGTTTTCTCAGTCAAACGCTTTGCAATGGTGAGATCAATTACATGGCGGGGCATTTCCCACTGAGTCGGGAATTCGCGATCGCCCACGAAGGCGATGCGCTTACCAAAAACGTTGTATTGAGTGCTTACCTGCCATCCACTCTTGTCATTCTGGTAGTAAAGGCCTGCATTGATAATGTAAGGCGACTGTCCCTGCATCGGGCGCTTAGCCGCTTCAGTTAAGGTGACTTGATCGCCTAAATCAATTTCGCTCCAAATGGCAGCGGCATTGAAAATTACTGACAAGTTGTTTAAAAAGGCTGAACTTGAGGTATAAGCCACTGCTTTTCGAACTTCAACCTCCACACCGGCTGTTTGGGCCATAGCCGCATTCTGGAAAAACTGGATGGGGTTGTTTGCTCCCGTTACAATTCGGGTCTCAATCGGATTGGTGAAATGTTTGTAGAAAACTCCGGCCGAAACAAAATCTGAAGGCGTGGGGTAGTATTCGTAGCGGAGGTCCACATTGTGAATATCGGCTACCTTCAAATCTGAATTGCCCACAATATCAGCTTGAGCATCGAAATCATAAAACGAAAAAGGCGCTAATTCGCGGAACTCGGGCCGGTTAACCGTTTTGCTGTAAGCCAAACGCACCAACTGTGTGGTATTGATGTTATACGATACGTTCAAAAAAGGTAAGATTGAGGTGAGCGGATAATCTACAGTTGCACCGCCAACACCGGGGGCTGTTTTGAGATTGATGTCGTTATACTCAACACGAACACCGGGTACAATTCTGAATTTTTCAGACACTGGAAGCGTGGCCATGGCATAACCGGCTACCAACAAATTATTGGCGTCATACGAATCGGTAATGTTGGTGTTTTCGGCTACGGAGAAACCGTTATTAACATCAATGTTCTCCGGTACAAATACCTGATCGATGGACTGCTGGAAGACGGTGTTAGGAACAAATCCGCGCTGTACAAATCCGATTTGCCTTGCAGCAAAGTTTCGATCCTTATATTCAGCCCAGTAGCCGGTCTTCAGTTCAAACGCCTCTCTATCATTAGCCTCCCCAAGCTTGATGCCGATATCAAGCCTATTGGTGATATTAAACTCAGTCAAGTCCTGGTAAAAGCGGGCGGCATTTGCTGGGTTGGCCGCATTAGTAGGCACAAACAACTCGAAGGGCGCTTCCGATCCTGTGTTTTTCCGGTAGCTGTAACGCTTCCAATCGGGTTCATTTCGGTTTGCGTTCGTGTATCCTGCCAGCCAGTTGACCGATACACGATCATCATTGAATTTATGTTCACCCTCCACTTGACCGGTGTAAATCGCACGGCCGATATACCGGAACGAACCGTTCTGCACATCCTGCCCTTTATCGATATCCTGGCCGGTTCGGAATGTAG
Source organism: Flammeovirgaceae bacterium (assembly GCA_021298015.1). Lineage (GTDB taxonomy): Bacteria > Bacteroidota > Bacteroidia > Cytophagales > Cyclobacteriaceae > ELB16-189. The sequence goes on from JAJTGY010000015.1 coordinate 25,442, forward strand.
TAATGTTTGAACCAATGCGGGTGTACATATTTCTGAATTCGATCTTACCGGATCCCACGCGCATCATCCAATTGCTAAGTAGTCCCAAGCGTACTTGGTTAGTATTGTTATCGTCTTCGAATGCAAAAAACGGGCGGCCAACGCCATTTGAGTAATTGCTATAGCGGTCAAAATCAACCGTATTACGCATCCAAACGTTGCTGTAACTGATTGAATTAATGGAGTTGATTTCCTTTCCAGCCACCCGAAACTTTCGGCCCAGATCAACGCTGAAACGGAGATCCGGTATGGCTGTACGGGTGGTTGACCCCCAAGAGTTCTTAAAGGCAAGGCTTTGCTGTTTAAGTGAGGCCGGATTGGATGACAGTTGGTTATAGTTTGAAGGTGCTCCAGCGGGTAGAGCGCGAAAACCGTTATCAAAGCCCAGGAATTCAGTGGGTGCAGTCTCCTGCGAATTAAAATCACGGAACGTAGTGTTGGCGCGAAAACCTGTCGAAAATGAAATGTTTGTGAAATTCTCATCCACGGTGCTACGGGTGTTTACGCGCACGATTGATCCCGCAAATTCTCCCGGCAATTCTGCGGAACCCGACTTATACACCAACATGCGATCGAGCAAGCCGCTGGGAATGATATCAAATGAAAAGGCGCGAGTGTCCGTTTCCGTGCTCGGGGCTAATACTCCGTTAAGAATGATCGAACTGTACCGGCTGCTGAGCCCTCGAACCACCACGAAACGATTGTCAACTAAAGTAACACCGGGCACTCTTCGCACCACTTGAGCCGCATCCCGATCCTGCGATCTTGAGATCTGCTCGGCTGTTATTCCGGTGACCACGAGTTTACTTTCTTTAATCGCATTCAGAAGCGATACGTCTGTGCTGATTTCGCGGCTGGCCTGCACCACCACTTCCGCCAGTTCGGCAATGTCCTCCACCAGCGAAATGGTAAGGGTTGTTTTCTTGCCGCTTTCGACCACTACATCCGGAACCACTTGCGTCTTGTACGTGACAAACGACACGACAATATTGTATACTCCCGGCTTAACGTTCAGGATATCGAATTTACCATCGGGGTCAGTTGCTGAACCAACGGCTGTACCTTCAATCACCACGTTGGCGCCAACAATGGTCTCGTTGCTTTTGGCATCCACTACCGTACCAGAAATGGTGCCGTTTTGCGCCCAACCGGTAACGGAGGTGACCAGAAGAATGGCAAAAAGCAGGAATTGACGAGTCATGGGGTGTTTTCGTTTCGGGCGCAAAGGTGCCACCGCCATATTACCCCCGCGGGTCGGGTTTATTACGAAATTGTTAAGCGGTATGCCCTAACGGGCGTGTGCCCATTCATCGTAATATTACGATCAGCTAAAATAGCCGAAAAAATAAATTTCTTGGTTAAGCAAATGTTACTGCGATAAACTTCCGTTAATCGCATGATAACAGAACTTCCTTGCGTTTAGCGCGAGATGGGCACTTTCTGCAACAATACTTTGATGATGTCCGTGGTTTTCACATTGTCGGCTTCTGCCTCGTAGTTGAGCAAAATCCGGTGGTTCATCACATCGGCCGCCACCTCTTTAATGTCCTCCGGCAGCACGTACTCACGGCCTTCGAGGAAGGCTTGCGCCTTGGCGGCCAGGTTCAGGTTAATGCTGGCGCGGGGCGAGGCGCCAAACTGAATATACTGCGCCTCCTTTTCCAACTTATATTCTAACGGTCTGCGAGTAGCCGTAACCAGCTCTATTATATACCGCTCCAGCGATTCCGAAATTTTGACCTGGTTAACGGCATCCCGGATAGCAAAGATATCCTGCTTGGTGAGCACGGGCTTTACTTCATAGCTGAACTGCATGTTGGAAATCCTGCGCATAATCTCAAGCTCCTGCTCTTTGGTGGGGTAGCTGACCGAAACCTTCATCATAAAGCGGTCCACCTGCGCCTCGGGCAGCGGGTATGTTCCCTCTTGCTCAACCGGGTTTTGGGTAGCCAGCACCAAAAACGGCCGATCCAGTTGAAACGAAGTTTCACCAATGGTTACTTGCTTTTCCTGCATGGCCTCCAGCAAAGCCGACTGTACCTTGGCGGGAGACCGGTTGATTTCATCCGCCAGAATGATGTTGGCGAAAATAGGGCCCTTCTTCACTTCAAACTTGCCCTCTTTCTGATTGTAAATCATGGTGCCCACCAAATCGGCCGGCAGCAAATCGGGCGTGAACTGAATACGTTGAAAATCCAGGTGCAACACGCGCGCCACCGTGGAAATGGTAAGCGTTTTGGCCAAACCCGGCACACCTTCGAGCAGAATATGGCTATTGGTAAAAAGTCCGATCAGCAGGCGTTGTACCATATACTCCTGCCCCACCACCACTTTGCCCACCTCGCCAATGGCCTGCTGAATTTTCTGCTTGTACTCCTGATGAAGTTCGGTTGCCTCTGTCATAATCCGGTCAATTGCCAAATGTAAAGGGCAAACATAACGCTTTGGCTGTACATTTTTGACGGGCGGCCGGGTGGTGTAGCTCTCCTGCCGTTTTGTACGTTGGTCAAATGATTCGGGTGGGTTCTATGATGCTCTTTCTGCTGGTGGCACAGGCAGCCTCTGGCCAGCTCAGCCGCTACGAATCGGTCAACCTGCCGGTGATCTACCTCAACGTGCTGGCCGAAAAGGTGAATGCCGTCAGTCACACGTCCATGCAGGTCAACGAATTCAACCAACGCTCCTCCGGCTATCGCTCCGATCGGCTGATGGTGCGCTATACCAGCGACTGATCCGCTCAGGACGAAGCCGACTACCAGGCTGCCTTGAAGGTAGCTGCTGCTCCGCTGAAGTAAAAGTTCACAGCGTTGACCGAGGCTTATCAGCGCCCGGATGACCAAACACGCCAGTTGAAAATATATGCCGAGCTGGAAGAATTCCGAAAAATTCAAAATACTATTGAAAGCCAGAAGCCCGAGGGGAAAACGAATGGCGACCAGGGCATAGCCAAGGCCTATGAGGTTTGTAGGCAAAATTGGATCAAAGGCGGCAACAATCGCATCACCCTGGCTACCGATGGCGAATTTTCGGTAACGCCTCAGACACAGGCGCTCATCAAATCATCGGCCGAGCAAGAAATGTTTCTCAGCATTTTTTCCTTTGCCAAGAATTCCAATTCACTTGATGGGCTCAAACGCCTGGCGCAAGCCGGGAAAGGAAATTTTGAAACCATTACGTACTCCAACATCGATGTGAAATTGATGAGTGAAGCGCAGGGCAAGAAAAATTAAAAGAAGTCCGTCTTACTTCGTAAACGTCATCTTGAAGTAGATCAGCAAAAGGCTGAGCAAGCCAATAATGGCATTGGCCACAATTACCGGCCACAACATCAGCGCTACGGCATACACCATCCACACCACCGTGCTCAACAACACAATCAGCAGCATGGTCATGCTCAGGTCACCCGCACTGCGCGTACGCCAGGTCTTATACACTTGCGGAATAAAGGTGATGCTGGTCAGGAAACTGCCGAAGTAGCCGATCAATTCAACGAGGTTGTTATCCATATCAATTAAATAAGATGAGTTCGACTCCGCGCGGATTATTGAGATACGAGTTTACAACATTTTGCACGATGCGGTTTTCACGCGAAGGCCGCACCCATTGGCGGGCAGATTCCACATCTTGAAGGGCAGTCTGCTCATCTACAAAACCAAAACCCACATAGCTGCCTTTCTCCACCAGCACCACCGACTTCTCGTTCGACTGGCGGCCCTTGCCGATCATGGCCACGGTGGGTCCCTCTTCCAGAAAAGAACTCACCGCACTTTCCAACCGCTTGTTGTACTTCTTCACACTCTCCACACCCTGGCAAGCTCCCTTGCAGGTGCCCGACTGATGACTGAAGCAAAGGCCTTTCGCCAGTTGCAACCCGGAAAGCTTCGGGCAGAGCTCGTACTCCTTTACCTTCTCCCACAAAAAACTCCATGCTTCGGCTTTGTTGGTAAAGGTGATCAGCGGTTGCGATCCCCGCACCACCTGATTCACCACAAAACGCTGATAGCCGTTGCGGTCTTCATACCGGAAAACACCCCACTCCTCAGTCTTGTATTTCTGGGCCAGGTTATACTTGGGCCAGAGTCTCCGAATCTCCTGAGCCTCCAGGATGAGGGCAATCAACTCACTGCCGGTTAACTCCCAGGTGATGCGGCAGATTTCATTGCGGATGTTGCTGCGGTTCCACTCCCGTGCTTCACCGGTAAAATGCCCGGCAATTCTTTTTTTGATGTTGATGGCCTTACCCACATAAATCACTTCGCCCCTTTGGTTATGAAAATAGTATACGCCAGCCTTGGCCGGCAGCCGGTCGAAATCACCTTTCGGCAGGTTGGGGGGCAAAATGGTCTCGCCCGAATTTCGTTTCAACGCCTGGGCAATCACACCGGTTTTGTCGCGCCTCAGCAACTCATGAAAAATCCGGGCTGTCGCTTGTGCATCCCCGCCCGCGCGGTGGCGGTTGATGATTCGAATGCCGAGGCTCTCGGCCAAACGCCCGAGACTATACGACTCCAGGCCGGGAATGATTTTACGGCTAAGGCGGACGGTGCAAAGCTTTTTGGCCGCGAAAGGCAAACCGGCTTCTTCAAATTCCTTTTTAAGAAAGCTATAGTCGAAATGCGCATTGTGCGCCACAAACACGCGGTCTTTAAGGCGGTCCAATACCTGTTGCGCTACCTGATCGAAGGCAGGGGCCTCTTCCACCATTTGCGTGGTAATGCCGGTGAGGCCCGTGATGTAATGGGGTATTTTACGTCCGGGGTTGATTAAGGTGTGAAACTCGCCCGTGATCTGGACACCATCGTGGTGATAAATGGCGATTTCCGTTACGCGGTGATGGTCGGCATAGCCGCCTGTAGTCTCAATATCAACGATGGCGTACACGTGTCAAAAGTAGTTTATTCAAATGCAAAACCATCTCAAAAAGATTGCTTTACTTTAAAGCAATGAACGGCATTATCCGATTTTTTCTCTCCGGTGTAGGGGTCATCCTGACAGCCTATCTGCTGCCGGGTGTGCATGTAACCGACTACTGGACGGCCTTACTGGCCGCGGTGTTGATCACCCTCGCCAATATTTTTGTGAAACCCATTCTGGTTGTTTTTACCATACCGATCACCGTGGTGACGCTCGGCCTTTTTCTGTTGGTGATCAACGCCCTCATGGTGCTGCTGGTAGACCATTTCGTAGACGGCTTTCAGGTTGATGGGTTTTGGTGGGCGCTGGCGTTCAGCGTCATCCTGTCGGTGTTCAACAGTTTGTTTACCGATTTGACCAAAAGCAAAAAAGACTAGCCTACCGTTGAGAATTCAGGTTGAATGTTTCACAAGACGAAATCATCAGCAAATCAAAAAAGTAAGGCGTCTGACGGCTCGTTCACTTCAGTCATGAGCCGTCTGACGCCTGTTTTAGCTTCGACCTGATGCACAACCTCGACTCCATTCGTCTCAACTTCAGTGCCGACAGCCTGTGGGGTCTTAACATCATTTTGGCGGTCATCATGTTCGGCATTGCGCTGGAACTTACCGTGGATGACTTTCGGAGATTAAAAGACAACCCGCGTGCTTCTGTGGTGGGTGTGTTGGCTCAGTTCCTATTGCTGCCGGCCTTCACCTTTCTGCTGGTGTACATCCTTCGCCCGCACCCGAGCCTTGCCTTGGGCATGTTTCTGGTAGCCGCCTGCCCGGGTGGCAACATCAGCAACTTCTTGACGCACCTCGCGCGCGGCAACACGGCCCTTAGTGTAAGCCTGACAGCCGTGGGCACGGTGCTGGCCATCTTCACTACTCCGCTCAACCTCAGCCTCTGGGCTTCACTTTATCCACCCACGTCCGGGTTACTTAAGGAAATTTCGCTCGATGCGTGGAACATGATTGAAACGATCATCACACTGGCGGGCATTCCGCTGGTGCTGGGCATGCTCGTGCGACATTACCTGCCGCGTGCGGCCCAGGTGGTGGCAAAAGGCGTAAAGCCGGTATCCATCTTTGTGTTCATCGGCTTTGTGGTCGTAGCGTTTGGCAACAATTACGGTCACTTCACCGAACACATCGGCAAGGTGGCCGTGTTGGTGCTGTTGCACAATGCGCTGGCACTGGCCACCGGGTTTTATGCTGCGCGGCTGGCCGGCCTACAGTTCGCTGATCAGAAAACCATCGCCATTGAAACCGGCATTCAAAACTCAGGCCTCGGGCTTATCCTCATTTTCCGCTTTTTCGATGGGCTGGGCGGCATGGCCATCGTGGCCGCATGGTGGGGCATCTGGCACATCATAGCAGGGCTCTCACTCGCATTGGTGTGGAGTCGCTGGAAAACGGCCACGTCCATCGCCCGATGATTCAGCGGATCTTTTATGTGGTGTTGCGTACCTATGTGTGGGTAGGGCTGCATTTCTACTTCCGTCAATTGCGCGTAACCGGAACGCAACATATTCCAAAAGGTGCAGTGCTGTTTGCTGCCAATCATCAAAATGCATTTCTGGATGCGCTGCTGATCGTGTGCAGCAGCAAACGATACACGCACTTTCTCACGCGGGCCGATATTTTCAGAAATAACTGGGTAAAAAAACTACTGGGCCTCATCAACCTCATTCCCATTTACCGCATCCGCGATGGCTGGCAATCCCTGGGCGAAAACCAAACAACCTTTGATCGTTGCACGGATATCTTGTTGCAAGGCGAGGCACTCGTCATTTTCCCGGAAGGCAACCACGGGTGGAAGCGTCAACTGCGGCCCTTGAGCAAAGGCTTTACGCGTGCCCTGCAGGGTGCGTTGGAGCAACAACCACAACAACCTGTACACGTGGTGCCGGTGGGCATTAACTACACCGCCCATGAGCCGTTTCGCACGTCCGTACACGTGGTGTATGGCCCCAACTTTACAGCCAATGAGATTTACCGACCCAACGACCCGGCCAGTGCCCTGGCCTTGCGCGAACACCTGACCCAGCGGATGCAGCCGTTGATTACACACATACCCGAGCAACACTACGAACCGGTATATGCTGCGCTGGAGGCAACGCGACCTGACTACCTCGACCCGATCGCTTTGAATGAGCAGGTCGCCCGGTTGATTGGCAGCCCAGCGCCAACCGCACGCCCGCAACCAACCCCAACGATACACCTCAGCTACCGGCTATGGCGGCTGGTTCACTTTGCTCCACTGCTCCTCTGGACGAACATTCGCAGCAAAATCAAAGATCCTGTCTTTGCTGCTTCCGTCAAGTTCGCCTTCGGCATTTTTGCCGTGCCCGCCTGGCAAGGTTCATTGTCAATCGTGTTAGCCGTTACGATCGGGCCATGGCCGGCCTTGCTCTTTTTCATTCTTCTTCTGGTCTGGACCTATTCACTCCCACGCGCATGAGTTCGAAGACCAAAGAATGCCCCGGTTGTGCCATGGATGTTGATGATGACGCCACCGCATGTCCCATTTGCGGCTACGAATTTCCCGAACGACCGCGGTGGATCATCTGGCTGGCTGTGGTCCTGCTGGTAGCGATTTTGTGGTTGTGGATTTTCTAAATCAAGCGGGCTACCATAGCTATTCCTTTTTTATCTTTGGCACCTGCCCATGACGCGCCAAGAAGCCAAACTGCAAATCCAAAAACTGGTAGATCGCTACCATGAACACCGAGAGCAATACTTGGCGGCAGATTACAACGAAGCCAAAACACGCCAGGATTTTATCAACCCGCTCTTTAAAGCCCTCGGCTGGGACATCGACAACGAACGGGGAGATAGCGAAGCCTACCGCGAAGTAATCTACGAAGACAAAGTGCTGGTACGCGGCCAGCAAAAAGCCCCCGACTACGGCTTTCGCCTGCAAGGCAGTGGCAAAGCCCGCCTGTTTTATGTGGAAGCCAAAAAACCTTCCGTTAAACCACCTTTAAAACTCAATCGCGAAGCCGCCTATCAACTCAGGCGCTACGGCAGCAGCGCGCAGGTGCCACTGTCTATCCTCACCAACTTCGAAGATTTTATGGTGTACGACTGCACCCGCGTGCCCAACCAAAACGACAGCGCCAGCGTGGCCCGCATCAAACACCTGACGTACGACCGGTATGTAGCTGAGTTTGACTTTCTCTACGATACCTTCTCGCACGAGGCTGTTACCCGCGGCCGCTTCGACAAGTTTGTGCAGAGCGATGCTGTAAAAAAAGGCAAAGACACGCTGGACAAACGCTTTGTACAAAGTCTGGACGAGTGGCGATTATACCTGGCCAAAAGCATTGCCACCAGCAACAAAAAAATTGACGATGAGCAACTCAACTATGCCGTGCAACTGCTCATCGATCGGCTCATTTTCTTACGCTTCTGCGAAGACCGGGCCGTAGAACCTTACGGCCAGTTAAAACAAGAAACCACCAAAGGCGATCTGTACAAAAATCTGTTTGGCCTCTTCAAAAAGGCCGATGCCAAGTATAACTCGGGCCTCTTCGATTTTAAGAAAGATACCATTACGCCCGCGCTCAAGGTAGATAACAAAGTCATCCGCAATATTGTGGAAGACTTGTATTACCCCAACTGCAACTACGAGTTTTCGGTGATGCCCGTAGAAATTCTGGGCAATGCCTACGAACAGTTTCTCGGCAAAATTATTCGCATTACCCCCGCGCGCAGCGTAAAAATTGACGAAAAACCCGAGGTGCGCAAAGCCGGTGGCATGTACTATACGCCTCAGTACATCGTCAACTATATTGTAGAACAAACCGTAGGCAAGTTGATTACGGGCAAAACGCCCAACCAAATCAGCGAGCTGAAAATTGTAGACCCTGCCTGCGGCAGCGGTTCGTTTTTGCTGGGCGCATTTGAATATCTGCTCAACTATCACAGCCAATGGTATCACCAAAACCCAACCGCAACACGCAAAGGCGGTGAGGTGCTCACCCCGCAAGGCACACTCACCACCAGGGAGAAGAAACGCATCTTGCTCAACAACATTTACGGAGTGGATATTGATGCCAACGCGGTGGAGGTAACCAAACTCAGTTTACTGCTTAAGTGCATGGAAGGCGAAACCGAAGCCAGCATACAACAGCAGCTTTCCATGTTTCACGAGCGCGTACTGCCCGACTTGGACAACAACATTAAAGACGGCAACAGTTTAGTTGATACAGACTTTTACGACAACCAAATCGACTACGGTTTTGAGCGCAAGATCAAACCCTTTAGCTGGCAAAAAGGTTTTCCACCAGTATTTAAGCAAGGTGGTTTTGATGCCGTAATTGGCAACCCGCCTTATGTGCGGCATGAATTGCTGATTGATTTTAAAGAGTACTTTGAAGGCCACTACCGCGTGTTTCATGGCATGGCCGATTTGTACAGTTACTTTTTTGAGCGCGGCATTCAGTTGCTCAATGACTCCGGTTTGTTCGGTATTATTGTAGCCAACAAATGGATGCGGGCCAACTATGGCGAGCCGCTGCGCAAGTGGTTGAAAGAGCAAAGCATTTACCAAATCATCGACTTTGGCGATTTGCCCGTGTTTCAATCAGCCACCACGTACCCGCTGATTTTAATTGCCGGAAAATCTAACAAGGCCAACTCGCATTTTGATTTTGTAAACGTAAACACGCTGGAGTTCTCTAACCTGGGCAGCTATCTGCAAGATCGGTTTACGCGGGCCGGCAAAGATTCACTAACGGCCGAAGGCTGGAACCTCGCCTCCGATGCAGAACAAAAACTGTTGAACAAGCTGGCCAAAACCGGTGTGCCACTGGGCGAGTATGTAAAAGGAAAAATTTACTACGGCATTAAGACTGGCTTGAACGAGGCCTTTGTGATTGACGAAGCCACACGCAAGGCGTTGATCAAAGAAGACAAAAGGAGCGCGGAGTTGATCAAACCCTTTTTAGCCGGGCGCGATATAAAACGATACCAGCAACCACATAGCGAGAGCTCGTTGATTTTAATTCCAAGCGGCTTTACAAACAAGGTTGGGAAAAATCCAAAGAGTTCTTGGTTGTGGTTCTCAGCCGCATATCCTGCAATAGCCAATCATCTAAAGAAATTTGATGTAAAAGCTAAAAAACGATATGACCAAGGCGATTATTGGTGGGAGCTCAGGCCTTGCGACTACTACACTGAATTCGAAAAACCAAAAATCATTATTCCGGCAATTGTTAAGAATGCTTCGTATGCTTGGGATGAAAATAAGATCTACTCGAATGATAAAACATCAATCATCCCAACTACAGAGAAGTATTTGCTGGCTATTCTCAATTCCAAAGCTTGCGACTATTTTCTGAAGTCGATTGCTTCTACAAAGCAAGGTGGATATTTTGAGTACAAGCCGATGTACATCGAAAAGCTGCCGATTCCCCAACCAAAAGACAAATCCGCCATCAACGAACTTGTAACCACACTGCTTGCGTTGAACGCAGAGTCACTTGGTGAGAGCTTGCCAGCGAACCTCCAACAACTCCAAAACCGCATCGCGCACACCGAAGAAAAAATAGATGAGCTCGTGTACGAGTTGTATCAACTTACCCCGGAAGAAATTAAGCTGGTGGAGGCAGCCACGCATGAGTAAGGCCACCCAACTGCAAGAAGCATTAGACCATGCCGAGGCCAACGTGCAACACATGGCCACCTGGAGCCAGCGGCAGTTGGCCGAGCGGCTGGAGGTAGTACACATTCAAAGTCAACTGGCCGAAGAAAAGAAAGACACCGCAGCGCTGGAGCTGCTGGAAGTATGGCGCAGCCAACTGATCGCTGCCCGCCTCTACAAAGCAGAACACCACGTGCCTGATACGCTCTCGGATATTAAACAGGCCATTGCGGAGATAGAAACAATTCAAAACCACGCAGACGACCGCCAGGAAGCACTCGGTGAAGAACCAGAAGTCTCCGAGCCCTCCCGGCCTTCGCAAAAGCAGCGACCTAAATCCGAACCAGCCGAAAGCCAATTGGGATTGTTTTAAGCGCATGAGCCGTTGGGGCTTTCAACTTTCATGTAACCTTTTCCACCTTAGAAAGTAATCCGGTGGAAACTCCCTTGGTCTTTCTCGTCCCAAGGGCGTTTTCCTTTCTGATGGAAGAAACAAATAATCAACTACTTACTGAAATTTTTTTCTACTTTCTTGTATCTGACAAAGTAAAGTTAACCTACATTCTTGATGCCGCTAAAACAGTAGCATTTTTCCGCCATGTCAGGTGTTATCACCTGACAGCGCCCAAAATAAATTCTTCTTACAAAAAATATTTATTGACTTTGGTCAACGAAAAATAAGTTGTCTAGCCTCAATCTTTGTGGGAGTATAAATTGAGGGCGTCTCTGAAAACCTCGACCTGTCATACCGGACTGGTTCAGGTATCTTCTTCGGTGTGATGAGAATGAGATTCCGGCATCCCGCAAATGCTGAACCGGAATGACTTTCAGTCTGTATGGAGGTTTTTTGAAATGCCCATAATCTTAACCGCTGTAATTTATTCGAGGGCCATTCAATCAAATGGACAATAAAAGAAAAACAAACAAACAGACCAGATAAAAATGAGTTTACAAACAATAATTGGCGGAAATGGAACCATTGGCAAAGAAGTGGCCAAACAACTTCATGGCATGAATATCCAGGTCAGAATTGCTTCGCGAACTCCCAAGAAAGTTAACGCTACTGATCAGGTTATTGAAATGGATGTATTTAACGAACAAAGTGTCTCAGAGGCAATCAAAGGTTCATCTGTGGTTTATTTGATCCTTGGTTTACCCTATAAGGACCAAGTTTGGCTTGACGGTTTTCCAAGAGCTGTTCGTTCTGTAATAAATGCTTGTAAAAAAGAAGGAGCTAAAATGGTTTATTTTGACAATGTCTATATGTATGGGCGTGTTGACGGAACCATGACAGAAGATCTTCCAGGTAAACCAGATTCGGTGAAGGGTACTGCTAGAATGATTGCAGCAGATCATATTTTAGAGGCGATAAAAAGTCAAAAACTACAGGCCATGATATGCAGGTCAGCCGATTTTTATGGAGACTACCCCTTCTTTGATGTAATAAAGCAAATTGCTGTTGCCTTGCAAAAAAATAAAAAGGCGATACTTCTTTTCCGTGACGACAAAAAACATAGCGTAACCTACATTCCTGATGCCGCTAAAGCAGTAGCATTTTTGGCTCAGCAATCTGATGCTTATCAACAAATATGGCACCTACCAACAGATCCCAATGCCCTAAGTGGCAAACAACTTGTTGAGCTCGTTGCTGAAATCATCAAAAAAGAACCGAGATACCAAGTGATTTCTAAAGGAATGATAAAATTCATTTCCTTCTTCAACGCACAGCTCAAAGAGCTAATAAAACTGTCCTATCAGTGGGAAAATGATTATTTATTTAGCAGCCAAAAACTGGAAAAAAAATATAATTTAACAGCCTCATCTTATAGAGAAGGTATAACTGATCACCTTAAAAAGATTGGTATTCTTAAATAATTTGTGTGTGAGTTCAACTAGTAAGTGCGTTTACACAAAAAATCCCGAAATTGAATTGTGAGTTCAACCAATAAGTGCAACTCTCTAAGGGTTTTCAGAATAGGTGATTTTCCTCTCAAATGCTGGTTTTAAAGCCATATAAAAGACGTCAAGGGTTTCGATTTCCGCTTGCAGGCCACAGTGCGTGTAGGGAGCAACCGGAAAAACTGAACCATTTGCTGGAACAGTTCTTAGGCGAGGTTAATGGCGACTAATTTTGTCATTGAGCACCACAGTGAGTTCGCGAATGACTGAATCCATTTTGGTGATTGTTTCCTTCAGATAGGCAATTAATTCATTCATGGATGCTGGTGAATGCACCTCGTGGCGCATGATATCGACCAGACCCAACATACTGGCAACGGGTGCGCGCATTTCATGGGAGTTTCGGAAGGACAATTCGTGCAAAAATTTCAAGTTTTGCTCCAGTTTATCTCTCAATTCAAGGTATCGCGTGATATCAACAGCTGAACAAAGCACTTCTTGTGGTTTGCCGTCCGGGTCGCGTGAAAAAACGGAGTCGCGCAACAGCAGATGATGATAAAGACCCTGTTTACTCCGCAAGCGAATGCGGCACTCCAGCATCTGACCGGGTTTTGATTCAACCAGTTGCTCCACATGTTGGGCCATTTTCAACTGATCGTCTGGATGAATCACCCCCCTATAAAAATCTGCTGACAAGCCCGGAAACTCCTGCTCTTCGTAACCGATTGACTTCATGATATGACCGGAAGTAAAACTTAACCTTCGGGCCATGAAATCATACAGCGTGACTGACGAAAGAGATATTTTCAATATTCCCTGAATCAAGCGCTCTTGCGTTTGTAATTCCTCATAGAGGCGATGAAGCTGCTTTTGTGTGGTGATGTCAATGTGAAGGCCCCCGGCCAGCAGCGGCTTGCCATCGGCCGAGCGGTAAAGCACCCGCCCGCGGGACATTACCCACAGATAGTGGCCAGAGGCGTGTTGCATACGGTATTCCTGCTCCCAAGGCTCATCTTTCAAGATGCTGCGCTGTTGAACCTCCAAAACCCGGTTGCGGTCATCCGGATGAATGCGAGCACGCCATAGTTCCACCGAAGGTGTGGAATCGGCAGGCTCTAGCCCGAGCATGTCGTACCAGGCCGGACTGTAGTAGGTCGCGTTCGTTTCAATATTCCACTCCCAAAAGCCCTCGGTAGTCGCATCTAAAATGCGTTGCAGGCGTACAAGGTGGTTATTATTCAGATGTGTCACTGCGTGTTCGGGGGTCTAACGGCCTATAAATTGACGAGCCTGCTCAATCCACCGCTCGCGTAAAACCCGACCGGGGAAGCGGATATGGGCATCGATTCGATCAATCTGCCGCTCGTTGAAGTCGGCAATTTGCTGGAAGGTATAGATACCCAAATCGTTTAACTGTTTTTCCAACACAGGCCCGATGCCTCGAATGCGAGAGAGATCGTCCTTTAGGTGCCTCAACTGGTGATGCAGATTTTGCACATGATCACGAGACTCCGGATCAGGTTGCTTCTTTGAAAACTCTTCAATCTGCTGTTTGAGTTGGCCTATTTGCTCTTCCGTCTCGGCCAGATGCTGCGTTAACTGCCTGTTTTTAAAGCGAAGTAAATCCAGCTCATGGCTGTCAACAGAAACCTGACTCCGCTGAAGCGTGCTCATCTCTTCCAACTGAGTTGCGTGTTGTCGTTGAAAATCTTCCAGAGATTTCTGCAGCCTGGTTTTTTCCTCGCGGTAGTGGTCGTGCACCTGAACCAACTGCGCCCGAAGTTGAGCTTGGGTGTGCAGCAGTTGAATACGCTCCTCATGTAGATGATTGTGCTCACGCGCCAAGTCGTTAACAACTTTTTGACGGTTTTGGTAGCGGGGTTCCTGCAACCACCAGCCTAGCGCCAGTCCCAGCAGAACGGCCAAAAGCAGGAAAAGCAGTAATTCAACAATGACAAAAACGCGGAAGGTGCCCGTCTCCCCGAAAAACGCTTGGCCTTTGATGTCATGGACATAAAACGCTACCAGGGCGATGGCTAACAGAACCAAGGCAAGCAAGACCGTATAAGGTACCCACGTCTTATTCACTTCTGAAAGATAAAAAAAGGCAGCCATTTCTGTATGACTGCCCTGAAAAATGAGGGGCAAGGCCCCCGCCTTACCCCTCCCCAACCCCAAAAAATACTCAGATAAAGATGATCTGAGTACGATCGCCAGCCGCTAGCGCGTACATATCACCGACTGTGATGATGTCTTTCACCTGCGGCAGCATATCTTCTTTCTTCAGATGGAACATGTCGGCTGCCAACTTGCACGCAAATATTTCGCCACCCCCGGCCTCAATCATCTCAAAAAATTCAGTGACGTGCGGCATGTCGAGCTTGTCCATTTCCTTCTTCATCATAAACGAAGCAAAAGCCTCGAAGCCCGGTAGCCCGGCCAACATGGTGGGTATGGCCGGCATAAATGCCGGGTTGCCCACCGTGGCTGTATGCAGGTGGTCAGCTCCCTTTTTGGTGATGGCCTCCAGGCCGAAGAACGTGAAGAACATTTTGGCTTCAATACCTTCCATCAAGGCTCCGTTAGCCATGACCAGCGCTGCGTATACGTCTTCCAGTTTGCCTTTCGAGCAAATGATGAGAACGCGTTTCAACTGTTTTTCTTCCTGTGTCAGTTGCACATCCGGTTTTTCAAGAGTATCAATCATAAAAATATAATTTTGGGGTTTGACGAATCAAATACAACTGGCCGGTTTCGGTATGCCGGCAATCTTGCTGGATACTTTCAAGGGTCCGCCCGGAAAGAGTTCATAGAACTTCTTGATATCTACAATGCCGGAGGCGCCCACCTTTCGAATAGTCAAGGGTACGCCCTCCGCGTGCTTGGCGCGAAGCCAGTTCAGTACGTCAAAATGTTTATCGGTCAGCACGATATTAGCCTTGGCGGCAAAGTCGCGCGCCAATTCAGGAGTCCACTGGGCCGGGTTTTTCAGATAACCCTCTTTATCCAGTTCTAATGTTGGTGTCAATAGCGTTTCCATATTTATGTTTTTAAGGCTGGTTAAACAGTTTCTTCTTTAATTTTTCCTGACATGCTCATATGGGTGGGTACAGGTAACGTTTTGCCGGTGAGCAGCATGTGCCAATACACCCATTTGAATGCGAGTTTCCCAACGTGGTTGAGTCGGGTGGGTTTGAGTAAGTCCATCGGCCCGAGCAGCGGCCAGGGGAATTTTCCCGGCAGGGGTTCTGTCTCGTAATTAAAATCGATGAGTGCCGCTTTACCATGCCCGGTTTCAATAAAACAATTGCTGTGGCCATCGAAGCGTGCTTCCAAGGCTTCACCCTGAATGTAACTCAACACATTCTCCAGCAGAATTTCGCCTTCAAAATGAGCGACCGAACCCGCTTTGCTGGCCGGGATGTTGGTGGCATCGCCAATGACAAACACATTGTCAAATTTTTTGGCTTGCAACGTGTACTTATCCGTGGGCATAAAATTGAGCCCATCCTCATCACCTAATCCGCTGCGCTCCACCATTTTCGATCCCTTGTTCACCGGCACGGTTACCAATAAATCAAACGGAACCTCTTGCTCATCGTAGGACACCAGCACTTTGCGTTCGTTATCCACACGGGCGAGATAAAAGTCAGGCACGACTTTGATTTTCTTTTCGTCCAGCAGTGTACTGAGCATAGCCGTTGCCTTGGGCTTCGTGAAAGCCCCCGACAGTGGGGTAACATAGGTAATATTCACCTTGTCGCGAATTCCCTTGTCCTCAAAGAACGCATCAGCCAAAAAAGTAAACTCCAGCGGAGCTACCGGGCATTTGATCAACGTCTCTGCGAGGTTGATCACCAGGTTACCCCCTTGCCAGTTTTGCAGTTTTTTCGCCAGTTGGGTGCTGCCTTCAAAGGTGTAGAAATCGAAAATGTCCTTGTACCACAACTCCGCCTTCATCCCCTCGGTTTCCTCGGGCACCACTTCGGCACCGGTCGCCACAACCAGCACTTCGTAATGCAGCGTTTGCCCGTTGCTGAGAATTACCTGATCGTGATTGCCGTCAATCCGGTCTACCTCTTGCGGAATGAACGTGACGCCTTTCGGAAGAAAATCCGTGCGGGGTCGAACAACATCTTCGGGCTGGTAGAGACCAAATGGAATAAAAAGAAATCCCGGCTGATAGTAGTGAACATTGTCGCGATCGACAATGGTAATTCTCCATTCTACCGGATTGAGGGCGTGATGGAGTTTGTTGGCCATCATGGTTCCGGCCGTGCCGGCACCGAGTATCACCAGGCTTTTCATACGGGGTTGGTTTTAGTGATTCAAAGGTGGGAGCCCGGGCACCATCTAAAGAATGACACGTCTCAAAAGCGAATGTGACTTATATCAAACGCTTATGGAACAAATACTCCCGATAGGCACTTTTCCTGCCAAAACCATCAAATTTTTGGCAGCTTCCTATATTTGCATCGCTAAAAACGAACCTCATGAGACTTGGCATGCTGGCCCGCAGAGTATCCAAAACCCCCGGTGAGGTGGTTGCTTTTCTGGCCAGCCGCCAGATTATGGTTGACGACAGCGCCAATGGGCGCCTTGAGGAAGCCTGCGTCCGCCTGGTGCTGGAGACATTTGCCCCACAGCGACTTGCCAACCCCGCTGTTCCGTTGGCGGAGCAACCCGGGCAAGTGCAAACCGAAACCCCGACCACGGGTGAGCCTCAACCGACAGGGTTGGCGGAGAAATCAGAGGAAGAACCCGGCACGTCTGTTGAGGAAATGCCCCCCTTGCCAGACGTAATCAAAGCACCGAAAGTCGAGTTGCCGGGTCTGAAAGTGATCGGCAAAATTGAGCTCCCCGAGCCGCGTAAGAAAGAAGCAGCCGGTAGCGAGGAGAAGCCAAGTGCAGAAAATGACGTGGCGGAGCGACCACGGCCACGTGTTGACCGAAGCCGCGCGCAACGACAAGACCGGGGTAGGCCACCCCGGAAAAATCCGGTAGCATTGCAGCGCGAGCGGGAGGCCCGGGAAGCCGAGGAGAGACGCCAACAGGAGCTGGAAGACCAGAAACGCAAAAAGACCGAGCACTACCTGAAACGGGTTAGCCAAAAAGTGAACCGCCCCACGAAAGCGGCACGGCTGGTGCAGGAGCCAACCGAAACACTGGCAGACACCCGCCCCGCCCCTACCACCCTGCTGGGTCGATTTTGGCGTTGGCTAACCTCTTGAAAACATCAGAAACAGCATGCTGAAATCAATCAGTTCGTTTCCTGACGGCCGTCATAAAAATTTTTAGATATCGGTCGTAGCCTTACATAGCTAATCGTCCGCTGCGGACTATGTTATGGAAGCCAAAAAAACACCAAAAGCCGATTTGATCAGCAAAGAAGGGCTGTATTTCAGCATCGGGCTGGTCATTAGTTTGTCCCTGGTTCAGCTTGCTTTCAGTTGGAAGCAATATGAGAAAAGTGAAGTTGAATTGATTACGCGTAACTCCAACACATTTGAGGAGATGATTGAAGTGCCGGCAACTGAAATGCCACCCACTCCGGAGATCACCGTGATACAACCTCAACTCGTGGAAGTGCCCAACGAAGAGGAGATCAAAAACGAAATCAACATTGTGTTTGACGTAGAGGTGACTGAGGATACCAAGGTGGAAGAGTATGTTGCTCCGCCCGTTTCGGCCATCTCGGCCATCGAAGATGAGGAGAGTGAAAAAATCTTCACCATCGTGGAGCAGACAGCCGAACCAAAAGGTGGTTTAGCTGCCTTTTACCAATATGTGAGTGAAAACATCAAATATCCCACGAGGGCCCGCAGGATCGGGGTTGAGGGCAAAGTGTATGTTGAATTCATCGTGGGAAAAGATGGAAAGATTTATGATGTAAAGACCGTTAACGAACTCGGAGCTGGGTGCGATGAGGAAGCCGTTCGCATTATTCAAAATGCGCCACCCTGGAACCCCGGTAAGCAGCGCGGCAAACCGGTCAAACAAAAAATGGTTGTGCCGATCATATTCAGACTGGCCGACCAAAAATAGCAGGCTTCCAGGTCGACTTTTCTGATAAGAAACTCATTACTTTGGACACTAACTTGTCCAGGTAATGAGTCTTCTTTTCAGGGCTTTCATTATTTTATTTTTATTCGCCACCTGCTCACCGGCCTCCCCTGAAGAAGTTCGGTCAAACTCCCTCATTCCCCTTCCGGCTGACCTAGCGGTTCAGCGGGGATTCTTCGAGGTGAATCATCAAACAACTGTTGTTTGCCTCAGCGAAGATTCCGCTGCCCACCAGGTGGTTTCCCGGTTCCGTCAATTGCTGAAAAAAGTCACCGGTTTTCCCATCGCATGGCGGCCAGAGGCGGCCGACAACGCCATTGTATTTTCCCTTGATGCCAAAACAGGTGTGCCGGATGAAAGCTACCACCTGGTGATCAACGATCAACAGGTTAAGATTACTGCGTCATCGGCTGTCGGACTTTATTACGCTACACAAACCCTTCGGCAATTGTGGCCCGAGGAATTCGATTCCGAAAACCCACCCCGTCAAAGCTTCCGGTGGCAAGCCCTTGAAATCCACGATGCTCCCCGTTATCGGTGGCGTGGCGCCATGCTGGACGTGGCTCGTCATTTTTTTACAATAGACGAAGTGAAGCGTTACATTGACTACCTCGCGTTTTACAAAATGAATGTGCTGCACCTCCACCTGTCAGACGACCAGGGTTGGCGCATTGAAATGAAAAAATGGCCGAGGCTTACCACCTTTGGTGCACAGCGAGAAGTAGGCGGCACAACCGGTGGCTTCTACACGCAGGAGCAATATCTCGAACTGGTACAATACGCAGCCGATCGCTTTGTGCTGGTGGTGCCCGAGATTGACCTGCCGGGGCATACTCATGCGGCTATGGCCAGTTATCCCGAACTCAGTTGCGATGGCCGGTCGAGGGAACTCTACACAGGTATTGACGTGGGATTTAGCTCTCTCTGCTATCAAAAGGAGTCCACGTTTGCATTTATTGCCGATGTTGTGGATGAACTGGCCGCCATGACACCCGGCCCATTTCTTCACATTGGGGGAGATGAAGCGCTGAGCACACCCCGCGAAGAATATGTCGGCTTTATCACCCGCATTCAGCAAATTGTTCGTGCTCGCGGCAAGCGCATGATTGGCTGGGAGGAAATTGCGCAAGCTCGACTTGACTCGACATCCGTGGCTCAATACTGGAGTAATCCACAACACGCGAAAGATGCGGCAGCGCAGGGGGCAAAAATTATCTTGTCGCCTGCTTCACGTATCTATCTTGATATGAAGTATGATTCCACCTCAGCCTATGGCTTGAACTGGGCCGGCTTCACCAGTGTGGAAAAAAGTTACCGGTGGGAACCCGACACGGTGGGGAGTGGAACATGGCATCATGTTGTAATGGGCATTGAAGCACCTTTGTGGAGTGAAACCATTACCAATCTCGATGAAGCCGAATACCTGGCGTTCCCGCGCCTGCCCGGTGTTGCCGAACTGGCGTGGACCAGCTCAAACAGACGGACGTGGGGCGATTACCGGCAACGCCTCGGGTGCCACGCCAAACGATTTGATATGTGGGGCATCAACTATTTCCCTTCCCCGGAAATCAAATGGCAGAATTAGTGACCTTACGGGTCGTCAACGCCAAGTAAGATTGATAGCGTTTTCAATGACGCAGTTCGGTCCGCGATCAGTTTAAGAATCGATAAAAAGGGAATAAACAAGATCATTCCGGCAGCACCCCAAATGATGCCTCCGGCAATGATGACCACGACCGTTGCCAGCATATTTATTTTTAAGCGACTGCTAACCGCCCATGGAAAAATGATATTGGCTTCGAGGTATTGAACTGAAGCAAAAATGGCAAGGACACCGAGGGGGTACCACATGGATTGGAAGGTAATCCAGGCGATGGCCACTGGCAGCAAAGAAGCGATTAAAATTCCAATGTATGGGATGATTGTCAGGATGGATGCAACAAATCCGAACAGAACCGGTGACGGAATACCCAGCAGCCAAAGCCCGAGGCTGTTCAGAACGCCAACGATGAGGTAAACGACCAACATCCCCTTGACGAAGTTGTAGTAGGAACGGATCGACAGGTTCAGAATTTCGCGAATATTATCACTGCCCTGTGCCGGAAAGATGCGAACCAGAACATCCACCAGGCGATGGCGGTAGAGAAGAATCAGGAATACATAAACGGGGACCAAAATCACCAGCACAATGGACACGGCCGAAACGGAGATCAGATCGGCAATCCAAGGCCCCGCACTGTCGCCTGCCGTGTTCAGAATGCGGCCCATAATGATGCGTTGCTGCTCCAGGCCTATACCCTCATCAAGCAACCACGCACTTAAGGCGTTGTGAACTTCAAGCAAGTTGGTGCGGAGAGCCGGCCATTCATCAATAAATGAGTAGGCCTGGCTCACAAACAAACCGACTAGGGCGCCCGCCACCACACACAACAAAATAATCCCCACGATTATCGCACCTACCCGGGACATGCCCTTTCCTTCCAGCCATTGACAGACGGGGTAAACCAGAAAACTGATGAGAAGCGCAAAGCTTAGGGGAATAAACAGAGTTTGGCCCAAGTAAAGCAATAGGGATCCAAACAAGAAAAACCGGATCCACCCCAACCACGGAAAAGATGATCGCCACGGCTGCATGGCGGAAAGATACTTCAGAAAACGATATAAATACCATGCTTTTGGTCATGTTTCCGCGTCCGTCAGTGACTGCAATCACCATTTTATGCGCCAGGCCCTTGACCCGAAGTGAGTTGGTACATCCTAAAAAAGAAAGCCCGCAACCGTGGTCGCGGGCTTTTCGCATTTTTAACAGGCAATCAATTCACTTTGATCAACTCAACATCAAACACAAGCACCGCATGAGGAGGAATGTCACCCCCAGCGCCACGTGCCCCGTATCCCAGCTCAGAGGGGATATACAAAATCCACTTTGATCCTTCGCTCATCAGTTGCAAGGCTTCGGTCCATCCCGCAATCACTTGATTTACGCCAAAAGTTGCCGGTTGCCCGCGCTCGACTGAACTGTCGAACATGGTGCCATCGATGAGACGACCCGTATAGTGCACCGTCACGCGGTCGGTGGGGCTGGGCTTCTTGCCGGTTCCTTCTGTCACCACCTGATATTGCAAGCCGCTGGCCGTGGTTCGTATACCCGCTTTAGCCGCATTTGCAGGGAGAAAAGCCTTGCCCTCCTCAATGCGTTTTGTATTTCTCAACTCCATAGTCTTCGTCATATACGTTTGGGCAATGCCGGAGCATTCTTCACGCTTCACTTTTAATTCCTTGCCGTACAACACATCCTGAATGGCCGCCTCAATGAGGCGAACATTCAACGAATCGCCTCCCTGCGATTTCAACGATGTGCCCATCAACACCCCGATGGCGTAACTCGCCCGATCTACTTCCGTTTCCACGTTCACCGGCTTTGGCTTTTTCAAATCCTCCAACTCTTGCTTCAGTCGGGTTATTTCATCCATCAACTCCTTCTTTGACTGTGCTGGTGATGCCGTTGTTGCGAAAAGTGCCACACAAACCCATATGAATCGTTTCATACCCGTTCAATTAGGTGGCAAAGAAAACAAATGCTTACCACATTCATTTCGTATTTTTCGCTATGATATCGTGCTCTACAGGGAAGAGAAGATTTCCGACCGAAATGCTGGCTTTGGACGCGTTACTGGAGGCCCACGCACTTTATTACTATAAAGCCGGCCAGGGACCTCAAACCGTTTACACCTGCGAAATCTGTGGCGACTTTCATTTTACCTCGCGTGGCCCCATGCATCCCAAATTGCGGGAGGCAATGGCGTCCGGTGAACTGGCCCGTTTGCAACGCGCCAATCAATGGAAATCCAAACTGAAGTAATGGCCAAAAGCGAAGCAATACTGCGCACAACGCGCACAACGTTTCGGTTCTCCGGAAAAATTGATCGAGTTGAAGGGAGCTTTCACTTATTGCTGTGTGCTCGTGCCGGAACAGGTACTGAAGCAACTGCCGACAGGGCGGCTTCGCTTGAAGGGGTTTCTCAATCAGGCGCCCATCGACCTGGCCATTCAGTATCGAAAGGGTGGGCCAGGGTTCATCATGGTCAGCAAAGTGCTGGCGCGACAAGCCAAAGTAAAGGCAGGCGATGTCGTTACCGTGGAGTTCCAACTCGCAGACCCGAACAAGATCGAATTGCCCGAGGAGTTGAAGGCCGTGCTCGCGCAGGATGAACAGGCGATGGAGGAGTGGAAAAAGCTGACACCGGGCTTGCAGCGAAGCCTGAGTTACTACGTCAAGTCAGTGAAGAATGTGGATAGCCGCATTAAACGCGCACTCGAGATGATGGAAAAAATCAAGCTGGGCAAACTCTACATCCAGCGCAAAAAGAGCTAAAAAACGCATTTTTCGGGCAGCTGACATTTTTCATGTTGTCTTTTAATTATCAAGCTGTTACTACAAAAATTTTGTGCGCATTACCGTTATCTTTGTATAACCACTACGAAAATCATGAAACATTCACCCAAACTGGCCATCGTCCAGAGTTTGGATGCGATGGACCAGATGCAAATGGAAGAAGTTTTGCAGTACATCAAAAGGCTGCTGAACCAACCTGTGCGCAACCCGGACTATCAATCCTTCAAACGCGAGGCGATGAAGGAAATCCGCCAGGCCCTGCAAGATAAACGGGGCCTTCAGTTAACCACGTAACACACGGGTTACACTGCGGTAAAACAAGTGTCACACACGGCACTTGAATGGTGAGTTCACCCCAAATTTTTTTTCAAGAACATCCTTTCGGTTACCCTCAGGTGTACTTCACATAATTCTCCCACTTCGCCAGCACGTCCTGCATGTCCTGCGGCAACTCGGAATCAAACTGCATCCATTCCTTCGTAGCCGGGTGAACGAAGCCCAGCGTTTTGGCATGGAGCGCCTGACGGGGAATAATCTTGAAACAGTTTTCGACAAACTGTTTGTACTTCGTAAATACGGTACCCTTCACCACATCGCTGCCACCATACATCTCATCATTGAACAACGGATGGCCAAGGTGTTTCATATGTGCCCGAATCTGATGCGTGCGCCCGGTTTCCAACTTGCATTCCACCAGCGATACATAGCGCAAATCGTTCAGGAGTTTGTAGTGGGTCACGGCATGACGCCCAAAGTCACCGTTCGGAAAAGCGACCGTAACCCTTCGGTCCTTCAGGCTGCGGCCCACCGGCACATTGATTGTTCCGGCTGGTGGATCCGGAACGCCCCAAACGAGGGCCTGATAGGTTCGCTCGATCGAATGATCAAAAAACTGCCGGGCAAGCGCAGTCATGGCCGCTTCCGTTTTCGCGATGACCAGCAGCCCGCTGGTGTCTTTATCGATTCGGTGCACCAAACCCGGACGGCCTTCGTTGCCCGGCATGTGCGGCAAACGTTGAAAATGATGCAGCAGCGCATTTACCACGGTGCCACTCCAGTTTTGGTAGGCCGGGTGTACCACCATGCCAGCCGGCTTGTTGATCACCAACAAATGGTCGTCCTCAAAAACGATATTGAGGGGAATATTCTCAGGCTTGACATCGGTATCGCGAGGCGGCTCGGGCAAGGCCACGACAATCACATCATTCGGATGCACCTTGTAATTGGGCTTTATGGCTTTTTCGTTCACCCGGACAAAACCCTCGTGAATACCCGCCTGAATTTTCGTGCGTGTTACGTTTGGCAGGCGGTCCATCAGGAACTTGTCGATGCGCACCAGGCTTTGACCCGGGTCAGCTACAATGCGGTGATGTTCGAACAACTCATCATCCACTTCCAGGTCTTCATCGGGTTCAGCCATACGCACAAAGGTAACGGGCTTCGGCATTCCGGCTTTTTTCCTTCATGAAATTTGCCAACTTGCGGCCCTCTTTTATTGACCAAACGAATGCGTTTAATCCTTTGGACCGCCCTGGCAGCCAGTTTACTATCCTGCCAAAAAAAAACGGGAACGAGCAATATTTTTGAACCAGGTGTGCAGCAGGGCCAGCCGGTGCCCAGCGAACTTGCCGAAGCTTCAGGTTTAGTGGCCAGTGCCAGCAATCCCGGCCTGCTGTGGACGCACAATGACAGCGGCAACCCCGCTGAGGTCTACCTCATTTCGGCCGAAGGGGAGATCAAGATGACATGCCGCCTGAAGGGCATCACGAACCGCGACTGGGAAGACATTGCGCTCGGCACCGGGCCCGACTCCACCAAAACGTATGTGTATGTAGCCGACATTGGCGACAACCTGGCCCAGTATCCGGTAAAGATTTTGTACCGGTTTGAAGAACCCGTTTTTGACGCCCCTCAAAAAGACATTTCCAATTTTGACACCCTGTACATCAAACTGGATGATGGCGTGCGCGACACGGAGGCCTTGATGATAGACCCCATCGCCCACGGCATGTACATCCTCTCCAAACGCGAGGATAGCATTCACTTTTACAAGATTGATTATCCCTACGCGGCCGATACGCTCACGGGTCGCTTCCGCGTTAAGCTGCCGTTCAAAAACATTTGCGCAGCCGACATCTCGGCTGATGGCAAAGAGGTGATCATCAAAGATTACGACAACATCTATTATTGGCAGCGCCCCGATGGCGGCCCCATCAGCAAGTTGTTACAAACGCCACCCACTCAGTTGGCCTATGTGCGCGAGCGCCAGGGCGAAGCCATTACGTTTGCCCGCGATGGCAGTGGATTTTATACGCTGAGCGAGAGTGTACCTGAGGAGCGGGCGTGGGTAGTGTTTTATAAGCGCAAGTAACAGCAACAAGACCTACTTCTGCCGGGCCGAAACCTCGTCCGCATACGCCTTCAAAGCATCCGCCTTTACGCTCAAAGCATTCAAGGAAGCAAACGCTTGCGTAAAGTAGCTGTCGATCTTCGCCTGCGTGAGTTCCCGTATTCCCAGTGATTCGTAGATGCCGGTCACCGCTTTGACCTTTTTCCGCTTATCGAACTTTTTGGCGGCCAGCCACTTCTGCAATTCCGCCTTCGGCTTGCCTTTGGCTAACGCCAGCGCCTTAATGAGTAAATACGTTTTTTTGTTGGCGATGATATCGCCACCCACCTGCTTGCCAAACTTTTTCTGATCGGCAAACACATCGAGCAGATCATCTTTCAATTGGAAGCCGATACCCATGTTGATGCCAAAATCATACAAGGCCTTTCGATCATCTTCGGGAGCATCGGCCAGCAGCGCACCTAACTCAAGACTGAAGCCCAACAACACTGCGGTCTTCAAGCGAATCATTTCCAGGTACTGCGGTTCCGAAACCCGCGCTTTGGTTTCAAACTCCATATCCCATTGCTGGCCTTCACACACTTCGGCAGCGGTGCGGTTAAACAGAGGCAGCACTTCGGTAAGCTGGTTTATGGGGATGTGCAACAACTGATCGTACACGCGCACGAGCATTACATCCCCGGAAAGAATGGCCGTGTTCACATTCCATTTCTCGTGCACCGTTGCTTTACCCCTGCGCAACGGGGCCTGGTCCATGATGTCATCGTGCATCAGGGTGAAATTATGAAAGGCCTCCACCGCAGCCGCTATCGGAATTACACGGCTGACATCTGTTTTATACAACGAGTAAGCAGCACACACCAACATCGGCCGCATGCGCTTGCCGCCCAATTTCATGATGTACCGGATGGGCTCATAAAGGGAAGCCGGTGATTTGCCCCAGCTTTGCTTTGCCAGGTGCTGCTCCAACGAAATCAACCAGGAGTGGAATTGCGACATGAATAAAGTTTAATCGATGGCAAAATGGGGGATGTGCGTCAGGTACGCAACGGTACGATTAACCACAGCCCAGATTTTTCTTTAAGTCACGCACAGGCAAACCGCCAAAGTCCCAGGTGTTGTCGTCCGCAACGGGAGGTTGAATGGGCTGCCCTTTTGCCGGTTTGACTGGGCGAGGTTTCTTTTTTACGAACTTCTTTTTCAAAAGGAAAAATCAAAAAACAAGAATACAACAAATGACCGAAGTCTTTGGTTAGCACTGGCCGCCCGTCTATCTTGCGCTGTTTAAAATCGGTCTAAATAAGCTTGCAAAAACTTAAAAATGTGGCAGAAATGGCCCCCGGGGAAACCGCGGTGATTGCCGGGTTCCACGATGAGGAGCTATCGGTTAAACTGCTGGAAATGGGCTTTCTTCCCGGGTCATCGGTGCGCTTTAACTACGCGGCCCCCCTGGGCGATCCGGTTTGTGTCACCATTTCAGGCTTTGATCTTTCGCTGCGCGTGAGCGAGGCGGCCACCATTGCAATCCTCCGGTAACATGGCGCAGTCACCCCACCTTCGCATCGCGCTGGCCGGCAAACCCAATTCCGGTAAATCGTCACTGTTCAATCAACTCACGGGACTCAACCAAAAGACCGGCAACTTCCCCGGAGTTACAGTAGATAAGCACATTGGCTATTGCCAACTCAACGCCACTACCCGCGCGCAAATTATTGACCTGCCGGGCACGTTCAGTATTTATCCGCGCACACTGGATGAAAAAATTGTATCGGAAATACTGGTGGATGCTACAGGCGAAAACTACCCGGACCGCGTAGTGTTGGTAGCCGATGCAACCAATCTCAAAAACTGTTTTCTCCTGCTTACGCAGATGGTGGATTTACAAATCCCCACGATACTGGCGCTCAACATGGTGGATCTGGCGGCCCAGGCGGGCATGGAGTTCGACATCGCCCAGTTGCAAAAGCAACTGGATGTGCCGGTGGTGATGATTAACGCGCGCACCGGTTCCGGCTTGGATGAACTGAAAGAAAAAATGGCGGCTCCGCTGCCGAAATCCTCGCTTCATGTATATGAGCCGGATGCCGAATTGGTCCCCATTTTGGACAAGATCCAGGCAGAATTACACTTGAAGTCGCGCCACGCAGCGTTTATCGTGCTGCAGCAGTGGAATCAAATGAATTTTCTTCCGGACCCGAAGAAAAAAGAACTGCAACAACTGGCTCACGATATCCGGTTTTTTCCGGCCAAGTATCAAGGGGCCGAAACCGTGCAGCGCTATGGTTTCATTCAGGGTGTGCTTAACGCGGTTACGAGCAAAGTGGCCGACAAGGAGTGGAAGGAAAACACCTACCTGCTTGATCGCATCCTCACGCACAAGATCTGGGGCTATTTGATCTTCCTGTTCATACTGTTCAGCATTTTTCAATCCATCTTCCTTATTGCCCAGGTCCCTATGGATTGGATCGACCAAGGCTTTGCTAATCTGAGTAGCTACCTCTCCGGTGTTTTTCCGGACGGGCCATTTTTTGATCTGATCACGCAGGGCATTGTACCCGGCATTGGCGGCATTGTCATCTTCATTCCGCAAATTGCCATTCTGTTTGCGTTCATTTCCATCCTCGAAGAAACCGGCTACATGGCGCGTGTGGTTTTTCTCATGGACAAAATCATGCGCAAGTTCGGGCTCAACGGAAAGAGTGTGGTGCCGTTGATTTCCGGCTGGGCCTGCGCCATTCCCGCCATCATGGCCACCCGCACCATCGATAACTGGAAGGACCGGCTGATCACCATTTTTGTAACCCCCTTCATGAGTTGCTCCGCCCGCCTGCCGGTGTTTGCCATCATGGTAGGGCTTGTCGTGCCTGCCAATAATTTACTTTGGTTCATCAATCTTCAAGGCATTGCCCTGATGGGTCTCTACTTGCTCGGTTTTGTGGCCGCCATTGGAACGGCCCTGGTCATGAAAATGTGGGTAAAGACAACCGAAAAAAGCTATCTGCTGATGGAAATGCCCACCTACCGAACCCCCAAGTGGAGCAATGTTGGCTACACGATTCTGGAGAAAACGAACGCGTTTGTGTTCGAGGCGGGTAAAGTCATTCTGGCCATCTCGATTGTGCTGTGGGTGTTGGCGAGTTACGGCCCCGGTGATGCCATGCAACAAGCCGAACAGCGTGTGACCGCACAAGCTCAGCAAAACAATTGGAGTGCTGAAGATACTGAGCGGGTGCTCGCGGCTGAGCAACTCGAAAATTCCTATGCCGGCAAGCTGGGCAAGTTCATCGAGCCCGCCATTCGCCCGTTGGGTTACGATTGGAAAATCGGCATCGCCCTGATCACCTCCTTTGCAGCGCGCGAAGTATTCGTTGGTACGGTATCAACTATCTACAGCATCGGCAGCACGGACGATACGGCAACGGTGAAAGGTCGTTTAAAAGCCGAAGTAAATCCCGAGACGGGCGGACCACGTTTTACTCCCGCTGTGGGCTTTTCATTACTGATCTTTTATACCTTCGCCATGCAGTGCATGAGTACGCTGGCCATCGTCAGGCGCGAGACCAAAGGCTGGAAATGGCCCGCGATTCAGCTCGCGTATATGACCGGCCTCGCTTATCTGTCGGCTTTGGCTGTTTATCAACTGATGGCCTGAGGCAAAATCCGTATTTTTGCCGCTCTACATGGGCATTCAGCAACAGAAGCTAGGCGTTTTGGGTGGCGGGCAGTTGGGCCGCATGCTCCTTCAGGCGGGTCTCGATCTCAATATTCAATTTTCAGTACTTGACCCAGATGCCCAGGCCCCGTGCCATACCCTCGCCCCATTTACGCAGGGTAAACTCACCGACTTTGACACCGTGATGGCATTTGGCCACGGTTGCGATATCATCACCATTGAGATTGAAAACGTAAACACCCGGGCGTTGCGCGAACTTGAGAAGATAGGCAAAAAGGTTTTTCCGCAACCCCATCTGATTGAACTCATCCAGGACAAGCGCACACAAAAAGAATTTTACCGCACCCACCACATTCCAACTGCCGAATTTGTGCTCGTGGAAAATCGCGCGGACGTGCAACGGCATAGCGCCTTTTTGCCAGCCGTGAACAAGCTCGGCAAAGAAGGCTATGACGGTCGTGGCGTGCAGATGTTGCGCACAGCGGCCGACCTTGACAAAGCCTTTGACAAGCCCGGCCTGCTGGAAAGACTCATCGACTTTGACCAAGAGATTGCCGTAATAGCCGCGCGAAACGAAAAGGGCGAAGTCGCCACCTTTCCGGCCGTAGAAATGGTTTTTCACCCGGAGCACAACCTGGTCGAATATCTCTATTCACCGGCATCCAGTTCGTTAGCCATCGCGCAGCAGGCCGATCAGGTTGCACGCAGGCTGGTGGAGCAATTGCAGTTGGTGGGGTTATTAGCCGTAGAGATGTTCGTAACCAAAGGCGGACAAGTGCTGGTGAACGAAGTGGCTCCGCGCCCGCACAACAGCGGGCATCACACCATCGAGGCTAACGTGACCTCCCAATACGAGCAGCATCTGCGTGCCCTTTTCAACCTGCCGCTGGGCGATACGCGTATCGTGCAACCCAGTGCTATGGTTAACCTGTTGGGTGAGGCTGGCTTCGAAGGGCCGGCCAAATATGAAGGTTTAGAGGCGGTGATGAAAGAATCCGGTGTGCATGTGCATCTCTACGGAAAGAAGAATACCAAACCCTTACGCAAGATGGGCCACGTAACCCTTACGGGGCAGCATGTGGAAGAGTTGAAAACAAAAGTTGAGTTTGTCAAACGAACATTAAAAGTGGTAGCATGAGCAAACCCGTCATTGGCATTATCATGGGCAGCCAGTCCGACCTCGCGGTGATGCGCGAAGCAGCCGAGTTCCTCGAGGACATGAAAATTCCGTTTGAGTTGACGGTGGTATCGGCACACCGCACACCGCAACGGATGGTCGAGTACGCTACTTCGGCCCGCGCGCGCGGCCTGCGCGCTATTGTGGCGGGTGCCGGTGGTGCAGCTCACTTGCCCGGTATGGTAGCCTCGCTGACGTCACTGCCGATTATTGGTGTACCCATCAAGTCATCCAACTCCATTGACGGTTGGGATTCCGTGTTGTCCATCCTCCAAATGCCCTCTGGTGTGCCGGTAGCCACCGTGGCGCTGAACGGAGCCCGAAATGCCGGCATCCTGGCAGCCCAAATTATTGGCGCCACCGACAAGAAAGTTGGCGCCAGGCTGGACGCCTTCAAAAACGAGTTAAAAACGAAAGTAGAGGCCTCGGTGGCCACCTTGCGCAAAAAGGGCTGGAAGTCAGCTTAACGTTGGCTTTGCTCCTGCCCTGATTATTCTGTACCTTCTCGGCCTATTAGACGAGGAACATCACCATGCTAAGGCCTGGGCAGAAAGGTTGGTTACAGGACTACCTTGAGTTTCGCAAGGAGCTTTTGCGCGACTTAACGGGTGCTACCCGGCACGCAGCCCATCCCGACCAGTCCCTCTATCGCATTATACAGCCCACCGGCCTCATGTACGGTCAGACGGTTGAAGTTGATCTGCCCGATGCCAAACAATGGGATGAAAAGGACCGAATGAAAATTCTGTTGGCCGAGAGCCTGATCAGCGCCTCTCTGCTTTACCACGAGAAGCCCGTCAAAGACCCCGGAGAGCTCTCGCACGCGATCATGAAAAGCCTCGAACACGTAGGCAATTTTTACAATCATGTTTTTCCTGAGCTGGCCACCCCGACCAAGACACTTTTTGGCCGCAAGAAAACCCCGCTCGAGATTGCCGAGAAGATTCTCGACAAAAGGATTGAACACGCGAGCGAGTACAGCGGAAACTTCTGGACGCAGTTCTTCCACAACAGTCTGCTCTTTTTGGATATCTTCATCTTCGGTCAGTGGATTCATACCAATGCCGACCGCATTATGTCAGACTTTTTCAAATACGAGCGCGAGGAGTTACGCTTTTCAGTCGTTAAAGTGATTGCCGCTGCGGCTCACGCCAATAAATCCATCGAGTACGAGGAGCGTAAGCTTTTCGAATTGTTTCAGCAAAGTGCCGGGCTACCGCCTGATCGGAAAAAAGAGGCATTAATGATCTTTGAGAAGGGGGTTAGCCTGGAAGATATCAACCTACCCACAAACAATTCCTGGATACTGAAGAAGTATTTTCTGGAAATGGCCATCCTGACGGTTTGGGCCGATAAGAAAGTGGAGGCGCCCGAGCAAAATTTTTTGCAGGACTTCAGTCGCTATCTCGATTTTCATGCCGATGACCTGGAAAACAGCCAGTTGGCCGTAGAGGGATTTGTACTGGAACACTGGGAGCAATTGAGCTCGTTACAGAACAAACTCGACTACGACACCATGAGCCAGCACTTCCTCAAGCGGCTCGCACACGTGGCCGAGCAAAACAAATTGAAGTTGGTACGCGAAGTAAAAGGCAGCGAGGAACTGGTGGGATTACTCAAAAAAGCCCGATCGCAAGAACTTGATGAAGCGGAAAAAAATCGCCTGCATGAATTGCTCATGGTTGTACTCAAGGCCATTCCCACCTTCGTGCTCGTATCCTTGCCGCAACATTTTTTAACACTGCCTATGCTGATGCAGATACTGCCGAAAAACTTCTTCCAGGAAGTAAACAGTTAACCCGCCTCAGCCGGCATGTCAATCGTGTAAACCGAATGACTCCAATACCTGACGACTGGCCGCTTTGCTCTCGGTAAGGACCAGCAGGTGGTCAAATGCACGCAGATCCGTTTCACCCGAGGGTGTCATGTAAGCATCTCCGCGGTGGATGAGCACAATGAGTGCAGACGGTGGTAATTGGATTTGAACAATTTGCTTTCCGATGAGTGGGGAGTCTTCGGGGATATCCAGTTCAACTAACTCTGATTTACTGTTATCGCCCAACTCGACATCCAACGGAAATCTTCTTTTGAGCTTGGTGGGTACGGAGACGTGAAGCCAACGGGCCATAAGGGGTAGCGTAGCGCCTTGCACCACCACGGAGGATACGGAGATGAAAAACACGAGATTAAAAATCGTTTCGGCATAGGCAACCCCGGCCAATAGCGGGTAGGTGGCAAATACAATGGGCGCGGCTCCCCGCAAGCCCACCCAGGAAATGAATAGCTTTTTCCGGTAGTTTAGATCGCGGGTACGCAAAAGCGAAATAAACACAGCAACCGGCCGGGCTACCAGAATCAGGAAAAAGGAAATCAGTACGCCTTCATCCGCCAGGGGCACCATACGTGACGGAAACACGAGCAGCCCCAGCGTAAGAAACATGACAATTTGCATCAACCACGCCTGCCCGTCAAAAAACTTGATAAGTGATTTTTTGTGAATGAAGTTGCTATTGCCCAGGATAATCGCTGACGTGTAGATGGCCAAAAACCCGTTTCCGCCAATGAAATCAGTTGACGAAAAAGTGAAGAACATGAGCGCGTAGATAAGCACCGGATATAGTCCCTCCACATCTAACTTGATCCGGTTTAATGTGACCACCATTAACTTCCCCATGCCAAAGCCACAAGCCGCCCCCAATATCATTCCCTTCATAAAGCTTGGCACCAAAATCCATACAGACGTATCGGGCTCATTCACCAGTTGAATAAAGCTAATGGTCAGGAAGTAGGCCATCGGGTCGTTACTGCCGCTCTCAAATTCCAATAGCGGCCTAAGGTTGCCCTTGAGCCCGATATTCCGCGTGCGCAAAACAGAAAAAACGGCAGCCGCGTCTGTGGAAGATACAATTGCCCCCAACAGCATGCCTTCAGCCAATGAAACCCCGAGCAAAAAATGAGTAAACAAGCCGACCAAAAGTGCTGTCAGCAAAACGCCCAGCGTGGCAAGTGAGATACCATCTTTAAGGACCGGCCGAATGCTGTCCAGCTTAGTGGTCATTCCGCCCGAAAACAAAATGAAGGTAAGGGCCACAATACCCAAAAACTGGGAGATCTTTGGATCGTCAAAGTGAATGCCCCCGATACCTTCAGAGCCGGCTAACATACCGATAGCCAAAAACAGCAACAGGGCCGGAACACCAAACTTGAACGATGTTTTGCTCGCCACAATGCTGATGAACAGCAGAATGGAACCGAGCAAAAGGAAGTTTTCTATTGTAAGTGTCATGAGCCTGTAGTCATTTCAAAATTATCCAAAAGATAGGCAACAGGCTGCGTGTTTGGCAGCTTGTTTAAAACGGCAACAGAACATTCAACTTATTTCAGTTCTTCCGACTCCTTCACCTTTTTGGGCACCAGAATGGAGAATACAATCGCGAGCGTGAGCGTCAGGATGATTACGATAAAGGAATAGGTGGGCGGAATTTCGACATGAACAATTTCGAGGAGCATTTTTGCGCCAATAAAAAACAGAATAATCGAAAGACCTTTTTGCAGAAGATAGAACTTGTCAATTACACCGGACAGCAGAAAGAACATGGCCCGCAACCCTAATACAGCGAATATATTGGACGTATAAATCAGAAATTCGTTTTGTGTGATGGCGAAGGCGGCCGGTATGGAGTCCACCGCGAAGATCAAATCAGTCGTCTCAATCAGGACAATGACCAGAAACAACGGGGTAAACATTAATCTGGGTTTGGTGATCACAAACCGGCCCCCGTGGTCATCCGGGGAGATGGGCAGATATTTGCGGCACAACCGCATGATCGGATTCTTCTCCGGATCAATTTTTTCATCACTGTCCTCAAAATAGATTTTGATACCCGAATAAATCAGGAATACCCCGAACACGTATAAAATCCAATGGAACTTGGCGATGAGCAGCGCACCAACGAAAATGAAAATACCCCGGAAAACCACCGCGCCCAGGATTCCCCAGAACAAGATGTTGTGGTAGTATTCTTCCTTAACCGCAAAATATTTCAAGATCAACAGGATAACGAAGATGTTGTCTACGGAGAGGGCATACTCGGTGAGGTAAGCACTGAAATACTCTACCGCAGCATCCAAACCTCCTTTTCCCGCGTCATCGTACAAATAGATAAAAAAGCCAAACAGCGTGCTGATGAATACCCAAAAAATGGACTGATAAAGAGCCGATTTGGTGGTGATCTTATGGGCCTTTTTGTTGAACACGCCCAGGTCCAACAACAGGAAAATGATGATGATTACCGCAAAAACCCCAAACAAAATGGTTTCCGCCTGACTGTGACTGCTGAACAACGAGAAGAGAAGCATCCCTGACGATTCTGTTTGGTGGGGGTTGATCAGTGCATTCTAGCGCTTAAAACAACATTTGAAGCAGTAAATAAGCGCCAAAACTACAAATTATCCGTTTATGTAAAGTGTACCGGGTTTAAATACAGGTGGTAATGGAAAGGAAACCTGTTAAACACCACATTTCCTGCAAATTCCCTGAATTAGGAGGTTCAACTCGTGGACTTTGTAACCCTGGGGCAGCTTAACCGGTGGTATGTGGACATGGTCAAGACAGGTGGTTTGCCCACATTTTATGCACTTAAAATGAACATGTTCGTGGTGATGCCCTTGATTGGTGCATTCCTGTTGGCAAAGGGCATATTTCAAGGTGCCCGTGTCGTCCAACACCTTATGGATAACGCCCCGATCCAGAAAGGTTTTCAATGTGCGATACACCGTAACCCGGTCGTACAACTCAGCGAACTCCTGCTCAATGTCGGAGTATGAAAGTGCGTAGCCTTTTCGCTGAAACAAGTCCAAGATAGCCTGCCGGCTGGAGGTTGTGCGAAGGTTGTGTGATTTTAACGGGGCCGTGAGTTCGTCCTTCATACAGGGGCAACGGATGAATTCTCTACCTGAAGCTTGAGCAAGTTACGATAAATCCCGTCATCGCGCAGCAGCAACTCCTCATGTTTGCCTGACTCGGCCACGCGACCATCTTTAATCACCAGAATGCGATCTGCGGTGCGGATGGTGCTGAGGCGATGGGCAATCACAAATGTTGTTCGGTTCAGCATCAACTTCTCCAATGCATCCTGCACCAGCCGTTCGGACTGGGCATCAAGCGAACTCGTGGCCTCATCCAGCACCAGAATTGATGGATCTTTTAGAATAGCGCGCGCAATGGCAATCCGCTGGCGCTGCCCTCCGGAAAGCTTCACTCCACGGTCGCCCACAAGGGTGTTGAGTTTCTCCGGAAAGCCCTCAATAAACTCGAGAGCATTGGCCTGGCGGGCGGCCTGCCCGATTTCCTCCTCGGTAGCGTCCGGTTTCCCGTATGCAATGTTTTCGCGAATGGTGCCGCCAAACAAAATCACTTCCTGAGGCACTAATCCAATGTTCTGGCGGTAAGACGTCAGGTTGTATTGTCGGATGTCCTCCCCATCGGCCCGAATGACCCCGTGACTCACCGGGTACTTGCGCAGCAACAACGAAATGATGGTCGACTTCCCGGCTCCGCTTGGACCAACCAGGGCAATCCGCTCTCCAGGCCGAACCTGAAAATCAATCTCGCGCAGCACCGTAACGTCTTGTCGGGTGGGGTATTCAAATGAAACGTTTTCAAACGATAGCTGTCCCTTCAGTTTCAAATGCTGCGGGTTGGGCTCGCGCTCATCAGGCGTATGTATAATTTCGATCAACCGTTCGGATGCCCCAATCGATTTCTGCACCTGACTGTAGATGTCACCCAAACCCGCGATTGATCCCCCGATGAAGGATGTATAGATCACGAATGAAAAAAGGTCACCCACGGTCAGTTCACCCGCCTGTACCAAATTGGCACCGTACCAGCTAATCGCAACAATGCCCCCAAAAAATGCAACGATGGAGAACGAGACGAATAAACCGCGATACTTACCTACCGTTACGGCTGTGTCAACGACTTCACGCAACGACTTCCGGTACCGACCGATTTCCAGCCATTCGTTAGTAAACGACTTCACCACGCTAATGGACTGGAGTGCCTCCTCCACCACAATGTTGGCGTTAGCCAACTGATCTTGTATTTTTTTTGACTGTTTGCGAATGAACTTACCGAACGCCAGGGCTGCCAGAACCAACACGGGGAAGGTGATGAGCATAAACAAGGTAAGTTTGGGCGTTAAGACAAAGATGATGGTGACGCCAAATACCAACACCAGGATTTGGCGCAGTAATTCAGCCAATGTGAATGTCAGCGTGTCTTGCAAGGTGGATACATCGGAGGTGATGCGGCTCATCAGTTCTCCTACTCTGCGCGAATCGTAGAAAGACATCGGCAGCCAGATCATTTTGTCAAACACGGCATGCCGCAAGTCGGCCAAGGCGTTTTCGCTCACCTTGGTGAAGGTGAACATGCGGGTAAAGGAAAACACGCTTTGCACGGCCAATATACCCATGAGGATAAAAGCGATCTGGCTGATGGAGTCAATAAACATCCAAGTTTTACCTTGGGCGACATCCAGCAGTTTACCGGCAAAGAATGGAAAAGCGAGTACCGTCACGCTGGACAGCGCCAGCGACAACAGGCCCAGGGCAAAAACCCAACGATAGGGCAGCACAAACCGAAAAATACCCAGAAACTTACGCAGCCCCTCGCGGGTCAACTTCGCTTTAGGTTGACCGTCATCTTCCGAAAATCGCCTTTTTGCCATCTTAAATTTACTCGTTGTCGTAGACGAAGCCTTCGCTCCTTTTATTGCATCCGAACCTGGATATCAAACAAGGTGGTGTCACCCCAAAAAACCTTTTGGCCGCCTTGTTGGCCAAAGCCTGACAGGCGTGCCGCTCCGGGCGACTCAAACTGCAGACGAAACTGACGCTCGGCCGAAAAGAAAAAACTCTTTTCGCGGTGAATGGCTTCAATCTTTTGAATGCGCTGAGGTCGGTCTAAAAAATACAGGCGCAAAATGCCAACCGGGGCGTGGCGGCCGTGGTACTCACGCACCGTCAGGTTGCTGCGGGGGTCATCATACTCCCTCATCACATACTGATCGCGATAAGCGGAGCGGTTCACCGCCTGCAATTTTTTAAAAACAGCCAGCTCCTTCTGCCAGTCCCCGGCAGTCAGGGTCAACACGACCGAATCCACCACTTGATTGACACGGGTAATCTTGGTTATGTAGCGTGGCTGCGTGCCTTGTGCCGCGAGCAGACTATCGAAGTTGTACAGCGGGCGTTGCCCACGCTTGTCGGCCACCGGCTGCTGACAACTGCTTGTCAGAGCCGCCAGCGCTATCCAAAACCACTTCATGCGCGTGTCAACTGTTCGCCCGTCATTTCTTTTGGTACTGCAATGCCCATCAGGCCCAGGATGGTCGGGGCCAAATCACCCAGTTTACCATTTTTCCATGGCCCCTGGTATTGATCATCGACCAGTATGCACGGGACAAGATTAGTTGTGTGTGCCGTATTGGGTGTGCCGTCTTCGTTGATCATAATGTCGGCATTGCCATGATCGGCAATGATGATCACCGAGTAGCCATTTTGGCGAGCGGCCTCGGTTACGGCTTCATTGCACTGATCAACAGTTTCGCAGGCTTTCACCGCTGCCGAAAACACACCGGTATGACCCACCATATCAGGATTGGCGAAGTTCAGGCAGATGAAATCCGCTTCCTTTTTTTCCAATTCTGGAATAATCTTATCACGGATGTCACGTGCACTCATTTCGGGCTGTAAATCGTAGGTGGCCACTTTGGGCGAAGGGCATAAGATGCGCTGTTCGCCTTCAAAAGGAGTCTCGCGGCCACCCGAAAAGAAAAACGTTACGTGCGGATATTTCTCCGTCTCGGCAATACGAATTTGCTTTTTGCCGGCTTTGGCCAATACTTCACCCAACGTATTCTCCAGATTGTCTTTATCAAAAATCACCTCCACATTCTTGAACGTTTCATCATAGTTGGTGAGCGTAACATAATGCAGCGGTAATTTTTTCATGCCCTGATCGGGGAAATCCTGCTGAGTCAGTACCTGTGTGATCTCGCGGCCACGGTCGGTGCGGAAATTAAAGCAGATGACCACATCGTGAGGTTGAATGGTGGCCAATGGCTGTCCATCTTCACCGGTAACCAAAATGGGTTTGATAAATTCATCGGTAACGCCATCTTCGTAAGACTTTTCAACAGCCGCCAATATATCCCTAACCGGTGTGCCGGTGCCGTTTACCAGTAAATCATAGGCCAGTTTCACGCGCTCCCATCGCTTGTCGCGGTCCATGGCATAGTAGCGGCCAACCACGCTGGCAATTTTTCCGCCCGTTTGATCAAGGTGACTTTTCAAGTCTGCGAGATACGCGCGCCCGCCTTTCGGATCGGTATCGCGGCCGTCTGTAAAGGCATGAACAAAAACACGTTTCAGTCCGGCTTCCCTCGCCAGTGAGCACAGGCCTTTCAGGTGACCGATGTGGGAGTGTACACCTCCATCGGAAACCAGGCCAATGAAATGCACAGCCCTTTGGTTGTTACGCGCGTCTTCAAACGCAGATTGCAACACAGCGTTGGTGGCCAACTCTCGTTCTTCAATCGCTTTGTTGACGCGCACCAGATCCTGATAGACCACGCGGCCGGCTCCAATGTTCATATGCCCAACCTCCGAGTTACCCATTTGTCCGGGTGGCAACCCCACGGCCAGGCCCGAGGCCTCCAATTTGCTGTGAGGGTACTTCTTGTACAACGAGTTGATATAAGGCGTTTTGGCCTGGTCGATGGCTGATACGGCTTTGTTGAGCGCAATACCCCAGCCATCAAGAATCATCAACAACACTTTGCGGTTCATCGTCTGGATTTGAAAGAACTGCAAATATACGTGCAAGGCTGGCTCTGGCCCCCGCAAGTGGCCTTAAATGGTATATTTGTGGCACGTTTTTCGAGCAGATCAGGAGATGATAAAAATTTGGCTGTTTTTGGTGCTGTTGGGTGTAGCCGCTACGCAGGCCGTGGCGCAGGCCGAGTGGCACGGACCGATACGTGAGGCCATTAAAGCCGGTGATGCCAAGGCGCTCGCTCGCCATTTCAATACATCCATCGAGATAACGCTGGACGGCAACGTGAGCAGCTACAGCAAAACACAGGGCGAGTTTGTCATGCGCGACTTTTTCAAGAAGAGCCCGCCCGCCAACTTCACCATCATGCACACCGGTGCTTCCAAGGGCGGTCTGCAATATGCAATTGGCCGCTACGAGAGTGGCGGAACTTCCTACAATGTGCTGATTCGCGTAAAGGACGTGGGCGGCCAACTCCTTATTCACGAAATGAGTTTCGTGAAGGAATGACGCGCCCGGCCTACATTACTCCCGCAGCCCTTCAATCGTTTATTCAATCTGCCCTGGCCGAGGATATCGGGGAGGGTGATCATTCCACACTGGGCAGTATACCGCGTGAGAGAGAAGCGAGCGCCCGGTTGCTGGTAAAGGAAGAATGCAAACTGGCCGGCATCGAACTGGCGGTGGAAATTTTCAGAGCCGTAGACCCCCACCTCGCAGTTGAGTTGTTGCGGCATGACGGTGATGAGGTTCGCCCGGGAGAAACAGCCTTTATCGTCAGTGGCCGTGTACAATCCATTCTGCAAGCCGAGCGG
Source organism: Flammeovirgaceae bacterium (assembly GCA_021298015.1). Classification (GTDB taxonomy): domain Bacteria; phylum Bacteroidota; class Bacteroidia; order Cytophagales; family Cyclobacteriaceae; genus ELB16-189. The sequence goes on from JAJTGY010000015.1 coordinate 65,241, forward strand.
CTGGTGCTCAATTGCCTGCAACGCATGAGTGGTATTGCCACGCTCACGCACCGTATTGCACGATTGATCGAAGGAACCAAAGCGCGGTTGATGGACACACGAAAAACCACCCCTAATTTCCGGCTGGCCGAAAAATGGGCGGTGGCCATTGGCGGAGGAGTCAACCACCGGTTTGCGCTCTACGACATGGTGATGTTAAAAGATAATCACGTAGACATGGGCGGTGGCATCACCCGCGCCATTACCTCCACACGCCAATACCTGGCAGCGATCAATAAACCGCTGCGCCTGGAGGTGGAAACGCGTAACCTGGCCGAAGTAGCCGAGGCCTTGCAAGCCCGGCCCGATGTTATCATGCTCGACAACATGTCGCTGGCAGACATGCAAAAAGCCGTAGCGCTCATTGGCGGAGTTTGTAAAACAGAAGCCAGTGGGGGTATCACCGAAGCCACCATACGGGCGGTAGCGGAATGCGGTGTGGATTACATTTCAGTAGGCGCCCTCACCCACTCCGTCAAAAGCGTAGATCTCAGCCTGAAGGTGGTTAAAGGCTGACCGCTGGAGGGAATGATTAAAAACTAAAATTACTGCCTATTTTTGCCTCCTTTTCGGGAAAGCTATGATCGTTAAAACTAAAAACTACCGGCTGGAAAAAAGCGCCTACATCAAGATGGCCCTCAGGGCCGTGCTTCGCCAGCAATGGTGGGTATCTCTTTTTTTCATTGCCATCTGCCTGAACTACGTGTGGGCACCCAGTATCTGGTGGTTCGTTGGGGCGGTTATCGGAGGACTGCTGTACTTGTTATTCTGGTGGGTACAGTTTTATGGAGTCACCCAACTCGATCAGGGTAAGATGTTATTCGAACGCTTTTCATATGAAATCTCCAGCCAGCAAATTTTGATGAAGCTGAACCCGCGCGAAGGCATGCCGCTGAAATGGGACCAGATCAAGCGCGCGCAGGTGGGTAAGGACTACATGGTGCTCTTCGTCAACAAAGCACAACTCATTCACTGGCCATTCAAAATCTTCAACACCGACAACGAGCGTAAATTCGTCCAGAGCATTCTCAAAACGCGGGGACTGATCAAGTAAATTCGGGCTATGGATGGCCCGCGCACTAAAAAACTCTCCCCTGCCGAGGCACTCGCCCGCATCATGCGCTATTGCGCTTACCAGGAACGTTCGCATCAGGAGGTTAAACGCAGGCTTTTTGATTACGGGCTATTTGCCTCCCAGGTAGACGAAATTCTCGGCAAGCTTATGGCTGACGGCTTTCTCAACGAGGAGCGATTTGCCAAAGCGTTTGCAGGTGGCAAGTTTCGGATGAAGAAATGGGGTAAACTGAAAATCGAGCAGGAGTTGAAGTCCCGGGGCCTCACCGAACGTTGTATTCGCTCCGGAATCAGGGAAATTGATGCCGCTGATTACCGAAAATCGCTGATGCTGGTTGTTCGGAAAAAGATTAAAGAAACACACGAGCGCAATCTGCTGGCCAAACGCAACAAGGTGGCCCGTTTTGCGATTGGAAAAGGATATGAGCCCGAGCTGGTATGGGAAATCGTCAAAGATGAACTGCCGGACTAAAATGCCGCCCAGCCGACCAATGGTATAAAACGTTATCCACCGGAACATTTTTCACCAAGCAAGGGCTGGTTTTTGGGGTATATTTGGGCTTTGACTGACCATATGCAATTGGTAGAGGCCTGCGACACGATTTTAGGGCAATTGGCCGATCTGGTGGAGCGCATCGAGGAGCGAGACTTTGTAACCCCTTCGGCCGCTCTTAGCCAATCTACGGTGGGCCAACACCTGCGACACACCCTCGAGTTTTTTGTATGCCTGGAAGCCGGTGTGCAATCGGGCACAGTGAATTACGACAAACGCGCCCACGACAAAATTATTGAATCCGACAAGTTTGTCGCCCTGGCGGCCATCTGCCGCATACGTGACTTTGTCCGCCAGCAGCCCCCGCACCAACGGCTTAAACTGGAGGTCGGTTACGAACGCAACAGCGATGAGGCGATAACCCTTGATACGAACTACCTGCGTGAACTTACCTACAACATTGAGCATGCGGTGCATCATATGGCCATCATGAAAATCGGGGTGCGCGAAGTGGCCCCTTACGTTACCCTGCCCCCCGATTTTGGCGTTGCCGTATCCACCATTCGCTATCAAGAAACTTCGATGGCTCCGCGTTCATGACGCGATTGTTCCGTTCACCATTCGTCATCCGTTTGTTTAACTGGGAGTACTGGCCTTTCTGGGCGGTACAGTGGCCCTTGTTTCTCTACTGGTTATGGCTGGCGCTGCGTGCGCGCGCCCTGTTTTTCTTTTCAGCATCTAACCCCTCAATACCCACCGGTGGTATGATGGGCGAATCGAAGTTTGACGTGTTGGAGCTCATTCCCCAACCATTCAAGCCCACGAGCATCCGGCTATCGCCCCGGTTGAACGCAGCGGACGTGATGTCGAAGTTAACCGAAGCGGGGCTGGCATTACCCGTGATTTTTAAACCCGACATGGGTGAACGCGGCTGGATGGTGAAGCGCATCAACACAGAAGCCGATGTGCAGCAGTACCTCACCCAGATCAAAATCAGTTTTATTGCACAGGAGTTACTCACGCTTCCGCTTGAATTCGGTGTTTTCTATTGGCGGCTGCCGGGTACCGAGCGTGGTACGGTGAATAGCATTACGGGAAAGGAATTCTTGTCGGTAACAGGGGATGGGCGGCACACCCTGGCCGAACTGATCCGGGCCAATCCGCGTGCGTTGCTCCAGTGGGATAATTTGATGGCGCGGCTCGGGGACAAAATGAATTCGATTCCTGCTGCTGGCAACCTCGTTGAACTTGTCTCCATCGGCAATCATTGCCTGGGCACCAAGTTTGTAAACGCCAATCACCTCATTACACCTCAACTCACCGATTCGTTCGACCGCATGAGCAAACAAATCAACGGTTTCTATTTCGGGAGGTTTGATTTGCGCTGTGCCTCGGTGGAGGATTTGCAAGCGGGGCGCATCAAAATCATGGAACTGAACGGTTGCGGAGCGGAACCCGCCCACATCTATTACCCGGGCGCCTCGCTGTGGGCCGCGTGGCGAACGTTGTTTCGGCATTGGCACACGCTATACCGCGTCAGTGTTGCCAACCATCGGCTCGGTGTTCCCTACTTATCTTTGGCGGAAGGAAAAAAGATCTATCAGCGCTTCAAGGCAGCACAGGTATAATGGAATTACTCTGGGTTTTTCTGGTTGGTTTGGTATTCAGCTTCATTGGCTCCATACCGCCCGGTACGCTTAACCTGTGTGTGCTGCAACTGGGTCTGGAACGCAAAGTGGCTACGGCCCTTCGGTTTGCCTTGGCGGTTTCCATCGTGGAGTATCCTTACACCTGGATCGGGATTCAGTTCGAATACTGGATTACGAACAACCCCCTGGTGATCGAAAACTTCAGACTGATAGCAGCCGTGGTGATGATACTTTTGGGTGCGCTCAACCTTTGGTCAGCCCGCAAGCCTACGGCCTTCGCCAGGCGGTTTGAAGAGAGCGGATTTCGCAGAGGGTTTGTCTTAAGCGTGTTGAACCCGCTGGCCATACCGTATTGGATCGGTGTAACGGCTTATCTCAAATCGCAGGGATGGATTAATCTGAGCAGTGTGTGGTTACTGCACAGCTACATTCTGGGCACGGCTGTTGGGGCCATGTTACTACTCACCGTGTTTGCCTTTATGGCGCAGCGTGTTTCACGCTATGTCAGCGGGGCGTGGGCCAAACTTGTGCCGGGCTTCGTATTGCTGGCTCTCGGGCTCTATGCTTTTGTACAGTACCTGTTCCTTTAATTTTTCGTTGTACCTTTCGGTATGAAAGTGGAGAGAACAACTCCAGAAAAGATACACGCCAAGCGGCAAGCTGAATTTGAAGCCATGAAGCCGGAAGAACGCCTACGCCTGTTGCGCGTTTGGCAGGAGCGTTTGCGAAAGCCGGGGGTGAATTATTCCTATGAGGGACTGACTGTAAAAATGGTCCGGCAGGCATGAGCCTTTTCAGTCCTTTTCATTTAAAGCTAATTGTATCGTTGGTAAAAAACGAAGTGCGATTCATTGTGGTTGGCGGCTTTGCCGTCATTTATTACGGTGTTTCTCGGGGCACAGGTGATCTTGATTTGTTAGTGGAGCCGACCCGGTCGAACGGGGAGCGTGTGCTGAAGGCCTTCCGTGAACTTGGGCTTTCCTTCGAAGACCTGGACGCTTCAGATTTTGAAAATGCAATATTTCTTGCCTTTGGATTTGAGCCCGATGCTGTTGATGTATTGACCTTTACGCCCGGCATTGATTACGCTACTGCGTACGCCCGCGCAAATCAGTTTTCGGTCTCACCGGAAATAAAAGTCAAAATCATACACATTGATGACCTTATTGCGAACAAGACTAGTTTAAACAGGCAAGGCGCCAAAGCACTTCTGGATCAATACGATGTTCAGGAGTTAGTCAGAATTAAAAATCAAAAATCTGAAAACCGAAATTCCTAAATTCGAAATCGTCAGTTAAAATGTTACTCGCCTTCGACATCGGCAACAGTGATATCACCATCGGCTTGTGGAACGGCCAGGCCTGGAGCCATCATTGGCGTGTTCCGTCACGGCCCGATCAGCCCGAATTGTTCTATGGCGTAAAAATCCGTGATTATTTTCTCGAAGCATCGCTTCAACGCGAACATATCGAGACTATCGTGATCAGCAGCGTGGTGCCGGGTCTCAATGAAAAGATCAAGAACGTTATTCGCTCGTTGTTTATCCGCGAGCCGATTTTTCTCGGTCCGAAAGTATATGAGCAATTGCCGCTGGAGGTGCTCAACCCCTATGAAATTGGCAGCGACCTGGTGGCCAACGCCATGGCTGCGTACTCCAAGTTTGGACAAAACTGTGTAGTGGTAGACTTTGGCACCGCGCTTACTTTCACTACGGTGAACCGCAATGGAAAAATTCTGGGCGTTTCCATTGTACCCGGTCTGCGCACCGCCATCAAAGCGCTAAGCCAGAATACAGCCAAGTTGTTTGATGTGCCGCTGGAAATGCCCCGCTCTGCGCTGGGCACGAACACGGTAACGGCCATTCAATCCGGAATTGTAATTGGTTACGATGGGTTGGTGCGCAGCATGATTGAGGCCATTCGCCAGGAGCTGGGCAGTCCGTGTTTGGCCGTGGCTACGGGTGGCCTGTCGTTCGTGATTACGTCATTGAAAGAATATTTCCAGGTAGTAGACCCGCAACTTACGCTGGATGGCCTTCGTTTCATCGGGGAGCACATTAGCAACGGAAAGAAGTAGTTCCGCGTGCCGCCCTCACCATGATCACCAACGTCAAAATCACCAATACCGAAGTTCTCTCCGACAACTGGTATGTGTTGCGGAAACTGACTTACGAGTACACCAAAAAAGATGGCACCCGGCACGTGCAAAGCCGGGAAGTATACGACCGCGGCAATGGCGCCACTATCTTGCTTTACAACAAAGAACAACAAACCGTCATCCTCACCCGGCAGTTTCGATTGCCTACATTTGTAAACGGCAACGAAACCGGTATGTTGATTGAAGCCTGTGCCGGCTTGCTGGATAAAGACAATGCCGAGGATTGCATCAGGCGCGAAACCGAGGAAGAGACAGGTTACAAGATCAGTGCGGTGCGCAAAGTTTTTGAAGCCTACATGTCGCCCGGTTCCGTTACCGAAGTGTTACATTTTTTCGTTGCTGCCTATGCACCGGAGATGAAGGTAGCCGAAGGCGGAGGCGTAGCCCGAGAAGAAGAAAACATCGAGGTGCTGGAACTTAGCTTTCAGCAGGCATTGGAAATGGTGGACCGGGGCGAAATCAAAGACGGCAAAACCATCATGCTGTTGCAATACGCACAACTTCACGGAATTCTGTGAGCTATACCGGCCCCGCGGCACTTCGGGGGTAACGTTGCCCGTGCTCTGACTAGCGGTTTTCGCTATCTTTACCAGCACTATGCTATTCTCGCGCTCCGGAAACCTGGCCATAGACCTGGGCAACACCAATACGTTGTTGCGCGATCAGCATCACTTGCTCTTGAGTGAGCCCTCGGTGCTGATCGTGGACGAAGACAGCCACCGCATTGAAGCTGTGGGCGAGCAAGCCTACGCGATGTTGGAAAAAACCCATCACCACCTCAAGCCCATCCGGCCGTTGCGCGGGGGCGTTATTTCCGATGGTGAGTCGGCCAAGCAGATGATGCGGGCCCTCGTGCGCAAAGCCAGCCGACCCTCGTTGTTGCGCGGGTTTCAATTCCTCATTTCGGGTGTGCCCTACGATACCACGCCCGTAGAGAAACGTGCCCTGCGCGATACCCTGGATCAGTTCTCGGCCCGCCATACCCATCTGGTACATGAACCTTTGGCGGCCGCCCTCGGCATGGGGCTCAACATTCAGGAGCCTGAGGGCAAGCTGGTGGTGGACATCGGTGGCGGCATCACCGAAGTGGTGGTGATTTCGCTCTCCGGTGTAGTGGCTTTCCAGTCCGTCCGCGTGGCAGGCGACACCCTGGATGAAGAAATTCAGGATTACTTCAGACGCGAGCACCATCTCGCTATTGGATTAAAAACAGCCGAGCAGTTGAAAAAAGAACTCGGTTGCGTCTACGAGCCGATCGCGTCCAGCACGATTGGCCGACTGGTAAAGGGCAAAGACCTGCGCGAAGGGATTCCGTCCACCCGCTGGGTGAACGAGGCCGAGATCTCCCGCGTACTGGACCGCCCCTTCCGTCAAATTGAATCGTGTATTCATCAATCGCTGGAGGCTTGCCCTCCCGAATTGGCGGGCGACCTATACCGCACCGGTATGTTCGTGACAGGCGGCCATGCCCGGCTTACAGGATTGGCTGAGCGTTTTCATAAACTATTTCAAATACCGGTGCATGTGGATCCGCAGGCACTGCTCTCGGTGAGCAAAGGTATTGCCCACATCCTCAACCGGCCAGCAGCGTTTCGCAGCGTGTTGATGTGAAGTTTGTTCCTCCGATTCCGGTGCTCACATGCCGACAAAATTCATCTAAGCCGCTTTTGGCCACTTCCACGCCTGCCATACAATGCCGCTGGTGACGATGCTTTCCATGACGGCATAAAACACGTAAGCGGCAACCTCGGGTGTTACGGGCATTGACGTTACCGCTATGAGCACCATATTGCCGGTGAACGCCACACCGAAGATAATATTAGCCCACCGCGCAACGGATGCCCGGGCGAGCACGGAGAGAATAATCACCAAGGGAGGCAACGCCATTAATACCGAGGCAGCGAATACCTTTAGCGGATTGTTCAAGAGGGTATTGCCACTCACCAACTTCCCGGCTTCACCGGGGATATACAGGGCGAAGTAGTCGCCATATACATACAAGAACATGACGGTCGTCCACAGCGCTACGAGTCTGACCCGAATGCTGGCGGGGAGTTGGTTAAGCATGCAATTAGAATTCATTTGGCTAGAGACGAGCAACAAACGATTAGGTTACATTCGCCCCCCAAAAACATTTAAGGGCATCTCTAAAAACCTCGACCTGTCATACCGGACTGGTTCCGGTATCTGATTCGGTGTGGTTGGAATGGGATTCCGGCACAAGGGCCGGAATGACATTTAGATTTTTTTGGTGGATTTTAGTGATGCCCCTAATATTGAATAGAATGTCAAACGCGAATTACGGGTGCGCACGATATGCGGGCGATCAAAACTTCGGAGGTGTTTGTCGCAAAATTTGCTGCAACACCTGGCAAAACTGGGGCAATTCAGTTTCCAATTGCACGGGCCGCTCCAACGGCAACGGCAAAAAATTCCTCCATGTTACCGAAAGCATAGCGCCTGAAAAAGTGGCCTTTATCAGCCTGCAGCTGTTTCATCTCCTCAAAGGCCAGCCGTTCAAACTCGCTAACCCAATACGGATCCAAAACCGAGTATCGATGAGACGTGAGTTTGTGCTCCAGCCAGAGTGCGTGTGCAAACTCATGTAACAACAGATTCAGCCCGTCTTCATCGCGATGAAGCCCCCTCCTTACACCCGTCCAGCCAAAGACAATGGTTCGCAACCCGGGATTCACTTCGCCCTGATGCCGCTGGCCGGTGATCTTCGATTCACAGTCAGCGGAATAAATAATGATTCGCGTCCAAAAGGTGAGGCTCTCGGGCGGAAAACGAAGCACCCGTTGCGCAGCTGCGCTGCTTATGATTGTTTTCCTTTCCCTTGTCAGCTTAATCTTCCGGGGAATAAAATCGAAGTACTCGTAATGATCGCGCACAAGCCGGAGAAAATGCAGCTTATTTTCCCCCGTTAATCGATTGTAGAATTTGTATTGCCCGTGAAGCACACTATGAAATAGCGGACCGAAATAGGTACGAAATCTCGCCTCCGCAATTGCTTTACAGACTTGACCGTACAGCCACCCTAACAACTCAAAGAGTAAACCCCTTATACGCGTTCAGTAAATCAGAAAAACTCCCCGTATAAGGCATTCCGGCATCACACCCTCTCCAATGCCTGCTTCAAATCGCTGATGAGGTAATCCGCATCCTCCAGGCCAACATACAACCGAATCAACCGATGCCGCTCCTCAGCCGGGTTGAATTCATCAGGCCGTATGGAGACGGCCGAAGGAATCACCAATGACTCGTGGCCTCCCCAGCTCACGGCCATGAAAAACCGTTGCAGCGAATTACAGAACATCTCCACCTGCTGCAGCGTGGTAGCCCGAAGCACGATGCTGAATAAGCCACCTGCATTTTTCATTTGCTTTTTCGCCAGTTCGTATTGCAGAAAAGAGGGATGGAACGGAAAAATCACCCGCTCCACCTTGGGATGGGCAGCCAGATAATCCACCACCGCATGGGTAGTGTTGCAGATACGCTCCATGCGCAGCGGCAAGGTGCGCAGGCCACGGATCAAGAGCCATGCGTTCATGGGTGAAATGTTACCTCCAATGTTCAAAAACTCGCCTTCAAAAATCTTCTGGATATGTTGGCGCGAGCCGGTGACCACACCCGCCACTACATCGCTGTGGCCGCTGATGAATTTGGTTGCACTCTGCGCCACCAGGTCGATGCCCATTTTGTGCGGTTGTTGGTACAGCGGGCCCGAGTAGCTGTTGTCGATCATGGTAACAATACCGCGGTTTCGGGCGAGCGTGGCCACGGCCCCTAAATCCTGAAGCTCGTACGTAAACGTGTTGGGCGATTCGAGGTAGATTAGTTTGGTGTTCGGACGAAGCGCCTGTTCAAAATTTTTGGTTTGGGTGCCATCGACAAATGTGGTGGTAATGCCGAAGCGCGGCAGTAGCTTTTCAAACAACTTGATCGTCCAGCTATACGGGCGTGCCACACTCACGATGTGATCGCCCTGTTGCAGCAAGGCCAATAGCGGAATACTGATGGCCGCAATTCCACTTCCAAAAACCAGGGCATCATCGGCACCATCAAGGGCCGCCAGTTTTTTGCGCAAAATATCTACGGTCGGGTTGTTACCGCGGCTGTAAAGGGTAGCGTGGTACTCATCGGCCAGTGCCGCCCGAAACTCCGCGACCGTGCGAAAGGCAAAGTTGCTGCTTTGAATAATGGGCGGAGCAATCGCATTGAAGTATTGGTCGCGATCTTCGCCCAGTTCATTCAGGATGTAGGAAAGTTCCATGGTTCAGGATGCTGGATACTTGATGTTGGATACCAGATGCTGGATTACTGTCCTTACTTCTCTATTCTCATCTTCTAATCTTCTCAATAACTCCAGCTTTTCGTATCCGCCCCGCGGGGTGCACTTTGTTCGATGCGCTTCAAAATGCGCGGCAGGTACATGGTGTTGTAGCGCAGGCGCGAGATGTAGTTCGGATTTTCATGATCTCCATTCCAGCAATGTTCAGCCCTGTCGCCATAATCCACTTCGCCTGCGTAAAACGGATTGTTGGTCTTCTTCAGGAAATCTTCCATCAGGTACACCGCATTGTTTAGATAATAGTTATCCATATCGCCACAATAGATGTGAATCTTTCCCTGTAGTTTGGGTCCCAGTGTTTTCCAATCGCGCTCCAGAATGTGGCGCAAATCATAATGCTCGCGCCAGTAGGCCGCTACCTCCGGGTCGATATCGCCCGTCTCTTTATTGAAGATGCGTTTCGGATAACCATCGTCACCCTGGGGTGAATACACCGCTTCCCAGATATCCCACTGCTGTCCGCTCCGCGATTTGGTACCGAGCGCCAACTCGTAGTAATTGCTCTCCTGCATGGTGCTTTGAATCTGGCCGAGGTAATTGCGGTGCGAAGGGATCGGCAGCTTTTTGAAATCACTCTCGTACCAGTAGGCATTTTTCTGTTTGTAAATGTCAACCAGGCAAAACGCGCGAAAGTCGATGGGATCGGGACAGGCCGCAAAGCAGCCGTTGAACTCATCGGGATAGAACATTTGCACGGCCAGCGCCTCCCAGCCCCCGGTGGAGCCGCCATAGGTGAAGCGTGCCCAGCCCTGCCCGATGCCGCGGAATTTCTTCTCAATCTCCGGCAGCAACTCGTACATGATAGCATCGCCATACGGGCCAAGGTTAGCCGAGTTCACGGCATAAGAATCATCGTAGTAGGGATTCGCGTGCTGGATTTCCACCACCAAGAATCGGGGGAAGTTTTTGCTGGTCCACTGCTTGTAAAAGTTGTAAGCCTCCTGCTTCTGTATTTTGTTATAGCCATAGATGCCGAACCGGGAACTGTAGTCAGTGGTATCCATATCGGCCGGTGGTGGCTCGGTGCTGAATCCGCCAAAATCGCTGGGAAAGTGCCCGTGGTAAATCATCAGCGGGTAACGCGCCTCGGGATGTTCATCAAATCCCTCAGGCACCAGCACGTGGGCGCCCAGGAACATCGGGCGACCCCAGAACTCGCTCAGCATCTTGCTTTCAATCTTGATGTGCTTGACATACTTCGTGTCTCTCGGCTCCTCCACCGGTGGAATTTTCTGATCCATCACAAGGTCAACTGCCTGGCTGGATTGCGGATCAATCGAAACTTTCACGGGCGTACTGTAAAAGTTGCCCGGCTTGCGATTCCACTGTTGACCTTCACCCTGGTCGGGCGGAAGCTTCACCGTGTGGCCTGTTTTGAGGTTGAATGTTTCGTAGCGGTTGATGAGTGCCTGCACGTAGTAATCGCCCTTGGGGATGTCACCGATGTTACGAATGGGAAAACCGAAGGCCTCCCCGCTGACGGTGATTTTATCACCCGGCTTCATGCCCTCCACATCGAGGCCAAAAACAAGCTGGGTGTTGAGCCCATCCCCGATCTGAAAGCGTGGCTCGGCCTTATCGTTGTTGGCCAGCAGCAGTAACAGGCGGCCGTCCTGTGCCTGATCGCTCAGCTCCTTTGTAAAGGAGATGGTAAAAGAAACGCGGTTTCGGGTATCGGGTGACGAGCATTGAATTAGCAATGCCAGCAGAAGCAAAACAGAAATGCGCATAGGTTGAAGTTTTGGGGGAAGATAAGGGGGGAAAGGGACTCCCGCAATGAAGAGATCATCCGGCACTTGCCGCTAGTAGCCGTTCGGCTGCATCACAACCTGAGCTTCACCTCATCGCGGTGGTTCACGGGCACTTTCACCGTAACCCCATGCACCGCCACGCGAATGTAGCCCACGTAACGCAACTCATATTTTTTACCGCCCAGTAAATTGAAGAACGTATCCAGGAGACCCAATTCCTTAAGCGAAAGTTTGGCCTTCACCGGCACGGTGAACTCGGACCGGGCCGGTACCACCGTGTTCGGATGGTCGTTCACCGTGGCGGCTTTCTTACCGTCAACCAACACCTCGATGTTGATCTCCTTCACCTTCATGCGCAGGTTATTGGGGTTATAAAAAAGGGCATCGCCTGTTACCAGCGGGTCGCCCTGGCCCACGTCAACCATAATATTCTTCACGCTGCGAAATTGCACCGCCTCTTTTGGTGCACAGGCAACCCCCAGAGCCGCCAACAACCAAATCAAATATCTTCCTCTCATTTTTATATCTTCCTTACGGCAAATAAACAACAAGCGGGCCATAATCAAACCTTCTACCTTTGCACCCGTGAACCCTGCGCTGCAAACTCAACTGGACCACCTGGTGGATGACCTCGCCCGGCACGACCTGGCCGTGGTTGACCATTTTCTTTCACCCGAAGAAGTGAATGACCTCCTCAAGCTGGACGCGTTTCAGGGCGATTTGTTACAGCTGAAAAGGGCCGGCATCGGCAAGGACGAGGGCAAGCAAATCAACGAGGCCATTCGGGGCGACTACATTCAGTGGATTGACCGCGAGCGCGCGCCAGCACCGGTACAGCGATACCTCGCCAAACTGGACGCCCTCCGGGACACGGTGAACCGCGAACTGTATGCCGGCATTCGTGATGCCGAAATTCACCTGACCCGCTACCCCATCGGCACTTTCTACAAACGTCACCTGGATCAATTCAAAAAAGATGACCATCGAAAGCTATCGGTTATCTGCTATCTGAACAAAGACTGGCAAGCGGCACAGGGCGGGCAATTACGCGTCTATCCGGCCGATGCCCCAATCGATATCTTTCCGGAAGCCGGACGGCTGGTGTGTTTCCGCAGCGACAAGCTGGAACACGAAGTACTGCCGGCCACACGCGAGCGACTGAGCATCACCGGGTGGATGATCAATCAACTGGCGGAATTGCGATATCTTTGACCATGTTCTACACGCGCCTCCAAGTCGTTTGTGATTCGCAGTTTGCGGACATCCTGATGGCTGAGATTGCCGAAGCCGGATTCGACACCTTCATGGAAACGGAAAAAGGGTTTGAAGCCTATGGCGAGGAAAATCTGACCAATGCCCGTTTGCTGGCCGATATCCAACAGAAATACCAACACGTGAGCCCGCTCCTTTTTTTTCAAGATCGGGTGGCGCGCGAAAACTGGAATGAAGAATGGGAGAAAAACGTGGAGCCGATTATTGTGGAGGATCAATGTCTGATCCGTGCGGCTTTCCATGTGATCGACCGAAAGTACCCGTACGAAATTGTCATCACGCCCAAGATGTCATTCGGCACCGGCCACCACGCCACCACCCAACTGATGATCGGGCAGCAATTGCAATTGGACCACCAGGGCAAGCGCGTGATGGATGCCGGTTGTGGCACGGGCGTGCTTTCGATTATGGCGCATTTGCGAGGTGCAACTGAAACCGATGCGTTCGACATCGATGAATGGAGCGTGATCAACGCACAGGAAAACGTGGAATTAAACCGCGCGCAGAGCATTTCCGTATGGCAAGGCAAACTCGGTGACCGCCACTATGCCCAACCGTTTGACATCATCCTGGCGAACATCAACAAGAATGTGCTGCTGGGTGACCTGCGGGCCTACGCGCAGCACCTGGCAGCAGGCGGCCATCTGTTGTTGAGCGGGTTTTACCGCGAAGACTGCACCGACTTGGTGGAGGCTGCCCGGCCCGTTGGGTTTGTACCCCTTCGCGAGACGACACGTGAAGGTTGGGCCTCCTTGCTGCTGCAAAAAAAGTGAACCCATCCACCCGCAGCCGGCCATACCGGCCGTTATTACATTTAGCCGATATTTTGCGAATTTAGGCGTTTGTTTGTGCTGAAACGAGCATTCATCATTGGATTGTGGTTGACCGCTGGCCTGGCCCAGGCGCAGGAACGCTATGCCTTTCAGGACAGTATCCGGTTTCTCCTGGAAAAAACGAAGTCAGTGGACGCGATGGCGATGGCCAGCGGGTTCACCATGGGCTGGAATAACATGAGCCCCGAGCACAAACGCCTTGTGCGCGACCATGCCGAGATCATGAAACTCAAAAAGTTTCGGGTGCAGCCCGGCCTTGTCGATTACTACGGGGCGCTGGTATCCGCCATCGCCATTGAGAACGCAGACGGAGCTTCGCTGACATCATACCTGACTACTGCGGGGCAAGTGCTGAATAAAGAAACCACGGGCCAGGCGATGGAATTTTTTCGCCAGAGCAGACTCTTCTTTACCCATCATGTGTTGTTTGACTCCAAAGCGTTTGTGCTGCGGCCCGCCAATGACCGTTACCGGTTTGAGTACCTGGAAATGCCAACCCTGGCAAGTGCTGACACCACGCAGGCGTACATTCCTCCGGTAGAAGAACCGATTGACACCACGGCCTATAACCGCCCCTCGTGGCAACAGCCGATTTATCAACCCGAGGTGTATGGGCCTGCAATTGTTTTCAGTCGCGTTTCGCTAAACTTCATTACACCCTACGATTCGGTATCGCTCCAAAACACCCAGGGCACCTACTCCATGCGCGACAAACTTTTTGTCGGAGAGGGCGGGCGATTCGATTGGCGTTCGGCCGGACTTAGTCCCGACTCGGTGTACTATGAGTTAGACAAGTACAACTTCAAGACCACGCAACCCGTGTTCAAAGCTGAGCAGGGGAAGTTACTGTACAAAGGACGGCTGCCCGGCTTCACGCCCGGTGTGCTGGAATTTCGCAGCACCTCGCATCGCACACCGCAGGCAGCCAGTTTCCCGCGCTTTCGTTCTTACGAAACGGACATTAAGGTCATGGGCATAGGCGATGAGCATCTGAAGTACACGGGCGGCTTTGGACTTAACGGACCGGGCATGACCAGTCAGTCGGTAAGCGCTTCGCAGGCAACGCTGGAACTATGGGGCGAATCGGATAAACGGTTTCGCGTAGTGGCGGCATCCTTTGGATTTAAAGATTCCACCATTGCAGCTAACTCCGCCAAGGTCACGCTCTACCAGGAAAACGATTCCATCTACCATCCTTCCGTGAATTTTCGATACGACCGTGGACGCGAGCGGGTGATCATTACAAAAGATCAATCGGCCCTGCGAAATGCCCCGTTTAATTCCAGTTTTCTGTCCATGGATTTCTCAGCCGATCAGATTCAATGGGATTTGAAAGCTGACAGCCTCGGCATAACCACAATTGGCGCGGGCAACATTGCACCGATGGTAATTGAATCAACTGATTTCTATAATCCGGATGACTACCGCCAACTGCGGGGCAAGGGATTTAGTTTTCATCCCCTGGCGCTGGTGGCCAATTATGCTATTAAAGTGGCCAGCAATGATTTTTATGTGTTTGACCTGGCGGGCGACTCGCGCAAAGACCTCGGTGAAGTGAAAATGGCTATGGACTTTCTGGCGCAGAAAGGGATGATCCTCTACGATCCGAGTTCGGGTAAAATTCGGGTGCAACCGAAAGCTGTGCATGTGCTGCGCTCCGTAAAAGGCGAAGATGATTTTGACAACATAAAAATCCATTCGATTGCCAAAGGCTTCCCCAATGCCAGTTACAATCTGAAAAAACAATACATGACGGTGCGAGGCGTGGAGGAATTCAACATCAGCGATTCGCTGAATGTGAACATCAAGCCCGACAGCAGTGTGATCACTTTGTTGCAGAACCGCGACATCAAGTTTGACGGCACGATCACGGCCGGCAATTTTGAGATTACCGGTAAGGATTTTCGTTTGAAGTACGATAGTTTCTTCATCAACCTCAACCATATTGACTCCATCCGGTTTTACGTGACGGATAAAAACGGTAACCGCAGGCGGGTGAACAACGCCATGGTGGGGGCTGACTCTACCGCAGCAGCCGAAGGAGGCCTGGCCGGGGCCAGCAAATCGTCCGGCACGCTGTTTATTGCCCGGGCCGATAACAAATCCGGAAAGGTCAAAGACCCAAATTACCCACGCCTCGATGCCACTGCAGGTGGTGTGATTTATTTTGACCGGCAGGAAGTGCTCAATGGCGCCTACGACCGAAGCGTGTTTTTTGTGGTGCCGCCCTTCAAACTCGATAGCTTGAGTGATGCCGATCCGGCTGCCATTAACTTCGAGGGTACGTTTGTCACCAGCGGCATGTTCCCCAGCTTCAAGGAAAAACTTCATACGATGCCCGATAAGTCGCTGGGTTTTCAGCACCGCGTACCCGACAAAGGGTACCGGCTTTTCAATGGCGATGGCCGCTTGTATGGTGCCATGAGTCTTGACAATTCGGGAATTCGCGCCACCGGTCGCATCGACTATCTCGCGGCCAGTGTAGAATCGCCTGATTTTATTTTTTATCCCGACTCGGTGGTGGGCCGGGGCAAAACCGGCAGCGTCACCGAGAAACAATTTGGCAACGTGCTCTTTCCGGATGTTAAGTTCAGCGACTACCAGATGAAATGGTTCCCCAAACAAGATCAATTCAAACTGAAAAACCTCAAGGACCCGTTTGGCCTGTACCAGAACACGGCCCAGTTGAATGGCGTGGTAACCGTTTCGAAGAGCGGTGTAAATGCATCGGGACGCATGACCACCCGTGGTTCCGAAGTGGCCTCAAAGGATATGCACTTCAACCAAAAAGATTTTGGCGCCCGCAATGCCCGTTTTGAGGTAAAGACCAACAATCCGGACAAGCCCGCGTTGGCCGGCAGCGATGTTCGCCTCAAGTTTGACCTCGTGAAAAACGTGGCAACCATAAGCCCTGAGATTGAAGGTGAAGCGGCTATTGCTTTCCCCTATGCTCAATTCAAAACATCCATACCTGAAGCGCGATGGGATCTGAACACCCAAAAAATTGTGATGACGAAGGCGGCCGATGTGCCGATCGAAAATTCATATTTCTACACCACGCGCAAAGATCTGGACTCGCTCTATTTCAATGCCACGCAAGCCGAATACGACATTGCCCGGCAGCAGCTAAAAGTCAGCGGCATCCCGTTCATCAAAGTGGCCGATGCCAAGATTACCCCGGAAAACAACGAGGTGCTCATTCTGGAAAATGCCAAGATCGGACAGTTAAAAAATACCACCATTGTGCTGGACACTCTTAATGGCTATCACCTGCTGACAGAGGGTGTGGTTGACATCGTTTCGCGAAAGGCGTTTTCCGGTTACGCCACGTACAAGTACATCAACTCGGTACGCGATACGTTCAACATCAAAATGACAGACTTCCACCTGGAGGCGATTGAATCCACCGGGCAGCGCAGACGAAAAGATGACGACCTGAGCCTGGCCACGCAGCAAACCGTGGCCAAAGGAGCCGTTATCGACAAAGACAACATTCGCCTGTCACCGCGCATTTTCTATAAAGGGGACATGACGATGTACGCTACACGCCCCGCACTGCAACTGAACGGCTATGTGAAACTTGACCTGCGTAAAATCAAAGCCTACAACACCTGGCTGCAGTATGCGCAGAGCGGAGACGAAAAGGAAATCTATCTGGACTTTGACAATGCCGTGACGGAAGATGGAAAAAAAGCACAGGCCGGGCTGCACTTCGCCAGCGACAACAGCCTCTACATCACCTTTGTATTCGACAAGAAAGACGATGGTGATGATGATTTCTTTGTCCCGTCCGGTTCTCTGTTTTACGATTCTACCATGTTTCGAATTGAGGACCGCCAGAAAGCATCGGGTGAAAAACTTTCGGGAAGTGTATTGGCGTATAACGAGGATAAGCAAGAGGTGAACTTCGAGGGATTGGTGAATTTTTTTGAAAGTCAACGCGACTTTTCGGTGACCACCTCAGCCATCGGATCCGGCAACCTGGTAACCAATGACATTCGCATGAATGCGTTCCTCCTGGTGGATATGAAGGTGCCCCCAACGGCCTTTGATCTGATGGGTAAAGACGTGCAAAACGTGGTAAACAACGAAAGCGTTGACGAAGCCCACGGAGATGCCACCGACCTGCTGTACAAAGTCGCGAATATTGTAGGCGAGCGCGTTGCCAAAGAATATGAGCAGCGCTCACTGAAAGAGCCGGTACCGTTACCCTCCATTACCATGTTGGTGAAGCCTCTTGCTTTTTCAAATGTGGACCTGAAGTGGTCGCAAAAAGAAAAAGCATTCTACAACGAAGGCACGCTGGGCCTGAGCCACATCAGCCGTTACGATATCAACGGTGCTTTTGAGGGCTTTATGGAAGTGAAACGCACCGAGGACGGCCAGCCGATTTTCCATGTGTTTATCAAAGCCTCGCCCGATTCCTGGTACTACTTTGGTTTTGAGGATAACCGCATGATGGTCCACTCTTCCAACCCGGCCTTTAACGACCAGATTGCCAAACGAACCAATGCTTCGAAAGCGAAAGTGGGAGAATTGGTTTTTATTCCCGGCAGCGATGACGAAACGCTGGCCTTCATCAACCGCTTCCGTAAGACCTACTACGGAAAAGAAAACCCCTACGACTTAGGCGGAGACACGGCAAAAGAGAAAAAGAAGGACAAGAAGAAAGATGAGGAGGATGACGGGTTTTGACCGTCATTTCTTTTTTGTTCGCCCCAACAACTGCTCAATGTCTTCATCACCCTCCAGGTTATACATTTGATTGACAATCCAGGGGTACCGCCTCTCGACATACTTCGACAGCGGCTTCACTTTGTATTTTTTTGGATTGGGCAGGCAGGCCGCAATCATGGCAGCCTCGCTACGCGATAACTTCTTTGCCGGCTTCTTGAAATAGGCTTGCGCGGCAGCTTCCACACCGAAAATTCCCGTGCCCGTCTCCGCCACATTCAGATACACTTCGAGTATCCGCTCCTTCCCCCACACCAGTTCGATCATGAAGGTGAAATAAACCTCAAGGACCTTGCGCACCCAACTTCGGCCCTGCCACAGAAAAACGTTCTTGGCTACCTGCTGGCTGATGGTGGACGCGCCCCGCACACGTTTGGGTTTCTTCTTATTATGCTGCAGGGCTTTCTGAATGCTCTTGATATCAAACCCGTTGTGATCGGGGAAGAGCTGATCCTCGGATGCCATCACGGCAAGCTTCATGTAGGGAGAAATATCTTCGTAGTCGACATAATCACGCCTGAGGCCGTGGCCCTGAACCCAGTTGGTGAGCTGCGTAATGGTGATGGGTGGATCAACCCACTTGAGCAAAACGATATAGGCGAATTGCGCCAGAAAGAGGAAGAGCAGAAATTTCTTGGCTTTTTGCCAGAGTCGACTAAGCGCAGACATTGAAAATCAGTTTGACGAGTAATGGGGCTTTTAAGGCGAATCAAGCTGATTTTTGACACTCTCGTATGTAGTCTCTAGTCTTTTGTACACGATAGTTCTTGCTTAACGCCCGAATGATTTCGCGGGATCTTTTAATTTTATGCGAAGCAGTCTTTTTGAGGTTCGGATGAACAATAAGTTCCTTAGGCACTGTAGGATCTGTTGAATCCATAAACTCAATTATATGGAAAAGATAGACTAGGTACGGTCGATCGATTGTGTTTGAAGCAAGGTTGCTATAGAGCCCAGGTGCCCACAAATTGAAATTGTTGTAGAATGGCAGCGCAAATCTGGTACGCGGAAGAGGTAACTCTAGAAAATCACGCGTTACATCGCTTCTGAGCCAGTTATTAACATGAGGCCTGTAAACCCTAACTGGAAGCGTGCTGTTAACCACACCAAAATCAGCATTCGGTAAACCACTCTTAAACAGAAATTTTCGTGTTATACTCAACAAAGGATTCATAATCGACCAAAAGCCAGAGGAATCATAATGATATCCTAACTCTTGAAGAACATTGATAATACGTGTATCTAGGTTATAGCCCGGGGATCGAAATCCAATTGGTGAGGTGCCTGTCACCTCTCTGATTATCCGGCCACACTTTTCAATTTGTTGCCTAATCTCCTGGTCGGTTAGTCTTGTCAAGCCAAACGGGTGAGAGTAAGTATGATTTTCAATTTCATGTCCATCGCCAAATGCCTTCAAAACTAACTTTTGTATGGCTACGCTCTTCTCCAACTCATCACCTACTACGAAAAAAGTAGCGAATACTGATTGACTGGCAAAGAAATCGTTCGCCCGTTCGAATGCTGTCCTGTAAAAATCTTCTAATCTGTTGGTGTCATAGTTAATTGATGTTAGCCGATAAAAATCAATTAATTTCAAAGGGGAGTCAACATCAATATGAATCAACAATGGTTTTTGGTTCATGGGCATTTTTACCTAGGCGTATTAAAATTTGACAAGGGCAAGTCCATTACAACGCCAAACTCCCGAGTTGAAGACTGAATAAACGTGGCGTTGTACTTCGAATAAAACTTTAATGCTTCCTGATTCGACTTCAAGATTTGCCCAGTAACATGTGTAAAACCCTTTGCGCGATAATAGGAAACTGCTTCATGAAGTAAGGCGTGAGATAACTTCCTTCCATCCGGCAAAATGACTTGACGGAAACTACTGAGCACTCCAATGGTCAGAATTTCAAAGGCAGTCCCTGTTTGCTCAAAGCTTCTAAGAATGGGGTCTGGTTTGTACCTTAGCACCTCGAATAATACAGCAAAACGTTGTGCTAATTGTAACAAGGACACACACATTACCCAGCAAAAAGTAAAAAAATTACTAGGTATCGAGGATCGAATCAGTGAAAATGGTTTAATATTAGTCACAATAATGCCTGCGTAAGTGCCTTTGTACTGTAACAATAGGCAATTCAGAAATCCCATTTTTGGCAGAACAGTGTAATAAAACCGCTTCATAAAATAATTACCCATTCTCACAACAAAACTCTCCGGAAGCACTGCCTTGTGAATACTTACGATAACTTCCATTTGTTGAAAGTCTCGAGGATCAAACCTGACGAATTCTATTTCTAACGGTGTGGAATGCACGTGATACTAGTTGACACCAGCAATAGCAGTTGTATTACTGAACGCTGTGCTTAAGAGGGTAGCGGCACCATTTGATGTTATTCGATATAAATTTCCTTGGTGCACTGCGTAAATGTTTCCACTATATGACGTCATCGCTGTTACGCCTGTCCAACCAGAGCCAAGCGAGGTAGTTGCCCCAGTCGAAGCGTTGGTCTTCCAAAAATTTCCTCCTTGAACGGTATAAACGAATCCGCTTGTTGCTGCCATGGCCTCCGCTCCAGTCCAGCCTGATCCCATTGAGAATGTAGCTCCCGAGCTTGCGTTTGTCTTCCAAAAATTTCCTCCCTGAATGGTGTAAACAAAGCCATCCATTGCGGCCTGCGCTTGTGCTCCTGCCCATCCGGAGCCCATAGAAATCGTATTCCCATTTATATCGGTGCGCCAAAAATTTCCTCCCTGAATGGTGAAGACAAAACCATTTGTGGACGACATGACCTCCGAGCCTATCCAACCTGAACCAAGTTCAACGGTCGCACCGTTCGAATCTTTTCGAACAAACCTGCCATTTATTACGCCAAAAATATAGCCAGATGTATAAGCTAACAACCGAGTATTCGCCCAATCCTCACAATTTACCCCCCTCCTAGAGGCAGTAGAAGCGTCAATGCCATTTAACCGATTGCTTGTTACAGAATATAGGTCTTCAACCGGGAAACCTGCATAAACATTGCAAAGGGCAGTTAAGTCGATAGAAGTGAAAGGACGATCTATTGTTGTCGGGATACACGCGAGCATCCAGGAATTTTGCGAGGGGCCAGTTGGAGTGCCTGGAATATGAACTACTCCAAAACCCATTCCTCCTTCCGAACCTCCAGAACCACAACTAAAGGAAATATTCGCACGATCAGTATGGTGGAATCCGATCGTGTTACCAATTTCGTGTGCAATTACTGTTGTTGCCGCTGGCATTTGATTGCTTGAATTGAAGTGAGCCGTATTCAAGTCAATGAGCCCACCTGGATTTTCTCCAGAAGGATAAATAGCTGACCCAATCTGGTAGGATGCTGAAACGGCATCACCTGAATATGGGTTCCAACGTTACTCGTTACTCTCGCAAAATTTAGGGCGAGGCCTGCGCTATTGTATCTTGATAATGCCGCATCTAGCGATGCTATTGTATTAAAATCAAAACCAGGATCTATAAACACGTTTATTGTTCGCGGCAGTCCTGTTACAATGTTACTGGTTCTGTAATGGGTGCTTCTGCCCTCAGAGTTCCCTGTCTTCTGTTCTTCTAGGGTCAGCGCCTCGACTTCATCCTTGGAAATGAAAATGTCAAATTCGACTACATAGCCCTCTTTCCCGCCCATCCACGCTTTTTCAAGTCCCATTTCGGTTGAAAATCCTGCACGATCTAAAGTCTCTTTTATTTCCACAGGAACCTCCAAAGGGTTTTCAAGTGGCTCCGGACCATTTTCTTTACAAGCAATCAATGTACCTAAAACAATGGCATGAATGATTAACTTTTTCATGACGATTTTTTCCTAAAGTAACAGATTATGAACATTATATTCAAGTGCGATTGGCGTGTTGGAGCATTGTCAAAATATTACTTGCCCATCGCGTGTCGTACCGCGTGATAAACTCAATGCCAACAAAATAATCCAACGGTGACGGAAACGTGAAAAGCAGAAAATAAATACAGCCGAACCGGAACAGAATCCGCTGGGTCAGCAACCATGTCTGCTTTTCCATCCGTGTCGGTATTAATATCCTTTGGTCGTGCCTTTCTCGACAGCCGAAATGCCCCCCTTCATCCAAGGTGGCATAGGAGCGCCCTTCAGGTAGTAGTCAAAAAACTGCATCATACGAATGGCAAAATCGGTGCGATCCTGTCGCTGCGTGAGGCCGTGTCCCTGCCCGTTGTAATTCAACATCCAAACGGGTTTGTTTAGCCGCCTGAGGGCCATGTAATACTCAATACCCTGATACCACGGCACCGCGCCATCGGCATCGTTGTGCATCATCAACACAGGCGTTTTTATTTTGTCGGCAAAAAAGATGGGTGAGTTCTCCAGGTAAAGCATGGGCTTCTCCCACAGCGAACCGCCCAGGCGAGTTTGACTTTTTTCATACTGAAACATCCGGCTCAGGCCGCTTTCCCACCGCACTCCGCCATAGGCACTGATCATGTTCACCACGGGTGCACCCGCTTCGGCTGCTGCAAACAGATTGGTTCGCGTCACTAAATAGGCCACTTGATAGCCGCCCCAGCTATGACCCTGAACGCCTATTCGTTTTTCATCTACAAATCCCTTTTCAATCAAAGACGTGACGCCCGGCAGTATGCAGTTATGCGCGCTTTCGCCCGGGTACCCGATTTTGTACACAATATCCGGCACGAACACGAGGTAGCCGTTACTGGCGTAAAGCGAAAAGTTGATGAACGACCGAATCGGAGCGGGGGCGTAATGTTGGTGAACATCGTCCGCATACCTTTCATAGAAGTACACCATCATGGGGTACTTTTTCTTGGGGTCAAAATTCTCGGGCTTGTACAGCAGACCCTCCAACGGAATGTTATCCAGCGAAGTCCAGTTCACGCGCTCCACGCTGCCCCAGAAAAACTTCTTCATTTGTGGATTCGCTTCTGAAATTTTCCTGGGTGACGCGAAAGACCAGTCGGTGGTCCACACATCGGGAAATTCTCTGAAATTTTCGCGGGTAAAGAGCAGTTGATTGGCCAGTTTAGATTTTGCGGTGTAACTATACCGGTGGTCACTCATTAGCAAACTGGTCAGCTTACCGTCTTTCAGGCTCAGCTTGTAGTATCCCGCAGCCTTTGTAGTTTCATTAAACGCACTTAACAACAACTCTTTCTCAGGATCAATAAAGCGCTCTTCGTTGTCCAGCCGGATGTAGCGAAAGCGCGTCTTCTCTGTACGTCCGATTTTAGTAAGGTTAACGGGTGGCTTTTGTCCTTTTGGATCAAGGGACCAGATGTCATACCGATCGTATACCAGGAAGTTCTGGTCATCCTTCGTCCAGCCGGCCGCCCCGTAGCTGCTCGGGTAATCCGGATGATCATCTTCTTCATCCGCCACGCGCAAACCATTCGTCAACTTCTGCGCTTTATCCCCTGCGATATCGTAAGCAAACCAGGCGGTATCGGTGAGGCTATACCAATAGGCAAAGGTGGCCTTTGGCGATAAGTTGGCATTCCCTTTTAACTGCGACAGAATGAGCTTCCGTGTACCAGCTGCCACATCATACAGGTAGAGATCAGAAAAATTTTGTGTATCCCAGGTGATCATTTTGCGATACTTGACATCGCTTTCCCCTAACAGGATATTGGCATTTCCCTCGTCACCCAGCATCACCGTGGGCACTTCACGGCCGGCAATCTGGCGGATCGATCGCGTATCAAGGTCGATCATGGCCAGGTAGCTGCGCTTTTTTTCGTTGTCCAGTTGCCGGTTTTGTTGCGGATAGATGTAGTCATCGTTCGCTCCCCAAACTTCCACTACCGCCATTTCTTCAGGTAACAGCGTGGTATCGGCAACAGCCGGTACCGGGCACGAACCGAAGAACAGTCGCTTACCATTTTTTGAAAACAGGGGTGTGTAATGTTCACTCACCAGCCAATTGGCAGGCAAGGCCAACGATTTTTCCGCATCCAGAAAACGTGCAGCCGGTTCGCCTGCCTTCCAATAATGCAGTTGAAAATGCCGCACCAATGCCTTGGTGGTATCCGAATCCACCAGGAAGGCCACTTGCTGACCATCTTCTGCCACCGACAATCCCTTGTACTTGAATTTGCTTTTTCCGGTATGCAGTGCAGTCAATTGAGCGCTTTTCAAGTCGTACCAATACACACCGGCCTTCATCGTGCTGTCATTACCTGTAGAAGAAAACAACAGGCCCTGGCCAAATTTGGCAAATGTGTAGTCTTTGACGTAACCAAACTGGGTTTCCTTTCCATCGGTCAACGAACGGAGCACCAGCGTGTAGCCGTTATCATCATTGTTCACTCTCTTTTTTCTGGCTGGCGGTGCGGGCTTCTTCTCCTCCGCTTTTGGCGCATCGGCCTTGAGCTTCCCTTCCTTTTTAACTTCCAGTTGGTAGGCCACCCAGCCTCCGGCCTTCTCGGGCAGTTTGTACGATTTTACATCCGGTATTTTTTCCGTTTTCCGTTGGCTGATATGGTAAATGCCGAGGGAGTCTTTTGGTAAATCTTCTTTTTTCTTTTTCTGCCTGCGCAGTTCTTTGACCACTTTCTGTTGTGGCTTGATTTTAAACACGACCTGACGACTGTCGTATACCAGGCCGATTTCGGCTGCACGTTTGACCGAGTCCTGAACGTTTGTCTTCAGGTGATAGAAGATGACCTTGCCATCTCCGTCCTGGGGATTAACGGCCAGCACGGCCACGGAGCCATCGGGGGTCAATTGCTTGTAGGGAATCTCCTTCCAGTTGTCGTACACGGCATGGGTAAGGGGCTGTTTGGCGACAGGGGCAGGTGCTGCCTTTTTCTGGGCATGGGCACCGAACGCCAGCAGGCTTAACAAAAACAGAATGAGTTTGGGCATAACGCAAAATTTCGTTCAACAAGGTGACGGATTTTTATGATTCGGGCAATATGGTTTTGACGGTGATCTCTATCTTTCCGAGATGAAAGTCATACTTGCCATCCTCGTGTTGGCCGGATCTTGCGTAGGTTCACAGAAGACACCCCCGGCCGACCTTCGCAACACGCGTTGGGTGTTGAAAGAACTCCAGGGAAAACCCGTTGTCATTCCGGAGGGCGGCCGCGAAGCCTTCATTTTGTTTGCGCCCGATGACACCAAAGTCAGTGGCATGGGCAGCTGCAACAACTTCTTTGGAACGGCTGCAATCAGTGAAAAAACGTTTTCGTTCAGTGGCATAGGCGCTACGCGCATGGCCTGCCCGGATATGAGGGTGGAAGACGCTCTATTTCAGATTCTTTCGGCTCCCGTAACCTACTCCATTGCGGGCCGAACGATGGTATGGGAGCAAGGGGGCCAGTCGGTGGCGCGGTTGGAAGCGCGTGAGAAGCCCTGATCACCCGTAGGTGAACTCTCCGTAAGGTGTTCGCAAGGTTACACCTTTACCAGTGCTTTTCTCCACGCGTCCAATCACCTGGGCTTCTATCTGGAATGTTTTCGCGATATCGATGATGGCCTGGGCATGCGACTCGGGCACATACAACTCCAGCCGGTGGCCCATGTTAAATACTTTGTACATCTCCTTCATCTCCGTGCCACTGACGCCTTGTATGAGTTTGAACAGGGGTGGAACATCAAAGAGATTATCCTTGATCACGTGCAATTGGTCAATGAAGTGCAGCACTTTCGTCTGGGCACCCCCGCTGCAATGCACCATACCATGAATATGTTGACGCAACTCGCGCAACACGGGAATCATTACGGGCGCATAGGTTCGGGTGGGTGACAGCACCAGTTTGCCGATGTTGAGCGATGTTCCCGGCAATTCATCGGTGAGATTGTATTTGCCGGAGTACACCAACTCCAGGGGCACTGCCGGATCGAAACTTTCCGGATACTTCCGCGCATAGTGATGGTCGAACACATCGTGGCGGGCTGAGGTAAGGCCGTTGCTGCCCATGCCGCCATTGTACTCGTCCTCATAGCTCGCTTTGCCAAAGGAGGCGAGGCCCACAATCACATCACCGGCCTGAATGCGGCCATTGTCAATCACGCTATCGCGTTTCATCCGGGCGGTTACCGTGCTGTCAACAATCACCGTGCGCACGAGATCCCCGACATCGGCTGTTTCACCTCCCGTGCTGTAGATTTCCATACCATGCTGGCGCAGCATGGCCAGCACCTCCTCGGTACCTTTGATGATGGCGGCAATCACCTCTCCGGGTATTAAGTTCTTGTTCCGCCCAATAGTTGACGACAGCAGAATAGGCCCGGTAGCGCCCACGCACAGCAAATCATCCACATTCATGATGATGGCATCCTGCGCGATACCTTTCCATACGGAGAGGTCACCGGTTTCTTTCCAATAGAGATAAGCCAGTGACGACTTGGTGCCCGCCCCATCGGCATGCATGACGGTACAATACTCCGGGTCACCGGCCAGCAGGTCCGGCACAATTTTGCAGAAGGCCTTGGGGAACAAACCTTTGTCCAGATCCTTGATGGCCTGGTGTACATCTTCTTTACTGGCGGAAACTCCGCGTTGCTGGTAACGTTCGTGGCTCACGGAAAGCGATGAGCCGCAAAGATGCGAAGAAGGTTTAAATTAGTGGCTCACGGATTTTTCCCAGTCGCCAAACCGCTTTAATTCAGCCGAGGCAGAAGCAAACACCCACGTAAGTACGGAGAGGTCATCCAGCAGCCCCGCACCAAGTAGGGCATCCGGAATCAGGTCAAAGGGATTGACAAAATAGAGAGCAGCCGCAATCAGCGTTACCACCGGCTGCCACGACTGAGGCGTATACGTGCGTCTGGCCACCGCTTTGATCAACCGGCCCGAGGTATCCAGTTGCTGGCGCACCTGCTGCCAGTCCTGGCGGGTGAGGTTCCAGGGCTTTTTGACCAGCATGAGCTGACCGGCCAACCGCAGCAAACGGCCCGGCCGGCCCAGCAGCCCGGCAGCCTTCGACAGGGCCAGGTCAAAAAACAGGTTTTTAATGGTCATCTCCTTGGAAACAGTTTCGGCCGGGTGTAAGTTTCAAATGCAAACCCAAAGAAAATGAAAGGTCTTGATGAAATCATGAGCTACCTGCAGGAAAGTATTGCCGATGAAGTGCTGTCCAAAACGGAAAAGCGCACGTTGAAAGATCTGGTGGCCCGCTACCAGCCGGACGATCATCAACAGAATGTGTTGCGCAGCAAGATTTATGACATGGCGCACGCCTCCATCAATGCGCAAAATAAAAGCTTTATCATCGATTGGATACGACAAGCCAACAGTGCGTTGCTGCCTGCCCCGACTGACTCGGCCGATGTGTTTTTTAGCCCGGGCGAAGCCTGCCGCGAAGTGATTACGTCACAGATCGACTCGGCTGAGCGTCAGTTGCACATTTGTGTATTCACCATCAGTGACGATGTGATTACGGAGCGCCTGCTGGCTGCGCATCGCAAAGGGGTTCAGATCAAAATCATTATCGACAACGATAAGTCGCTGGACGAAGGCTCGGACATTGAAGAACTGGCGAAGGCGGGCCTGGCCGTGCGTACGGACACCACACCCAACCACATGCATCACAAGTTTATGTTTGCCGATCAGCGTGCGCTAATTACCGGCAGTTACAACTGGACCCGCAGTGCCGCACGGTACAACCACGAAAACATTCTGCTCACCCGCGAACCCG
This sequence comes from Flammeovirgaceae bacterium, assembly GCA_021298015.1. GTDB lineage: Bacteria > Bacteroidota > Bacteroidia > Cytophagales > Cyclobacteriaceae > ELB16-189. The sequence continues at coordinate 93,264 of JAJTGY010000015.1, forward strand.
GTCCTGTGAAATCATTTGAGCAGCAATTTCAAAAACTGTGGGGGCTGATGACGGAGTATTCCTGAACATCACCGCTCAAGTTGCTGCTGCTTAAAAACTTCCCATAGCACAATGCCGAGGCAAACGGAAATATTCAGCGAGTGTTTCGTGCCTACCTGAGGCACTTCCAGTGCCCAATCGCCCAACGCGATCACCTCCTCACTGACTCCTTTCACCTCGTTACCAAACACCAGGGCATACTTTTGGTCGGGGGCCACCCGAAAGGTGTTGAGCGGCACGCTGTCCGTGGTCTGTTCAACAACCACCACTTGGTAGCCCGACTCTTTCAAGGCACGTACAACATCCTCCGGCTTCTCCACATAGGCCCAATCCACTGATGCTGTGGCACCCAGCGCTGTCTTTTCAATCTCGCGGTGGGGTGGCGTGCCCGTAATGCCCGTCAGGTAGATTTTTTCAATCCGAAAGGCATCCGCGGTACGAAAAGCCGAGCCCACGTTGTGCAGACTGCGGATGTTATCGAGCACCAGGGAGACGGGAATTTTAGCCGCGCCTTTAAACTGATCGACCGAAAGCCGGTTTAGTTCGTCCAGTTGAAGTTTTTTCACACGGGCAAGTTGGTGGGTGGCAGAGGTTTTTCCAACTCGTCAATCCGTTGTTTTAATTCCTTGAGCCACACATCGTACGAAATACGATAACTCCATCGGGTGCAAAACCACCCCAGAGGCATAACCGACACCATGGTGATCGCCAGCACGCACAAGTAAAAAGGTTCCTGCATAGTAGAGGCAACCTCGGTACCGGCAGCGGCCATGCCTAAAAAATATCCCGACATGCCCGCAATAGGATAAAAAAACAAGGCAGCACGCTCCTGAAACTGAATATTGGCACGTATCGAGTCGTAGGTGTACCGGAGAAAATTTTTTAAATCGCGGTCAATAGGTAAACCCGCCTTGATCTTTTTATACATCAAAAAATTGATGACCGAAGACAGGAATAAACCCATCTGGGTAACTCCAAGACCTACCCGAACCAAAGTTTGATCAAACTGAAAAAAAAGATAACCCATCACGAGTAGAAAAACGGCAGACCACAAGGCTGAAATCAGGTAGGCCAGTTTCAATTTTTCCACCGGATGCTTCGATTTCTTCACAATGTGGACAGACCCCAACACCGGCATCTCCAGTTTGTCGTGCTCCAATTTCTTCCAGGCCTTCTGCAAATCCATATCAAAAGTCTTTCAATTTCCTGATCAACCCTTCTTTAATGCGATGCAACTTCACCGCGATGTTGTTTTTGGTAAGTCCGGCCATGTCGGCTATCTCTTCGTTTTCATACCCGTCCAGGTGCAGCGTGATGAGCACCCGATCAATGTCTTTCAACTCCAGAATGGCAGCGTACAGTGCCTCGGCCTCATCGTTGTGCGCCCTTTCGGCCTCCACCGGCAACGTCTCAAAGTTTTCCGTGGTCACCACTTTGGCGGGCCTTCGCTTAAACGTTAGTACGGTGTTCAAGCTCACACGGTAGAGCCAGGTCGAGAACTTTGACCGGCCATCGAACCGCGGGTAAGAACGCCAGGCCTGAAATAATATCTCCTGAAACAAGTCACGCTCGTCATCCTCATCGCGCACATATAACCGTATCACCTTATAGATGATGCCCCGGTTTTGTTCTATCCGTTCTGTGAACTCCTTTTCGCTTACCATATCGCTGAGCGTCCAAGATAGCCAACTTTTGCATGCAAGGCATTCACGAAGCGCATTCGGTTCAATCAGTATCCTGTACAGGCAAAAAATTACAACGACATTTTTTTACGGGCATGTAATTGTTTAACCCTTTTTCGACACTCATTGAAAATCGAATCCAGGCGCAATGACGATGACCGCCATCACTCAAACCTCTCCATCAAGATGACAAGCCCACGAGTTTCCCCCGCCCACCGCTGTTCGGTTTTTTTGAACCGCATTTTCTACGGCATCAGTGTGCTGCTGTGCCTGTATTTTTTGATTGCCAACCGAGACTATGGTGCAGCGGCATCAAACATGGGTATCGCATTGATCTTTGATCCGTTCGAGCAATCGGTTGCCTGGCAAAACCGCCCATTTTACCAATGGATGTGGTTGATCGCGCACATTGCAGTAATAGGCGGCTTGCTTGCGGTATTGGCGTTACGCTGAGTGCCGCAGTACATGCAGCGACTACTGACGGAGGCAGATTTCAATACTTCCTCTGCAACGAAAATAGTCGGTTTCTTTTTTTGGGGTTTATTGATTTTTGTCAAGAATTTGTGACGGTGAGTTGCCCCATTTTTGACCCATGACAAAAGAAGATGCCATCGCTGCCATGAGAAACTTTATGGCTGAATGTGTACCCTTTAGCAAAGGGGAGTGGGATCGGGTACAGCCACTTCACGAAGTAAAGATCCTTGAAAAAAACGAGTTGCTGCTCAGGCAGGGAGAAATCTGCACTACACTCGCCTTTGTGGTGAGCGGGGCGTTGTGCCAATTTCGCACGGAAGATGTGGATCCTTACGCATACGACTTCTCCTTTGAAGCAGACTATGCCGTAGACTTTGCCAGCTTTGCGGGCCAAAAACCTTCCACCATTGGTATCCGTGCACTTCGCACGTCAGTGCTTGTTTGCATATCGAAAAAAAATCTGGATGCCGCGTATAAGGTGTCGCCTGCCTTTCAGGAATTTGGCCGACTGATGGCAGAGCGTGCGTTGGTGTATGACGATGACCGCGTCAAAAGCCTGTTGTACGACACCCCGGAAGAACGCTACCTCAACCTGATGGAACGCGACCCGGAGCTCTTGCAGGAAATACCGCTTTACTCCATTGCTTCCTACCTGGGCATCCGCCCCGAGTCACTCAGCCGCGTGAGGGCCAACCTGAACAAAAAGAAATAGAGGCCATCTCAAAATTAACTTTCAATTGTCGGACTGCGTCTAAACAGTGTCGGACTGTCGAAGGCTGTGCAGTGCTAAACCCCGGTTTCGACTAGCTCAACGTGACCTAGGGAAGTGTTTTTGAAATGACTTCTACATACTTCTTGATTTTTGTCAAGTGATGGATTTGCATGCCAACGTCACTTTTGTGCAAACAAAAAACAAAAATGTTATGAAAAAAATATTCAAAATTTGTGGTGCGCTGGCCTTGTTGTCAGCCGGCTCAATCTCTTACGCGCAGCAGGTTTCCGTCACCCTCACTGTTGACCAGGTGCCCGATGCAAAATCCAAAATTTACGTGGGCTTTTATGAAGCCAAAAATGATTTTCCAAAACACGGCAAACATGCATTCCGCAAAGTGATTGAGCCAAACGGCACTTCTTCAGTAACGAAAACGTGGACAGTGCCCGCAGGGGAATATGCCCTGGCCGTGTACCAAGACCTCAACAACAATGATCACCTCGAAACCGGTCTTTTCGGTATTCCGAAGGAACCGTTTGGACTGTCAACCAACCTGAAAGCAGGGTTGTTCAATTTGCCGACATTTAAAAAATGCCGTGTGGACGTAAAAGAAGGGTCACAATTCACCATTCGCTTACGCAAGTAACGGTCAAGTGAGCCCAGCTTTTTTTGCATCGGTCACCTGTGCGATTGAAGTTCATCTGGATTGTTTGAAAACAAAGAGGCTGTCTCGAAAGAGCAGCCTCTTATTATTCCCGCTCATGCGGGATTGCGGGTCGTGTATCGGATATCAATCTGTCGTCACACTATTTTGCAAAACAGTTTAGTCGAGCTACTACGTGCCGGGGACCGCAAGATTTGTTTATCTGCCCATCAAAGCTGATCAAAGTGGTTGGCGCTGGTAACGCTTCACTGCTTTCTTAGTTTCTCAAGCTGCTCCTTTGCATTTGTACTCTGCGGATCCAGTTGAAGAACATATTCATACATTTCGATCGCCCTTTCTTTTTGATTGGCTTTTGCATACGCCTCGCCCAGGCTGTCCCAGCAGTTCGCTGAATCCGGGTAGAGGCTCGCGTTGATCCGCAATACTACAATCGACTCCTGCAAGCTCTCTGGGCCATCAGCACATAGCCGCAGCCGTTGAGTTCGGATTCGCTGTTGGAAACAGGTTTCAGCTGTGCGGCCAAACCGCGTACACTGATGTTGGGGTCTTGGAGAAGGCCGGTGGCCAAACACTGGTTGTTCTGGGAATACACCCGGTAATTCGGCACGTCTGTTTCCCTGTGGGCAACTTTGAATACATCGCGTTCAATCGATTCTACCGCAAAATCTACTATGCGGCTAACTTCATTTCCCTTCTCGTAAAAGATAAAAGTTGGAACGCGGTATACACCCAAACCCCTCTCTTCACGCCCGGGGCGCTTGTTTGTATACATCCAGCGAATCGTCCACTGCAATCAGTTGAGTGTTCGTTTCATTGAAAGAAGCGTCATGAAGTACTTTCATCATTCTGGGTACCTCGCGCTTGCTATTGCCACACCAGCTTCCAAAAACAATCTTCACGTCAAGCTCACCCAGATCAGACGCTTTGACTTTTTTCACGATGTCTTGGTTGGGTGCATACACTGCGTAGTTGGCGTTATACCATGATGCATACGGTTCTTTTTTTAGTTCACCAATCGAACATTTGCCGAGCAACTTTGCATGGGTTCCTTGTGCACCCAAAAACATGGTATGCGATCAATTCAGTATATTATTTCTTTTGGATAAGGCTATCCAGTGAATACTTGCCCGGACCGGTGATGAGTAAGGCAAAATAAGATAACAAATACATTAAGGCATGTTCGCGATCAGCAAAAGGGTCCTCCCCGTGAATGATAAACACGATGACCAGCATCAATATGATCAAAGGAACTAATGCCATGCGTGTGAATAGGCCAAAAACCAGAAAGATGGTACAGAATAACTCAGCAAAAACAGTTAGTGAGTATGAAAATGTTGACCCTACATGAAACGGGTCTGGCCATTCTTTACTATCCTCGGCAAAATGTACGAATTTCGACCAACCGTGCAAGAGCATAAGCGCACAGCAAATCCTTACTAACAATACTCCGGCATCAAATGACCACGGTTTTGCGGAAAGAAAATTTTTCATCAGCAGTTTAACTTTCGAACCAATCTCCATTTTTTGAAGTGCTTATGTTGTTGCTTACTCTTCTCGTTTTTCAGCTTCCCCGTTTTGACCGAATGACACGTACGGACAACGCCAACAGTCTTTTCTCCTCGAAGCGCAAAAATGAGTGTAGTAAAAGCCGGTAATTGTTAACGATGTGTCAATAATTCTTAATTAATTGTTAAAGTATTTCGCATCTGAACGATTAAAGCAATGCAAGGCTGGTTGTATTGTTTTGCGCTCACGTCTATTCCTGTGGCAGATAAAACGACCGATCACAATTCCAAATGCTTAATTACAAATCGCACGAGGTAAGGCTTAGGACTTCTTACAGATACGCCAGTGAGCAAATTTGTGGTAATCAATCTTCTGCGGCAGGTAGAAATGAATCCCGCGAAGGAGTCGGGGTAAACCGGCACAGACAAGGCACTAAAGCACACTTGTATGCGATGCCGTGTATAAAACCCAAAGAGCATCTGTGGGTAGTTGTTTAACTTGTTTTTAACAAACATCGGTGCATCTACCCCCCGTTGATCCCCGTCTAAAGGGTGTGAATAAAACACTACTCTAACCCAATCTCTATGCGGGTCGCTATACTCTATTTGATGGTTGTCGGATTGTTGACCGGGCAGATACATGCACAAAATAAACCAGGCCTTGAGCTTGAGATCCGTAAAACATCCACAGCGATAAAACTGGATGGAGTGCTTGATGAATTATCCTGGACGTCCGCACAGGTGGCAAGTGGGTTCTTCATGAATTTCCCGTATGATACGGCCCTGGCACCTTTTCAGACAGAGGCCCGGCTCACATTCGATGAACATAATCTGTATGTATCTTTTGTATGCTATGACGATCAATCTCGCGATCTCATGCAATCCCTCAGGCGCGACTTTGACTTTGAGGATACGGATAACATCGGAATTTACCTCGGGCCGTATAATGACCGTATCAATGGTTTCTATTTTCGAATCACGCCTTACGGTGTACAGGCCGAGGGCCTTATAGCGGGTGGCGGGTCTGATGATGGAGGCTTTAGCGACAATTGGGATAACAAATGGTACTCGCACGTCACCCGCCAAAAAGATAAATGGATCGCAGAACTGGCCATCCCGTTTAAAAGCTTTCGCTACAAAAATGATTTAAAGACATGGAATATCACTTTTTTACGATGGGACAGAAAGCGGAACCTGGTCTCCAGTTGGATCGCCACACCTATTCAATTTTTTGCTGCTTCGTTTGCATATTCAGGTAACCTGGTCTGGACAGAGCCAACCCCGCATCATGGCACCAATATATCAGTCATTCCGTATCTGGCAGGCGGACTTTCAGCAGACCGATTGGCAGATCCTTCCACCAATGCTGGCACCCTACAAGCCGGCTTTGATGCAAAAGTAGCCGTAACACCCTCTTTGAATCTGGACTTAACAGTTAATCCGGATTTCTCTCAGGTAGAAGTGGATCGGCAGGTGATCAACCTGACGCGTTTTGAGTTTCAGTTTCCGGAGCGAAGACAATTCTTTCTGGAAAACAATGACCTGTTCGAACGTATGGGTTTCCCCGAAGCCCGGCCTTTCTTCTCCCGCAGAATTGGGTTGGCAACAGACACCAGCGGTAACGCCAGGCTGGTGCCAATTCTCTATGGCGCCAGGCTAAGTGGATCGATAACCAAAGATTGGAGAGTAAGCATCCTGAATATGCAGACCCGCGAAGAGCAGGCAATGGGATTACCTGCACAGAATTTTTCGGTGGCAGCCATTCAACGTAATTTTTGGAAACAATCGAACATCCAAATTTCGCTGGCAAATAAACAATCGCTGGGTATTACCGAGGCTGATACCCTGAAGTACTTCAATCCGTCCCTGTGGCGCAATAAAGAGATTAATGATAAGACCGTTTCTGCGTTGAACAAATACAACCGGGTATTAACGGTTGATCTGGAAAGTCGAAGTGCTGACAACAGTTGGCGCGCCAGTGCCTATGCCAGTACATCATTTGATGAGTTCAGCACCAAAGACAGAGCAACAGCTGGCGCTTTCTTAACACATACCAAGAGAAACTATCAGTTTTTCGCAGGCCATACAATCATCCAGAGAAACTACAATGCAGAAATGGGTTTTGTGCCCTCGCTGAGGGTCTATCCGGGCATAGCCACCTCGTATGCAGGCGCCAGTGGAACGTTTTTTCCGAAAAGTAAAATGCTCGCCAACATGGGTCCTGCTTTTGACGTCAATATTGGAAATATCCCGGGTGGAGAAATCACTGATCGCTCGGCTAACTTTGGCTACTTTTTTGATTTTTTAAATACATCCAACGTATTCATCTCCTATGAATATACCTACCAATTGCTGACTAACTCATTCAACCCCATCGACAGCGACTTGTACACCACCTATAATCCCGGAGAGGAATACGATTGGCGAAACGTTTCGATAAGTTATCAGTCTGACCAACGTCCGCTGTTTCGATACTCGCTCGAAGTTAACTCGGGTGGTTTTTACAACGGAAGAAACTTCAACGTCAATGGGCAATTGAGCTATCGGTATCAGCCGTTTGGAAGTCTGGCCGTTACTTTCGATTACAACGATCTAAAGTTACCCGAAAACTACGGAAAGGAAAAACTAATCCTGATCGGGCCACGCCTTGATCTAACATTTACAGACAATATCTTCTTAACTACTTTCATGCAGTACAACAACCTGGCGGAGAACATCAACCTAAATGCCCGATTCCAATGGAGATACAAGCCTGCTTCTGATTTCTTCATCGTTTACACCGAAAACTATTTTTCTGATACCTTATTAAGTAGAAATCGCGCGCTGGTCTTTAAGTTTACCTACTGGCTGAATATTTAAATCGGGCGTTCCAGGTTAAATCAACGGCACCACCGCGCCAAAACAAAACACGCAACCCGATCTCACTCGCCCCTGAACCACACCTGGCCACGGCATCAGCATGCGATCCGCTACGGAATCACCTTATTCAACTCCTGCCACAAGTTCTCCTGGAAGCTTAACGGAACAGAAGCAGTGTCGGGTGCATCGCCCATGCGGATCACCACCAGGCCCTTGCCGGGCACAACATCATGAACATTAACCCGGAAAGCTATCTGGCTCCCACAACGGCAAGAAGTAACCCCCGACCTGTATCCTACGAAGGTAGGTTGGAACGGCCGGTTCAGTACCTGGTCCGGGTAGATTTATCCCGTCTCAACCCGATTGATCAAAGCAAGTTTGACGAGATTCAGAACGAAGTCCTGGCCGATGGAAATGTGAGGATCGACCAACACGGTATGCGCTATACCTTTGCCTTTGAGTATCCAACGCCTGCCTTTAATTTTATTCGCCAACTGCTCAGTTCATTGCCACCCGTTACCGAGAGCAATTCGTGGCGTGTGACGATCCATGCCGGCCCCCTGAGCCGTAATTCGTTTAATCCGTGCGAGACGCTTCACCGGCTGGATCGGTTAGAGGAATTTGCGCCCCCCGGGCAGTTGTATGCGCTGTTCCCGTTTGCAGCTTTGCTGGCGCTGGAAACCCGGTGGTTCGATGTGATCTTTGCAGGTGCCATTACCGGCACCAGCTCCGAGGATGAAACCGTTTTCCAAATCGTGCTCAAAAAGGAGTAGCCACCCCTATTTGGTAATGGTGATCTGATCAATCACTTGATTTCGGGAATCTAACTGGCGCAGTTGCAGTTTTTTTCCAGCTGTTTCGATCAGGGTGAACGAGTGTATGTCCGAGACCATTTTTACCGTAAAGGGTACCCAGTTTTCCTGCGGCTCATGTTTCCACATAAAGGGCTTGGCACTCATCTCCTTATCATAGAGGGCCGCACCCCCCGCACCCGTTACGATGTAAATAATACCCTTGGGTTTTGTCTTGGTGACGCCATCAAACTCCTGGTCAAGCGTGAATTTTCCGTCCACCCTTCCTTCTTTTGAAATCACATACTGCATTCCCGTTGAATCTTTCTTTGGCTCAAATGTAAGCGGGAAGGTGCGTTGGTAATTGTGAACGTGGCCGGTTAACACCATGTCAACACCCAGTTGTTCCAGCACCGGTGAAAGCAGGCGCATCAGCTGATAATCGTAGTGCGCCTTGCTCGAATTAAAACCCGGGTGATGGTAGGAGACAATCTTCCAATCTGCTTTGCTGTTGCGCAAATCGTTGGCCAGCCAATCGATAACAGTCGGATCCAGCGGGTTGACGTACGAATTGGCATCAAGACAGGCAATGTGAACGTTTCCGTGATCAAACGAAAAATGAGTCATGCGCGGAAACCGCGGCTGCGTGCTTTTCTTAAACGCCTCGACCTGTGCCGGTGAGCCTTTTACTTCGATGGTTGCCTGAGGTATGGCTCCATTCAGGGGCAGATCGTTATAGTAGAAATAAGCCAGGCCATCAGGGAATTTGGCGAGATCAGCACTGTAGATGTCATGATTGCCCACCAGCATGTAGAACGGTATGTTCTTCATGATCGGTGAACCCACCGAACTGTCGGATCGGGCGGCTGTGTAGTACGGAAAAAAGTTTCTGCGGTATTCCTGTTCGCGCCCATTGTTGTACACAATATCACCGGTCACCAGCACAAAGTCCGGTTTTTGTTCATTCACCAGCCACGAAATTTTTGCTTGCTGTGGAGACCTCGCCCCGCAATCGCCAAACACGGCAAACCGGGTTTCGGGTTTTCGGGTGCGTGTGCGAAACGTGGCGGTACCGACAACTGTACCATTCTGAAGAACCCGGTAAACATAATCCTCATCAAACTTAAGCTTGCCCAGCTGACTCCGGTAAAGCAACGTGGTTTTCTGATTGAGTTTAAGCGGGGTAACCGTGACTTTGCTGCGGCTGATTTTTTTGGCTTGCTCGAATTGAGTGCCTGTGGTGTATTCGACCACAAACGTGCCGGGCACGCTGTCCGTTTGCCAGATCAAAACTTTTCCCTCACTCGTCAGGGCCGGATAATTGCCGGGTTGTAAGTAAGGCGGCACCAACACTTGTTGGGCAAAAGCAGCCGAAGCTGCCAGCAGCAAAGCGATTGTTCCCTTCACGTTCATGATATCAACTAATTTTTTCGACAGCGATCAATAAAAGCATCTTTGAATAAACGCTCGTTCTTTAGCGTGGTAAAAAATTCACCGACAAACGCGCGGATATCCGCCAATTGTTTTTCCGAAAAATACGCAGCATGGCTGTTGATCACCGCCATAACCTCGTCTTCTTTCTCCAGATAGCGTTGCCGGACATAGTTCACCACGCGCTCGTTACGACAAAAGCCACGGTATACGCGGTCGCGTACTGTGTTTTGGCCGGTCAGCTCACTGGGGTTGGCATACGGGGCATTTACCAAACCCGACATATCAAAGTCATACGCCAGCGGAATGTTCCGGGCAGGCTTGATCTGCAGAACTTTAATGTTGTGACTTGTCACCGATGACCAGTCGGTATTAGATATCATGTATTGAAAAAAGTCGTGGGTAATGGCTGTGGTGTCCTCTAACTGCAGGGGGTGTAGCATGGTTTCCCGAATTTTACCGTCAAACCGGTCGGCCACCAGGCCATCATCCTCAATAAGGAAGCCGACAAGCTGATGGGTCTTGATTTGTTTGCCTTGCCGCTCGCGCAACGTAACGTTCACCAGCCGCGTGTGAAAAATGTAGGGCGTGTGGGGTTCATACAGTTTGTATCCCAGGTACTCTCTATAAATAAGTGAATTGGCGTCTTTCGCAGTTTGGCAGGGTAGCACTAACTTCAAACTCTTATTACCGGCAAAAAGAGTGTTGGCCACATCACTCTTTTTGATTTTTACGCGAAGCGGTGGATAGTAACAGTTTTCGCGCCTGAAATTTCCGCGCGCGCGCACACCCACCGGCAGTGAATCCCACCGACCTTCCGCAGTCTGATATCTCAGTTGCGCGGAGATGTAAACGCTATCGACCAGATTCTTTTTGACCTCCCGAATGGAAATGGCAAACTCAATGGAAAGGGGTTTGCTTTCCTGAAACAAAACGGGAACAGTCTGGGCCTGCCCTTCAATTCCAAGGAACAGGCAGGCGACTACGGGCAAAAGGCGCAGTTTGGTTTTCAATAGTAATAGATTTTGATGATGGCTCTGTTTTTTGGAAAATCAACAGACTCTACCGTGAGCTCGCGAATGTCCAGCCCGGTGCGCAGCCGCAACGCAGCCAGCAACTCACTGTAATTCATCGGAGCCACGTATTCCAGTTTGTCGTACTCAATCACCTGGGTCTTTTGGTTTTTCATCAGGATGTTGCCATCAACCAAAAAGACGACTACGACAATCAGTGTGTTCACACCCATAATCTCGAGGTAGGTTCCCTTCATAATCGCGTTCAGCAACCCCACCGCGATAATGATGAACACATAGGTCATGTCCTTCGAACTCATGGCCTCCGTGCGCAGTCGCAGCAACGAAAACGCAGCCAGCAAGCCAAAGGCCGCTCCGAACGATCCGAACGCCTTAGAGTTCTCCAGCAGGTAGGAAAGCAAAAACACAATAAAGTTCAGCAGGAAGAACATGAAGAATAGCTCGCGCTTGTGGTAGGTCCGTACGTAAATGACCCGAATCAAAAAGATCATCACGATCGAATTGATCAGAACCCGGTAAATGAAAAGTTCCGTAAAGAGAGCGTGGCTATCCATGTGCAGGCGTTAGGTTTGCCCCCTAAAATGCAGGGGTGGTAACAGGGCAGCCAAAATACAAAAAAATAGCGCGAGGAGTTCGAATGGGATTGACAAAGTTCCGTTCAGGTACAATTCCTTTAACGGATGAAGCTTTTTTAGTAATTCGAACGATCTTAACACATCAATAGCTATGCGCAGCCTTTTTGTTTTCCTCCTGCTTGTTTTGTCTCTGGTATCCGAGGCTCAAAAGAAACAGCCAGCGGTTACGTCAACGGTTTCTTTTGACCAGGCTGTGTATTCCGGCTTGCGCTGGCGCGAGTTGGGCCCCTTTCGCGGTGGCCGCTCCTGCACAGTAACGGGCGTACCCGGCCAGCCTAACCTGTACTACTTCGGCACAGTGGGCGGTGGCGTGTGGCGCACCAAAGATGCCGGGCAAACCTGGGAAAACATTACCGACAGCTATTTCGGAGGCACAATCGGTGCCGTAGCCGTAGCCGAGAGCGACCCGAACGTGATCTACGTGGGCGAGGGCGAACAAACCCTGCGCAACAACGTCTCCAGCGGCTGGGGGGTGTGGAAATCAACCGATGCCGGGGCAAGCTGGAAACACATCGGCCTGAGTGACTCGCGACACATCGCCCGCATTCGTATTCATCCTAAAAATCCGGATGTGGTGTACGTGGCGGCCATGGGCAACTTGTGGAAGCCGAACGAAATGCGTGGCGTCTACAAATCAGTAGATGGTGGGGCCACGTGGAAACGCGTGCTCTATATTAATGACACCGCCATGGCGGGCGATCTGGTGATGGACCCGAACAACCCGCGCATCTTGTATGCCGCCACCTGGAACATGAAGCGCAATGGCTACCGCATGGACAGCGGTGGTCCGGATTCGAAACTCTGGAAAAGCACCGATGGTGGTGAGACGTGGGAAAACCTGTCGGACAAACCGGGTATGCCCAAAGGCACCAACGGTATTATTGGTGTTACGGTGTCGCCCGTCAACTCCAACCGCGTGTGGGCAATCATCGAAAATACGGAAGCCCCGGGTGTGTATCGCTCAGACGATGCCGGAAAAACCTGGACGCGCCTTAACCAGGATCGCGCACTGCTGCAACGCGCCTGGTACTATTGCCGCATTTATGCCGATACGCAGAATGAAGACAAAGTGTGGGTGATGAACGTGAGCTATGGCGTATCGAAAGATGGCGGTAAAACATTTGAATTGAAGAACGCTCCGCATGGCGATCATCACGACCTGTGGATTGATCCCAACAACAACCAACGCATGGCCATTGCCGATGATGGCGGAGCGCAAATTTCCAATGATGGTGGCGAAAACTGGACCACCTACCATAACCAGCCCACGGCACAGTTCTATCGCGTCACCACCGACAATGCCTTTCCGTATAACATTCTCGGGGCACAACAAGACAACACCAGCGTGCGCATTCCGCATCGCACCAGTGGTGCATCCATTACCGAAAGCGATTGGACCGCTCTCTCCATTGGCGAGAGTGCACACCTGGCACCTGATCCCGCTAATCCCAACATCATCTACGGCAGCGACTACAAGGGCTATATGAGCATGCAGAACCTCGACAACGGGCAGGAGCGCAGCACCAACGTATGGCCCGACCTGCCAGCCGGCTCGGGAGTAGAGGTAATGAAGTACCGCTTCAACTGGAACTATCCGCTGGTGTTCAGCCGCCACGATCCGAAAAAACTCTATGCGGGCTCCAACTATCTCCATGTTACCACCAATGGCGGGCAGAGCTGGCAAACCATCAGCCCGGACCTCACGCGCGGTGAACCCGAAACGCTCAAGTCTTCCGGTGGGCCGATTACACAAGACAACACGGGTGCCGAGTACTATGCCAACATTTTTGTGATTGCCGAGTCGCCTACCACAAAAGATGAAATCTGGACCGGTTCGGATGATGGGCTCTTGCACGTGACGACCGATGGCGGCAAGAACTGGACGAACGTAACACCGCCTGCCAATGTCTGCCCCCGGCTGAATATGTGGAATAGCATTGACGTGAATCCGTTTGAAAAAGGCGGGGCGTACGCAGTTGCCACTTCGTATAAGTTTGGCGACTACACTCCGTACATCTATAAAACATTGGATTATGGCAAAACGTGGACGGTGATTACCACGGGGATTCCGAAAGAAGAGTTTGTGCGCGTGGTGCGGGCCGATCCCAAACGCAAAGGGCTGCTCTATGCCGGTACTGAAAAGGGGATGTGGATTTCGTTTGACGATGGCGCGAGTTGGAGCAAGTTTCAACTCAACCTGCCGCCCGTGCCCATTGCGGATTTAGCCGTGAAGAACGACAACCTGATTGCCGCCACCCACGGCCGCAGTTTCTGGTTGATCGATGATCTCACTCCGCTACATCAACTCACGAAAGACATGGCCGCAAAAGAGGCGGTGCTTTATAAACCCATCGCCAGCTACCGCATGCCCGGTGGCGCAGGCTGGCGCGAAGCCAACCGCAAGCTGGAGGGACAAAACCATCCGGGCGGTGTGATGGTGCATTTTTTTGTGAAAGCACTTGACGAGAAGCCAGACGTGAAGCTGGAGTTTCTGGAAAGTGATGGCGATGTGATTAAGAGCTATCACAACAAAGCCAAAGAGCGGGCCGAGCAACTTTCGGCAAAAGCAGGGGGCAACCGCTTTGTGTGGGACATGCGCTACCCCGGCTACAAAACGTTTCCGGGCATGGTGTTTTATGGTTCGCCCAACCTCGGCCCTAAAGCGGTGCCGGGCAAATACAAAGTGCGCCTTACGGTGAATGACCAAAGCCAGGAGCAGGAGTTTGAAATTTTGAAAGATCCGCGCATCAACACTACGTTGCCGGAGTTACGGGCACAGTTCGACTTTTTAACCAAGGTGCGCGATAAGGTGAGTGACGCTAACCAGGGTGTGGTGGACATCCGCAAGATCAAAGACGATTTGGGTTCGTTGAAAAGCAAAATCGGGGCGGAGCCCCAGTACAACGACCTGCGCGAAGCCATGAAAAAATTTGAGGACGAGTTGAACGTGCACGAAAACAACATTCACCAGACCAAAAACCGCAGCGTACAAGACCCGCTCAACTACGGCATCAAAATGAACAACCGGCTGGCGCACCTCATGGTGGAGCAGGGCGGAGGCGATTTTGCCCCCACGCAGCAGGGGGAAGAAGTGCGGCAGATGCTAACCAAAATGGTAGATGACGAGTTGGGCAAACTAAATGCAACCATCGACCGCAACGTGGAGCGTATCAACACGATGGCGAAAGAGAAAGGTATTGAATTGCTGAGCGTGAAAAAGGCACCGGTAGTGAACTGATTTTGGCTAATCTTCGTGTCTTTGTGGCTAAAGTGCCCCAAAGGCAGCGGATCCGTAGGAAGTCGTGTTACTTTTTCATGACCTCTTTTTCCAGTACGCGCTCTACCAGTTGATTCAGGGAAATGCGCAGGGCCTTGGATTTAGCTACCGCCATGCGGTGGATATCAGGCTTCACGCGCACGTTGAAGCTACCCTTGTATTCCTTATCAGGCTCCTTACCCATTTTTGCACATGTTTCCAGGTAATCGTCCACAGCTTCCTTGAACGACTTTTTGAGTTTGGTCACGTTGTCGGCCTCAAAAGTTACCACGTCCCGGATGCCCAAAATCCGGCCAAAGAAGGCATCGTCTTCAGCGCTAAATTCTACAATAGCACTGTATCCTTTATACTGCAATGCGTTTTTCATCATGCTCGTTAATTAATTAATTAATCCGGCTTCGCGCAGGTGGTTAAGGATGATATCAAGGGCATATCGCTTAACAATTGGCTTCGGATGCGGCTCATGCAAGCTCACCACGAGCTGGCGTTGGGGGTGAATGAATTTCCTTCGGGAGCCACCACCCTTCACTTCCTGATAGCCAAATTTCGTCATCAAGGTTTGCAACTCTCGCCAGGTGAAGTCGTTTGGTCTGGACTTTAAGCGCAAAAGCGCCTTTTCAAACTTACTCACAATTTCAAATGTAACTAAATTTCAGTTGCAAACAAGGGCTTGGGAATTGAGCAGACGTAGCTACATTTGATTGGTAACCCGATCGGTCATGAAAATACTATTCTTTGTTATTCCCTGCATACTTGGATGTGTTGCTGCCCATGCCCAAGCTCCGCACCCGCTCGAAGGCCGGTGGGATCTTACCGTTAACTGGAACAACCGGCAGGTGCCCTCCTGGCTGGAGGTTCGCCACTCCGGGCGCGAGACGCTCGTAGGGCGTTTCTGTTTTGCCTTTGGCAGCGCGCGGCCCGTGGCCGAAGTCAAGTGGGACAATGGCAAATTCAGTTTTTCCCTTCCTCCGCAGTGGGAGCAGGGCAAGCAAAACCTTGAGTTTACCGGCTTGCTGGAAGCCGACAAACTCATTGGCACGATGACTTACACCGATGGCCAGACCTCATCGTTTACCGGAGTGCGTGCACCATCGCTGTTGCGCACGGCACCGCCCGTGTGGGGCGATCCGATTGCACTCATCGGCAAAGACCTGAGCGGCTGGAAGCCGGATGGCGATAAAAATCAGTGGGTGGTGGAGAACGGAGTTTTGAGCAGTCCGCAGTCCGGTGTAAACCTCCGCACGGTGCAAACGTTCACCGACTTTAAACTGCACGTGGAGTTTCGCTACCCGAAAGGCAGTAACAGCGGTGTGTATTTGCGCGGCCGCTATGAAGTGCAGATCAACGATGCGCTTGGCCTGGAGCCGTGGGACATTAACTTCAGCAGCATTTATGGGTTGCTGGCACCCAACCGCAACGTGGCCAAAGCACCGGGCGAGTGGCAGACGTACGACATCACCCTGTTCGGCCGCACGGTAACTATTGTAGCCAATGGCGTTACGGTAATTTCAGAGCAAGTGATTGCCGGCCCCACCGGTGGCGCTATTGACAGCCGCGAAGGCGAGCCCGGCCCCATTTTATTGCAGGGTGACCACGGCCCGATTGAGTTCCGAAACATGATCATCACCCCGGCCCGGCCGTAGGGGCTTCCCGGATTCAGAATTCAGAATTTAGTATGTAGCATATAGTTGGCAGTAATAGGGCCCGGACATTTTGGTCATCTAACGGGTGACACTCTACTAACAAAGATTTTCCACGGGGACAAGTGAACGGCTGTGGGCAGTTTCGACTTGAAAAAACAATTATCGTTGGACTTGTGAGAAAAGAACTGGTCGACCTTTCGTACTTTTAAAAAATCTTCTCCGTGGACTTACAAGAATATTAAACAATGAAATGCATTTACACACAAATATTGTTGCATTTTTTAGTTTACAACATCTATGCCCAAGACTCTTTAAATCAAGCTTTAAACATTAGATTAAGATATGACAGCGCAAAAGTAGAATTTGAGAATTATGAAAAAATGCATGGCCGTTTTATACAGACGCAGAATATTAAAATGCATTATCTCGAGTGGGGTAATCCCAAACATACTCCTTTAATATGGATACACGGAAGTTTCACCAACGGTTATGAATTATCTAGTATCGCCACTGACATAGTTAAAAAAGGATATTATTTGATAGCAATCGACTATTACGGACATGGCTTAACCAAAATCCCAAAACATGAAGTATCATTATACCATGTAGCAGATGACATTAAGGAACTAATGGACTTCAAAAAGATTAAAAAAGCAGTAATTGGCGGTTGGTCGAGAGGCGGAATAATAGCAACTGCGTTTTATGACTCGTATCCTGAAAGTGTTCTCGGTCTGATACTTGAGGACGGTGGCTCTGTATCAACAAATTCATACTATCACAAAATGACTGAACTACAGTTGAATGAAAGAGTGAGTGAGATATTTAAGCATAGATTTTCTTACTCAAAGTACAAAAGTCAATTTGAAGCTTACAAAGCTTATTATGATTACAACGATAGAGGTACACAATTTAAACTTTTAGCATGGATAACAATGGACGAAGACGGTTTATGGAGCATTGGGCCAGGTGTT
The DNA here is from genome assembly GCA_021298015.1 of Flammeovirgaceae bacterium. Classification (GTDB taxonomy): domain Bacteria; phylum Bacteroidota; class Bacteroidia; order Cytophagales; family Cyclobacteriaceae; genus ELB16-189. The sequence goes on from JAJTGY010000015.1 coordinate 110,981, forward strand.
GAGGATTTATTCAACATGAAAAATGAAACTCAATTTTTAGATAATATTCTTAGGCCGACCAGAGCTACGCTTTTTGGGGAATCGATGTCAATAATTGAACCTAAAATTGTTTTTAGAAATTTGAATGTTCCTATGCTTATACTAGACCCGGTTTCAGATGATGACATTTTTCCCTACGAGAAAGAAAATCAAGAATTGAGCAAGCAACATCCCGAATTAATTGTTTATAAAAAGTACAATAATACTGGGCACAATATACACTACGAGAGACCTGAAGAATTTACCAAAGATTTAGGAGAATTTGTAAAGAAAATAAAAAAGGCTCAAAGACTAATTGAAGGGCACATGACATCAGGAAGATATAATGACCGACATGAATGGATAAGAAAGAAGTGAGGAGAATGGCCCTACTACTGCCAACAGCATGTTTGCGCTATGGCCGGGCGACCAGTTAAATTTTAGTATTTTTAAACCAAAAACGTTTGGTTTCGCGGGACAACCCGCGGCTTCGCCAGCCGGCCACATCGCAAACACAAACGTTATCCACAATGCTAAGTTATTCAAATAACCGCTAACACTATGATTACTGTTAAAAGTAAGCAAGGCCACAGCATTGAGTTCACAGACGTCAATGCCGAAAGAAATGACAACTATGTAAGTTTTAGGTGTTCAGACAGTTGGCTTTATGACCACGGTCCGGGATGCGAAGATTGTTCTGCATTTATTAGGTATATCACAAAAGGCATAGACGAAGAAAGCAGAATTGCACGAGGCGGAGGACTTGTTGGAGATGGTAAAGACGGAAATGCGTGGACAATCCAAACTGACAATGAGCGAGAGCGAATAATAGATTTCCACTCATTTGCTCAAGAAGACTCGCATTTTGATAATCTGCTCAGAGTCGATAAATCTGCTGGAGTTATACAATTCCGCTTTAGGCTATTGCCACTGGACCAAGAAGCAATTGAAGTTGAACTCAAAAAGTCAGTTGAAGCGGAAAATTATTTGCGTTGCCATGTGCTACAATCACACCTTAACAAATGATACCGGGCCCCAAGAGCTTTCGTGTTACTGTTAAAATTACCTCACTGATCGCGCAAACACCGCACCGGATTAACGCGCGAGGCGCGGATGGCTTGTGAGGCCACGGTGAGCCAGGCGATCAGCAACGCCAGCGCACCGGCACCCAAGTTATGGCAAGGGCGAAAGCCCGCGCAATGATTGATGCCGGAAAACCTGATTCCTTTGATTTACGTATGTCGCTGTTTGAACTTCGTATGACACCGTTAATCACTTTTCCTACCTTTGTGGGCATGGAAAGGGCTGAAACACTTCAGAGCTTTTATAAGCGAAAGTTCGCGGAGGTACCGGGTACTTTTTCGAGCGGCATCGGCCATTTCAATCTGTTTAGGCTGGAGCCTTTTGCAGAAGGTAAGCCAACCAACATCCCCTATCGCAGACGGGATTTCTACAAAATTATGCTTGTGAAGGGACAAAGTGAAGTTCATTTTGCTGATAAGACAATTGAGATAAAGACCCAGGCGCTATCCTTTTCCAATCCTCAAATTCCGTACAAATGGGAACACCTTGATACGATTCGCGAAGGCGTCTATTGTATTTTCGATCAGCAGTTTTTTCTTCAATACGGCCAGCTTACCCAGTACGAAGTCTTTCAGCCAAACGGAAAACACATTTACGAACTCACAGACGAACAGGCCGATACTGTTTCAGACATTTTCGATCGGATGGAGAAAGATTTCAATTCGGAGTACAAGTACAAGTATGACATCATTAGAAATCTGATCTTTGAGGTATTGCACTTTGGCTTACGGCTTCAACCGCCAATCAGCCAGGAGAAGCAGCTAGCGAATGCCTCACAACGAATCTCTGCTCTCTTCCTTGAATTATTAGAGCGTCAGTTCCCGATTGACGATCAGCATGCAGCTATTCAAATCAAATCCGCCTCTCAGTTTGCAAGCCAATTGAACGTTCATGTGAATCATTTGAATCGATCGGTAAAGGAAAACCTGCAGAAAACCACAACGCAGGTGATTGCGGAACGGATTATTCAAGAAGCCAAAATACTGTTGCGGCATAGCAAATGGAGTGTATCGGAAATCGCCTTTGCACTCGGTTTCTCAGAACCGACTCATTTTAACAATTTTTTTAAGAAGCACACGAGTACAAGCCCAACCGCATTCAGAAATATTTGATTTGCGTAAGTCTTAGTTTGAAACACGTCAGGTATCAACCTATCCCGGTATTTTCCTTTGTATTAAGATTTGGAACTACCAGGTTCAACTGACTGGAACGATCCACAACTAACTAGTTTACAAACCAGAATCTTATGACATCCTCAAGCGACAAAATGGAAGGTTTTCAGAGAAGAGATTTTTTGAAAGCCGGTGTGACAATGGGCGCAGCCATGTTTGTAACACCAACATGGGGTGGGTTAGGCGAGAAAGACCAGTCTAAATCGAATATCAATAAAAATTATGCAATGGTTAATAAAAAGAGGAGAACACTGGGTTCAGGTAAGCATGCCATTCAGGTAACTGCAGTCGGGTTAGGGTGTATGGGTATGAGCTGGCATCGGTCGTTTATTCCTGATCGGCAACCCATGATCGCTTTGATCAGGAAGGCATATGACATGGGTGTGAACTTTTTCGGTACTGCGGAAGCGTACGGACCTTGGAAAAACGAAGAATTGGTAGGAGAAGCAATACAGTCATTCCGGAAAAATGTTATCCTTTGCAGCAAGTTTGGCTTCAACATTCAAAACGGGCAACTATCTGGACTCAACAGCAGTCCAACTCATATCCGGGAGGTTGTTGAACAATCGTTAAAAAGACTGAAAACCGATTACATTGATTTGTTGTATCAGCATCGCATTGATCCTAATGTTCCGATAGAAGATGTTGCTGGTGCGGTTAAGGACTTAATCAAAGAGGGCAAAGTATTGCACTTTGGGTTGAGTGAAGCTGATCCTGCCAATATACGGAAGGCACATGCGGTCCAACCTGTCACTGCCTTGCAGACTGAGTATTCAATAATTTCGCGAGATGCAGAGCGCGACATACTAGACACATGTGAGCAATTAGGTATCGGTTTCGTTGCGTACAGCCCGATTGCAAGAGCATTGCTTTCCGGCTACATCAACCCACTTACCAAATTCGACCCGGACAATGATAACAGAGATACTCTTCCCCGATACACCCCAGAAGCCATTACAGCCAATTGGCCGTTCATCGAAGCCATACAAGACTTTGGAAACAGTCGGGGGCTGACAGCAACACAGGTTTCTCTGGCATGGTTACTTGCCCAAAAGCCTTGGATAGTGCCCATACCTGGCACAACTAAGCAAGCACATTTGCAAGAGAACCTCTGGGCAATTGATTACGAGTTTACTCCTGATGAGTTGAAAGTCTTTACAGACACAATAGGAAAAATTCGAATTGTTGGTGCCCGTAATTAGTTTGCACCTTTCTAATTTGCGCACCCGTTGCTTGGCGGCACATTAGTTCAGCAAGAAGATAGGTCGGACAAAACATTTCGCTGCGGTGTACTTTTTAAACCCAGAATTGTCATTAGAAAGTAAAACTCAATGGTGTCGTAAAGGAATTGACATTCATCCAGAGTCCTGTAAACCATTCCCTTCGTTTCAT
>JAJTGY010000016.1 GCA_021298015.1 Flammeovirgaceae bacterium
AACGATCTGGCTCTCGGTAAATTTTGTCTTTTTCATTTCTCCCCATTTTAACGATTAAACTACATTTATAATCGCTACTGTTTTTGGGGGAACTTTCAATATGGCACAAAATCGTACTCTGGTTTACTTTGTTTTAACGTAAACAGAAAGAGTAGCTTTTGAAGACGAATTTTATCTAGCTTTCCGTCAAATAGCTGAAGGAGTGCGAGTATTATTTTTCTTCTGTAAACCACGATGCAATCTACAACAATTAAAATGAATATTGAGTTTAGGTGTATGGGTTTTAACAAAACGCTCTAATTGCAACTTTAAATTACTCTCGCTGCATCAACTTCAAGCTGAACCGGATTTTTTGAATGAAGCCTTCTTCCCAAGTTGGCTCATCAAGATTTATGATGAATGCTTGCAGGTCTGGCATGTCCCAAATCTGTGATGCAAGTCAAAACTCAAGGGCGTATTTTTTAATGCCATGTATTGGCCAGCACCCGTGCGGGCCAATACATCAGAAAATCAATTTTCCATCACCACCGTGCTTAACGAGTGGGCCGGTAGCGTCAACCCAACCGCGCGCTTGACCAAGAGACGGACCTGCGCAGCGGAAGATCGGTCAGTCTGCACGATCACCACCACCTTTCCTTCGGGTGTGCGGAAGGCCACGTGCGGAAGGCTGTCGGGCCCATTGGAATACACCCGCACCGAACCCGGAGGCACAAACCGCGAAGCGTGCGCAATGATGTAGTATGAAACATTCCGGGTGATGGAATCCCCGATGGTGAGTGCCCCGAGGCAACTGGTGCACCCGCCATCGTCCGTATGCGGACCAAATTCCGGATCGTTGGCCAGGTTCCACTCCAGCACGGTGCGCGCCCAGTTTTGCGTAGTGCCAATCAACACGTGGCGCGCATGCCACTGCAGATCACCGCCAAACTCGCCCTTGGCTGAGGTCCATTGCTCGGTGAAGTAAATGTTTTTGTCCGGGTGGGCTGCGTGAACGTTAGCCATCGCGCTTGCTTCGCCTGCATACAAGTGAAACGCTGATCCGTCCACAAATTTTCGGGCTACGGAGTCATTCAAAATGGAGATCGGATATTCGGGATGGTCGCAGTTGTGGTCGTACACCACGATGCGGGTGGTGATCCGGTTTTTCTGAAAGGCCGGCCCCAGGTTGTTTTTGACAAAAGACGCCTGCTCGCCAGCGGTCATCAGCATGCTGGGTGTGTTGTGCGGATTCTCCGGCTCGTTTTGCAGCGTAACGGCATGCAGGGTAATGCCCTGCTGTTGCATGGCTGATACGTATCGAACAAAGTAATCGGCATAGGCCTGGAAAAATTCTGGTCTGAGGCTGCCGCCTTTCGCCTGGCCGTTCGTCTTCATCCAGGCCGGGGCCGACCACGGGCTGGCCATTAGGTTCACGTCCGGGCTAAGCGCCCGAATTTCCTTCAGCAACGGAATGAGGTACAACGTGTCGCGGGAGAGATTGAAGTGATCGAGCTGCGGATCAACTTCACCAGCCGGTAAATCGCAATAGGAAAAAACCTGGTCATCGAGATCGGAGGCGCCCATACTCACCCGCAGGTAACGGATACCTATTCCGTTGCCCTCTCGGGTGAACAACTCGCGCAGCAAGGCCGCCCGTGCCGCGCTATCCAGTTGATAAATCAGTCGTGCACTGCCACCGGTTAACGTAAAGCCAAAGCCATCGATGGATTGGTACCGAACGGCCGTATCCAATTTGATTTCCCAGACGATGGTGTCATCGCTCGGTCTTGATGGTGTTAACTCTTGCTCGGCCAGCAGCCATTGCCGGTCGGCTGTGGTGGTGTAGAGTTTAACTTCCCGTGAAGGTTGACAATGACAAAAAAGGCAAAAACCAATTAGTGTGAAAAATCGGACATACGCCATACTCTGAGTTTACTTCAGAGCAAATTTGGCGGTTTTTACCTCTTGCGAATTCGTGCCGATCTGGATTTCAAAATCGCCCGGCTCTGCTACCCACTTCAAATCGGCATTGTAAAACGAAAGCGTATGGGCAGAAATCGTAAAGATTACGGTCTTCTTTTCACCGGCCTTGAGGAAAACTTTTTCGAAGCCGCGCAGCTCTTTCACCGGGCGTGTGATGGAGCCCACCACATCGCGGATGTACAGTTGCACCACCTCTGCGCCATCGCGCGTGCCGGTGTTTGTTACTTCAATGCTGGCGGTAACCGTGTCGCGTGCCGTCATTTCGGTGGCACTCAGGGTTACATCGCCATAGCTGAAGGTGGTGTAGCTCAAACCAAAGCCAAACGGATACAACGGTTCATTGGGCACATCCAGATAGTTCGACTGAAATTTGCTGAACCATTTGCCCGTGAGCGGGCGCCCGGTGTTCTTGTGGGCATAGAAAATCGGCACCTGGCCCAGGTGCTGCGGAAATGTAGTGGTGAGTTTTCCCGAGGGGTTCACCTCTCCAAACAATACATCGGCAATGGCATCGCCCGCTTCACTGCCGCCAAACCACACGTTGAGGATGGCGGGCACTTGCTTGTTTTCGTCCGTGAGTACAAGCGGCCGCCCGGTGAAGAGCACCAACACTACCGGCTTACCGGTGGCGATCAGCGCCTGCAATAAATCTTTTTGGGTTTGCGGAATCTCGATGTTTACACGACTCGAAGCTTCGCCACTCATTTCAGCCGATTCACCAAGTGCAGCCACGATCACATCCGACTGCCGGGCGAGGCGCACGGCTTCCTCGCGCAAAGCGGCTTCGCTGCGGTTGTCGCGGTTGAGGCCCTTACCAAAAATCGTGGCGTTGGCTTCCAGCACGGCATCGGCATCAAGATTCGAGCCTTTGGCATACACCACCCGGGCCTGTGTTCCCACCGATTTCTGTAATCCGCTTAACAGCGGAACAGATTCGGCATGACGCGCGGCCACACTCCACGTGCCCGCCATGTTCACGGCCGTATTCGCCAGCGGGCCCACCAGCGCAATGGTACCCTGCTTCTTCAACGGCAGTACGTTGCCTTCGTTGCGCAGCAGCACAAAACTCTGGGCTGCAATTTTTCTGGCCGTAGCCCGGTTGTCGGAAGTAAACACTTCTGTTTTGGCACGCTGTTCATTGCAATAGCGGTATGGATCGTCAAACAAACCGAGTTTGAATTTGGCTTCAAGAATTCTGCGGCACGCTTGTGTGACTTGTGCTTCGGTGATTTTGCCTTCGTCCACCGACTTCTTCAGGGTGGTGAGTAATCCTTCACTCACCATGTCCATGTCGAGGCCGGCTGCGAGTGCTCGGGCCGATACTTCCTGAAGATTACCAATACCATGGTTAATCATTTCACTCACACCGGTATAGTCGCTCACCACAAAACCGGTGAAGCCCCACTCGGTGCGCAGCAGGTCGGTGAGCAACCATTGATTGGCCGTGGCCGGGATGCCGTCAATTTCGTTGAACGAGGCCATCATGCTGCCTGCACCCGCTTCCACAGCCGCTTTGTAAGGCGGCAGATAGTCGTTGTACATGCGATGGCGACTCATGTCCACTGTATTGTAATCACGACCCGCGTCAGACGCACCGTAAAGCGCAAAGTGTTTGGGGCAGGACATAATGGTATTGGGTGCACTGAGATCGGTGCCCTGATAACCGCGCACCATGGCGCGGGCAATTTCACTGGCGAGGTAGGGATCTTCGCCATTGCCTTCGGAGATCCGACCCCAGCGGGGATCGCGGGCGATGTCCACCATGGGCGAGAAGGTCCAGTTGATGCCATCGGCACTGGCCTCCTGCGCAGCCACGCGCGCGCTTTGCTCAATCGCCTGCATGTCCCACGTGCAACTGAGGCCAAGCGGAATGGGGAACACCGACTCGTAGCCGTGAATCACATCCATGCCAAATAACAACGGAATTTTCAGTCGGCTTTTCTCCACGGCAATCTGCTGCATCTCGCGAATGGCAGCCACGCCTTTGATATTGAACAATCCGCCCACGCTGCCTTGTTCGATTTTCTTGGCGATGTCCGAATTCAGCGCCTGGCCGGTAGTGAATTGCCCGGCCGAGGGCAGATTAAGTTGGCCGATTTTTTCTTCGAGCGTCATCACACGCAACAGCGAATCCACTTTCGCATCCATAGCGGTGGAGGCTGATTTTTTTTCGCAGGCTACGAACGCGCACGCCAGCAAACCAAGAACAAGTAACTTCTTCATACATCAGATCAGTAAGTAAATCCAAGTTTTGTCAGGCCTTGTTGTACCTCGGGGCACGACATGAACAGCTTCCATAAAAGTCCGCTGCGGTGGTTTTCCATCATCACCACGATCGGGCCCTGATCAATGGCGAGGTACCACGGCTTCTGCCAATTGAAGTGCTCGCTGAAGCCATCGTAAAAACCGTATTGATCAAAAATCTTCGTGCCGAGGCTATCGTAGAAATAGCGCATGGCTGCCTGGCTCTCCTCGGGCGTGTAGGGAAAAGACGACAACGCGGCCGTGGGTGAGATTACGCCTTTGTCTTCGTTCGGACTGTGTGCGGCATAAAACTTTATCGAGTAACCGGCCGTGAGGCCCCAACTGTTCGGGCCATAGCCTTTGTACTGGAGTGGATTTTCTACACAGTAGCGGTAGTTGATGAGCGTGTGATTAACATTATGTTGCCAGTAATCGGCATAGGCATCCTTCAGCTTGCGCGGATCAAGGCCCAGGAATGAATAGTGCGACCAAAACAGCGGGCCACCATACTGGGGTGCTCCATTGTGTTTGAGGCTGAGGTGCAAACCGTACTGGCGATGAGCCGTATCGTTGCGGATAGCGCCCTTGCGGGCCCAGCCTTCGTGGTAGGCTTCGGCCGGAATGCCGTGCGTGGGCGATGCGGCTGCCAGCACATAGGTGATGAGACATTCGTTGTACCCTTCAAGCGGAAAGTTCATGGCCCACTGTTTGTCGGGCGACCAATGCCAGTACAATACGTTTTTGTTTCCGTTGCGGTACCAATCCCATTCCACCCCGCGCCACAACGCATCGATTTTCTGAGCAAGCGCTTGTTCTTCTGCGGTTCCATCTTTGAAATACTGCCGGGCACAGAGCAAGCCTTGTACGAGGTACGCGGTCTCCACCAGATCGCCCCCGTTATCGTTCGCGCTGAAGGGTTTCACCTTTCCGGTTTCGCCATACATCCAGTGTGGCCAGGCGCCATGGAAGCGGTCCGCTTTCTCCAGCCAGTAGGTGAGTTTGGTGAGGTGCGCCACGCCTTCTTGGCGCGTGATAAAACCCCGCTCGATGCCCACCAAAATGGCCATGATGCCAAAGCCCGTGCCCCCCGAAGTGACAACGCTCTTATCGTTATCCGGATAGTCGTTATCGAGGTGAATGCGCTCGCACGCAGCTCCGGATACCGGCTCCGCGCCCTTCCAGAAATACTGAAAGGTATTTTGCTGCACGAGTGTGAAGAGTGAGTCGTCAGTCAGTGCCCGCGCACCTTCCGGTTTTGAGCCCCCGCAGCCAATCAACCCAACGAATACCACACTGATAAAAAGGAAGCTGATGATTTTTCCCATATCTCAAAAATTGAAGCCTAGTTTGGTCAAGCCGCTCTGCACCTCAGGGGCGGACATAAAAAGATCCCACAGCAGGCCGGTTCTGTGATTTTCAATCATGACGATAATTGGCCCCTGATCAATCGCCAGATAGGAGGATGCGGTCCAGTTTTGCGTAATGTTGAAAGCGTCATAGAATCCATAGGTTCCCCAAAGGCGATCGCCCAATGTGTAATAAAAAAACTTTAGTGCCAGCATGGACTCATCGGGTGTATAGGGAAATGACGAGAGAGCGGCCGTTGGGGAAATAACACCGAGGTCATTGGTGGGTGAGTGTGCCGAATAGCCCATGTGGTTATCGCTGGCCGTCAGGCCCCAGTTATCTCCGCTATAACCCACAAATCGTTGCGGGTTTCGAATACAATACTTCCGGTTAATCAGAGAATGGTTGCGGTTTTGGAGGAAGTAATCGGAACACCAGGCATCACCAAGCCCACGCGGATCGAGCCCCAGAAAAGAATAATGAGCAAAAAACAGCGGCCCTCCGTAAGCGGGGCCCAGGGGCAACTGGATTCCTTCATAAGTATTTCCATTTCTCATATTCCCATTGCTCGCCCAACCATTATCATACACAGGTTTGGGGATGGTATGCGTGGGTGAAGCCGCTGCCAGCGTATACACAATCAACGACTCGTTCCAACCTTTGATTTGCATGTTCATGGTCCACTGCTTATCGGGCGACCAGTGCCAGTATAACGTGTTCTGATTACTACGCCTGAACCAATCCCATTCAACCGCCTGCCAAAGTTGGTTGATGCGGTTAATAAAATCCTGTTCGGCCGGCTCAACCGGATTGAGGTACTGACGAAATGTTATGAGGCCTTGAATTAGAAAAGCAGTCTCGACCAGGTCTGCACCGTTATCATTCGGACTAAAAGGAATCACTTTACCGGTATTCCCATTCATCCAGTGTGGCCAGGCACCATGAAAACGATCTGCCGTTTCAAGAAAATCGAGAATACGATCCAATCTTTGAAGGCCCTGGTCACGCGTAATGAAACCTCGTTCTATGCCAACAATCAAAGCCATTATGCCAAAGCCAGAACCACCTGCGGTAACTAAATCCCCTGACGTGTTTCTTTCCCGTGCCATACCGCTGGCAGGGTGCGCAAAATCATAGAAGTATTTAAACGTTTGTTCTTGAATGAGGGTCAGCAGTTGATCATCACTAACCACAGGAAACTTGGGTGTTAGATCAACTTCTGTATAAAAGTTTCGGGTAAACGTGGTGTGTACTTCGCTATTGGCGCCCCGTATATCTCCGGATATCCAAAGCTGGTGACGGGACAGGTGGGTGAGTAATTGCGTTGGTTGAATCTTCACGGTAGTAGTTCCCTGCAGGGTAACCGTGGCAGGGGCAAGGCCGGCCTGCCCGGCAATTCTGAAATAGTCTCCCGTAACAGTTAGCGGATCAAGCGCTTGGGAAAAAGTGATTTCGACCTGAGTATTTCGCTTTATGTTGATGATAGGATTGGTTGCGAGTAGCTCCTGACCATTAAATTTCAAAGACGTGATGGTTAAATTGGCAGCAGCTGTTGAAATTGAAATGGTGATTCCGGGAAACACTTCACCACTTCCGCCCGTGAGGGTATTGGATATCTCAATCTGGTATGAATGATTGGCTTTAAGATTCGCGGCCGGTTGTGCAGAAATCGTGCGGCCATTGTCCAAAAAAGTGAAAGCCATTGGCACAACAGCACCGCCTGTTTCGCGTAATACAAATGACGAGGGCACCCGTGCGGCATCGAGAGTGGCGGAAAATGTGGCCACGATGGGTTGATTGGTGGGAGCATTCTCATTTGTGCCCTGTGGTTGCAGGGCATAGGCTCCTACCCTGATTTGCGACAACTGGAGAACGCTGGTTGTCGGTTGAGGGTTATCTGAGCATCCAGAAACCAAGGTTGCGGATACAACAACAAGTAGTCGAAAAAATGATTTAATCATATTCAAAAAAAGGGAGGGCCCGCTTACGCGGCTACCCTCCCTGTCAATGAGTCTTACGATTACGGTTTACCGGAGTTGTACATCGCAGTAACTTCTGCCTGCGTCAATGCTTTATGGTAAACAATCAAGTCATCCATTAAACCGTGGAAATGGTTGGCTCCGGGGGCATCATAGTTACCCCAAGGTTCATTATCCCAGAGTGTGCCGCCTCGCGAATGCACAAACCCAAGGGCAAGTTCATCGAGAACGTCTGGAGCAGCTCCACGCCAGCTGAGGCCAGTGGCAAAACGGGGATTTGCATCATTTGGCCAGTTGTCAAAATCCTGCTCTTTGATGCGTTCACCGTTCAAATACACTGTGCCTACCCGGGTAGCCGCATTGTAAACAAAGACATAATGAGCCCACTGGTCTTTAATGACTGCGCTCATCCCAGCCGGACGGAAATCCTTGGAGAATGTCCATCCCTGCCAGCCGAGGTTACCTTCACCATCGGCCCACATATCTTCGCTAAACTTCCCTGCACCTGCGGAATTGGTGTGCGCATAGGCAGCAGCAAGTTTAAAAGCATTGTAGCTTCCGAAGATCTCCATCTGAAAACCATTGAACGCCCCTAAGCCAAGAACAAACTGACCTTTTGCAAGCGAAGAATTTGGTCTAACCCAAATACTCAAAGCCCAGCTTCCGTTATTCATGAACTGGCTGCCATTGGCATATTCAATAATACTGGTTGTACCATTGAAACTGGCTGCTTTGCCAGCTTCTGCTTTGCGACCGGCCACATACGTGATACCTACCGTTCCGTTTGCCTTAGGCGTACGTCCTCCAATGATGTCAGTGGCGTTATCCTCAAATGTAAAATGCGCAAATGCGCCGGGCACCGCAAACGTTCCCTCTGAAGTGAAATTCCGCTCAATAGCTGCCGTAAGCGTTTTCCCCTCTGTACTCTTCAAGCCTGCGCCAAAGTTCAAGATGAAAAGGCTCCCGGTGCCGAAGTCACTATTGGGTGCAATGGTTACCTGATTTCCATTTACGGTTATCGTAACGGGCACATTCTGCGAATCGAACTGACGCACCAACGTAATTGCACTTGTTGACGCCTGGTCAACAGCAACATTGAACGTAGCGAGAATATCGGACGTAACCCGGATGCCGGTTGCACTGGTCGCTCCATTTAAATCGACCCCGTTTGCCGTAAGGCTAACCAGCGTTAATGCCGGGGGTTCATCATCGTTACAACCGGTAAACACCGTTACCAGCATCAGCACGGAGGCCGCAAGCCCCGCCAACCCCATCATCCATTTTGCTTTTTTCATAGTTTGTAAATTGGTTTTTAGTTAAACATGATTATCACAGTGATCTATTAATTATCCCATCCGGGATTTTGATCCAGCTTTCCTTGGGTTAAGTCTATCTCCGTCTGGGGTATGGGCAATAGTTCGTGCTTGCCGGCCACAAAGCCCAAAGGCCCCAGCAAGGCTGAAGCCCTGCCGGTTCGCACGAGATCCCAGAAGCGGTGCCCCTCAAGCGCCAACTCTACCCTGCGTTCGTGAAGAATGCGATCGCGCAGTTGATCTTTATTGGTTGTTGTTACATTCGGTAAAATGGAGTTATTCCCCTCGCGAGCCCGCTGCCGCACCCGGTTCAGGTGGGTGTGGGCTTCCGTGGGGCGGTTATCTTCGTTAAGTGCCTCCGCAGCCATTAACAAGACATCCGAAAAACGAATGAATCTGCGATTGTGACCGAATGACGGAGGAACGCGGTTGCCCGGTGTCCAAACCTTTTGATTGTAACATTCGATTTCCTCCTGCCCAAACGAATCGGTGGACAAATCCGGTGTAGTACCATCGCCAAGAATGGTTACGCCTTCCAATACTTCGCCAAGAAAAATAACGGTCGACTCTAGCCGCGGATCACCCGGTTCGAAGGAATCCCTGAGGTTCTTTGTGGGGCGATTAAAACCCCATCCACGATTAGGTGTACCCCGAACGGCCTGCACATTGCCATATTGGTTACCTCCATTAGCAACGCCCTCCTCTCCAAAGGAAGCTACTTCAAAAACGGACTCTATACCATGCTCACCGATAACTGCGTGGGCATTATCAAAATCCGGTTCCAGATTATATTCGAGGGAATTGATTACTTCCAGCGCATAGGTGGCCGCCGATGCAAAATCATTTTGCGCAGTACTTCGTCTGGTTAAGTAAACCTTTGCCAGCAGGGCGCGGGCCGACCCTTTGGTTGCGCGCCCACGATCGCTTGCCCCATACGCTGATTTCTCGGGTAACACGCTTACTGCAAAAAGAAGATCATCAATGATGAGCTGATAGATTTCTTCTCTTGAACTTCGGGGGAGTTGCCCGGTTACTGTTGTCGTGAGCTTTGGCACCCCTCCGAAGCCCCGCACCAAGTCGAAATAAAAAAACGCGCGGAGAAACCGGGCCTCGCCCAGGTATCGGTCCTTCAGGGTTCCATCCATTTGAATTGAAGGAACCTTTTCGATGACCACATTGGCTCTGCGGATGGCCAGGTAAAGTGTATTCCACCAGCGCAAAATGGCGCCTTCTGTTTTGATATGCTGAAAGCGGTCAAATGGGCCAATCGTGGCAGAGGCATCATCTGGATTGCTGCCTTTGGCGGCATCGTCAGACATGATGTCGAAAATCGGGAACAGCCCGGTGTTGAAGTTTGGATCGCGCAGCGTGTTGTACACCGCGTTGGTAGCCAGCAAGGCATCAGATGCGGTTGTGGGAAAACTCGCCTGAGTAAGATTACCCTGCGGAGGCTTTTCCAGAAATTCCTCACAGGAAAAAAACAGCACACCAAGTGTTATCATAGTGGCGCGGAGTAAGCGAGGGCTACATGTGCTCATAATCCTGAACCTTAGAATGTTAAATTCATGCCGACTGAAAAAATGCGGGGTACCGGATACGAGGCCACATCAAGTGCATTGAGCACTGGGTTGCCCCCAACCAGATCAGGGTTATATCCGGTAAACCGACTGATGGTAAAAAGGTTTGTCGCCCGCAGGTAGACACGCGCATTTTGTAGTGAAGCCCGTTCCGCAAATGAGCGTGGAAGGTTGTAGCCGAGCGTAAGATTGCGCAAGCGAATAAACGAACCATCGTAAATGAAACGGGAAGATGGCTCGTAGTTGATGCCCCCATTACTCGGCCTTGGTTCGGTATTGTTTGTTCCCTCTCCATTCCAGAAATTGAAATACCGCTGTTCAAAATTGTACGGGTCTGGCCTTACTGTCTCCTTGGCGTTAAAGATTTTGTTTCCGCTTTGGCCCTGGAAATCAAAGGCGAGATCAAAACCACGGTATTCCGCAGAAGCGCTCAACCCATACAGCAGTTTTGGTATAGGTGATCCCAGATTCGTCCGATCTGCAGCTGTCAATTGCCCGTCCCGGTTCACATCTTCAAACTTGAGATCTCCAACGCCCGTTTGCGAAAGGTGTGGATAGGAGGCCAGGTCGGCTGCGCTCTGGAAGACTCCGATTACGTTATACCCGTAAAATGAGCCAATCGGCACCCCGGGTACCGTGCGGGTAACCGGGCGACCATTGAAAAGCCCGGTTAACTGCTCATCGGCCTCACCCGTTCCGCTAACCTTCAGCGTCTCGTTGTGAATAGTTGTTGCATTTACGTTTACGTTGTATTTGATACCTCTCACTTCACTTCGCCACCCCGCCAAAAACTCAAAGCCCCGGTTAAGCACCTGGCCGGCATTGAATGTGATCAGGGCCCCATCGCCATTGCCAAAATAGCCCGGCACCGGTAGGTCAATCAGAATGTCATCGGTTACTCGATTGTAGTAGTCAATCTCAGCTGTCAGTCGATCATCAAAAAAACCCATTTCCACACCAATGTCGATTTGCTGAGTGTTCTCCCACTTCAAATTCGGATTTCCCGAAATGCCATACGTGGCCCCGGGATACTGATTATCGGCTCCAAAAAGTGCGTTGATGCCATTGAGCACGAGTGAATACTGCCGGAGGTAATTTATTTTCTCGTTGCCGGTAAGCCCCCAGCTGGCTCGCACCTTAAGATTTGAAAACGGGCTGCCTGCCATGAACGGCTCGTTCATCACATTCCACCCCACGGCCAGTGATGGAAAATTAGCGAACCGGTTGGCATCCGTGAATTTGGACGATCCATCGCGTCTGAAGGTAGCGGTAAACAGATACTTATCGCTCCAGGCGTAATTTATCCGGAACAAATACGACATCATAGAAAAGTTAAATCCAGGATCAACCCCATTACTGGCAGAATTGGGACTCACCAGATTCGGAAATATGTTGACGTACCAAAAGTCCTCTCCGGATCTGATCAAATTCTCCGCTCCGAGAAACACGGTTTCCGATGACGACTGCTGAACACTGTAACCGGCCAGCGCATTAATGCGATGATTTCCAAATGACTTATTGTACGTTAATGTGTTCTCCCAAAGCCAATCCACCCGATCAAAATATCCTTTACCAAGATCATCGGTAGCGTTTTGCTGCTGAGGATTAACAAAAAAAACGGGGGTGTAACTGGTCGCTTTGTTATACTCCATGTCCACACCAAAACTTGTTTTGAATGTGAACCCTTTTAAAAAGTCAGCCTCTGCGTAAATGTTGTTCACACTCCTAAGACCACGGTTAAAACTGTTGGTATACTCAATATCGGCCAGCACATTACCCACGCCTGGCACGGGCGAAAACGAACCATCGGCTTGAAACGGTTGAATGGTTGGCCATGCCCGGTACACATTAAATACGGCATTGCCGGCTGTGTTCTTTTGTTCGTAAGGCGTAAAGGACAAGTTGCTACCTAAGCGAAGAAACTTAGCCAGATTCAGGGTGTTGTTAAACTTCAGCGTGAACCGGTCATAGCTCGACTTTGTGATGATGCCATCCTGACTAAAGTACCCCAGCGAGGTATAATACTGAAACTTTTCAGAGCCGCCCGAAAACGAAACCTGATAGTTTTGCATCGGAGCCGTCTCAAAAATCAGATCTTGCCAATTCGTATTCGGTACAGCATCAATATTGTTGTAGGTACCCGGGTTGATTTTGTTTCTGACAATGGCGTACTCACGACCGTTCAACAAGTCAATTTCACGAGGCACTTGCTGCAAACTGTACTCGGCCACTACATTGATGGTGGGGAATTCATTGCCGGCTGCCCCCCCCTTCTTGGTGGTCACCAAAACAACTCCATTAGCTCCGCGTGATCCGTAGATGGCTGTGGCGGAAGCGTCCTTCAAAACATCAATTGACTCAATGTCAGCTGCACTTAGAAAATCAATATTCTGTAAGATCACTCCGTCTACCACAAAAATCGGAGAGGAGTCGTTGAATGTACCTATCCCGCGGATGCGCACATATGTACCAGCCCCTGGAGCTCCCGAGAATGATGCCACCTGCACACCCGGCACCTTGCCCTGCAACGACTGCATGGGGTTGATGGCCGGCACACGTGTTAAATCAGCACCCCGCACCGAAGAAACCGAACCGGTTAAGTCGGTCTTCCGAACGGTACCATAGCCGATCACAATCACCTCTTCCAAAGCCGTGCGATCTTCGTCTAGTTCGACATTGATCTCCGTGCGGCTGGCAACGGGCACCTCTTTGATCACAAAGCCAACAAAAGAAAAAACCAAAATACTGTTCTGATCGGGAACTTCAATTTCGTAACGGCCCTCCGCATCAGTTGTGGTGCCTTCGGTAGTGCCCTTAATCATGATGTTTACCCCAGGGAGCGGGGATTTGTCGGGTGCTGAAAGAACCTGGCCACGCACCCTGATTTGAGCTGTAGCCTCTGCCGCCAAAAAGCAAAATGCTAGGAAGAGAATGGCTTGGAAAGGTTTTTTCTGGTTCAACTTCATGATTTTCAATAATTTATATGATCCGCCAATAAATGACTTCAGCCTCGCTTTTCATTCTCCAATGAATTGTATTTCAACATTTTAACGATTTAAATCGATTGCAATTGACCAGTGAAATTATAATTGAAACAAGGGCTGTGCTATTTTTTTGACCGACAACATCAAGAATTTTGCTCTCGTGAAAGGTAAAAGAGCAGGTTTTTTGCGCTTGGTTAACATGAAAAAAATGGAAAAAGAGCATTTTCACCACATTTACCCCAAATGCGTTTTGCGGTTGAATCGCAAATCTGACTTTTTTGGGTACTAATTGAGCGGAATGGACGAAAAGCCGCCTGTTGGAATGGTCCAGACTTCACGGTTTATGATGAGGTCGTTTTCACCTTGTTCCTGGATCAGCTTTTGAACACGCTTTCTGAAACTCCAAACCGTATTTCTCCGCAAATCGAGCGTATGCGAGAGTTCTTCCAGTGTGTATCGTCCAGGAAAGTGAATTTCAATATAAACCAAATAGAAGGCCTTGAATATGGGGAACCGCAGGCCTTGAAAAAGGGTGTGAGCGGTCACTGACTCATCGTACCCGCAACGGGTGCAACGTCTGGAAAAGAGGCGGGTGCTTTCAAAATAATGATCGTGGCCACATTTGCGGCATCGGTACCCGGCATTCCACTTCGTTTGCTCCAGAAAACGGTAACAGGCGGCATCATCAACAAAGATGCGTTTGAACTGCTCGTAACTGATATCGCGTTTGAAGGCGGACTCCTGCCGGATTTCCTGAATGCTGCTTTTCAACCGCCAGTTGTCGATGTCTAAAAGGCTATTGATTCTCTTGATTTCCTCTGCCTGCCGCGCCAGTTCCTGGTTTTTGGTCGCCAACTCAACCGTGCGCTCGCGCACCTTCTCCTCCAGTTCGCGATTGACCTTATTCTGAAGTTGAATGTTTTCCTCCTTCTGTTCAATGATGCTGCGCAGGGAACGATCCTGATCCGCCTTCAAAATTCGTATTCGGTCTCCCAACGCAAAAGTCAGGAACAACATCTCGAGAACGAAACTAAAATGGAGAGTGTAGTGCGAGACGATCGTGAACGGCAAAAAATTAAAGTAAACCAACATGCGGAGAAGAAATCCAATAAACAACACGCCATAGGCGATGACAAAAAACCGGGCGGGTTTGTATCCCTGATGCCACAGGTGAATTGCCGAGTAAAAGATCAACGATAACGGAATGAGATCGAGATTCCGGTACGTCAACAAATGAGGAAAAAACGCCAGGAACAAAATAAACCAGCTCGTTCGAAGCACCATCATCGCGACTATCGCCCTGTCCAGCCCGGGGGTCTTCTCCGCTGTGCTTAAAAATTTGCGGGTAAACAACAGCGACCAGATGATCAGCGAGTACAGAAAAATGCCTGCTGCATAATCGTTCCAGCCGGGATGTTGCGGCCACAAGTACTGAAACCCTATGCCATCGAGGCTCATGGCATAGCCGGCAACACTCAGGAGGTAGCCAATATAATAGACGTGTTTAATTTCGCGAATGGCCAGATAGACCAAAAAATTATAGAGACTAATGATCAGGATCATGCCATAGAATGTCCCAAACAAAAAGTATTCGTTCAACGCATAGTACACAAACCGGTTAACCGATCGCAGCGCAATCCGCAGGTCGGCAAACTCGTGTGAGGTAACCCGGAAGTAGTAGGTTACCACCGTGTCGGGCGGAACCTGCAAAACCAGCTCAAAATTCTTGTGTCGGAATGATCTGCTCTTGAACGGATACTGATCACCCATCTCCACCTTTCGGTAACCTCCACCTTTTTGAGGAACAAATGCATCGATGTAATCAATGGTCTGATCGTAAAACTCCAACAGCCAGACACGATCTGATCGGTCGTTCGACCTCACGGGAAAGCTTATCCAATAGGCGGCATTCTCCTGAAAGTCGATATTCTGGTAACTCGTGTGCTGTTTAAAAAGCAGTTCAGAGGGCTGACGAATGACCTGTTCCAGATTCAGGCGCTGTGTGGTATCAACGAAATAATAGAGTTCATGCGGCATAAAATTCCGCTCCTCTAGCGCATCGTCAATTTCCACCGGTGGTTGTGCTTGCGCCTGCCAGGTCCAAACCAATATCCAAACGACGAACCACCTTCCCTTCATCATCAGGTGAAGATAGAAAAAACTACATCAACCGCGCACAAAAAAGCTATTGCAGGTGCTTCAGGCGCACCACTTCCGCATCTTTCAACATTCGCCACTTGCCGCGCGGCAGGTCTTTTTTATCGAGGCCCGCATATACCACCCGATCCAGTTTAAGCACCTGGTAGTCGAGCGACTCAAAAATTCTGCGCACAATACGGTTCCACCCGATATGCAACTCGATGCCAATCGTTTTCTTGTCGTCACTCACGATGGCCACATCATCGGGCACGGCCTTGCCTTCTTCCAACTGCACACCTGCGGCAATCGTGTCGAAGTCGGCCTTGGTGATGGGTTTATCCAACTCCACTTTGTAAATCTTTTTCACATTATACGAAGGGTGCGTCAGCTTATCGGCCAGGTCGCCATCGTTGGTGAGCAACAGCAAGCCCGTGGTATTGCGGTCCAGCCGACCTACGGGGTACACGCGCTGCTTGCACGCGCCTGCAATCAGGTTCATCACCGTGTTGCGCTCTTGCGGATCTTCCGTAGTGGTAATAAACCCTTTGGGTTTGTTGAGTAAGATGTAAACGGGTTTCTCCGCAGTCAGCTTTTTCCCCTCGTAACGCACGTCATCGGTGGCCTTCACTTTATAGCCCATCTCCGTAACGGTCGTGCCATTTACGCTGACCAGGCCCATCTTGATCAGATCATCCGCTTCGCGTCTTGAGCACACCCCGCTGTTGGAGATAAACTTGTTCAACCGGATCAGGCCATCACCTTTCTTAACACTCTCCTCCTTAGCCTTGCGGTGATACTGTTTTTCTTTTCGGTTTTCAACAAATGATCTCTTCTTCCGCGGTGCGCGTGCAAAAGGTCGGCTGCGCATAGACTCGCCAGAATCCTCTCGCCTCCGATCATCTCGTTCGGTCCGGTCGCCATACGGTTTTCGAAAGCCCCGGCCCGTGCCGCGGTCTTCGCCACGAGAGTACGGTGCTTTACTACCTCTTTTGGGAAAACGATCACCGTCTCCCCTGGGCTCCGGGCGTTCCGACCGGTCTCCGTAGGATTTGCCGCTGGCGCGACCGGCCCCGCGATCTTCACCGCGCGCGTAAGGTCGCTTGCTTTCACCCCGCGAAAAAGGCGCTTTGCCTCTGCGCGGAAATTCTCCGCCTTCCTCTTTTCTGCGATCGGTGCGGTCGCCAAACGGCTTTCGAAATCCGGAACGTGGCCCTTGGTCACGGTCAGCGCGGCCTGCGGAATAGGGGCGCTGACTGCGCGACCCGGAACCGGATTCTCCGCGGCTGCCAAATCCGCCCCGTTTGGCACCTCCTTGACGCGGTCTGCGGGCGTCATCTTCGGGCGAACGGGAGTCGCGGTAAGACGATGAAAATCGGCCAGCGGGGCGTTGGCGTTGAGGGCGACCAGAACCTCTGCGGTTGCCGGATGATCGGTCGGGGCGTGTGTTGCGTGCCATAGGAATTAAAGATAGATAAAAATAAAAAAGCGCTCTTCGCCTGAGGCCAAGAGCGCTCGAGTTGTGTTAATACGAATTACTGATTCTCCGGTGCTTCACCAATGGTATTCACCTCTTGCGAGAAATCCTTCGGGGTGGGCAACTCCTGGATATCATTTATGCCAAAATACTCCATGAACTTGGGGCTGGTGCCATACAACATGGGGCGGCCAACGGTTTCCGCTTTGCCCCGGATTTCAATCAATCCCTTGTCCAGCAATTTCTGCATGGCGTAGTCGCAGTTTACCCCGCGAATGTTTTCCACTTCGGTCTTCGAAATCGGCTGTTTGTAGGCGATGATAGAGAGGGTTTCCATAGCCGATGTCGACAGTCTTTTCTTCGACTGCTGCTTGAGCATAATGCCAATGCTGCTCTGGTAAGCCGGCTTGGTCATAAACTGATAGCCGCCTCCGGCCTTGTACACCTGAAAGGCATACTCGTCATTCTGGTATTTTTCTTCCAGGCGCTGAATGGTTCCCGTAATATCCTCTTCCGGAACTTCCGCATTGAACATTTCGGAAAGGCAGGCTTTGATTTCGGCTACTCGCGTAGGTGTGGGCGAGCAGAAGATAAGCGCTTCAACATGGTTTTGTAAGAAGTCCATCAATCCTGCTTCATCATTTTCGCTTCAATCGACTGCGTGGTGTGCGGCACGGCAATCAGGCGCTCCTTGGAGATCAACTTGCCGGTAACCGAGCAAATACCATAGGTGCCATTCTTGATTCGGATCAGCGCGTTCTCCAGATTTTGAATGTACTTCTGTTGGCGTGCGGCCAACTGGCTGAGGTTTTCCTTCTCGGCTGTTTCGGCCCCGTCTTCCAATACTTTCGTATTACCACCGGAGGTGGCATCGGTACCTTCATCGTTATTGCGGGTCAGGGTATCCTTCAGGATGCGAAACTCTTCGCGCGCCTTCTCCAGTTTTTTATTAATCAGTAATTCAAACTCTTTCAACTCGTCATCGCTGTAGCGTGTGCGGTCATCCACGGTGGACGGCTTGGCCGGCTTATGCGCTACGGGCCGCTGGGTCTGTTGCGGAAAAATATTGAGTTGCGGGGCAACTTTGGGGGGTGCCATGGCCATTTTGCCTTCCATCTTTTTAGGGGGCGAGGGGGCTTCCGCTTTCTTTATCACCGGTGTTTTGACCTCCACCTTGCTCATCACGGCCTTCTTTTCAACTTTTTTCAGAGCCACTTTGGCAGGCTTCTTCGCAGCTTCCTTTTTAGCCGGGTTCGCTTCCTTTTTAGCCGGGTTCGGGGTAGGCTTTTTCTTAGCCGGTTTTGCAGCCGCTTTGGGCTTCGAAGAAGCCTTTTTAGCCGGTTTTGCGGGTTTTTTCTTAGACTTCGCCATAATATCCTCCGTTTTGTAAGGTGTTAAAAAAGATCGCGCAAAAATACGGGCGCAGGCCCCTAAAACAAACATAAGCGGGTAATTAATTCCCTGGCCAAAAGATCATGCCGGGCCGGTGCAGCGGGTGTGCGCGACTCAGGTCCAGCTGAACCCTTCGTGGCACACCCCATGCTGATTGAGAAAATGGCGGAATTCGGAATACGCGGTGTTGGTGCAGAATCGTTCTGCCAGTCGTTGCAGCAACCCGGCCTTGTCAGCGTGATTCACGCCAAGTAATGCGAAAAGTTTTTTCGCTTCCTGGGCGGGGACGTGGGCGCTGTACTCGTAATTGGAATCACCCCAATACTCCTCCACCCGCTTACCGATATCATACCCTTCCACCACCAACACCTCACCCTCCCAGCGCGCCTCAATGGTGATGCGGATGTCACGATCCTCGTATCGGAATAATGTGAACTCGTTCACTGGTCTTGATAATTCATCAGCATTTGTTCGGCCTCCGTATCAGCACGATTCGGACAGAGTCCCGCAAATCCTGAATCACAGTTCCTTTGTCGCCCTGGCGTTCCGCCAACGCGGCCAGGTGATAGTTGGCGCGGGCGGCAACGCGGCTATTCGGATTTTCCAGTTGGCGTTCACAAGGCATCCGGGCTCCCGTTAAATCATCCCGATCGATCATCTCCCGCAAACCCGAAAACTCTTTATCGGTAAACAATTGGCGCGAAAAGGTGTCCTCACCCGGCAAATACAAGCGGAGGTATTGCTGCACATTTTGAATTGAGAATAGCCATGGCGTCATCGTTATTGGAGACCATGCTGGGGCCAGCCGCGAGCAACCCGCTCAATTCAAAACGCGAGGAATGAAACTTCGAGACCACAATCGTCTCAGCCGCAACAGCCTCCTCGTTCGCTGCCAGGCTATATGTCACCTCAGCCTGGATATCATAAAAAGCTTCCCGTTGCAATTTCTGGAGTTCAATCGTCATACCATCAACTTGCGCAATCACGCGATCGCCAGCAGAAAAAAAGACAAGCTACCTCAAAACCCAACAACGGGGTTGAATTGATCCAGGGTCAGCGCAGCACCTAAACTAAAATTGAAAAATACTCGCGACCTTGGCCGTGTTATGAGTCTTCACCTGGAGGCTTCCCCCGGAGCCATTGCACCCCTTGTTCTGATTGCCGGAGATCCCCTGCGGGCAAAGCATATTGCCGAAACACAATTGGAACGGGCAGTATGTTACAACCGCATTCGCCACATGTTGGGGTATACCGGCTATTACCGCGGTCAGCGCCTCTCCGTTCAGGGCACGGGCATCGGCATTCCCAGCACCGCGCTCTATTTGCATGAGCTTATCCACGAGTATGGGGTAAAGGTGGTGATGCGGGTGGGCACCTGTGGTGCTATTCAACCCGAGCTTGAGTTGGGCTCGGTCATCATTGCCTCGCGCGCGCTAACGGACTCGGCTGCGGTTCGGGCTTTTAGCCCTGCGCCATCCCCTATGGCCGATCCGGACATGATGAATTTGGCGCAGCAAAAGGCCCGGCTGCTGAATATTTCTGTAGAGGTCGGGCCGCTTTTCAGCACAGACTTATTTTACAGCCCCGATACGGCCCGATATCAAAAACCGGCAGCCGAGGGCGTATTGGGCGTGGACATGGAAACGGCTATGCTCTACGCCATGGCCTCCCACTACGGCATTCAGGCTCTGGCCCTGCTCACGGTCAGCGACAATATCATTACGGGTGCAACCGCACCGGCTGTGGCCCGCGAAAAACACAACGAGGCCATGATGCAATTGGCGCTCGAATTGGCGGCTGATCTGGCCTCCTGACGTTTGTCATTTTATTGCCGGGTGTTCGTGGCGTTCTTCGGCCACTATTGCCAACCCATGGGTGAGCACAGCATTCGTATTGCCGAGTACTCGGAGGAGCGCAGAGCTTTCTTGCAACATCTGTTGCATGACGTGCAGGCGTTGGACCTGATGGTGGAGCGCGGCCTCATCGAAACCGGCATTGCCCGCATCGGTGCCGAGCAGGAGTTTTTTCTGGTCGATCGGCATTTCAAACCAACCCGCAACGGGCCCGAGATTTTAACCCAATTGAACGACCCCCACTACGCCACCGAACTGGCGCGGTACAATCTTGAAATCAATCTCGACCCTCTCCCACTGCAAGGCGACTGTCTGAAAAAAATGGAAGGTCAGTTGTGCCAGTTGCTGAAGCAGGCCAACGCAGCAGCCGGGCAATGGGGTGACCGCGTTTTGCTTACCGGCATTCTGCCCTCCATCGATCTTCGGGCGGTTGACCTCGACTATCTGACACCCAACCCGCGTTACCAGGCCCTGGGAGAAATCGTAAGGCGACTGCGCGGCCAGGACTTTGAAGTGAACATCAAGGGCGTGGACGAGTTAATGCTCGCCCACACCAACATTCTGCTCGAAGCCTGCAACACCAGTTTCCAGGCTCACTTGCAGGTGAATGCAGACGATTTTGTCAGCCTGTACAACTGGGCTCAGGCCATTTCGGGTCCGGTGCTGGCCGTGTGCACCAATTCTCCGCTGTTGTTTGGGCGCGAGTTGTGGAGCGAAACCCGCATCACCTTGTTTCAACAAAGTTTGGACATGCGCAGCCGAAAATATAATCTGCGTGAACGTCAGCAGCGCGTGTCCTTCGGAAGTAAGTGGATTCGCTCGGTAACGGAGGTTTACAAAGATGACATCTCGCGCTATCCGCTGATTTTCCTGACCCAGCTGGAAGCCGACTCCCTGGCGCAACTCCAACGTGGCGAAACGCCCGAACTCAAGGCACTGCGCATACACAACGGCACCATCTGGAAATGGAATCGACCCTGCTACGGTGTGATCAACGGAAAGCCACACCTGCGCATTGAGAACCGCTACATTCCGGCCGGCCCAACGGTAGCGGACGAAATGGCCAACCTTGCCTTTTGGGTTGGTTTAATGAAGGCCATGCCCGAATCGCACCGCGCAATTTGGCACGTCATGGATTTTGAAGACGCCAAGGAAAACTTTTACAAAGCCGCCCGCATCGGTTTGTTCAGTCAAATGCGATGGAACAACACGTTCTGGAAAACCCAGGATCTCGTGCTTGACATCTTGCTTCCGTTGGCACGAACCGGGTTGACTGCAGCCGGCATTGAGCCTGCTCATATCGATCATTACCTCGCCATTATTGAGGCGCGGGTGCGCGCAGGTGTTACCGGTAGCCAATGGATGGTCGAAAACTTCCGGCACCTGAAGCGGCAGCTGGGCCGTGAGGAAGCCGCGGTAACGCTGACCGCAGCACTGTGCCAGCGCATGGATACAGAAAAACCCCTGCACGAGTGGTTGCCCGTAACGGTAGCGGAGCGCGACCTGCTTTCGCTCGACTATGGGCACGTGGGCAATGTCATGTCCACTGATCTGGTAACGGCACGGGCCAACGATCCGCTCGCGTTGGTGCAAAAAGTAATGGAGTGGCGTCAGATCCGGCACTTACCGGTGGAGGACGACCAGGGCAACATTCGGGGCATCATCACCCGCAGGCGAATTGACGATTTCCTGAGCCGGCCGGGGCCTGCCCTGCCGCTCACCGCAGAGGATGTGATGATTCGCGATCCGATTTGCTTTACCCCCAGCGTGTCGATTACCGAGGCGATGCAACTGATGCTGGATTGCAAGGTCAGTTGCCTGCCCGTTATTGACCAGGGGCAACTGGTGGGCATTGTAACGGAACAGGATATGACCGCCCTTCACGAAAAAATGAGCCGACAAAATACCCGCCCCGCTTTGCGGTTTCCCGGGCCATCATGATCAATATCATGGTTTTTCTCACGTTTGTTGCCGTACCTTAAGCCGTATAAAAAGGAGGATGTATGAAAACACGTGAATTTGTGAAAGCTGCCGAAAATCTGAAAATTGAGCAGGAAAAAAGGTATCAGCGAAAAGTGAAGCGAATTCAGGAGGAAAAACAGACCGCGTTACGCGACTTCAAAAAACCAAAAGGCTGGAGTTTGCGGAAAGAAACCAAATCGAAGTAAAAAACTTAACCATACCCCTACATATGAAGATGAACATCCAAAGCGTGGGCCTGACCCCACGCGAATCACTGGTTGATTTGTTACAGGAAAAACTGGACACCCTCGACCGCTTCAGCGACCGGATCATGGAAGCCAAAGTGACGTTGAAAGTTGACAAGGCCGATGACCGCCAGAACAAGATTCTGGAAGTGCGTTTGGTGGTACCCGGCAATGACATTTTCGTGAAAAAGCAAGGCGCCACATTTGAAGAGCTGGTGCCGAAAGTGACGGAAACACTTCAGCGCGAAGTGAAGGAATGGAAAGAGCGAAAAAGCTAAATGACAGGTTATGAACTACCGTAGAATCTCACTTGACGAACTGCGGAAAAGCCACTTCGCACCACACGATGTGCTTACCGATCACCTTGAATGCCGCCAGCGCGAACATGATTTGAGATCCGCCACGGCATTCACCAACACGGAGCATGATGAAGTGGGTTTGGTTATCGAACTGGCGAATGGCGAGCAGGTCGAGTATGTGTCGGACATGATTGATCTGGAAGAAAGCCTGGTGGAAGTCAAAGGCGGTTATGCGATCCCCATTAAGTCAATTGTAAAAGTTGAAATCTAAAACCTAACCGAATAATTTATGTCGCGAAGTCTGATCTCAATCCTGATGGCCGGGGTGCTGGTATTGGCTACCAGCATGCTGATGATGTATGCAGCCGCTTTTGCACTGCCCTCACTCTCCGAAGAATACTACAGTACGGTCTTCCGATCGTCCAACTTCGAGGCGCAGTGGCTGTTCTACATTCACCCGTTTGTGCTAAGTGCGGCCTTGTTGTGGTTTTGGCATCATTTGAAGGATCAGCTAAGCGAAGGCAGGGTGGCCAAGGCCGTTGAGTTTGGCGCCCGTTATGGCGTAGTGGCCATGTTGCCGGTGCTGCTGCTAACGTTCAGCTCCATCGATATCTCCTTTCTGATGGTGATGACCTGGCTGTTCTATGGCATCGTTCAGGCGATGGTAGCCGGGCTCGTGTATGCCGGCCGACACGCCTGAATCACATTGGCACATTGCGCAACGCCTGAACCATGTGTCGATGGCTGTGCATAATAAAGAATTGAAGCACATCGCCCAGTTTAAGGCGAACCCAGCGACTGATAGAGATGGGTATGCGAATGCGATTTAGATTGACACCACGGGCTTCGCGAAGCAATTTCAACAGCCACTCCTGCTGACGGATGAATTCAGCTACTACCTGTTGCGCATCCAGTTGAGTGGGAGGCGTGTGCGATTTAAACGCCTTCATCTTTTTCATGTTTTCGCCCGGCTTCATCATTTTGGTAAAGTAAGCCCCCAACCAACCGCTCGAAAAAACGGGAGACGGCTGGCCTCCTTTTTGAATTTCGGCCTCCATCCGGGGCAGGTAATAATCACCATAGCTGTCCAAGTGCCATAGGCACTGCGCGATACTCCACCCACCGGAAGCCGAGGGTGCGTTGAGTACTGCGAGCGTCAGATTTTGAAATACCCGGATTGCTGTTTCCAAATCTTGTTCGACACGCTCTTCCAGGTCGCGTAATAATTCGTTTGAAGCTTGTGTTGGCATGGCTGTATTCTTTGCCCAAAAGTGCGGGCCTCCGGCCAAAATAATCTTGGTATTTGCCAAGATTCAGCGCAAAAGTCAAATTCTAACGCTGTTCAATAATTTGCTGAAGTTCGTGGCGTCCATGCCGAGGTAATTCGCCAAATACTTGTGAGGGATTAACTGTAAGATATGGGGGCTGCGTTTTAGGAGCGTACGAAATCGTTCCTCCGCGGAGAAGCACTCCAACTCAACCAAACGTTCCATGATACCGGACATTGACCAGGTAACGCCTTTGCGCACCAGTGTTTCGAGCGAACGGTGGTTGGCCATCAGGGTAAGCAGGTCGGCCTGCCGGGCACGCAGAAATTCGGAGGGACTCAGCGTTTCATAATAATACCGCGAGGGCTGTTGCATCAACAACGAATCCAACACCCCGCCAAAGGAATGAGTATAGGTAAAGACAAGCGTTGCCTCTTTCGCTCCATCCGAAAAATACACCCGTTGAATTCCGCTCAGCACAAAATAAATGAAACGCTCAGGCTCGCCCGCGAGGGTTAACTGCTCCTTGCGTTTCGCGGAAACGGGCGACCAGATCGCAGCAAACGCATCCCACTCAGCGGTTTGAAGTGGTT
Organism: Flammeovirgaceae bacterium; assembly: GCA_021298015.1. Taxonomy (GTDB): domain Bacteria; phylum Bacteroidota; class Bacteroidia; order Cytophagales; family Cyclobacteriaceae; genus ELB16-189. Next base: position 24,632 of record JAJTGY010000016.1, read on the forward strand.
GAAATCGGTTTGTCAGTTGTTGCAGCGCTGCAAATGCATCACGCATAAAAGGCCATTTAGTACAAAGGCCACCCGGAAAAAATTACTTTGCCTTTCGGTGAATCAATCTCGAAAGACAGGGTAAGCGAAGAGCCGGACACTACGTTGAGGCCAAGCTTCAATTGCTGATTCATTTTTTCCATCGGCCCGACATCCGGACGCGCAACCGAAACCGCCACCAAGCGGCAACCGACCGGTGATGTTTGTGATGGATGGGTGCTTTCCCCATCCCATTCAATAAAAAACGGAAAGGATTCCGCATTCGTGATAGCAAACGAAGTCCACGCCAGCATTTTTCCGTCCGGCTTCGCCCGTGAGCCGGGACGATCTTCACTGCAGACGAGGCCGATGGCGCGAAGTTTCTCCCTCGTTTTGAGGCGATCGCGCGTGCGCACCGCCCAACCGATGGCGGTCAAACTATCCAGCGGTTGAATAAAACCCGGAATGCTGTCGGCTCCGGGCTGCGGAGCGAGGATTTCAATGTACACGTTGTCATCAAGCGCTACCAGCGCATTTTGACTGAACCGCCCGGGATGAATTCCGCCAAACACGGGCTCCACTCCGGTAAGGGCTTTGAATTGCTCAATCCCTTTTTGAAGATCGTTAATTCCCAGAATAATGTGGTCAACCTGCTCTTGGGGCTGACGTGCGGTAGGCCTGCAGGCGGCCAGCGCCAAAACCATAATCAGGAATAAAGCTTTCATCATGTGCCTTTTGTTGGATCAGATAAAGATTGCATTTTTTCTTCAAGAGTTTGACCCCGATAGCCCGGTTTCACCGGCACACGATCCATCGCGTACTCGGCAAGTGCCGTGATGGTGAGCGAAGGATTAACTCCGAGATTGGCTGGAATGATGCTGCCATCCAGGATATAGAAATCGGGATAGCCATGTACCTGAAACCGATCATCCACTACACCTTCTTCTGCCGTGCGCCCCATGGGACAGCCGCCCAAAATGTGTGCCGTTGAAGCCAGTCCGAACATAACTTCACTGAACGCGTTGTGGGCTACTCCATTGACTTTCTTAGCATAGCGATGCAGCGCTTCCTGGCCAATGGGAATGTAGCTCGGCACAGGCTGCCCGCTGGTATTTTTCATCGACAACCGGGTGCCCAACCAGTTGCGCTTCAAACGCATTTGCATGGCATTCGGCAGTGACTGCATGATCAGAAATATCACTCCATGGCGGGCGGGATTGATGGAGAAAAATGACCGCAGGAAATTCCACGGGTGCGCCAGGGCATTGCCCAACATTTTGGCCGTACGCACCAGCGGGTGCCCGGGTCCAGCGGCCATCACGGCCAATTTCATCATCGCTCCGGAGCCGTCTGGAAATTTGCACACTTCAATAGACGTGCTTTCATCTGGCTGAAATACCGTGCCGATGGCCAGGCCATGATTCAACTTGCGGTCAGCCGCCAGTACACCGGACAGCATCTCCGAGTTTGTAAGAATGTTTTCGCCAAGCGTGTCGGACAAACCCGGCAGGGTATTCAAAACGTGCTTCTGGCGCAGGAGCAAATCCAGAGTACCGAGTACTCCACCGCTCACCACCAGGCCCTTCGATTGATATACCTGCTTTTTACTCGGCCACCAACGTGTGCTGCTTCGGGTGTGCACCGTATAGCCGCCCTCTCCAAATTCAATACGCGTTACTTCGTTTTCGGCCAGTATGCGCACGCCAAAAACGTGCTCGGCCAGCCAGAGGTAATTTTTGTCCAACGTGTTCTTGGCGTTGTGCCGGCAGCCCACCATGCAACCCGCGCATTCGGTGCAGCCTTGCCGCAACGGTCCGAGCCCATTGAAATAGGGATCAACCGGCTTTTTCGGATCGCCCAGGTATACGCCAACATAATCCACCGCCCGATAGGAATCGGCATGCCCCATCTCGGCTGCCACTTCGTGCAGCACACGGTCTTCATCATGTTCGCGCAAGTAACGCGCGCTGCCGAGCATGACCTTCGCCTTTTCAAAGAAGGGGGCTAACGTTTGCTTCCAGTTCCTGATCTGTGCCCAGCGCGGGCTTTCGTAGAATGAATCGCGCGGCATCATGTGAGTGTTGGCATACACCAACGAACCTCCACCTACCCCCACCCCGGAAATCACAAACACATCGCGAAAAAAACTAAGCTTCTGGAAGCCGAAGAAGCGCAAGGCCGGCCACCACAGGTATTGACGCACGTTCCAGTTTGATTTCGGAAAGTCTTTTGATTTCCAGCGCTTCCCTTTCTCAATAACTAAAACAGAATAGCCTTTCTCGGCCAGCCGCATGGCGGAGACTGATCCACCGAAACCAGATCCGATAACGATATAATCAAAGCGAGCTGACATCCGCAGGTAGCCGGCTCAAGGTAAACAAATTATGCTATCGGATACTCTTCGCGCCCATCGGGGTACCGCGCAAACCGACCGCGCGAGGCTCGATGGTCTGATACTTCCAATTTGCAGGTTGCCGTTGCTAGTTCAAAACCTGAATTACCAGTGTTTCACCGCTGGTGGGGCAACGGCTTGCAACTGGCCGGAAAAATTCAAAACATTTGCCTGACGGTGTTGACGTAAACCTTTTCCTTTACCTATGAAAAATGTCCTCGTTTTTGTCTTGTTCGCGGTGGCCGGATTTTCATGCCAACCCCAAAAGGAACAACCGGTCAAATTGGAACCCATCACCATTGGTGACATTACCCGCAGTGAAATTTGCCGGGCCAGCCTGGATGGCTTATCGAAAGGCGACATTGACAGCTTTGTTGGATCTATGGCAGATAATGCGGTATACGTATTCAATAATGGTGACAGCTTAGTCGGAAAGGAAGCCATCACCAACTATTGGCTTGATCGTAGAGAGAACCTGATCGATAAACTCACCTTCTCCAGCGATGTTTGGCTGGTAATCAATGTGAACGAGGCGCCTTCGAGCCGAGTCATGACGGGCCCGTGGGTGATGGGTTGGTTCCTGGCCAAAGCCACTTACAAAACAGGCAAGTCGATGCAGCAGTGGATACACACCGATTACCACCTGAATGACGAGGGTAAAATTGACCGGGTGATTCAATACCTCGATCGGCAATCCATCAATCAGGCGCAGCAAAGCGAATAGTTGAATCGGCCGGGTTCGATTAATCCCGTTTTATCAATTTTTTGGGCCGGCTCGCGAAGCGCCCGATGCCATAACCAATCAACAACAACCAGGGCAACCCATGTACGGCCGTGTCGAACCAATCCAGCGGCTGCATGCCCCGCGCGCCTCCCGCAATCCATTTTAACTTACCCCACAGGTGGGGCTCCGGGAAGAACGGAGCCAGGCCGAGCGAAACGCAGGCAAAAATCAGGAGCCAGGGGTTAAAGAGCTTTTTCATCTACGATCACTTCGTCAATACCTTTTGGATTCGTGAGGTACTGAGGATCCAGGAGTGTGGCCGCACAGGCTGCGGCATGTGGCATCTCGTATCGGAAAAAGAATTTCATGGTGTGTACAATGCTTTCGTAATACTCGGCTGATAGGTCACCCCCATTCACCTGCTGAAGTTTCTCCCCAGCGGCTACGGCCTGCTTTAACCACTGCCATCCAATCACCAGGTAGCTCATCATCTCCATAAACACGGTGGCATCGGCCGCGTAGCGGTCAACATCGCCTTCCAATGCATACTTGCGAAGGTGCTGCAGCACCTGTTGCACGCGGGTGAGTTCCTCCGTCAGTTGCCGCGCCTGCAATTGCAACGCAGCATGGCCCGATGCGCTTCGAATGGTATCGGTAATGCGATCGGCCAATAGGTGCAAAGCCTTGCCTTTCTCCATCGTTACTTTGCGTCCGAGCAAGTCGAGCGATTGAATGCCCGTGGTTCCCTCGTACAGTGTTGAAATTTTCAGATCGCGGTAATACTGTTGTGCAGGAAAATCCATGGTGAACCCGTAACCACCAAACACCTGAATCGCCAGCGAAGCCGCGCGGTTGGCGCCTTCTGATCCATATGCCTTTATAATAGGCGTGAGAATCTCAAGCAGCAGCCAGGCATTTTGTTTTTCCTCACCTTCCGCTGCGTGTGCCAGGTCGAATTGCCGGTTGCACTCCATCGCCAACGACAATCCGCCTTCTATGATGGCGCGTTGCGTAAGCAGCATCCGCTTCACATCGGGATGGTTGATGATGAGAGTCGGGGGTTTCAACGGATCTTTCTCACTGAGCAGGCGGCCCTGTGGGCGCTCTTTTGCATACTGTAAGGAAGCCTGGTAGGCAGCCATGGCTACCGATAGCGCGCCCATGCCCACGCTGATGCGCGCTTCATTCATCATCTGAAACATGTAGGAGAGCCCCTTGTTCGCCTCACCCACGAGCCAGCCCCTGCACTGGCCCTTGTCTCCGAAAACCAGGTGCGTGGTTACATACGCGCGCTGGCCCATTTTCTGAAAATCGCCTGCGCAAAACACATCATTATCCACCAACTCGCCCTTTTCGTTGGGCCAATACTTAGGAATAATGAATAACGAAATGCCCTTTGTGCCGGCCGGAGCACCTTCGATTCGCGCCAGTGTAAGGTGCACAAAGTTGTCGCAAGCCTGGTGTTGGCCACCGCTGATAAAAATCTTTTGCCCTTTGATGTGGTAATAATCGTTGCCGATCGGCTTCGCGGACGTGGTGATGTCGGACAACGAACTGCCCGCCTGCGGTTCGGTGAGTGCCATGGTACCTTGCCACTCGCCATTGTACATGCGGGGCACAAACATCTGCTGCTGCTCGCGCGTACCGAAACTGTTAATCAGTGCAGCCGAGCCGGCTGTGAGTTCGAGATAGCCCACCGCTCCGTTGTTGGCGGAATTAAAAATGGAGTGCGCGGCATTGAATACCATCATCGGCAATTGCAGGCCTCCGTGCTCCTCATTGGCGGCTCCGCCAATCCAGCCCTGTTCGGCTCCATTGCGGATAATGGTGCGCAGCTGCGGATGGGTGGTCACCCCGCCTTTGCCATCAAAGACGGCATGTTGTGCATCCATCACCCGGAAATAAGGTGCCATATCCCGATCAGCTAATTGCCGGGCGGACTCGATCATCATCCAGCACTGCTCATCATTCAAATGTTGAAAGCGTGGATAGGAAAACAAATCACTCAGGCGGTGCACATCCTGCAACAGAAACCGAATGTGATCAAAGCTGGTGTAGGTGCTCATATCAAAAAAATTTGTGTGTCCGAAAGTAGCGAAAGCAAACGGAAACCGCAGACGGGCAATCATAATTTTTTGACCACCGCAATAATTGCCCCCACTGATCTCCACTTGCCGACAAGCTGTTTTTGTCGGGTGCTGCCTCTGCTTTACCATGGCTCGTTACCAAACGGCTACACCAAGTTGGTTAACCAATGGCAGCAAGACAACACCAAAACCAATCCAACTGAATTTGAGTGGGCCTACAACAAGTTTTTGAAAGGCAAATGAAGTGATCAAGCTCCGCAACGATCCAGGTTGAGGGCCGTATACGGATCAGGGTTGCGATTGATACTTCAGACAAAATGAGTTTCAAATTCCGGGAGTTGTTGTATCGGCTTCCACAACAAATCGCCCGGGTCGAAATACCGCGCTTGTTCAGCCCCGAGAAATAATTTATAGTTCATCTTTCGATCGCCTTCCACTACGTAGCCAGGATAGTAATAACGAAAGTGATGCTTGCGGAGAAAATCTAATGTGAGAAGAATCAGCCATTTACCGGGGCTATATCGCTCATACTGCGGGTCATAAAAATGCAGAATCGAAGCCGCAGACGTTTCGCCTGTGTCAAAGTAGCCGGCAGCGATAAGGTGGCCGGAATCATAAACCGAAATACAATACGTTTGATAGATGGACCGTCCGCTTGGTTCGTCATCCCAAAGCCACTGGGCAACTCCGGTAGCTCCGTCAAAGTTAATCGTGTTACGGTACCGGGCATAGAGCTGTTCGTGTTCCGCACCAATGTGATTTACGCGCTCAATGGTTACGCGGAAATGCCGGTTTCGCTTCCAGATTCGGTTGTGCGAGGGCCGCGACTGCACTGCTGCTACTTCATAACGTAGCCAATGCACGCGAAGCAGCCCCTCACGCTGCAAATGAGACTTAGTAAAAATCGCCTGATGCATGCGAAACCAACCGAGCGCCAGTAGTTGATCTAACTCGCGACCGGCCAGCGATGCGGGGTATCGGATTTCAAAATAGGGTTCCACAAAACATCAAACCGGCCGGCAACTAAGGTCGCAATTCCAAAATTACCATTCGATTTCCTGGTACGGTAAAATTCTGCGAAAGCGAAGTGCGTTGGCCGGTATGCACATTTCGGCCCTGCGTAAAACCGGTCAGGCGCTCGGCATAGCGGGCCACGTCAACCGTTTTCTCTTTGGCGTTCGTATTCATCACGCACATCACTGTTTGCTGGTCATCATACCGGAAGTACACGTACAACGCATCATCGGGCTGAAACTGCATGAGTTTACCTGTGGTGAGGGCCGAAGATGTTTTGCGGAAATTCGCCAACGTACGGGTGAATTGATACACGTCTTCTTCAATGGCCGTGCGGCCGGCTGCCGTAAATTTGTTTTGTGCATCCCCGGGCCACCCTCCCGGAAAATCGAGGCGCACCCAACCATCCGGATTGGTAAACCCTTTCATGATAATCTCCGTGCCATAGTACAATTGCGGAATGCCCCGGCAGGTGAGCAGCCAGCCAATCGCTGACTTTTGCTTTTCCACATCCTCGCCCACGATGGAATAAATGCGGCTGAGATCGTGGTTATCGAGGAAGATCACCAATCTCGTGGGGTCCTCATATCCCACATCTTGCGCCAACGTCTGATACAAACGATTTACGCCCTCTGTCCAACCATAGGGTTGCGTCAGTGCGGGTACAATGCCATACAGATTGGTTTGAAAATCCGTGACGCCCGGCAAGTTGCTCTTGAACGGCACGTTGAGTTTGTTCTTGGTAAAATACGTTTGCCCGGTGATGCCGTGGATCCACGTCTCACCAAACAAATGCAAGGCAGGATATTCGTTGAGCAACGCTTCGTTGCAGCGATTCATGAATTCCAAATCATTATATAAATAGGTATCAATGCGCCAGGCATCCACGCCAAATTCTTCTACGCTCCAGATAGCATTTTGAATCAGGAAATTGGCCACGTGCGGATTATGTTGATTGAGGTCAGGCATCTTAGGCGTAAACCAGCCGTTACTCATTTTCTTCCGGTCACTTTCCGCGCCATACGGATCGTACAGCACATTGTCTTTGTACGTGGTGTTGGTGTAGCTTGGCCAGTGGTGCACCCAGTCGGCATCGGGCTTATCGGCAATAAAAAAGTGGGTGTTGCCCACGTGGTTGTACACGGCATCCTGAATAAGCTTCATCCCCCGCTGGTGCAGCGCATCGCTCAACTGCTTATAGGCCGGTGCTCCCCCGAAGCGAGCATCCACCCGGTAGTGGTTGGTGATGTTATAACCATGTTCGCTACGCTCGGCCACGTCATTTTCCAAAACAGGCATCAGCCACAACGCAGTGACGCCTAAATCCTGCAGGTAGTCGAGATGATTGATAATGCCGCGGATATCACCCCCGTGCCGGTGAAAAAGGGAGTCGCGGTGCAACGACTGATCGCGCATGCCGGCCACGCGGTCGTTGGTGGGGTCGCCATTGCTGAACCGGTCGGGCATAATCAGGTAAATAAAGTCCGAAGAGGATACGCCCTGGGCAAAAGCCTTGCCGCGGTCTGCTCTTCGCGGTTTGATTTCAAACTCAACCGGCTTCGGATTTTTTTTGGTCGTCCACGCGATTTGGAATTTCCCCGGCTTCACATCAGGCGCTAATGAAAGAGTAAGGTAGATGTAGTTGGGATTGGGCGCATACTCTACCTTTTCCACCACAACACCCGGGTAGTGGATCACCGGCTGCGGTTGCTGAGCGCCAATGGCTGGTCCATGCAGCATGACTTCGATTCGATTCGTCTTCATACCCGCCCACCAATGCGGAGGGTAGCATTGAATCGTTTGCGCCCCAGCGGCCAGGGCCCCGGACAACAGGCAAACCAACAGCATACTGCGAATCATATCAGAAAAATTCAACCGGAGAAAGGTAAGCAGAATTACCCCATCGTGCCGAGGGATTTTACTCAAAATCATCAGCCTGCCGCAACAGCAAATCCTGGTGTTGCTTCAGCAGGCGATCGTACAAACCCTCTTCGTATTGATAACCTGTAACGCGAATGCTCTCGCGGCTGGCCTGCCGGTTGATCACCGGCAACAAGACATAACTTACGTTCAGTCCATCGCGTTGCATGGCATATACCTTATTGGTAAACGCATTCTCCGTCAGATTTGCGGTCACCGCTTCAAACGTGCGCCTGCCATCATCTTTGACTACCAACCAACTGCGGGTGTACATCCGGCAAAGGTAGCGTAAGTTTTGGTGCAGGGTAAGCGCGCGCACAACATCCCCGCAAAGGAATCTAGCGGAGCTATGCCCGAGCTTCGCAAAATCAGTTGGCCGGTTGTTATATAAATCGCGCACCCGGTAGTTTAGCTCAAGCGCTTCGTTGTATAGCGTGGCGTGCGCTCAGCGAAAAATCCAGAGTTTGTCGACATCGTGATTCGCAAAAACGCAGAACTCACGATTCAAAATATTCGCTCCCGAAGTTAGATTTTGCGCGAGATGGAAACATCTGGTGAAATCAAGATCGTAGGCGCGTACTGCGATATGGACATCGGTGAGGTAACTTGTTTCGACTAAGATTAGCCCAACATTATCTGAACGCGCTTCATGGTTTCGGTCACCGGTTGTCCGTTCTGAATATTGCCGCGCACGGTATTGATCAACTCGCCCACGATTTCGCGTTTGTATCCAAACTTGATTGCAAACAGGTTGCATAACTTGGCCTCCTCGGCATGCACCGATTGGTCTATGCTCATCATATAAACCAGATCGTATAACTGTTGAAACTTGACTTTGGGATCAGTTGGTACCTCAAATTGAACTCCGCCCGGGTTTTTTCGGATCTGCTTGAGCTTTCCCTCGGAAATACCATTTCGTTTCGCAATGTTCTTTAGCAAATCGTACTCCAGATCGAGAAACTGGCCATCTACAGCGGCCATCTCAATAAGGTTTTTCATGTGGCTTTTGGCCGTGGCCGAGCCCTGATTAAAAAGGCTGAGCAGGTCTGACATCTTCATAGAACAGGTGGTTTGGTGCGAGGAAAATAGAAAAAAAACCGGCACGAAAAACGGCAGCTCCCGCTTCTTTTTTCAATCTGCCTTTTTAGCGGAAAAAGCAGTTTTCTTGTCCGCAACAGGCGATCATCCTCACGGTATTGCCTGCCCAAGCGGGTAAATTCGACCACTATCTTTCCTGCGGAAAAGTTCGAGTACAGCGGCTTGACCAGGTTGCGGTTCTCCATTTCCAGCGCAATGTCGAATGCCAACTGAAAGCGGTCACTGCCGAAGCCTAACGCCTCCATCACGTTCAGCATGTCAGACCTGCCCGTGTGGGATTTCAGAACTTTAGATATGTACTCGCCCATACTCAACGTGCCGGTTTGAAAAACACTCGAAAGTAGCCGAACTCCGCGCCCTTTGTGATTCTGGGCACAAATTCGCATTTGAAAAGGCGAATGGAAAACAAAAAAGCCACAATCACGACTGGTTCTCTGCTGACTTCACCCGCGGAGGAATTAACTTGTATACCACCGGGGTTACCACCCGGCTCAGCAGAGTAGAGCTGATCAACCCGCCAATGAGCACAATGGCCAGGGGCGAAATCAGCGGGTTCGATGACCAGGCAATGGGTAACAACCCGCCAATGGCCGTAAGCGATGTGAGAATGATCGGGAGAAAACGCACTTCACCGGCTTCCCGAATGGCTTGTTCCAGACCCTTGCCCTGTTCGCGCAAGTGGTTGGTAAAGTCGACCAGCAAGATGGTGTTCTTCACTTCAATGCCGGCCAGTGCTATCAAGCCCACCACAGCTACAAACGAAAGCGAGTTGCCGGTGACCAACAGTGCCAGTACGGCACCGACAATACCCAGCGGTATGACCGACAAAACGATGAGCGTACTTTTAAATGTGCCGAATTCCAGAATGAGCACGGCAAAAAAAAGGAACACCGTAATGATAATCACGCTTTCAAAACCACCAAACGATTCTTGCCGGCTTTCGACCTCACCGCCCATGCCGTAACTGTACCCGGCCGGCAGCGGCATCTTCTCCAATTGACCAATCACGTCATTCAGCACATTGCTGACCAGAAAATTTTTGTCCACGTAGGCGGTAACGGCCACCATTCTGATTTTATCGAAGTGATTAATGTTGAGGGGCGATGCCTCCAGTTTGAAATCGGCCACCTGCCGAAGCGGTATCGCCCTGCCCTGCTGGTTGTTGACAAAAAGATTTTCCAAGGCGTCAAGTGTGGGGGTGCCGGCATTTCCTTTGGTTAATACGATGCTGACATCTTCGCCATTGTCATTCGAGAATTTGCCCACGTTCAATCCGGCCACGGCCAGGCGCACGGTGCGGTCAATACTAACCGTGGGTACACCCAACATCTGCGCCTTCTCTTTATTAATGTCCACTTGGATATCGGACTTCAGGTGCTCCACGGGGTTGCTGATGTAAATGGTGCCTTCCGTACTCGCCAGCATCGCCTCCACCCGCGCGGCCAGTGAGCGCAACGTGTCCAGGTTGTCGCCAAACAAGCGCACCTCTACCGGGGCGTTGATGGGCGGGCCCTGTTCAAAGTTTTTGACTTCTACTTTCGCGCCCGGGTAGGGTGTCCACTTGTTGCGCAACTCGTCAATAAGTTCCAGCTTGGCTTCAGCCGAAGTGTTCTCGTCAAGCTGAACAAAAATCTGGGAGAAGTCGGTGCGCTCATTTTCGGGTATCACATTATAGTAGATGCGGGGGTTGCCTTTGCCTACGTTGGTAGCATAGAACTGCACCTGTTCATGCTGAGCCAATTCAGTTTCCACCTGGCGGGTAACGCTGTCGGTATAATCGAGGTTGGATTGCAGCGGGGTCCTGATCTCGACTAAAAACTGGGGCTTTTCACTGGCGGGGAATAAACTAAAACCAATGACCGGAAAGAGTTGAAGCGACCCTCCGAAAATCAACACGGCCACACCCACTGTCCACCACGGCTTGTCCAACGCCTTATCGAGCAGGCGGGCATAGCTGCCATGAATCAATTTCTTCAACCCGCGCATGAACAGGTTACCGTCCGGGTGCCCGTGCACTTCTTTCAGCAACCGGCTGGAGAGAAAAGGAATGATGGTGAGGGACACCACCATAGAGGCGAGCACCGAGGTAATTACGCCCATCGGCAACGAGCGAATAAATTCTCCGGCCCCCTCCGGTAGAAAGACCAGGGGCAAAAAGGCAATGATCAGCGTGGCCGTACAGCCAATTACGGCAATGCCAATTTGCTGTGTCGCCTTCAGCGTAGCCTCCAGTCGGGAATGTCCTTCGCGCAACCACCGTTCGATGTTTTCCACTACCACAATGCTGTCATCCACCAATAAACCCAGCGCCACCACCAGGCCCACAATGCTGAGTTGGTTCAGGCTGTAGCCCATGGCGTTCATCAGCACAATGCCAATGGCCAGCGACAGCGGAATCGAGATCATCACAATGATGGCCGCGCGTTGGCCCAGCGGTAAAAGTGTGATAGCCACCAGCAGAATGGCAATGGCAAAATCGACACCAAGGCCACCCAACCGCTTGTTCACGTTGTTGGCCTGATCGAAATGATGGACCAGATCAATGTTGGCCGGCAGCGAACTCTTGAATTTTTCAATCACCGGGGTGTACACCTTTTGCGTTTTGGTAATGTTCTCACCTGACTTCTGAGCGGCTGTGATGAACACACTGCGGTATCCGTTCAGGCGCGTGATGTGTGCCTCATCTTCAAAGCTGCTGTACACGTCAGCGATGTCGCCCAGGGTAATGTTTCGGCCGTTGGCGGAATACACAATCGTCTGGCGTACCTCATTTGTGGTGCGGTAGTTGCCGCTGGTTTTGATGTTGAATGATTTGGTGCCCGCATTGAGGTTGCCCCCGGGTATGTTGGCAATCTCGCTTTGTAAACTGCCGACCACCGCATCCAGCGGAATACGGGCCTGCGCCATTTTATCCAGCCTGAGGTCAACGCGCACCACGGGGTCGGGCAATCCGTGGATATCTACCTTTTTTAGTTGCTTGATCTGTTCCAGTTGATCCTGAAGATTCTCGGCATACTTTTTCAACACTTCGCGCGATGCACTTTCAGATACCAGCGCGATTTGAATGATGTTGACATCTGAAGGGGTAAATTTGCGCACTTCAAGGCTGGCAATGTTGGCGGGTAATTCGCTGCGCAAGGCATTCACCTCACGCACCAACTCACTGTACTTTTCGTCAACATCGCTTTCGTAGGTATACTCGACAAAGATCACAACCACACCGTCACTAATGGTCGTATTAATGCGTTTCAGATCTTCCAATTCGGATATCTCCCGCTCCAGCGGTTCGGCAATCAGCTCCTCCATGTCTTTGGGACTGGTGCCCGGATACACCACCACAATGGGAAACTGTGGCGCATGCAATTCAGGATCTTCCGAGCGGGGCATGTTCAGAATGGTCGTGACGCCCAGCGCGATCACCATCAGGAAAATGACCAGCGTGAACTGATAGTTTTTGACCGCGTAATCTGAAATCTTCATAAATGAATAATTAGCGTGAGGGACAAAAAAGTCTACGGCAGAACCGAAATCAGAGAACCATCCTTCAGATAGGCACTGCCGCTGATGATTAGCGTACGGGCCTGTTCCAGCCCGCCAACGAGAATCACTTTATCCTTTTCAATGCGACCGATAACAACAGGGACTTTTTTGGCTGTTTGTTTGTCATCCGTCACGAAAACATAGCCCGATTGGGCATTGCCATCCAGCAAGGCCTCATAAGGGATTTGCCAGGCGGCCTGACTGCGCGAGGCCGATATGGTGGCTTTACCAAACAACCCGGCTGCCAGGCTTTTCGGATTCTCTATAGTTAGTTCCAGAACAAACGCACCACTGCTGGCATCGGTGCCTTCTGACTTTCGTGTGACGCGGGCTTTGAAGGATTGATCCGGCAGTGCATCGGTGGTGACAAAAGCCATGTCGCCAACTTGCACTGCGGCCCACTCCCGATCACTAACGCCTGTTTTTAACAGCCATTGTCCCCGGCCGGCACCATTGGTGAGTAGTACGGGGGTGCCCGGGGATATCACTTGTCCTTCGCTGGCCAGTTTTTGCAACACAAAGCCGTTGCTCACGGCACGGATTTCCGAGTACGAGCGGTTGAAGTTTGCGGCATCCAGTTGTTGTGATGCCACCTCCATGCCGGTTCGCGCATTTTGATATTGCTCCAGGGTGGCTACACTGTCACGGTAGAGGTTTTCCACACGGGCGAAGTCGCGCTTCGCTTTGTCGAAAGCTAACCGGGCCTGTGCTACCTCCGCCTCGATTTCGGTAAGGTTAAGGCGCGCCAGCAATTGCCCGCTGCGCACGGCATCGCCTTCCCGAACAAAAAGCTTCTCAATGACGCCCCCTGTTTTAAAAGCGAGGTAGGTTTCATCATCGGTGGTGAATTGCCCGGAGGTTTGAATGCTGATGGTCTGGATTTCTTTAACCAGGGGTTGCACACGCACCGGCACACGCTCGGTTACGCGCGGTGTTTTGGCTTGCTTGCCATTGCCATCGCTGCAACTTTGTGCCATAACAGCCAGTGCAAAGAAGAAAAGGATATTTTTCATGATTCGCAGATGTTTCGTCTAGTTCAACGGGTAGGAGGCCATTTCGCGTTCGAGGCTGGCTTCGGCCACCAATACTCTATACAGATTGACACGCACCAGCAGTTCGGCACTGGTCAGTTGATTGCGCGCATCCACCGCCTCAATGAAGGTGTTGACGCCTTCTTTGTAACCCTTCTCGATTAAACGCTGGTAACTTTGCGCAGCTTCCAGTTGCTTTAGGGCCGACTGGTAATTTTGAAAGGCACTGACCAGCGCATTCCGCGACACTTCGGTCGAGAGGCGCAGTTGCCGGTTGACTTGATCTACGTTGAGTTCCGCGTTTCTCACGTCAAGCCGCGACTGAGAAATTCTATGCCGATTCGTGAACCCGGAAAAGAGCGGCATCTCAAGTTGAAAGCCGTAAAGATAATAGTTGGCTTTGCTGGAGTATTCCATGTTTTCGGCCTGCGCCCCCAAGTCCACAAAGCCGCTGACGCGGGGTGCCCAGAACAGCTTGTTCATTTTCAACACCTGTTGGTTGAGCTCTTGAGCCGTTTTAATCTGCAGCAACTCTTCGCGTTGCGTGGGTACGGCATCCTCGGCCAGCAGGGTCGTAACCGTGCTCAGCTCGGGCACAAAATCTGTGTTGATCTCCTCCGTGCCCTCACGGTTAAGCAAAAAGTTGAAATACAACCGGCCATTTTCGACCTGCCGCTCGGCATCCACCAGTTGTGCTTTGATATTTTCAATTTCGGCTTGCGAACGAAGCACGTAGGCGGGCAACCCTTTGCCGTTGGCCAGCAACGCCTCGTTGACACGCTTGCCCTCCTGCGCCCGCGTGAGTGCGCTCTGGTAAATCACAACACCTTCGCGGGCGCTCAGGTAATTGAAGTAGGCCACTTTGATGTTGCGAACCAATTCCCGCTGGTACACCTGAACTTCGTATTCCTGCAACAGCACTTGCTGCCCCCTGATCTTCTTGTTGTAAATCAAATCCGTATTCAGCAACGGCATGGACGTTCGCGCACGGACATCGTAAAAGTTGCGCGGAAAAAAGTTTGTGTTGACGTTTTCCATACGCGGAAACTGGTCGGAAGCCGTGAGCTGGTTCAGCGTGGTGTACACGGGGTTCATGATATCGCCTATGGGAAAGCTGATGCTTCGGCCGCCTTCACCGCTGGTGAAGTTGCCCAGTAGCGATACGGAAGGCGCAAACATGCCATTGGCCATTTTTAACGATAGCAGGGCCATTTCCAGGCTGATGCTCTTTTGCTGCACCACAATGTTTCGCTCCAGCCCCTGGCGAACATAACTGTCCAAAGCATCGGGGCTTTGGGCTTGTGCAAAGCCGCCCATCAAAAGCCCTAGAAAAAGTAGAAAAAATGCCGTTTTCATTATGAACACTGTTAAGTTATTGTAATATTTTTTTGGTGCTTAATCTGTTCTAACATCTTCACTAATTCTTCGTAGGCGTTGGTCAGGAGCAGATCGATATCCATACCGCTGTTGCGCACAAGGCCCACATGACCCAAATGGCCGCTGGTGCGCAGTGTGCACAAACCGTGCATGGTACTCCAGATCACAAAGGATATATTGGCGGTGTGAAGGTTTTTGAAATACCCCTTCTGCTGGCATTCGGCAACCGTGCGCAACAAAATATCGAATGCCCGGTCACCTTCATCCCAATCCTGGGCCGCGCAGCTCTCCACGTGTTGCAGGGGCTCCTCCATCACTAACATAAGCTTGTATGTATCCTGATTTTCCTGGGCAAAACGGATATAGGCACGCCCCATGGCCTTCAGGCGTTCGAAAGGATCGGTGACGCCCTTCAGCACACCAAAGTAGTCGATCAACAATTTAAATCCCTCCCGGTGCAAGTCAAAAATGATCTCATTTTTGTCTTTGTAATAGAGGTAAATCGTAGCCGGAGAGTATTCAATCTTCTCGGCAATGTTGCGAATAGACGTTGACTCCCAACCGCGCTCGGTGAATAACTCACGGGCTGCCGTCAGGATGTCCTTTTTCAGCTCTTCCTTGTGCCGTTGCTTTCGTTCGACCACACCCATCGTTTTGTCTTGCGTGTACGCAAACTTACTGAACACTGTTCAGTAAATCATGAAGTTTTTCCGGATTTTTTTGAAAGCCCACATTTTGGCCGGATTTCCATGCTTTTGGCGCGGCACTCCTGCCGGATTGACTTACCTTGGGGCATGACCTACGACTTTATCATTGTCGGTGCCGGTTCGGCAGGTTGTGTTTTGGCGAATCGCCTTTCGGTCGATCCGGCCCACACGGTGCTGTTGCTGGAAGTGGGTGGTAAAGACAAAAACCCGCTGATCCACATCCCGGGTGGATATATGAATCTACATCACTCCTCCGTGGATTGGGGTTGTTACTATACCGTGCCCCAACCCCATCTAAAAAACCGCAAAATTTATCATCCGCGCGGCAAGGTGTTGGGCGGCAGCAGTTCAACCAATGCCATGGCCTACATCCGCGGGCAACGCGAAGATTATGACCATTGGGCCTTGCTCGGCTGCGAAGGCTGGGGATACAATGATGTGTTGCCGTACTTCCGCAAGTCCGAACACAACGAGCAGTTTGAAGACACCTTCCATGCACGCGGAGGTGAGATGAACGTGACTCAAGCCTATTGGCATCACACCCCGCTGGGTACCGCCTTCATTGAGGCATGTGCCGAGGCCGGCATTCCCCGCAATAACGATGTCAATGGCGAGCGGCAGGAAGGCGTGGGCTGGTTTCAGTACACCATGAAAGCTGCGAAGCGCCAGAGTGCGGCACGGGCATTTTTGGTGCCTGTATTGGAACGCAAGAACCTGACGGTGATAACCGGGGCTCAATGCAAGCGCATTTTGATTGATCGCGACCGGGCCACCGGTGTTGAATTTAAGACGGGCACCAGCAGCACGTTGGTTGCGCGGGCACAGCGCGAAGTGATTTTGTGCGCAGGGGCGTTTGAATCACCCAAGCTGCTCATGCTATCCGGCATTGGCGCGCGCGAAGAACTCGGCCGCCATGGCATTGACGTAAAAAAAGAGTTGCCGGGTGTCGGCCAAAACCTGCACGATCATTTGTTCTTTCCGGTAAGCAGCCTGTGCCATCAGCCGATTAGTAATAATCATTACCTGCCGCTGTACCGCCAGGCTTTTCAAGTCGTGAATTACCTGATCAACAAGCGTGGGCCGCTTTCGATCGGGCCGCTGGAAGCCGTGGCTTTTCTGAAATCGTCATCCGGGTTGCCCACGCCCGATCTGCAATTTCAGTTTACGCCCACGAATGCCGGTATTGATCGCGTAGTGGACATCTATGACCTCAACACCTTTCCGCATGTAGATGGGTACACGATACTGCCAACCCAGGTGCGGCCGAAGAGCCGGGGCCGCGTGGCCCTGGCCAGCATTCATGAAAATGATCCCCCCGTCATCGATCCACGCTACCTCAGCGAGGATGACGACAAAAAAATTATGATAGCCGGTGGGCGCAAAGCACGCGAAGTATTGGAGGCCACCGCTTTTGACAAGTTCCGAATACGCACGCACCTGCCGGCTCAGCATTCGTCAGACGATGATTGGTTGCAGTACATCGCCCAATCGGCCGAGTGTGTCTATCATCCGGTGGGCACGTGTAAAATGGGCACTGATGAAGGGGCTGTAGTTGATTCGCAGTTGCGCGTGCGGGGCGTGGAGAAACTTCGCGTGGCCGATGCCAGCGTGATGCCCCGCATCAGCAGCGGCAATACCAATGCGCCCACGATTATGATTGCCGAAAAGGCCGCGGATATGATTTTACAAACCCTAACTTTGGGCTGATATGGCAAAAGTCGTCATCAACAGCTTTCAGGAGTTTCTGCAATACACCGGAAAGGAAATCGGGGTATCGGACTATTTGATCATCACGCAGGAGCAAATCAATGAATTCGCCCATGCCACCCACGACCACCAGTGGATCCACACCGACCCGCAGCGGGCCGCAGCGGAAAGTCAGTTCAAAAGCACCATCGCACACGGCTACCTGACACTGTCGCTGGTACCCCATTTCTGGTACGAAGTAGCCGAGGTCAACAATGTCAAAATGCTGGTGAACTACGGCATTGAGAACTTGCGCTTCAACCAGCCGGTGTTGGTCAATCAGGCCGTGCGCATGCGGGTAAAGCTGAGAGCGCTGACTGACCTTCGGGGTATCGCGAAAGCCGAGATGGACGTGGTATTGGAAATCTTCGAAAACCCCAAGCCGGCCTTTACTGCCACCATCGTATTTTTGTACCACTTCAAATAAGTCGATTTAACAGGCATAAAATACAGGAAACCTAAACAAGAAATTGCTTTGTCAAAATGCTCTACAAGCTAAAGATAAGTCGATTCAAGAGCATCGAAAACGCTGATCTCGAATTTGCGATGCTGAATTTTTTTATTGGCACAAACGCAAGTGGAAAAAGTAATTTTTTTGATGCCCTGCGGGTTCTACAGGGCATAGGGTATGGATTTACCATACAGGAAATTTTTCATGGTAAGGCGAAGACCTCAAGCAGCATTGAGTGGGATGGAATAAGGGGAGGGGGCGATGTGGCAGTTTACAAAGCAAAAGAGGGAAAAAGGGGACGTCCAACAATGCCTGATGCAAAAGATACTTTTGCATTCGAGGCAACCTACAAGTTTGATGACAAGGAGTACTGGTATTCTGCCAAAATTAACCCCTCGAAAGGTATAGTCGCTCACGAAGCATTTAGCTACAAAGACGCTTCAGGCTGGCATAATGTTTTTGAAGCTATTGAGGCAAATCTTACAACCAGAGTGATTAAAGCAAAGATTTTTAGCGGCAGCAAGGGCAAGGCTCCACACTTCACTTTTAATCGACATATCCCGGTAATTCATCAAATACAAGACCTTAAACCGGGGGAGTTTCCTTTTGAACACCGCGATGCCATCCAGAGGGCTGTTGAGCTTTTGCAAGACACACAAAAGCTTGATCTGGTTCCCACGGTATTGCGCGAATATTCCAGACAACTCCAGACGGAACGAATTGGGGAGCATGGGGAAAACTTTGCCGCGTTGGTCAAGTCTATCCTTTCAGACACTACAAAACGCGAAGCCTTTAATGCATGGCTTAGAAAGCTGACACCGAACGATCTTGATGAGGCAATCATTAAAAAAGGAGCACTTGGAGAGCCTATCTTCGGTGTTACCGAGGGAAGAAATGAGATTCTAGCTCCGCAGCTTTCGGATGGTACACTAAGATTCGCTGCGCTAACTGCTGCGCTGTTCCAAGCCGCGGCACCACATATCTTGTTGCTTGAAGAGGTTGATAACGGAATACATCCAACACGATTGCGTTTACTGGTGGAACTTCTAATAGCTCGCGCTGCGAAAGGCTCATCTCAGATTTTCATAACTACTCATTCGCCAATCGTGTTGACTTGGCTTGACCCAAAATCATATGATTGGATTTTTCATTGCTCTCGCACTGCAAAGGGGGCGTCAGTGATTCAGCCTGTCACGCAAATTCCCAATTTTTCAGAACTTACTAGAAAGCAGCCGTTCGGAGAATTGTTTACTGAGGGTTGGATTGAGAATAGTCTATGAGTTTCAGGGTTTTGATCATACCAGAAGATCCAATCTACAATGGGTTTATACTCCGTCCGTTAGGCGAAAAAATCATGCGTGAGTTAGGAAAAACCAATGCTCGGATAGAGGTTTTGACTAACCCCAAGCTGTCAGGCTTCGAGCATGCAAAATCGCAATTGGACGCTATCTGCGAAAGATATAATCATTATGATTTGATCTTGTTCCTGCCTGACCGTGACGGAAAACAAACAAGAGATGCCGTACTTGAAAAGATTACGGAGAGACTTCAAGAAGAGGGATACCCATTTATTGCTACAGCTGCAATTGAGGAAGTTGAGGCCTGGCTTCTTGCCGGCCATAAAACTTCTTTAAAGCGAAATTGGGTGGCTATCCGGGGGGATGCGCATATAAAAGAAAATGACTTTTTAGAGTTCATTAATGAGTATGGCGATGATGGCCCCGGCCAGGGTAGAGAAAGATTAATGAGGGAGACCCTTAGAAATTTTTCCGGCCTTTGCCAAACTTGCTCGGAACTGAGGCGATTGACTTCCAAAATCAGGCAACTACTAAACCAAAATGAACAATGATCAAGAATTTCCTACTTTTCAGCTTTACGAGTTGTATGATGCTTACGCATGTCTCGGTGGGCCAAACCATCGATTACGACAAGAAGCTGAAGGAACTGGGCATTGAACTGATCCCGGCTACCAAACCCATTGCCAACTATGTAAAGGCTGTTCGCACCGGTAATCTTTTGTTTCTGGCCGGACACGGACCGAGCCTGACCGATGGCACGGTGATGACGGGTAAACTGGGCCAGAACTATACCGTAGAACAAGGCTACCAGGCCGCCCGCCAAACGGCCATTTCCCTGATCTCGACACTGAAGAATGAGTTGGGCGATCTGAACAAAGTCAAACGCATCGTGAAAGTGTTAGGTATGGTGAATTGCACCCCTGAGTTTACCGACCAGCCGAAAGTGATGAATGGCTGCAGCGACTTGCTCGTTCAGGTGTTTGGCGAAAAAGGCAAACACGCCCGGTCGGCTGTGGGTATGAACGCCCTGCCCCTGGGCATGGCGGTGGAAGTGGAGATCATTGTAGAAATCGAATAACACGTGACGTACTTTCTATTTGCGCTCGGCTTCGTTCTTTTGATCAAAGGAGCGGCTTGGCTCGTGGATGGAGCCTCCGCCATCGGCCGAAAGTTTCGCGTACCCGAGATGATCATCGGACTCACGATTGTTTCGTTCGGCACCTCGTTGCCCGAATTACTGGTGACCACCATGGCTAGTCTCGAAGGCAAAGCCGAATTGGGTGTGAGCAACATTCTGGGCAGTAACATTGCCAATATTCTGATCATCCTGGGATTGGCGGCCATCATTCGCCCGCTGCCTATTGCCCGCGATACCTACCTGATTGACATTCCCATTTCGATGTTCGCGGTCATGCTCCTGGGATTTTTAGCAAACTCACATTTCATCACCGACTCCACCGCATTGGAAATCACCCGCATTGACGGTGGCATTCTGCTTTTCTTTTTCTTCTGCTTCATGGTGTACATCCTGGCGGAGGCCCGCGCCAAGCCGGCTGAGGCCGATCCCCAAATGACCGCGGGTCAAATGCCCATGGCTGCTTTAAAAATAGGGGTGGGCATTTTGATGCTGTATTTTGGAGGCGAATGGGTGGTGGATGGCGCTTCCTTAATCGCCACACGGGCCGGATTAAGTGAAGCCTTCATCGGGCTCACCATTGTGGCCGTAGGTACCTCATTACCTGAATTGGTGACATCGGCCGTGGCGGCCTACAAGGGCAATGTGAGCATTGCCGTGGGCAACGCTATTGGATCGAATATCTTCAACGTGCTCTGGATTCTGGGCTTCACCGCCATGGTGTCACCCATCCCGTTTTCGCCTGCCAGCAACCTGGACATCATGATGGTGCTCATGGCCTCCGCTTCGCTGATTGTTGCGGTCATCATCGGCAAGTATCCCCGCATCAGCCGGCCCGAAGGTGTGCTGTTCATAGTCGTGTATGCCGCGTATGTCGTTTATCTCATTAAAGCGACCGGTCTTTAATACGAGCCCTTCATCCACTCGTAAGTGGCATAGTGCTCACCATTCATGCCCAGGCGTTCGTACACTTTTTGTGCCCCCGTGTTGGTCTTATCGACATACAGCCGAATGCCGCGCAACGTGGGATCTTCTTCCACCATCTTTTTGATGTAATCATACAGCGCTGAGTATACTCCGCGGCCGCGGTGGGCTTGTTCAATGTACACTGATTGGATCCACAGCACGGTGCCGTACCGCCAGTCGCTCCACTCGTAGGTCGTCATCAGGCAGCCCAGTACGGCTCCCTCCGCTTCCGCGACATAGTATTTACCGCGCTCCGGGTGATAAAACAGCTCCATTACACCGCGTGTCAGGATGTCTTCGGGCAAACGGATTTTCTCCGTTTCCCACGCCATCTTTTTTTGGAAGTCTATGATAGCCGCGATGTCGGTTTCAAGTGCTGGCCGAATAATCATACCTGGTTAATTGATGTAACGAAATTTAGATTCTATAAGGCTTGTCGAATATCAGCCAGCAGGTCGGCTGCGTCTTCAATGCCAACGGAAAAGCGGATCAGGGTTGGTTTAATACCCTGTCGTTTACGCTCGGCCTCCGTCATTTTGGCGTGAGACGTTTTCACCGGCTCCGTCATGGTGCTTTCCACGCCTCCGAGGCTGATGGCCTTCTTAATGATCTTCAGGCGCTTCAGGAATTTGCCGGTATCTCCTTTAATATCAAACGACATCATGCCGCCAAAACCACTCATTTGCTTTTTTGCAATCGCGTGACCCGGGTGTGTTTTCAGTCCGGGATAGTACACGGCCGATATTTTTGACTCGTTACTTAGGGCGCGCGCCAACGTCATGGCGTTTTCGTTTTGCTGCTGCACGCGAAGTACGATCGTTTTCAGGCTGCGCTCCACCAGCCAGCAGGTGAAGGCATCGAGGCTTCCGCCACAGTTTAAGGCACTGGCGCGCACCTTCTCCATCAAGGCATGGGAGGTTACCACCACACCACAACACAAGTCCGAGTGCCCGCCAATATATTTTGTGCCGCTGTGTGCGACTATATCAATACCCAGGTCAATCGGGTTTTGATTGATGGGTGAAGCGAACGTATTGTCGATCATCGACACAATCTTATGCTGACGGGCAATGCGGGCCACGGCTCGCACATCCGTTATGCGCAGCAACGGATTGGAAGGCGTTTCAATATAGATCAGTTTGGTATTGGGCCGGATGGCGCGCTGAAAGTTTTTGGGATCAGTCGCCTCCACCAGCGTGTAGCCAATGCCATAGCGCTCCAATTCATTCAGCACTGCGTGATAGGTGCCCCCATACAGTTCGTTCTGAAACACAATGTGGTCTCCTGCTTTTACCATGGCCATCATGGCCGTCATGATGGCGGCCATCCCGCTGCTGAAAACCATACCGGCTTCTCCGTTTTCCAGGGCCGCCATTTTTTCGGCTACCGCTTTGTGATTAGGCGTATTGAAGTAGCGGGGGTAGCGCACCTCAGCCGAGTAGTCGTAGGCCGCGGAGGGGTAGATGGGGGTTACCACCCCGCCCCATTGCAGGTCGGCCAGCGCCCCGAAGTGAACGCTTTGTGTGATTTTGGAACGGGACTTGGGTTTCATGTCTGCAAGTAATGGAAAAATCCCAAGGCTATAAACCCGTTAACTGCCCGGATCCGTGTTAAAAGCAAGCCCATGTGCCGGTCGGCTGGCATACCCTGGCGGGTCCAGCCAAGACTTCATTCCGGAGAAAGCCCACGTTCAAGAACATGAAATAAAACCACTAAAACTTACATGCGTAATTTTCAGCCCTTTCCCGGGCCTGTTGGTTATGGCTTTTTTATGGAGGTTTAACCAACCAACGGGCAAAGAAGGGTTGAGCGCCTCCATCGTGATTTTTTGAGATCATCAGGGGGCCGGTGAAGGTGGAGCGTCCGGAAAAAATCAAGATCCGAAACCCAAAGACCATGACCGCCAACCGCCCTTTGTCCAAAAATTTCTGGCTGCACGAAATGATCGCCAGCCAATCCGCCACACGGTTCGGTTTTACCGAACAGTTCACACCACCAGACGATGTCGTTCGAAACCTGGAAGCGTTGTGCAAGCACGTGCTGCAACCCTTGCGCGATGCCATTAAATCACCCATTGCGGTGAGCAGCGGCTACCGCTGCCAGCGCGTTAACGCGCTCATCGGGGGTGCGCAGCGAAGCCAGCACCTCACCGGCCACGCGGCCGATATTCAGGATTTCAAACACGGCAACGAATTTCTGTTTCGCAAGATCATCGAGCTCAAGCTGCCGTTCGATCAGATCATCAACGAATTCAACTTTGACTGGGTGCACGTGAGCTACGACCCCAAACGCCACCGCAGAAAGATCACGGAGGCCTACAAAGACCCAAGCGGCATGACGAAATACCGGCCGTTCGTTTTGCCAAAGGCATGGGGATTGAAATAACCATTCGCTCCAACAAACCTCTTCGCTTATGACCGGAACCACCGCACTAGATGTCGTGATTGGGCTGGTGTTTATTTACAGCCTGTACAGCCTGCTGGCCTCTCTCATTCAAGAGATCATTGCCACTAATCTTTCGTTTCGCGCCAAAGTGCTGGAAAAAGCCATTGTGCGCATGCTCGAGAACGAAAGAAATTACCAGTGGGCGATTACCAGTCGCATCAAGAATTTAGCGGGCCTGCTGTCGCGATCTTCTCAGGTAGCAAATGGCACATTGGCCGATGACTTTTATAAACAGCCATTAATTAAGTATCTGGGAGAAGACAAGTGGCACCGAAAACCAGCTTACCTGGAAGCCAGTAATTTCTCGAAGGCGCTGCTAGATGTTTTGAAGGGTCCGGGTTTTAAAGCCGGTGATGATGTCCGTAAAGCAATTGAGATATACCTGTCTTCCAGGCCGTCCCCTCCGCCCGGCACTAAGGATGATACGATAGATCATTTGAATTCCCTGTGGGCCGATGCGCAGGGTGACGTGGAGCGCTTCCGTGAGTTACTTGAAAAGTGGTTTGACGATACCATGCTTCGGGCTACGGAATGGTATAAAAAATACAATCAGGTTTTTCTGTTGATCATCGGTTTGTTGATCGCGATATTCTTCAATGTTGACACCGTACAGATTGTGCGTAAGCTCTCTCACGACCCTGACTTACGCTTGCAGCTGGTGCAGCG
This sequence comes from Flammeovirgaceae bacterium, assembly GCA_021298015.1. Taxonomy (GTDB): domain Bacteria; phylum Bacteroidota; class Bacteroidia; order Cytophagales; family Cyclobacteriaceae; genus ELB16-189. The sequence continues at coordinate 49,247 of JAJTGY010000016.1, forward strand.
GGCCGATGCCTACCTGAAGGATCATCCGAACGTGCTGGAGAACGCTCGGCAACAAAAGGCCCGCATCGACCGGCAGCTTGAAATGAAAAAGAAAGCAACCGGAGCCGACTCAACGCAAGCAGAGCGAGAAAAAAGAAGAATCGACTCGTTGGCCAAGGTTTACGAGGCTGATATGCAGCGGCTGCAAAAGGAAGCGGATACGCTGATCAAAGGAGATCTGAAAGATGTAAGCGAACTGCTGGCGTTAGGCTGGGGTAGGCAATGCGAGAAAAAAACGCCTTGCGCAAACTGCCGGTTTTTACCTAACGGATTATCCTGGTGCTCCCCGTTGGGCTGGCTGCTCACCGCACTTGCCCTATCGTTAGGGGCACCCTTCTGGTTCGATTTGCTTAACAAGCTGATGAAATTACGCGGGGCTGTGCGCCCGCCCCCAGGCCCGCCAACAACCGGGGGTTCGGCCGGCAGCGAACAACCTCGAATTAAACGTGTGGGGTAATGAAGGTGACGGTGACAAAATACCTGAACGTGCGCGTAGGCAAGCCCAGCCTAAACGCGCCTTGTTATCAATACCTGGCACCGGGAAGTGAGATTGAAGTGGAAGATCAATCCTACACTGGCGATTCATTTGACGGGATCAATACCTGGCTCAAAGATCGTGCTGGCAATTATTACTGGAGTGGAGGTGTTAAGTCTATTCAATTCTTTGAATTAGCAATACCGCATTCTACGATCATTAACTACAACAGCCTCGTTAAATCAACCCTTGGACCACGGATATTAGGGAATGGAGTAAATGTCGCTCTGCTTGACAGCGGAATTAATGTTGACCACCCAGATCTTAATGGTGCAGTGGTTCAGTCATTGAGCTTTGTTGACGGACAGAATGCAACAGATGACCCTTGGGGACATGGGACGCTGATGGCTGGATTTATAGGAGGCAGAACGGTGTCAACCACGGGAATACTAGGTGTTGCTCCTAAATGTAATCTTATCAATCTTAAAGTGGTTGCGAACAACGGTGTAACAAAAATGATGTCGCTTAAGAACTGCCTTAACCATATAATCAATAATCAGCAGATGCTTAAAATAGACATTATCAATTTAAGCATCTCCATTTCTGACCTAACATTCATCACAAAAGAACTGTCAACACTTGCTGCAATGGAAATTAAAGTCATTGCGGCCGCTGGAACGGAAGAAATTTTAAGAATGAACACTGTGCGCCTATTGGCACAGCACCCACGAGTAGATGGTGTCGGAGTTACGAGCGACATCCAATTTGGTTCGACCGGAACTCTTCCAGCTGCGCTGTCCTGCTTTTATCAAAACAAGAAACTATTCTCTACCTCTAATAACGGTGGTTATCAAGAAGTCTCCGGGGATAGCATATTTACAGCTATTACCTCTGGATTGGCAGCCATTGCGATTCAATCAGGTCAAAGCCTCGTAAGCGTATACATCTCAAGAAGCTTGTTCACACCAGACATTATTGCTCCCTTTAAATAAACTAATGCTATATGAAGTTTCTAATTTTTGTCGCTCTGCTTATCGTGTCAATCTCCAGCCTATCTCAGACACCTGTTCGTGATGCCATTTTACTTAGGAAATATTCAACCCAGGTGGGCAACAAAACAGAGATTGAGATAAACAATGAAAGCCGTCCAACTATTTTGAGAGTCTTTCATTATTATGTTGACCATGACTTCTCGAATTTAGAAATTGAAATAAATGGTAAAAATCCATTTATTAGTATCTCAGGAACAACGCATACTGAGGCCAATGCGGCTCCCGAAAAAAGTCTAATTGGTCAAGCGCTACGTCCTGATGTTGCCGGCCTCAACGTCACCACTGTAGCCGATGGCCTGGCGAAGTTTCTGGTTGAGCGCACCAAACAGGAGCTCAGCATCACCTTTTTTGAGAAATTCAAAACGTTTCTTGACTCTCCGGAAGCAGAGGATTTTCGCACCCTGTTCCCAAGTACAAAAAAGGTACTGGATGCCGTTGATCGCGAGATTTACCAGTATGCCAATTACCTGAACTTACTACGCGAGGCCTTTGACAAAGACCTCCGAGCGCTCATGAATAACCTCCCTCCGGTGATTGACAGGCGTATGACTAGCCCCGCGGCTGAGTATGCACTGCTTTCGCTCGATGTTATCTCCAAATTGAAAGCCGGAATACACCCGGCTGAAATACTTGATCATTTATCGACACGACAGGTGCCGGATGACCTCCAGGCATTTCAGGAAGCCTTAAAGGTGTTTGCCATCGTGTCGTCATCCATTCGGTCTGGCAACCCAGATCGTTATTGGGTATCGACCGACTCACTTGGATTACTGTTGAATGACAGAAATACCTTAAGAATTTATTTGGGATTGATTTATGCTCAACACGGGGATGTAGAAATCAACAAGAAGAAACTTAAGGTCTATTTGGATGAGGTTGCAGCCGCTTACGCAAAAAATGAGGAAGCGATCAGAAATCTTATTCAGGAAATTGCCTTCAAGCTACAAGCAATTGATCAGGCCCTACGCGAAGCAAAACAGATAAAGAAAAGCGGGGAGAAAGTAGGGAGCTACATTGATTTGTTCACCTCTACCATTCAACTGCTAGAGGCAGCCAACAAAGTAAATGACTTAAAGCTATTGGGGATAACAGTAGGAGAGACGTCAAAAGGGAAATTCATTGCTATCCTGAACCATGCAGCTGAATTGGCTGCGGACTTGAACGAACGAAAATTTAATGCAGCCATCGTAGACTTATCTGCCTTGCTTACAGAGGCACTCGGAAGTGCCCCCACATGGAATGACGAGTTAATCCGCTATGGCACTTTTATGGCTAATGTGGCGCAAGCACAAAATTCCAACGAAGTTCAAGCCGCTATTGAGGCTGTGGCTCTACCCGTGGGTAGTGCCTCTATCAAGCGTAAGTCGGCCAGAAATATTTCGCTAAACGCCTACGTGGGCCTGGCCGGGGGCTATGAGTATAATTCTTCCACTGATGAATGGAAAGGTACTTTCGGTATTAATACCCCCGTAGGTATTGCGTTCAGCCGGGGGCATTATAAAGAGCAGAAGGCTTGTTTCAAGGAGCGCGGCTCATCCACACTGTTTGTGTCATTAGTAGACATCGGGGCATTTTCAACCTACCGATTCAACGACTCGCAAACGGAGGAACTTCCAGACGTAACGCTAGCCAATATTTTTGCGCCCGGTTTATACTATGTCTACGGATTTCCCAAAACGCCAGTTTCGTTGGGGGTTGGCGGGCAACTAGGCCCGCAACTTCGCGAACTCACCACTACAGCGGCTACCAACAATGGCTTTAATGGCAGCCTTCGAATTTTCTTGGCTATGGACATTCCCCTGATAAACTTCTTTACGAAATCGCGTTAGCTCATGAGCTACTACGGCAACATCCTTACCTTGGTGCAGGCCACCCCGGTGCAACAACAGCAGGTGGCAACGGTACTCACCGCTCACAACTGTGTTTACCAGCAAGTCGATCAAACCTTTTACCTCGAAACCCGCAGCATTGCGCACACCCAACAGGTAGCCCGTGAGGTGGAAGGCCTGGGCGTTCCCTTTGCCTTCTTTCATAACCGGGTCTCCAAAGGTTCCTTCTGTTATCCGGTTGGCTTACCCGATGACGTACGCGAAAAAATTCACCAGATTCTTTTTGTCGACCCGGCATGAGAGCGTTGATCGTATGTATGATATTGGCTCCGGTGCTGGTCTACCCACAAAAGAACTTTGACGGCTTTCGGCAAATCTATCCCGTCACCGATGATCCGTACATCGGGTTACGAACGAGCTACGTGCCGAGTGAAACCATTCTCTTCGAAGCCAGTCCAACCGTACGCTACAGTTTCAGTAACAACATCATGGACGGACTGATGGAAGACAAGCCTCACATGCGCGCCTGGTACATTTCCTTCCGGCCTCACCTGCGGATGTATACCGATAACTCGTTGCCGGTGAAAACACCATCTTACCGGATATTTTTCGGTACACAGCACATGTTTCGGTTTACGAATGACCGCTTTCTCACCGTTGCCCTCGAAAGCGGACACTACAGCAATGGACAGGCCGGCTGCGCCTTCAACGAAAATATCGCAGATGGAACGCCAGCATGCGACAGCGTGTACCGACTGATCAACGACCATTCCGATCTTTCCCACATGCTGAATCGGTCCAGCGGTAATTTTTCTACCAATCTCACTGAACTCATTTTCAACTATCGGATAAACCAACTGGACGATGACATGCGCCCCAGACGCGTGCACTCCATACGAGCCGGATTTGTACTCTATCACGATAACTTTTTAGGAGTACTGCCTTTTGGCGGGTATTTCGAGGCTGACATTGACCTTTACGGACGTATCCGCTACCAGCTTGGTTACGAGTACATTCATTCGTTCGACAGTGGCACTCGCTTGTCTGTGGCCGAAAACCTGGAACTTATTCAGGGCGCTCACCCGCGCGTTAATCCGTGGCGCAGCGATTTACGCATCACCTACTATGCGTGGAAAAATATTCCGGAGTTTGGAGTATTTCTCTCCTATCTCGCGGGGCACGACAATTATAACTTCCGGTTTGTCGACTCCGGCCACCAACTGATGGGTGGCATTACGTGGAGCATCTTCCCACCGGTAGCCTTAAAAAGCGGTAACCCATGAAAAAGCCGGAAATCATTCGCTCGCCTAAGCCGCCAGCCGCCAAGGACTTTCTGTGGCGATACTTTGACATCCATAAATTTCTCAAACTCCTGCACGATCGCACCGTGCGCTTTGCCCGAATGGATCAGTTCGAAGACCCGCTCGAGGGAATTCCCATCAGCGCTTTGGTTACCTACGCAGAAAAAGTTAACCTCAATCTCGTCAAAAACGTTTCGCTAAGCGAACTGATTCTCGACAAAACGCTCTTCGACCCGTTGCCGCTGCCCCTGCAAAAGAAACTCAATGCCATTAATGCTATTCAGCGAACGTCATTCGTCAGCTGTTGGTTTGCCGATGCTACCGAATCGGTGGCGATGTGGAATTTGTATGCCAATGCCGATGGCGTAGCCGTGAAAGTGCAGTTCGGCAAACTAGTCAGGCAATTGGTCATGGCTCCTGCGCGCAACCTGTCCGCCTACTACGGTGGTCGCGTATCTTATCAAAACCTGACCAACGTTTACCGGGCTACCCAAAACAACTCGGTAGGGCGAGTGGCCTTACGCAAGGACAGCAGCTTCAAACACGAAAGTGAGTTTCGCTTTGTGGTTCGCGTAAACGACCACCATAACGCACACACCGGTCTGGATTCGCAGCCGTTGGCGCTCCATCAGCTAAACATGAAAGTGATCTGCCATCCGCGCATGCCCCGATGGAAAAAGGAAAACATCCGGCAGTTACTGCGCCAGGCGCAATTAGAGCACGCATTTGAAGAGTCCGCTATCCGATTGCGAAGCTAGCCCACAACTATGAACGACCCCACCCCCTTCACCCCCAACGGCAGCGACCAACTCGCTCCCGCCAGCGCAGAGGTAACCTGGCCCGAAGTGCCCACCGCTATGCTGGTGGTGCACGGCATCGGCAACCAACTGCCGCTGGAAACGCTCGACCAGTTTGGCCGCGGCCTCATCCAGGTCTACCAACAAGCGTTTGGCGAAAGCCTCATCGTGAGCCACCACCTGGTAGACAAGCCCGACACGCGCGGGGGCATGTGGTTCGATAACGTGCTGCGCCTCTCGCGCAAAGGCAAGCCGGGCTTCATCGACTTGTACGAATACTACTGGGCCTACTACTCCGAAGACAAAGCCACGTGGCGCGACATCAACGGCTGGATACAAGGCGTGGTAAAAGGCGCCCGCCACTTCTACAAACGCAACGCCAGCCTGGGCCAGCAATACAAAGACAAGAGCCTGTTCTTCCACTCGCGCACAGGCGAATTCAGCAGCTTTCGCTACAACCTGTTTGTGTCGTTTGCCTCCAAAGTATTGCTCGGGCTCGATGCCCTCTGGCGCGGCTTCCTCTGGTTAATCACCCGCATTCCCTTCCTGGGCAGTCTGGCCGATGCCCTCATTCGAAGTTATTCGGACAATGCCGTGCGCGGCCTCACCAACGTGATTGGCGATGTGGTGGTCTACAACGTGAACGACCCCAAGTCTAAATTTTATGACGTCAAAAAACGCATACAGGAAGGGGCCGTTAAGTCGTTGAAGTACCTGATTGAACGGGAGGACGGCAACGAGAAAAATTTACCCTACTACGCGCACGTAGTAGTAGCTGGCCACTCGCTTGGCAGCCAGGTGGCCTACGATGCCATCAACCGCATGAACCTGCTGGTGAACCAGGGCGAAGTGAACGGATACCGGAAAGACGGCACGCACAAAACCACGGGCGCGAAACTGGAAAAGCAACTCTGCGGCTTTGTCACCTTTGGCAGCCCGCTGGATAAGATCATGTTTTTCCTGCGCGAGAATGTACCCGATGAGCAGTATTTACGTCAACAGTTTCTCGATCACTTCAACGGCTTTAAGCAGCGCGACATCAACTTCGGCAACTCGAACCGGGGCAATCCGAATTACGTGAAAACCAACAGCAGCCTGCAACGCCACCTTGAAGATATTCCCTGGCGTAATTACTATGACGGCTACGACTACGTGAGCGGTGGTCTGGATTATTACCACAACCTCACCAACATCGACTGCCGCTTCAAGCCTTCCGGTTTCATCAAGTTCACGCACAGCGACTACTGGACCCATCCGCCTTTCTACCGCGATATCATCCGCCACTTCATCCAATAACCCCGACCTATGTCATCACCTCAGCCTATCCTCCAACACTCGTCCGACCTTGCTGCGGCTGCTCATGCCGCACATGTTACCCCGTTCTTTGACACCTCCGCTACGGATGCCCTCCTTACGCAAGCGCGCAAGCACAGTGCGCGCTCACTTTACCTGGGCCTGGCGGTTCTGCTTGTATCGCTGGCTGCGCTGGTGATCATCCTGTTCACTACCAAACGGCCTGAGCCGGCAGGCAACAGGTTAACGCCCGTAGACTGTTGCGAAAACGATAAAGCCAAAATACTGCAATGCCCTGCCTGTGGCGGTTACGATCCGTTGGTCTACGTGGCGCTAGTGGTGTTGGTGATTTCATCTGCGGGCGGGGTAGCGCTGCTGCGCACTGCAGCCCGCACCGCCAAACGGGCAACCGACCTGGAAGACGACCGCCTGGCCCTGCGCGATGCCCGCCTGGCGTGGGAGCTCTCGCGCGGGTTGCCGGATTGGATGGAAAAGGAACCGAAATCCACCACTACCGAACCGAACGGAAGAAAAATTACCCGCGGCCGCGAATATTCCTTCCCGCGGCAGCGCACGCAACAACAGATTGTGGAGGGGTTGATGGGAAGAATCAGTAAGTAGACGCAGATCAAAATCAGTCATATGGATAGCAAGAGAGACTTGGGATTTTTTAACGGAGTAAAAGCAGAACTGCTTCCACTAATAGCCGGATTAGTATCATTTACATTACTGGTTGAAGAAGCTGTGAATCACATCGAAAGCTTTCTTTCGATTGACCTAAAGGCAAGCACCAAGTTATTTGTTATTATATACTTTGTGGCCCCGGTGATAGCGGTTCTTTATTGGATTACTGGCTTTAACTATCGAGAAGGATTGAAAGCCATTATCTGCGAAAAGCGATCACATTTTTTTTCAATTTTCGTTTTTGTTTTGCTCGGGCTAATTGTCCTTTTGGTGTTTGCTTTTTTTCTAGTTCCTGCAAATCTCTTTGGCCTTTTGTCATCTGCAACCATTCTGCTTCAGTTGATTTTCCTGATCTTTCTCTCACTTCGGAAACGATCCAACACTTTTAACTTCAGGCGCGAGTCAAAGCAGGCCAAAATGCAAATGTGGATTGTATTTGTGGGGTTGATAACATTTTGGGTCACATATTACTGGCGGACGTTTTACACCAACGACAACAAACAGTATAAGGCAGAAACGAAAGAAGCCTACAGAAATGCCCTAAACGATAGGCTATTTGTTGGATCCTTTGACACTGCCCTAGTAAAACGTAAGGAGTACAAAAAAAAAGACAGCCTCGCCAAAGAGTTTCTCAAAAGTTACCAGCGATATGCCTTTCGGCTCAATCCCCGTGATTGCGAGGCCTGCATCAATTTAACACTCAATTTCAATGATCTTGTAGACACAGCGCTACATGTGGCGCAAGTCACAGATTCTTGTTTTTGCAGGCCGCCAGCTAAGAAAACCCATTCAAGAGCGTCCACTCAAAATTGTGAAGACAAAAATAGAGACAGGTGCACAGCATCAACTGATTTTTTTACATCATCCAACTCGGGGCTCATTCGATATTACATTGACGAATCGCTTAAGGCAGCGGATAGAGCCTATCGCACACACTGGTCTGCCTGGCTGCGAACGGTGCAGTATAGAGGACTGCTTCTGTTTCTTACAGTAGTGCTTTTCTTTTTGCTGGCATGGTATTATTCCTATATCGAATGGCTGGAAACTGATATGAAGGGCGATTTCTCCGAAATCAACATTTCAAAAATCTCCGTTTACATACTCTTTTTGTTAACGGTGCCATTTTTTAAGCCCGTAACAGAAGAAAACACCGTCTTTGACAAACCACACGTATCCTTCAATAATTCACTTACTTACAACACCTACAATGCACCCCGTTCATGGGGCCGCGATAGTATAGATTGGTCAAAAATGCCCAATCCGAATCAATTGCGTTTTGATGCACTTGACACGAACCTGAAGTCAATCAAGGATAGCGTTGTAAAACTTAAAGCAGACATAGAGCGACTAAAGAAGGAAAAAACTAAACCCACCAAAGCATATGATGAAAACTAGTGGTCTTATTCTCATGCTGTTGAACCTTTGTTACCTACCCCCTGCGTTGGCGCAATACGAAGCCGAGAGGCTCATGGCGATCGAACGCAACTTTGCGATTGTGGACTCGGCAGTTTTTTTTATAGAAAAGTATGAAAAAGTAGCGCTCAATTACGTCCTGACAACTGATCTAGTAGCTCGAAAATACAATTTTGCCACACTCATTGAACAAATGAAAATAAACAACCAATGCCGGAGTGAGGAAAAAATCAATGGTTTTATCAGGTGCCACGTTTTGATACAACTTAGACAGCTATCTTCTTTTCCATATGAATCCAAAAACGACTTGAAGGAACTGTATCACCACACGTTGAAGCTCTTTAACTATGACTCAAAGGATTTTGATGAGGGCCTACTGAATATTTACCAGTTGCACCGGGCACATGTGAGAACATTAATCCGGAGCAAAGCCCAAGAAGAGAAAATTAATGAAAGCCTTAATCAACTGACAGCAGCTACCCGCCTCCTTGAGGCCACAACCGCTCAGCATATGAAAATTACGGCAAGTGGTTTTCAAGATACACGCACATGGTTAAAGGCGTTAACCGACTCGCTTTCTGGTGCAAGAAAAGAGGCAGAAAGTAGGTATTTAGCTAACCTGATGTTCAGGAATGCCAGGAAACGCTATGCGATTAGCAGCCTTAGTCATGAGGAAATCATACGTGAGGTGGCAGGAAATAAATATCAAGATGCCAAAAGAAACCTAAGGCGAAAATTGCGTGAGAAGTGATACGAAAAACCCTCTTCTAGTTGCTTGTTTATATTTGCCCTTGGTGTTATCAATTATGATTAGTCGAACTTCTCTTCGACCTCATTTCCTCCCATCAATTTCTGATGTATCTTTCCAAACACGTATAGTCTAGCGAAACCGATGGCTAAAAAAGCAAAAGAAGTAGTAGAAGAACCCCTCGAAAAGAAACTCTGGAAAGCGGCCGACAAGCTGCGCAAGAACATGGACGCGGCCGAGTACAAGCACGTGGCCCTCGGTCTCATCTTTCTTAAATACATCTCCGATGCCTTTGAAGAACTCCACCAACAACTGGTGGAGGGCAATGGTGAGTTTGAGGGTGCCGTTCCGGAAGATCGTAATGAGTATCTCGCTCAGCGAGTATTCTATGTGCCACCCTCAGCCCGGTGGAGTTGGCTGCAAGGTCGTGCAAAGCTCCCCACCATTGGCAAAGACATTGACGATGCCATGGACGCCATTGAAAAAGACAACCCCACGTTGAAGGGCGTGTTGCCCAAAGTGTTTGCGCAAGAAAAACTCGACAAGGGTAGCCTGGGCGGATTGGTAGACTTGATCAGCACCGCCACGTTGGGCACCAAAGAATCGCAAAGCAAAGATGTGTTGGGCCGTGTGTTCGAATACTTCCTCGGTGAGTTTGCGCTGGCCGAAGGCAAGAAGGGCGGCCAGTTCTATACGCCCGGCAGCGTGGTGAAACTGTTGGTGGAGATGCTGGAACCCTACGAAGGCCGCGTGTTCGACCCCTGCTGCGGCAGTGGCGGCATGTTTGTGCAAAGCGAGAAATTCATCAAATCCCATCAAGATTATTATCGTAAAAAGAAACCCGGCCGCCCCTCCCCCTTCGGGGGAGCCGCAGGGGGTCTCAATCCGGCCGATCACATTTCCATCTATGGGCAAGAGAGCAACCAAACCACGTGGCGCTTGGCCCGCATGAACCTGGCCATACGCGGCATAGACAGCAGCAATGTGAAGTGGAACAACGAGGGCAGCTTTCTGAACGATGCCCACAAAGACCTGAAGGCCGATTTCATTATTGCCAACCCACCCTTTAACGACAGCGACTGGAGTGGCGACTTGCTGAAGACCGATGCCCGCTGGGTATATGGCGTGCCCCCGGCAGGCAATGCCAACTACGCGTGGATACAGCACTTCCTCTATCACCTGGCACCGAACGGACTGGCCGGCTTTGTACTCAGCAAGGGCTCGCTCACCACCAAGAGCGGGGGCGAGTATGAAATACGCAAAGCCATTATTGACAACGACTTGTTGGAGTGTGTGGTAAACCTACCCACCAAGTTGTTTCTCAACACCCAGATACCCGCTTGCCTGTGGTTCTTGCGGAGAAATAAAATACAACGCAAGGGTGAAATACTTTTTATTGATGCCCGCAACCTGGGCTATTTGGTGAACCGCAGAAACCGCGACTTAACCGATGAAGACATAAACAAAGTAGCTGACGCATACCATGCTTGGAGAAACTCCTCCCTCTCCCTTGGAGAGGGCCGGGGTGAGGTCGAATATGAAGAAGTGCCCGGCTTCTGCAAAGGGGTGAAAGTAGATGATGTTAAAGCGCTTGACTATGTCATTACTCCGGGCCGTTATGTGGGTTTGCCCGATGATCAGGATGAATTTAATTTCAATGAAAGGTTTGAGTCGCTAAAAGCAGAGTTAGAAAAGCAGATTGCGGAAGAAGGTGACTTAAATGAAAGAATATCAAAGAATCTCGCAGCGGTGAATGCAGGCACTATGGAGAGAGTATCTTAGGTAACAAAAAAACCCGGAGGCTTGAATTGCTTCAGGGGCCTCCGGGAACTATAATTTGATGCAAAGCTAAGACAATTAGAAAACGTAAACAAGCAAAGTGAAGTTCAGGGATTTTGAAGATATCGTTTCCAACGCCAGAATAGGCCGTTATTTGACCTCCATGGCTGGAAATTCAAAAAAAACCATGACGCTTTACCGCTTAAATCTAAGGCTTTCACAGGAGTTTTTCACCGTGGTCAGCTGTTTAGAAATTGCTTTGCGCAATAAAATAGACAGACATTATTCAGCTATCCATGGTGTGGATTGGCTCCGAGATTCGGCTCAGGGAACCGGATTTTTTAACCAGCCTATTTGCGGCATAACTCCCAGAATTGTAAACACGGCCATGAGCAGACTCAACCCGTATTCCCACCAAAAATTATTGGCCGAAATGGACTTTGGCTTTTGGCGATATATGTTTGGCAGGCACCAATATTTTGCTGGCGGACAAACGCTGCTAGCTATTTTCCCCAATCGACCACCGAGTACGCCACATCAGCAATACAACCATTCTTATGTTTTTGCGGAACTCGAAAAAATAAATATGCTGCGAAACCGGCTAGCGCACCACGAGCCAATATGTTTTGCTAACGGGCAAGCAGTAAAGAATACCACTTACGCCCGACAGCACTATGCACAGATATTGGAACTATTCCGTTGGATGAATATTAACGAACAAGCGCTACTATACGGGCTTGACCACATTGAAACAGTTGCAGATCAAATCGATGCATTATGAGTGAGTGGAGGGAACATAAGCTTGGCGATTTTATTGAGGTAAAGCATGGATTTGCCTTTAGCGGAACGGGTATAACAGACCAGCCAACAAGAAATATTCTAGTAACTCCAGGTAACTTCAATATTGGTGGCGGATTTAAAAATTCCAAGTTTAAATACTTTAACTACGAATTCCCAAACGAGTATATTCTAAAAACTGGTGACATCGTTGTTACCATGACGGATCTAAGTCAGGAAACTGATACGTTAGGGTACGCAGCCAAAATTCCAATGTACGATGGTATCAATTTTCTTCACAACCAACGAATTGGCTTAGTTCAATTTAAGGGAAGCGAGGCTAACGAAGATTTTATTTATTGGTTAATGCGTACCAAGGAGTATCAGAGTTTTATTGTGGGCTCGGCAAGCGGAACGTCAATCATGCACACATCTCCTTCAAGAATTAAAGAATATCAATTCTTACTTCCATCAAGAAGTGAACAAACCGCCATTGCCGAAGTCCTCAGCAGCCTGGATGATAAAATAGATCTACTCCACCGCCAAAACAAAACCCTGGAGCAACTAGCCGAAACGCTTTTTAGGCAGTGGTTTGTGGAAGATGAATGGAACGGCACACTAACTGAGTATATCAAAGTGCAGGGCGGGTTTGCATTCAAGAGCAAGGACTTTAAAGAGGCTGGATTCGCGGGCATAGTCAAAATCAAAAATATATCGATGGGTTCAATTGATATTACAAACACGGATTTCGTTGATCAAGGAGTTGTTAAAAATGTTGATAAAAGATTTAAAATTAATAGTGGGGATTTTCTTATCGCGATGACTGGTGCTGAGATAGGAAAGATTGGAATCGTTGAGAAAACCGAAAAAGAAATTTGGGTTAATCAACGCGTAGGAAAGCTTGAAGCCAAAGTGCCCTACGGTGATTTGATTGGTTACTTGGCACTGAAATCAAGAGAAGGTCAAGAACATATTATAAATGCATGTGCTGGAAGTGCACAGGAAAATATTAGCTCAAGTGGAATTGAAGAAATGGCATTTCCTGGCTATGATAAGGAGAAAGTAAAATCGTTGGGCGAAGAAATTCGTCCCTTATTTGATAAGATAATTTTTAACCAAAGCCAAATCCGCACGCTCACCCAACTACGGGATACTTTGCTGCCCAAGTTGATGAGCGGGGAGGTGCGGGTAAGGTAATAACTTTGTAAATTTGTGGAATGAAAAAAGCAATTCAAGTTGAACCATCTAAGGCTGTGCCGCGAATAGAGTACTTGAGAGTGGTGAATTATCGAGCACTTCAAAATTTAGAGTTGAAAGAAATAAAGCCCCTCACCGTTTTTCTTGGACCGAACGGAAGTGGCAAATCAACAGTTTTTGATGTATTTGCTTTTTTAAGTGAGTGCTTTTCAGTTGGCCTAAGAAAGGCTTGGGATAAGAGAGGAAGATTCAAAGAATTAAGAACGAAAGGTTGTGATGGCCCAATCAGTTTTCTTATAAAATATCGCGAGACACCTAAAAGCCCCCTAATAACTTATGAATTGAAAATTGGTGAGAACCAGAAGGGACCTTTTGTTGAGAGTGAGAGACTTTTGTGGAGACGTGGTGAAAAAGGTAAACCGTTTGCTTTTTTAGAGTTTGAGAAAGGGATAGGTAAGGTAATATCTGGAGAGACTCCGGATATCTCTGATAGCAAGATTGAAGAGTCACTGGACAGCCCGGAAATGCTTGCTGTGAACACACTTGGACAATTATCGAAAAACCCTCGTGTTATTGCGTTACGAAGGTTTATTACAGGATGGTATTTATCTTACCTCACAGCGGATCAGACGCGGGGTATTCCTGAGGCAGGTCCACAAGAGAGGCTATCGGCTACTGGAGATAATCTGCCAAATGTGGTGCAGTACTTAAGAGAACAACATAGCCCTGTACTTGAAAAAGTGCTTTCGACACTCTCAAAACGGGTTCCCAGACTTGAGAAAGTTGAGGCCGACATAATGCAGGATGGAAGATTACTATTGCAAATCAAGGATGCACCATTTGACAAGCCAATCCTGTCGAAATTTGCATCCGATGGTACATTGAAGTTGCTTGCATATTTAATGGTGCTAAATGACCCCAATCCGCCTCAGTTAATAGGAATTGAAGAACCGGAAAATCAGCTACACCCAAGATTGCTGCCAGACTTATGTGAGGAGTGTAGAGCCGCGGCAGAGTTTTCACAGCTAATGGTCACAACACATAGTCCTTATTTTGTAAATGGCCTGCGCGCAGATGAATTATATGTATTGTTTCGGGACGATAAAGGTTATACGCAGGCTAAGTTGGCTTCAGACATGCAGGGGATTAATGAATTTATTGAAGAAGGTGCATTACTCGGTAATCTTTGGGCCGAAGGACATTTTGAGGTTGGTGATCCTTTGGTAAATGCTGGTAGTTATAAGTTTAAACCAAAAAAAGGTTAAATGCACTTTGAATTCCTGCTAGAAGAAGAGTCTGCCGAAAGAGTTTTGGATAATTTATTGCCAAAAATAATAATGGGCGAGCACACGTATAGATGCATAAGGTTTCAAGGGAAAAAAGATTTGCTAAATAAGCTACCATTGGAGTTGAAAGGTTATGCAAGGTGGATTCCTATTGATTATAGAATTGTTGTTTTGGTTGACAGAGACCGGGATGATTGCATTGAGCTGAAAAATTCACTTAATAAAATTGCAAAAACTGCTGGCCTCAAGGTTAAAACAGGAACTGATGCGGGGTCTTTTCAAGTACTTAGCAGAGTAGCTGTCGAGGAAATAGAGGCCTGGTTTTTTGGTGATGCTGATGCGATGCGACTTGCATATCCTAAATTGTCTGAGAATTTTGAGATGAAAGCGAAGTATCGAATTCCAGACTCAATTCAAAATACATGGGAATCAATGGAATCTTTGCTTCAGAGAGGTGGCTATTTTAAAACTGGGCTACGTAAGACTGAGGCCGCATATGAGATTTCTAAAAATATGGAACCTCTTAAGAACCGATCCAAAAGCTTCCAAGTATTTTGGCAGGGAATTTCGGATTGCCTTCAAGATGAAAATTGAAGTCTATAACAGAAAATATCATCGAGCAATCAGCCATTGAAATCCTTCAAGGGCTTGGGTGGGCGTATGTCAATGGTAAAGAGATTTCGCCAGAAGGTATCTTCTGTGAGCGTGAGAGTTTTAGTCAGATCGTATTGGTGAATCGGTTGCGGGATGCCGTTGGCCGCATCAACCCCAACCTACCGTTGGATGCGCAGGAGGCAGCTATTCAAAAAGTACTTCGCATTGCTTCCCCGGATTTGCTCCACAACAACGAGTTGTTTCATGCAGCGCTGGTGGAGAAAGTTAAGATTCCCTACCAGCAAAACGGGTACGAGCGCAGCCATGAGGTAGCGCTTATAGATTTCGAGAACCCAGCCAACAATCAGTTTCTGGTGGTGAACCAGTTCACCATCATTGAGAACAACCAACACAAACGCCCGGATGTGTTGTTGTTTATCAACGGCCTGCCGTTGGTGATCATGGAATTGAAGAATGCTGCCAGCGATAATGCCAGCATCACCAGCGCTTACCAGCAACTGCAAACCTACAAGGCCACCATACCCAGCTTGTTTGCTTACAATGCGATTTGCATTGTGTCGGATGGGTTGGAGTGCAAGGCCGGAAGCGTTTCGGCAGACCTTAGTCGCTATATGGCTTGGAAAACTGCGGATGGAGTACGCGAGGCATCGCGCTTCAAGCCACAGTTGGAAACGCTGATCAACGGTATGTTGCAACCAATAACCTTGCTGGACCTTGTTCGCAATTTCATCGTGTTTGAGAAGTCCGCCACCCCTCTCCTCCGGAGAGGGGACGGGGGTGAGGTCGGGCTCATTCAAATCCAAACCACCAAGAAGCTGGCAGCCTATCACCAATACTATGCAGTGAATAAGGCTGTACAAAGCACACTCGTGGCGTCTGGCAATTCCTCCCTCTCCTCTGGAGAGGGCCGGGGTGAGGTCGGAGATAAACGCGGTGGCGTGGTGTGGCACACGCAAGGGTCGGGCAAGAGTTTGAGCATGGTGTTTTATTCCGGCAAGCTCATCACCACACCGGCTATGCAAAACCCAACCATTGTGGTGATCACCGACCGCAATGATCTGGATGATCAGTTGTTTGATACGTTTGCAGCATCTACTCAATTATTAAGGCAAGAACCTGTACAAGCGGAGAACCGCGATCACCTCAGAGACTTACTCAAAGTAGCGAGTGGTGGCATTGTGTTTACTACCATTCAAAAGTTTTTGCCAGAAGGCCAGAAGTCGGAATATGATCAATTATCCGATCGCAAGAATATTGTAGTAATAGCCGATGAAGCACACCGCACCCAATACGGCTTCGAGGCCAAGTACCTCGATGTGTTAGATGACAACAAGAATAAAGTTGGAAAACGTTTGGCCTACGGTTTCGCTAAGTACATGCGCGATGCCATGCCGAACGCTACTTATATTGGTTTCACGGGCACACCCATTGAAGGCACAGATGTCAACACTCCTCAGGTTTTCGGTAGCTATATCGACCGCTACGATATCAAAGATGCGGTGGAAGATGGTGCAACCGTTAAGATTCTTTATGAAAGTCGTTTGGCCAAAGTGAATCTGGATGAGAACGGCAGAAGACTCATTGAAGAGTTCGATAAAGAACTGGAGCAGGACGAGGAAGTCACTGAGAAGCAAAAAGCCAAAGCCAAGTGGACTAAGCTCGAAGCCATTGTTGGTAACGTTGACCGGGTAAAGAACCTGGCCAAAGACATCGTTACCCATTTTGAAAAGCGGCAGAGCGCTTTTGAGGGTAAAGGAATGATCGTGGCCATGAGCCGAAGAATTGCCGCTCAATTATATAGAGCTATTATTGAAATCCGTCCGCAGTGGCATGATGATGACCTGAGCAAAGGCATGATTAAGGTGGTGATGACCGCCAGCAGCGATGAAGGTCCGGAGTTAGCCAAGTTCAAAACCACCAAACAACAACGCAAAGCCCTTGCCGAGCGCATGAAAAACCCCGCTGATCCATTGAAGCTGGTCATTGTGCGAGACATGTGGCTCACCGGCTTTGACGCACCTTGTCTTAACACCATGTATGTCGATAAACCCATGCGTGGCCATAACCTGATGCAAGCCATTGCAAGAGTGAACAGGGTATTCAAAGACAAGCCCGGAGGTTTGATAGTCGATTACCTGGGTATCGGCACGGATTTGAAGAAGGCCCTTTCGTTTTATGGCGAAGCGGGTGGCAAAGGCGAACCCGCAGAGAATATTGAAAAAGCGATTGAAGTCTTCAACGAGAAGTTGGAAGTGATTCAACAGATGTTCAATGAAGACAGCTCCACAAGACTTTCAATGGCAGCTGAGGAACCGGAATCCTACTATGAAAATAGCTACAAGTTTAACTACCGCAGATTCTTTAATGCCGATGCAAATCAGAAGTTGTCGATTATTCTTCAGGCAGAGGAGCATATACTTGGATTGAAAGAAGGTAAAGAAAGGTTTATTCGCGAAGTCAGTTTGTTGAGTCAGGCGCTTTCCTTATGTATCACACGAGAAGAAGTCCAAGAATATTTGCCGGAAGTGGCATTTTTCCAGGCAGTCAAAGCACGATTGGTAAAATTCGAGGGAACAGGAGGCGGCAAGAGTGACGCCCAGATCGAAACGGCCATTAAACAAATTGTTGATGAAGCCCTCAGCAGCGACAAGGTGATTGACATTTTTGAAGCTGCTGGGATGGCCAAACCGGAGATATCGGGGCTTGAGATTTTGTCGGAAGAATTTCTCTTGGAAGTTCAGGGCATGAAGCATAAGAACCTGGCTATTGAACTTCTCAAGCGAATTTTGAGTGATGAACTAAAGATCCGGTCGCGAACCAACCTGGTAAAAAGTAAGAAGCTATTGGAAATGCTGGAGTCATCCATCAAGAAATACCAAAACAATCTGTTGACCACAGCGGAGATCATTCAAGAGTTGATCAACCTTGCCAAAGAAATCAAAGAAGCCGACCGAGAAGGCGAGAAACTGGGATTAACCAATGACGAAGTCGCTTTCTATAATGCGCTTGAGCTCAACGACAGTGCAGTTCAGGTATTAGGAGACGATACACTAAAGGACATCGCCCGCGAAATAGCTGATAAGGTTCGTTCCAACACCACTTTAGATTGGACCATCCGAGAAAGCGCCCGAGCCAAGCTTATGGTTCTCGTGCGTAGAACACTCAGTAAATATGGCTATCCTCCTGATAAGCAACAGAAAGCGATTGATACCGTGATGAAGCAAGCGGAGTTGATGGCGGACGGGATTGTTGAAGGCTCTTAATGTGCTTGAGCCCAACTAAATGCTAAGGGTTACTAGAAACTGTAGAGATGGCTTCGGCCGGAAGCAGGCCTCGCCATGACGTACTCTCCGTCATTGCGAGGATCGACACCCGAGGAACTAAACGGGGATTCTTCGCTACCGACCTCCACGCATCGGCTGCTTTGCCTCGATAGCGATTTGTATACGCCCGGGGCTGGTTTGCGTTACCCGCTCAGAATACGGTTTGCTTTTTTTGGTTTCGCAGGAATGAGGACGCTTGCCGCCCTCTCTTTTCGAAGCCTTATCCTGAGGCACGCGTTTCGCGTGGCGAAGGATCCCCTCATCGTAAAACCGAACTACTAAAAGGGGATTCTTCGCTACCGACCTCCACGCATCGGCTGCTTTGCCTCGATAGCCATTTGTATACGCCCGGAGCTGGTTTGCGTTACCCGCTCAGAATACGGTTTGCTTTTTTTGGTTTCGCAGGAATGAGGACCCCACCCGCCAAACAGGCGGGAAGGATCCCCCTCTCGCCACACCGCCCTACTAACAGGGGATTCTTCGCTCCCGATCTCCCCGCACTGGCAGCTTGGTTCCTCCAGCGCACCATCACGCCCGGGCTGATTCACGTTACCCGCTCAGAATAGGGTTTGCTTCATTGGGTTTGCCATCCCGGCCGCGGATTAATGGCCTGTGGCCAGCGTTTCTGTTTAACGTTTGCCAACGTATACCCGAATAAATTTTTTCGGGGTCCCGTGTTACGCGTGTTATCGGGTTAGGTATATTGGCTATTTGTTAGACTAGTGCCTGCAAAGGACAGAACTAAACTTACCCATGCCCGAAAACCTCCAAGCATTACTCTGGCGAATTGCCGACACCCTGCGCGGTAAAATGGATGCGGACGACTTCCGCGACTACATCCTCGGCTTTATCTTCTATAAATACCTCAGCGAAAAAATGGAGGATCACGCCAATAAAATCCTCAAGCCTGATAAACTCACCTACGCAGATCTAAAAAAGCACAAAGAGAAACGCCTCTACCTCAAAGAGGTAAAAGCCGATGCGCTGGATGCCCTCGGGTACTTCCTGGAACCCGATGAACTCTTCCGCGAGCTGGCCGAGCGCGGCAATGGTGAAGGTAAAGCCAAGTTCATCCTGGACGACCTCACCAAAATCCTCAACCATATCGAGCAGAGTACCATGGGTACCCCAAGCGAAGAGGAATTTGGAAACCTCTTCGAAGACCTCGACCTCACCAGCAGCAAGCTCGGCAAAACGGAATCCGCCAAAAATGAACTGATCGTAAAAATTCTCAATCAACTCAATGATGTTGATTTTGACTTGCACAACACCGAGAACGATGTGCTGGGCGATGCCTACGAATACCTCATTGGTAAGTTTGCCAGCGGTGCCGGTAAAAAAGCCGGTGAGTTCTATACACCACAACAAGTAAGTACCGTACTCGCTCGACTTGTCACTACCGGAAAAACAAAACTCAAAAATGTGTACGACCCCACGTGTGGCTCAGGCTCGTTGCTGTTGCGCGTAGCCAAAGAAGTAAAATCCGTAGGCAAAATTTACGGCCAGGAGAGCAACCCCACTACCTACAACTTGTGCCGCATGAACATGATCATGCACAACAAGCGCTACAACGAGTTTGAAATAAAAAATGAAGATACGCTGGAGCGCCCCCAGCATTTGGACATGCGCTTCGATGCCATTGTGGCCAACCCGCCCTTCTCGGCCGAGTGGAGTGCCAGCCCGTTGTTTATGAGTGACGACCGCTTTGCCGCCTACGGCAAGCTGGCACCTAAGAGCACGGCCGACTTTGCTTTTGTGCAGCACATGGTGCACCTGCTGGCCGATGGCGGCACCATGGCCTGCGTGCTGCCGCATGGTGTACTCTTCCGCGGAGGGGCCGAAGGCCACATCCGCGAGTGTCTGATCAAAGAGAAAAACTACCTCGATGCCGTCATTGGGTTGCCCTCCAATATCTTCTACGGCACCGGCATACCCACGTGCATTATGGTGGTGAAGAAGAAAAGAGAGCACAACGGCAACGTGTTGTTTATTGATGCCAGCCAACACTTTGAAAAGGTGAAAACGCAAAACGTGCTGCGCCCGCAGGATATTGATAAGATTGTAGATACCTACCGCGCCCGCACGGCCGAAGACAAATACAGTTACGTAGCCACCTTACAGGAGATTGCCGATAACGACTACAACCTGAACATACCGCGCTATGTAGATTCGTTTGAAGAAGAAGAAGCAGTAAACCTGAGAGCCGTAGCCAAAGAGTTGAAGAAGCTCGATGCCGACATGCAAGCCACCAATACCACGATTGCCGCCTACTGTAAAGAACTTGGCATAGAAACACCTTTTTAATATGAAACAGCAAAATGCGATTCAGGTATTTGAAGGTAAGAAAGTGAGAACCCTTTGGGATAGTGAACAGGAAAAATGGTTCATAGCCATTGTAGATGTAGTAGCTGTTTTGACCGAAAGCCCAAATCCCCAGGTGTATTGGCGTGTGTTGAAAAAGCGACTTTTAGATGAAGGAAATGAAACCGTTACAAATTGTAACGGTTTGAAAATGGAAGCCCCTGATGGCAAAATGCGCCTTACCGATGTTGCCGATACCGAACAACTCTTCCGTTTAATTCAGTCCATCCCTTCGCCCAAGGCCGAGCCATTTAAACTATGGCTTGCCGAAGTTGGCGCTGACCGCCTCGATGAAATGCAGGATCCAGAACTTAGTATTGACCGCGCACTGGAACAATATTTAAAACTTGGCTACTCCGAAAACTGGATTAACCAGCGACTTAAAAGTATTGAAATACGAAAAGAACTGACCGATGAGTGGCGCAAACGCGGCTTGAAAGAAGGTGCGCAGTTTGCCACCCTTACCGACATTATTACCAAAGCCTGGGCCGATAAAACCACCAAAGAATACAAAGTACTGAAAGGCCTGAAGAAAGAAAACCTGCGCGATAACATGACCAACACCGAGTTGATTTTAAACATGCTGGCCGAAGCTTCTACCAAAGATATCTCGCAGGCGGTGAAGCCAAAATCTTTTGATGACAGTAAACGTGTGGCAAAGCAAGGCGGCAACGTAGCCAAAGTAGCGCGCCTGGAGCTGGAAGCCAAAACAGGAAAAAAAGTGGTGACCAGCCTGAATGCGAAAAGCACATTACAACTCAAGCAAGAAAAAAAGCAAAAGGCATTGCCAGCTAGAAAATCAAAGTCCTCTCGCAAATCAAAATAATGTCTTAATTAGGATTTATAGGATTTTAGGATGATAGGATTGGTAAAATGAAATATGAGGAGATAACACACCGGATAATTGGTTGTGCCATGAAGGTGCACAGCACGCTGGGTAACGGCTTTCAGGAAGTGATCTATCAGAGGGCGCTTGCGATTGAAATGGAGAAGCAGGGATTAGGATTTCAGCGAGAGATGGAGATGGACATTTACTACGAAGAACATCTCATCGGTTCGAGGCGCGTTGACTTTTTTGTGGAAACCAAAATTATGGTGGAACTAAAAGCTGTAATAAAACTCGAAGACATCCATTTGGCACAAGCCATGAACTATTGTCAAGCTTATAATTTACCCATTGGGTTACTCATCAATTTTGGCGCAAGAAGCATGGAGTTCAAACGCGTGTATAACGTTAACCACCCCGAAAACAAGGATGCAGTGAATGCCAACAAAAGCAAAAGCAAAAGCCAAAACCAGTAATCCTAAAATCCCGAAATCCTAAAAATCCTAATACAGACAGATGAGCAAAGTGCCTAAGTTGAGATTTAAAGAGTTTTCTGGAGGATGGGAATTGAAAAAACTCAGCCAATTGCTTGAATTCAAAAATGGCATTAATGCAAGCAAGGAGCAATACGGTAGTGGGTTTAAATTTATCAATGTTCTGGATATTTTAAATAACGATTTCATTACACACGACTTAATAATTGGAAGCGTGGACGTTGATGAGAGTGTCTTTGAAAAATACTCAGTGAATTATGGCGATATTCTTTTTCAAAGAAGCTCAGAAACTCGGGAAGAAGTAGGAACAGCTTGTGTTTATCTCGACTCAAAACCCGCAACGTTTGGTGGATTTGTTATCAGAGGAAAAAAGATTGGTGAGTATGACCCAATGTTTTTAAATAAGCTTTTAAAAACAGATTTATCGAGAAATGAAATCACTTCTAAATCGGGTGGAAGTACAAGATATAATGTTGGACAAGAAACATTGTCTTCGGTTGCTTTACCTTTCCCCTCTCTCCCCGAACAACAAAAAATCGCTTCGTTTTTAAGTGCGGTAGATGAAAAGATACAGCAGCTCACGCGCAAAAAGGAATGGCTGGAGCAGTACAAAAAAGGTGTAATGCAACAGCTCTTCTCCGGCAAACTCCGCTTCAAGGATGAAAACGGCAAACCCTACCCGAAGTGGGAGGAGAAGAGGTTGGGGGAGATCGGGGAAATCGTATCTGGTTTAACTTATAGCCCTGATGATGTTAATGAAAATGGAGTGCTTGTTCTAAGGTCTTCAAATGTTCAAGGTAGGAGAATTGTATTTGATGATAATGTTTATGTAAATGTGAATCAAGGTGACTTTAATCCTGTTCAAGAAGATGATATTTTGATTTGCGTTCGAAACGGAAGCCGAGATTTGATTGGTAAAAATGCAATCATAAACAAAGAATCAGACGGATTGGCTTTCGGTGCTTTTATGACTGTATTTAGAAGCAAGTACAGCAAATACTTATTTCATTTTTTTGACACAGATTCTTATAAAAAGGCAGTACATCGTAATCTTGGTGCAACAATTAATTCAATAAATGGAAGCGATTTGAAGAAGTTCAAGGTTCCATTTCCATCGCCAGAAGAACAACAAAAAATCGCCAGCTTCCTCACCGCGCTGGATGCCAAAATAGAAAGCGTGGCCACCCAAATCGCCCACACCCAAACGTTTAAAAAAGGCTTGTTGCAGCAGATGTTTGTGTAAATTGTCTGCACTAGGATTTGTAAGATTAATGGATGATAGGATTAAAAAGAGATAAATTGAAAATGACCAGCAATTGAGGATATTTCAACCACCTGGAATTTTCGGATAGTACCAATTCTGCATGAAATGAATGAGTGAAATAATTATCTATAAAACAGCATGATTATATCTGTCAGTAAGCAGTTAAGTAAATGAATGACGTAGAAATCTATACGGCAAAGGATGGTAAGGCTCAGATTGAAGTTAGGTTTGAGAATGAAACGGTGTGGCTTTCTCTCAATCAGCTCGCACAACTTTTTGGTCGTGATAAATCCGTAATATCCAGACACTTAAAGCGTATTTTTGAAGACCGTGAGTTGAGCAGAAAGTCAGTTGTTGCAAAAAATGCAACAACTGCGGCCGATGGAAAAACTTATGAAGTTGAATGTTTTAATCTTGATGTTATCATATCCGTAGGCTATCGGGTTAATTCCAAACGCGGAACGCAATTCCGCCAGTGGGCAACACAGCGCTTAAGAGATTATCTGGTAAAGGGTTATGCCATTAATGAAAAGCGGTTAAAAGCATCGCAGCAACAACTTACGGATTTAAAAAAGAGTTTAAGTCTGCTGGAGAATGTAGTAAAGCAGAAACAGCTTTCTACCGATGAAGCCGTAGGGTTGCTCAAAGTAGTTGCGGCTTACTCGCATGCGCTGGATCTGCTCGATCAATATGATCACCAGCAATTGCAGGTGCCTCAAGCAAAAAAGGCATCCGTTAAAAAATTAACCTATGTGGAGGCTATCAAACAAATAGGGCTATGGCGCAAGCAACAAAATGCAGGCAAGTTGTTTGGGAATGAAAAGGATGAATCGTTTCAAAGTTCATTGCAAACCATCTATCAAACCTTTGGCGGAAAAGATCTCTACCCGAGCCTGCATGAAAAAGCCGCTAATCTTTTATATTTTGTAGTGAAAAATCATTCTTTTACCGATGGCAACAAACGCATAGCGGCCGGTTTGTTTCTCTACTTTCTCGACAAGAACAAACAACTCTATGCAACTGACGGCAGTAAAATCATAGCCGATAATACGCTCGTAGCCATCACCATCATGATTGCCGAAAGCAATCCGGATGATAAAGAAATGATGATTAAGTTGATCGTAAATTTAATGGTTAATGATTAGTCCTACTTTGTCAAGTTACCGTTTTTAGTTGATTTTCGATTTGTTTCTGATAACGCGGTATGTGGTCAAGGAGTTTTACGATAACC
>JAJTGY010000094.1 GCA_021298015.1 Flammeovirgaceae bacterium
CAAATTGTTGTCCTTCTTTTTTAGGGAAATAAAAAAAAGGTGTCCATTTCTTATTTTTCAATTTGTTGCGTTAGAAACTTGAGACCACCATTCAATTTTGCGCTCAATCATTACACCTAAAATGAAAATTGCTAATGTTGTTAGGACTGTAAATATTGTGTCCATGGATATCCCAAACACGGAACTTTCCTTGGTAATAAATTCTCCATTTTGATGAACAATCTTAAATAGTGATTCCATTTTTTCCAGTCTTGAGTCTTTGTCAAAAAATAAACACCACGAACATCCAGCTGTATCTATTTAGCAAACGAATATAACCGATTACATCCGTTCAGGAACATATTTTGGTCTGATTTTTTGATAACCAAACGGGCCTTAGCTTGTTGAATGGCCATGCGTGGCGTCAAAAAGTCTAACCTGCCAACGAAAATATGCGCAGCTTGCGGCCGGCCGTTCACCTGGCGAAAGAAGTGGGAGCGGGTATGGAACGAGGTGAAATACTGTAGCGACCGCTGCCGCCACCAACGTCAGCCGCGCTAAACAAAAGCCGTTACCGGGCGTTTAGCTTTCGTGCACGCTGTCACGCTCATTTTTCCACACCAGCTCTTTGAAAATCACCCGGCCCTGGCAAAAGGCCGGCCCGTGGTAATGCTGGAAGATGAACTTTTCTTTCTTCAATACCGATTTCACCGCCAAAAGCTGCTGCTCCACCGGGCTTCCATGAAGTTCTACCAAACGCACCTTGAAAAGAGCGGATATAAAGTAAGCTACCATGAAGCCCAGCCGGGATTGCTCAGGCAGGTGGTTCAGCAATGGCACGAACAAGGTGTGCGTGAGCTGCACCTGGCCGACCCCGTAGACTACCTGCTGGAACGCAGGCTTAGGAACTACTGCCGCGAGCAGGGCCTTCAACTGTTCATAACCGAGTCGCCCAACTTCTTATGCGACCGCCCCTACATTCAGGAGTACTTCAACAGCCGCAAACGGTATTTCCTCACGGACTTCTACATCGACCAGCGCAAGCGAACGGGCCTGCTTATGAACGGCAGCGAGCCGGCTGGCGACCGCTGGACGTTTGACACGGAGAACCGGAAGAAACTGCCCGCTGGTTTACCGCTGCCTCCGCTGCCGCCAACGGTGGATAACGTCTACCTCCAGGAGGCCCGTGCGTATGTGAACCAGCGTTTTGCCACCAACCCCGGCAGCCTGGATTCATTCGTGTATCCGGTAACATTTGCGGAAGCCGAACGGCAACTGGGTGAGTTCTTGCAGCATCGCTTCCGGTGCTATGGCGACTACCAGGATGCGCTCTCGCGCGATCAGTCCTTTCTTTTTCACTCGGTGCTTACACCTGCCTTAAACATCGGGTTGCTGAGTCCGGGCCAGGTGCTCGACCGGGCGATCCAGGCTGCCGCAGAATATGATGTGCCGCTCAATGCCCTGGAAGGTTTCGTGCGGCAGATTTTGGGCTGGCGCGAATTTTTGCGTGCTGTGTACGTGCGCGAAGGTGTGAAGCAGCGCACCACCAACTTCTGGAAGTACAGCCGACCTCTTCCGGCTTCGTTCTGGAATGCCACCACCGGGGTGTGGCCGGTGGATCAGGTGATTCAGTCGGTGCTCAACACGGGCTATGCCAATCACATCGAGCGGTTGATGGTGCTGGGCAACTTCATGTTGCTGGGCGGATTTGACCCGGATGAGGTGTACCGCTGGTTCATGGAGTTGTTCATCGATGCCTACGACTGGGTGATGGTGCCCAACGTGTACGGCATGAGTCAGTATGCCGATGGCGGCCTTATGGCTACGAAGCCCTACATTTCGGGATCGAACTACATTTTGAAAATGAGCGACTACCCGAAAGGGGACTGGTGTGCCACCTGGGATGCGCTCTATTGGGGTTTCATTCACGAACATCGCGCCATGTTCAGTAAAAATCCCCGCATGTCGATGATGGTACGCCAGGTAGAAAAAATGGACGCGGCACGTTTCCAATCCCTGATGAAGATCCGAACCAAATTCTTATCCACGCTGTCATGAGCACGAAACAGAAACCCTGGAACCGGGTGGATCAACCGGTGTATAGCATCTCCAGCCTGGCAGATGGTAAACCGAACATGAACATCTGCACGTATGCCGTGCCCGTGTCGCTCAAGCCCAAGCAATTTATGGTGGCCGTATATCACGGCACACGAACGCTCACCAATGTCAGGGCCAACCCGGAGTTTTTGCTTCAGTACCTGAGTCGCTCCCAGGCCAAGTGGGTGAATCTGCTGGGTAAAAAATCTGGAAACCGGATCGACAAAATGAAGCGACTGACCGATGAGCTGGCCGTTTACAACGGATTTCCTTACCTGAAAAAGAGTATGGCCTTTGTACACCTCCGGGTGTTCAGCTGGATGCGGGCTGGTGATCATGACTGCGCCTTGTGCGAAGTGGTGGCCTATCAGAACCTGAACGAGTCGCCCCCGCTTACGCTTCGCGAGTTGAAGAAGAAGGGGATCATTTCGGTTAAATGACGCTGCCCGCCAACGATATCGATCGGATCATTGAAATGGCGTGGGAGGACCGCACCCCGTTTGATGCGATTCAGGCACAGTATGGGCTCGCAGAAGCGGACGTCATCCGCCTGATGCGGCTGCAACTGAAGCCAACCAGTTTTCGCTTGTGGCGTAAGCGCGTGCAAGGAAGGGCCACCAAACATAAAGCGCTGGGTACGCCCGGTACATCGCGTTTCAAGTCAACGCGGCAGCGGGCAATCACGGCCAACAAAATCAGTAAGCGATGACGTTGCCCACGGATTATACGGGGGTTTTGTCCCTGCTCGGGCGCGTGGATGTGCAGGCCTATGGCCGCACGCGCAATTACCTGGATGGCGCGGTATCGCGGCTGTCGCCCTACCTGTCGCGCGGTGTACTCACGTTGCCGCAGGTGCGCGATGCCGTGTTAAGCCGCCACTCGTTTACCGATGCCGATCGGTTTATCTATGAGCTGGCGTGGCGCGAATACTTTCAGCGGATGTGGTGGGAGTGGGGCGACCGGATTTTTGAGGATTTCAAACAACCGCAGCATGCCGCTCATGCGGAATGCCTTCGGGCGGTTTTGGAGGGTTCCACCGGCATTGAGGTCCTGGATCGGGGTGTACAAGAGT
Source organism: Flammeovirgaceae bacterium (assembly GCA_021298015.1). Classification (GTDB taxonomy): domain Bacteria; phylum Bacteroidota; class Bacteroidia; order Cytophagales; family Cyclobacteriaceae; genus ELB16-189. Next base: position 3,149 of record JAJTGY010000094.1, read on the forward strand.
TGTACGCTACCGGCTATCTGCATAACCACGTGCGCATGTACCTGGCGTCTGTCGTGTGTAACATCGGTCGGGCGCACTGGCGCGAATCGGCCCGGTGGATGTACTACCATTTGCTCGATGGCGATTTGGCCAGCAACATGCTGAGCTGGCAATGGGTGGCCGGAACATTTTCGGCAAAAAAGTATTACTGCAACCAGGATAACATCAATCAATATTCGCGAACTTCTCAACACGGTACGTTTCTGGATTGTTCCTACGAAGTGTTGCCGCATCTGCCCGTGCCCGATCAACTCAGGGCTACCGGCCAGCCGGAGTTGACGCCCGCATTACCGGCCAGCTCTGCCCGACTTGATCCGGCCAAACCGCTGTTACTGTACAACAGCTATACCCTTGATCCGCTCTGGCGGAAGGACATGGACGCCAACCGGGTATTGCTGCTGGAGCCCTCTCACTTTCAGCGATTCCCGGTGAGCGGCCGCGTGATGGATTTTGTGCTTGCACTCGCGAAGTGTGTTCCGGGCATTCAGGTGATGACGGCAGAAGTGGCCGACATTCCCGATCTGGAAAAGTTTCCGGGGATTTTCTCCAAAGCGCATCAGGCCTTTGGCCATTATCCCGGTGTGAAAGATGAACCGGTGTGGATGTTTCCCGAGGCACGCCTGGGTAATTCGTTCACTGCGTTTTGGAAGTCGTGCGAAAAAACCCTGAACTTGACCACGGTATGAGAGTATTGCTCACCGGTTCTACCGGCTACATTGGCCGCAGACTGCTTCCCGAACTGATTCGCTCGGGGCACGAAGTGATTTGCCTGGTGCGCGACCGCAGGCGGTTTGACTGGCACGATTTTACGGAAGATGATCTCCGGCACATCCGCGTGGTAGAGGGCGACCTTACGGATGCCGCCTCGTTGCAAAACGTACCGCGCGATATTGACGTGGCCTTCTACCTCGTGCATTCGATGAGTTCGTCTTATCCAAACTTTACGGAACTCGAAGCGCGATCGGCTCGCCACTTTTGTCACTACCTCGATGGCACAACAGCCCGGCAGGTGATTTACCTCAGTGGCATTGTGAACGACCTGGATTTAAGCGATCATTTGCTGTCGCGGCAGCAGGTTGAAGATATTTTACGGACGGGCCGTGTGCCCACCACCGTGTTGCGGGCCGCCATCATCATCGGCTCGGGCAGCGCCTCGTTTGAAATCATCCGCGATCTGGTGGAGAAGCTGCCGGTGATGGTGGCACCGAAGTGGCTGAAAACGCGTTGCCAGCCGATTGGCATCCGCAACGTACTCGAATACCTGCAAGGGGTCATGCACAAGCCCGGGGCATTTAACCAGGTTTTTGATATTGGGGGAACCGACATCCTGACCTATCGCGACATGCTGCTGGGGTATGCCCGCGTGCGAGGATTGAAACGATGGATCATCACCGTGCCTGTGCTCACGCCCAAATTGTCGTCACTCTGGCTGGTGTTGGTAACGTCTACCTCGTTTTCGTTGGCCCGCAGCCTGGTGAGCAGCATGAAAAATGAAGTGGTGTGCCGCGACAATCGTATTCAGGAGTTGGTGCCCATTCAATTGTTCAGTTACCAGGAAGCATTGCAATTGGCGTTTGCCAAAATTGAACAGCGCGATGTGGTTTCCAGTTGGAAAGATGCCATTTCGTTGGCTACGCTGGACAAAGGTTTTTTAGACCGTGTGGAAGTGCCCACGCACGGGGTGTTTACCGACAAGCGGATCGTGACGTTTACCCGTGCGATGGCGGAAGTAAAAGACAACATTTGGATGATTGGCGGTGAGCGGGGCTGGTACTATGGCAACTGGATGTGGCGGGTGCGTGGGCTGTTGGATAAGCTGGTGGGAGGCGTGGGGTTGCGCAGGGGCAGGCGCAGCGCCACCGATCTGAAACCGGGCGATGCGCTGGATTTCTGGCGCGTGCTGGTGGCCGATAAGCCCAACGGGCGGTTGTTGCTGTTGGCGGAGATGAAACTGCCGGGCGAGGCGTGGCTGGAGTTTCGGGTGCGCGAAGAAGAGGGCGTTCACAAGCTGTACCAAACCGCTACGTTCCGGCCTTTAGGGTTGTGGGGCCGTTTGTATTGGTATGCCGTGCTGCCGTTTCACGGGTTTATTTTCCCGAAGATGGCGAAGAGCATGGTGGAATACCGGGGGGAAGTTGGGTGATTGGGTTTCTCTAATTAGGTAAATCAAGAAGCCAATTTGAATTGGCACACAGCACCCCGGAATTATTTAAACATGGTGTTGAACTAAACCTTCGGTAGTTTCCGTACTTCGACCATAGTTCATCTTTAATTTACAGGTTTACCACCTTTGGAGTTCAAACCGAACGTATAAAGTTATGAGCTTCAAAAAAAGTGATTACTGCACACTGGTGCAACAG
>JAJTGY010000017.1 GCA_021298015.1 Flammeovirgaceae bacterium
TACTGTGCATCCCTTGTGGAATCACGCGTATGAAATTGACACCTTAACAGGATAAGCACCAACCGATGTCACAAGCTCGGTGAGCAATCACTGATGCAAAGTACGAACATGAAAATTTACTCTCTTAACCTGTTTTACTGAACTCAAAACAAACTTGAGAACTTAAAATTATACACATGAAATCAAAGTCAATAATCGCAGCTTTTTTAATCGTAATAGTGGCTACTGTAAGTTGTGACGAGATTAGAGGTGATCTCAACCGGGTTGACGATTTAAATACAATGGATGATCTCGCTGTTGGGTTCAATCGATTACTTAGTCAGAAAGCCATTCACGATTTTATTAAGGAGGGCCTTAGGCAAAAGGATGTACAAACCGTGTTTTTAAGTTTAGTAGAACCAGCAATAAGCCGCGATCAAATGGCGTTGGCCAATGATATTTCAAACAACCTGTTCAAGAGTCAAAAATCAGATAGTAAGAATAAAGAAACAGAGTACTTTGCTATTTCTTCGGCAGTATCGGAAATGTCCAATTCACTAACAAGCCGGATGGAAACAGAACTGTCAATATCAGCAAATCTTAGTGAGTCACCGGATCAAGTTACAGCTAGGCTCCAGTCAATCATAACCGAGTTCAGGTCAAATGTACTTTCAAATAATTCGCTGACATTTGACGAGTCGAGAGCTCTCATATCATTTGCTGATTTTGAAACTGCCTCGATTCATGAGTTGGTAAATTTGGTTTATTCGATTGATTCAAGTTCGGGAGGACGAGCAAAGGGCTGGTTTCGAAATTTACTTTCAGCCATTGTAACAGCCGTTGTGGCGGCAGTAGTTGTTGTGACGGTTGTGGTAACTGGGGGAGCAGCGGCCGTGGCAGCTGGAGCTTATATATCAGCCGCCACTTGGGGCACTATGATAGCGGCTGGAGCTATTGTTGGAGGTGTTTATGGCGCTGCGGTCGGCTATGATCTTGCGTCAAGAGGATACTATTTTACCGATTTTGATCCTGGGAATGTTGGTCAGGGTTTCCTTGAGTGGGAACAATGCACAGGAAACCCTGGGCACTGGGCATGTATTTTAAAATTAATACCGTGAAGATAAGATTAACACTGTTGATTGCCCATTCGCTGGTGTGGGTATACTGTTATCCCCAATCAAATAATGATACCCTCCAGGTAAGGCAAAAAGTGGAACTTCTGCTTGACAATGGATTTGCCATTCCTCCTTTTTCTGTTACAGGTGAAATCTACATAACGGAAAGCAATTTTATTTTTCATCCTAAGCCTTTCAACGGAAAGAGAAGATACGAGATGTATAACGACCTACTCAAGGATGTTGTTTTGGAATATCATGAGATCAAAGAAGCCCGGAAATCTTCGGCCATCTTTGGTGGCTTACTGATAAAAACTAACGAAAGGGTTTACAAAATATCTTTTGCTTCAAAACCAAAAAAAGGAAAAGGTAAAGACCTACGTGAGACAGTAAGCTTAATTAACGAGCTTAGAAGAAATAGCAGCACAACTGAATCAAGTTACTAGTCAGTCATTTTTTAGAAAATTACTTTTTTTGCTGCAGCCATTTCGGCACACCGTACACCATCCATGGCGGCTGAAACAATACCACCGGCATAGCCTGCACCCTCCCCGCAAGGGAATAATTTTTTCACCTGAACGTGCTCACAACTTTCCCGGTCACGGGGTATGCGCACCGGTGAGGAGGTGCGACTCTCTACGCCCACCAGATTGGCTTCGTGGGTAAAGTACCCCTTCATCTTCTTACCGAAGGCAGGCAAAGCTTCGCGCAAGGCCTGAGAGACAAATCTCGGCAATACCTCGGCCAAATCAGTAGCAAGTAAACCCGGCTGATAGGACGTATCACATAAATCCGTTGATACTTTGCCCCGTACAAAATCATCCATTCGTTGTGCCGGTGCGGTTTGCTTGCCGCCAGCAGCCAGACAGGCCCGCTGTTCCACCTCGGCCTGAAAGTGCATTCCGGCTAAAGGCCCGAACTTTTGATAGCTGGCAAAGTCGCGTTCTTCTACGGCTACCACAATGCCCGAATTGGCAAAACGCGAATCGCGCCTGGAGGGGCTCATGCCATTCACCACCACTTCGCCCGGAGAGGTTGCGGCCGGTACGATGAATCCACCCGGGCACATGCAGAATGAGAATACCCCGCGCTGTTGCCCACCTGTTTTCGCCTGATGGACCAGGGAATACGAAGCTGCCGGCAAATAATCGCCCCGGCTTCCGGTGCAGTGGTATTGAACCGAGTCAATCAGCGACTGAGCATGTTCAATGCGAATGCCGAGAGCAAAAGGTTTGGCCTCCAGGTACACGTTTCGGTTCTGCAACAACTGAAAAATATCCCGGGCCGAATGGCCAGTCGCCAGTATGCAGGCGTCAGCTGAAATCCATTCCCCCGATTGAAGTTGAACCGACTTCCACTCGCCATCCTGAATTTGTATGTCCGTCACCCGGGTGTTGAAATGGATCTCGCCACCCGCCTGGATGATGGATTGCCGAAGTTCAGCCACGAGTTTCGGAAGCTTATTGGTTCCGATATGCGGATGAGCATCAAACAAAATATCCGGTTTGGCTCCATGGGCCACCAGTGTCTGCAAGATGCGATCGATACTGCCGCGCTTGTGCGATCGTGTGTAGAGCTTTCCATCGGAGTACGTGCCGGCACCGCCCTCGCCAAAGCAATAGTTACTGTCGGGGTGTACCACGTGATCTTTGTTAATGGCGGCAATATCGCGCCTGCGCGCCTGCACGTCCTTGCCACGTTCCAACACAATAGGTTTCACCCCTAATTCAATGAGCCGCAAAGCGGCAAACAAACCGGCAGGGCCGGAACCGATGATGATCACGCGATGCGAAGAATGGTGAACAGCCGGATAGTCGCGAATGAACTGCTGCGGCTCATAGGCCGAAGCTTCGACCAGATCGACCAAAAAGTTAACCATGACTTTACGCCCGCGGGCATCAATGGAGCGTCTGCGGGGTATGACGACAACGGGATTGTTGAGGTCGAGCTTTTTTCGCGCGAACTCCTGAAACCGGAGTTCATCAAACGCCTCTTCGGGCGGAAGCGATATTTCAACAGACTGTTTCAAGACGAAAGGTGTTTATCCTTTAAGTCGACAGGCAAAGGTACAGGAAGGGTTTAATGAAAAAAACTGAGCGTTGGGAGGATGAGGGGCCATCAGCGCCTGCGGCCATCGAAAGAAAACGAATAGCCGAGATTCAGACCAAATCGCAGTCCGTGCGCAAAGCTGTCCTGATTAACACTGTTGAAGGCACTCTCGGTCAGTGGGTCGGCCTCAAAGATCCGGTAACCGGCCGAGCATCCAACGAATGCGTCCATGGTAAATCCATCACCATCGTTTCGTTGCATCAGGCGGGCACCCAGGTACAGCGCATATTCAAACGTTTGCTCCGATGCGCTGACCGTAATCAGAGGCGATTGCGGAAGAAACTGGATGTTGGAAAAATAACTTTGGTTGGTGAACACTACGCCATGGGCGAAATACCACATACCCGTGCGCAAGGGGTTATAGAACTTCTGCTTAATGGAAATGGAGTACCCGCGCTTATACACTTCGTCCTGCGGAAGTTGTAAATCAGGCGTGAAGAACGGATCGCGAAGACCGATAAACTCGAATTCATGCCCGAGGCGTTCCTCATTATAAAACTCAACACCAAACGGCATTTGTCCGAGGAACATCATAAACGGGTTGGTCTCTAATATCACCCCGCGGTACTCCGGGTACCGGGGGCGGAAATAGGTGAAGCCGGTTCGTTTGCTAGCGGACCGCGCAGCAGGCGGTGCGGTTTTCTTCCGGGCCAGTGTACTGATGGCATCGGCTAATTCCTGATCTTCCACCGGTTTGTAATATCCGCTCAGGCGGCCGTCCTGCTCATACAACTCCCACGTGCCCACACGCACATTATCTTCCATCTGTCCCTTGGTTTGCAATGTCCCCGAGGGATAATACCCGCTGTACGTTCCCTTTCCATTTTCAAAATCACACTCCCCTTCCAGTTTTCCATCTTCATAATAATACTGCCACTTGCCCTCGTTGTGTTCGCGGCTGATCATACCCTTGAGGCGCAACTTGCCGCTGGAATAGTACTCGCGGTACTCGCCCATACCCTGGTTATACTTGATCTCGCCTTTCAGTGTGCCGTTGGGGTTTTTCATCGACCAGTAGCCTGCGCGTTGACCCGATGCATATTCTCCGGAAGCACTGACGTTGCCATCTTCATGGTAATACGTCCACAATCCATCGGGCTCATCATTCGTATATCGTCCTTCGCTGGCCACACGACCAGAGGGATGATACGTTTTCCAGAGTCCGTTTTTCTTATTGTTCTCGTAGTCACCTTCACGCTGCAACACCCCGTTGCCATCGTAAAACCGCCAATGCCCCACCTGTTGTACACCTGATTTCGGGCCTTCGGCAATCACTTTACCGGCATGATCAAATTCCGTGTATCGTCCGTGATCATCCACGTATTCGATTTGGCCGCGCAGGTCGCCATCTTCATAAAACGTCTTCCATAAACCGGTTCGCTTATTCTTGGTGTAGGTACCCGTCTCTTTCAGCTTGCCGCTTTCGTAAAAAATCTTCCACTCCCCTTCCCGGTTGCGGTCATTGATGTTTCCCTCCATGCTTTTCTGGCCATTCTCGTAAAAAAATTCCCACAAGCCGTAGTTCGAATTCTGCCGAAGTATTCCACGCATGCGCAGATTGCCCGTTTCGTAGTAAAACTCCCAGACACCGGTTGTCTCGTTATTGACGAACTGACCTTTTGATTCAATGGCCCCATTTAGAAAATAGCTGATGTAGCGGCCCTGCAAAATGTTGCTGACCGTATCGCGCACCTGAAAAATCTCTTTGATATTTTTCTTCTCCTTGTCGTGATAGGTGTAGCGGGTAACGCCCTGACCAAACACCGTCAACGCCAAAAAAAACACTCCGAAAAAAAGGTAAAGTCTATTCATCGACTTCAAATCATTGCCGTTCCAAAAACTTCAGCAATCCAGAAACAAAATGCTGAAAACTTTCTGATGTACAACTGTGGATGTCAATTAGCTCACCCATCTGTCTGGAAGCATGACTTTTTGTAAAATTGGTGGTCAGCCTCCCCAGTTCTTGTGCCCCAAACAAAGCATCGGGGACCCGATACTTGGCGCGACCCCTTATCGGCAGCCTGATTAAGTCTGGATATACCCTTTCGAGCGCGTTCAAATCACCAAAATACCAAGACTCAAGTTCCCTGCATACAATTCGAACTTGTGTATTAACCGGCCCGGAACAAAGTCCGGAAAGCTCATCTTTAAGCGAACGGCAATCGTTCGAGTCCTGATCATGGACCACCAAAACCATAACAGGGTAACCAAAATACTGATAGGCTTTGAGCTTTCTGGGCAACGATTTCCTTAAATGATCTTTTCCCTCGTGGGGACGAATAAAACAATTGACATCCAGATAATAGTCGGCAGGTAAAATTCTTGGCAGAAGTCCTCTCAAAAAATTTTCCATCGAAATCTCTTCCGTCAAAATTTCAAGTCGAATCATCCGTCAACGAGGGTTACTTCCCGTAAAATAGTTTTCTTTCCAAAGGTAGCCCAGCTTCTCACCCTGATTGAACATTGCACTAATTTCAGCATGGTTAGAGGCCCTTTCTATGGTAGTGTATCCCTTTGATTTCACCAACCAAAAAGCTTCCTCTGGGTTTGCCCCATTTAGTAAGTCTGGTGAGTGAGAAGATACAAAAACTTGGCCGCCACGTTTGGCGTATAAACGAAACTCGTCCAACAACTCCGTTAATAGACTCGGATACAGCTGATTCTCCGGTTCTTCAATGCATAACAGCGGATGAGGGTTCGGATCATGCAATAACAACAAATAGGCAAACATCTTGATGGTTCCATCAGAAACATAACTAGCGATAAATGGATCCTTGAATGAACCGTCCTGAAACCTTAGAACAATTCGACCATCAACTGTTGCAGCCGCACTCACGTCTTTCACCCCTGGCACTCTCTTCTTCATTTTGTCGAGCACGGTGTTAAAAATGTCATTGTGGTTTTCATAGACATATTGCGCAACCAACGGCAGATTTTCTCCAGTTGGAGACAAATGTTCAGCATATCCAGCTTCACGACTTGGCCGCGCCTCTGCAATGTGAAAATCCGACACGTGCCAATTCTCGATAAAATTACGAAATGCGCTCGCTGCCTTAAAACGCTCGAATTGACCCAAACCCTTGATTGCCAAGATATCAGAAGAGCCAAGACGCTGCTCCTCTCTAGTTAATTCTTCATCAGGCTTATCAAAGTCCTCTTCGTTGTTAATTGCGTAGCCTACGCCCTTGGAAAAATCAAGAAAATGGTAAGGTGATCCATATGCCCCCCGCTTATACCTTAATATCTCTCGATCAACAAATGGTCTACCATTCTCCTCTCCAATCTCCAATCTATACGTGACTAGCCGCTCCTTATCGGCAACAACAAGTCTGAATTGGAGTTCAAATTCGATTAAGCCGGTTTGACCTCGACTGATAACCTCCCTAAAACCACCGCGCTTTGCAAGTGCCTGTCTGATATTATTCTTGAGAGCATCACTTAAGAATCCAAAGGCATCAAAAAGAGTTGATTTTCCAACCCCGTTTGCGCCAACAAATATTGCTAAGTCTGGCAACTGGATCAGCTCAAGGTTTTGAAATGCCTTATAATTTTTTAGTTTGATACTTTCTATTTTCATTGCTGAAGCTTAAATATTTTCAATATTAGTTTTGAGCGCGTTTAACACCGCACGCTTTCCCCATTCTTCCTTTTCCTGTTCGGTCCACAGTTCCGGAAAGAACATGATCTTTTGAAAACGAGGCGGCAAGTACTTCTGCCAATTGGTTCCCCCTGTGGCCTTAATGTCCTCCGGATCGCGCTGCAAATAATGGCCGGCCGATTTCAAGTGAGCCAACGGCCAATATACATTGGCCAGTAAATCAAACTCGCGAAGGCGTTGCTTTATGGCTTCATGGCCGGCAAATTTGCGCTGGTACAGGCTTAACAAATTGCAATGGCGGTAGCGCAGGGCCAGCTCGCGAAACTGCCCCATGTACTTCTTCTCAAATTGTTTCAATGTAAGCGTTTTCGCACCGGTGGCCAGCTCGGTTGCTCCACTGCGCCAGTACAACTTCTCCAACTGTTGATCGATGTCACTGTATTCGGTCAACCCCGGCCGGTCATGTATGTTCACGAGATTGATAACATCAGTGGAACAAAATTCAATCATGCGGTACTGGCCGGATTGAAACCCGCTGGCCGGCAGCAACGACATGCGGAACTTGAGGAACTGCTCGCGCTCCATGCCCACAATCATGATCTCAAATGAATCTTCCAGGTGCTGAAAATACCGGATCACCCGGTCCAGGCGCGCCACAAAAAAGCTATCGGTCAACTGTGGATGGTGGCAGATCTGTTCCAATTCGGAAAGCACCAGATTAAAATACAGTTCCGTAATCTGGTGGTAAATGATAAACACCTTCTCATCCGGGAAACTGGTCTTTGGATTTTGGAGACTGAGTAACGTATCCAGATGGATGTAGTCCCAATACGTGAGGTAATCGGCATACAGTAAGCCATCCAGGTAGCTGGGCATGTCCTGGCCCATGGCAGCATATTTTTGTTGAAGCTTTTCCAGTAGGTCGGTCAGGCGCTGATCAGATGCAGAATGGCTCATAGAATTTAGGATTCCTGTGTACCTTTGAACCCTCGAACAAAGATAAACAAAACGATTATGGCAGCCTTGGCAACGGCCGAACCTCAGGCCCGAAAGTCACAGAAACAGGACGTATATGACCACCCGGATTTTTATCAGATTGATGATTTACTGACTGAAGAACATAAACTCGTCCGGAGCTCGATCCGCGACTTTGTCAAGCGTGAGATCTCGCCCTACATCGAAGATTGGGCGCAACGGGCACATTTTCCGTATGAGATTGTGCGGAAGTTCGGGGATATCGGTGCCTTTGGCCCCACCGTACCTCAGGAATATGGTGGCGGTGGCCTGGACTACATTGCCTACGGCATTCTGATGCAGGAAATTGAGCGGGGCGACTCCGGGATGCGGTCAACCGCCTCGGTGCAGGGTTCGCTGGTGATGTACCCGATTTACAAGTTTGGCAATGAAGCGCAGCGCAAGAAATATCTGCCCAAGCTGGCCTCGGGCGAGTGGTTGGGTTGCTTTGGCCTGACCGAGCCGGACCACGGCTCGAACCCCAGCGGCATGGTGACGAACTTCAAAGACATGGGTGACCACTATTTGCTAAATGGTGCCAAGATGTGGATCTCGAACTCGCCTCGCGCTGATGTTGCGGTGGTTTGGGCCAAGAACGAAGCCGGTCGTATTCACGGATTGATTGTTGAGCGCGGCATGCCGGGTTTTTCTACACCGGAAACCCATGGAAAATGGAGTTTACGCGCCAGTGCAACAGGTGAACTGGTTTTTGACAATGTCAAAGTGCCGAAAGAAAATCTGCTGCCCGGCAAGAACGGACTCGGAGCCCCGATGATGTGCCTGGACTCTGCCCGTTACGGCATTGCCTGGGGCGCCATTGGCGCAGCCATGGATTGCTACGACTCCGCGCGCAGGTATGCTAAGGAGCGCATTCAGTTTGGTAAGCCGATCGGTTCGTTTCAGCTGGTTCAGAAAAAACTATCCGAAATGCTGACCGAGATTACCAAAGCGCAGTTGCTCAACTGGCGACTGGGCGTACTGATGAATGAAAGTAAAGCCACCACAGCCCAGATTTCGTTAGCGAAGCGTAACAACGTGCAGGTAGCCCTTGAAATCGCGCGCGAAGCGCGGCAGATTCACGGAGGCATGGGTATTACAGGTGAGTACCCGATTATGCGCCACATGATGAATTTGGAGAGTGTGGTCACGTATGAGGGCACACATGACATTCATTTGTTGATTTTAGGAAACCACATCACCGGGATTCCTGCGTTTAGCTGATCGCTGCCTTGAAAATCACAACCATTCTTGGCGCCCGGCCGCAGTTCGTTAAAGCTGCGCCTGTTTCGCGGGCGCTCGCCAAAGCGGGGCTTACGGAGGTCATCGTTCACACGGGGCAGCATTATGATGCCAACATGTCGGACGTGTTCTTTTCGGAGATGGACATTCCCACGCCCCACCACAACCTGGAAATCCATGGCGGAAATCATGGCGCCATGACCGGACGGATGTTGGAAAAAATTGAAAATGTATTGCTTGCCGAAAAGCCGGACGTGGTATTGGTCTATGGCGATACCAACTCAACACTTGCGGGTGCGCTGGCAGCCGTTAAGCTCCACATGCCGGTAGCACATGTGGAAGCCGGCCTACGAAGCTTCGAAATGAAGATGCCGGAAGAAGTAAACCGGATCCTCACCGACCGCATCAGCCGTTACCTGTTCTGCCCCACTTCGACAGCCGTAAAGAATCTAAAGAATGAAGGCTTTGAAAAATTCCCCTGCCGTATCGATCAATGCGGTGATGTGATGTACGATGCCGTGCAATATTACCGGCCGCAAATCAACCGGAAGTCGACCGTCCTGCAGCAACTTAACGTGAAGGGCGATTACGTTCTGGCCACCCTGCACCGGGCGGAAAACACCAATGATGTGGGGCGGCTCAAACAGATCTGTGAAGCGCTGACCGAAATCCACCGGCAAACACCCGTGGTCTTGCCTCTTCATCCCCGCACACAAGCCTTAATTAAATCGAACGCCATAGCGCTTCCGGTAACCGTGATTGATCCGGTGGGTTACTTCGATATGCTGGCCCTGCTGGAGAATTGCCGCCTGGTGCTCACCGACAGTGGCGGCCTGCAGAAGGAGGCGTATTTCTTCCAAAAATTCTGCATCACCCTGCGCGACCAGACCGAATGGGTGGAATTGGTTGAAGCGGGCGTCAACCGCCTGGCGGGGGCCGACAAACCAACCATTCTCAACGTGTTTAATGAAGTGCGGACGCAGTCCGTGTCAAGCGCCTCCCAATTGTATGGTGATGGGCATGCGGCCGAAAAGATCGCAAGTGTGTTAAAGACGGCCAGCTAGGCTTAGGATAGGGCTGCGTCATCAATTAGTTCTCTACGTAAGCTTTGATCATGATCCGCATGACGGGCGTAAGCGGATCGGTGGAGTAAATCGTTGCGGCCTTTTCCTGGGTTCCGCTCAAACCCGTTGCATCCAGTACAATCCTAACTTTGCTGTCCTCCCCGGGCTTCAACCTGGTTTTGGTCATGCTGGGCTTCAGGCAATCGCAGTTGCCTTGTACAGCGCGTATGATCAATTCCTTTTTGCCCAGGTTGCGAACCGGCAGCTCGCGCACGGGGCTTGAGCCCGCCTTAACCCGCCCAAAATCGAGTTGAGCCAATGGTAAACCCAAACGCGGGGCAAGCTTCTCCTCTTCCGGAGCCAGCCGGGGAAAAAACTCCTCGAGGGTAGCATACACGGAGATCGACTTGACCGAGTCTGGGTTATCCGAGGTAACCAATATCAGGTTATCCGAGGTAAATCCATACCGGTTGCGCGCGCGGGCATCATACGTGAGTTTGATCACGGCCGGCACATCGGGCATCAGGAATTCAGGAACGTTTACCGTCATGTACGCGGGTACCTCGGCCCGATAAATTTTCACCGGCAATTCCCCGGTGTTCACCACCCGATACTCGTACGCAGTTGGTGGTTGGTTAACATATAGTTTCCCAAAGTTGATCGTGCGGGTGGGAAACATGAGGCCACCCTTTTTTTCAGAAAAGACAGGCGGCTGATTCGGCATCGTGACGTTGCCCTTGATTTGCAGAACGATAGGCGTTGCCTCGTAGTCGGTGATCACCGTCAATGTTTTGTTGAAGTAGCCCGGCCGGTCCTTTGGATCAAACTGAGCGCGAATGAATCCGGTTTTCCCGTTGCCGACAGGCTCTTTCGACCAATCGGGGGTAGTGCAGCCACACGAGGCCTGCACGGAAATGATCTTGACGGGCCGCCCGGATTTATTCACAAATATAAACTCATGGGTCACCGGTCCATCCTGTTCGTTGATGTTACCAAAGTCAAACACCTTGTCGCGGAAGTAAACCAGTTCGGCCAGTTGGCCACAGGCAGGCAAAGCGCCAAGCAGAAGGACAAATAAAAGTGAACGCATCTTTTGGGAAAATTGCGCAGCAAAGGTACGCCAAAATCGGGCTCAACATGCTTTCTTTGCAGCTATGTCACGCATTTTAACCGGCATCCAAAGCAGCGGGCGTCCCCACCTGGGCAATATCCTGGGCGCCATTGTACCCGCCATACGACTGTCCCAGCAGCCGGGTAATGAGTCATTTTTCTTTATTGCCGATCTCCATTCCCTTACGTCAATCAAAGATGCGAAAACGCGGGTTGACAACGTGCGGGCGGTTGCGGCCGCCTGGCTGGCTTTTGGCTTTGATACCAGCCAGAATGTGCTTTACCGTCAAAGTCGTATTCCCGAGGTATGTGAATTGATGTGGTATCTCAACTGCTTCACGCCCTTCCCCATGTTGGCGAATGCCCACTCCTTCAAAGATAAAGCCGACCGCCTAAGCGATGTTAATGCCGGGTTGTTCACCTACCCGGTGCTGATGACTGCGGATATTATTTTGTATGATGCCCATTTCGTGCCGGTAGGGAAAGATCAAAAACAGCACCTGGAAATGGCCCGCGACATCGCCACGGCATTCAATAACCTGTACGGTGAGACGTTCGTTGTGCCGGAAGCCCGTATTGAGGAGCAGGTGATGACCATACCCGGCACAGACGGCCAAAAAATGAGTAAGTCGTACGGCAATATCCTTGACATCTTTCTGCCTGAAAAAGAGCTTAAGAAACAAATCGGCACGATTGTAACCGACAGCACACCGCTGGAGGCGCCCAAGAACCCCGACACCGACACGGTGTTTGCGCTTTACAAACTCGTGGCAACACCCGAGCAAACGGAGACTTTGCGAACCAAATACCTCGCAGGAAATTTTGGCTACGGACACGCCAAGCAGGAATTGCTAGGCTTGCTGTTAGACAAGTTTGCCCGCGAACGTGAAATCTTTAATCACTACATGACCAACCCCGGTGAACTTGATCGAAAGCTGGCCGAAGGTGAAGTTAAAGCAGGCGTAGTTGCTAGAGAAGTGCTAACCCGCGTGCGCACCAAGCTGGGTTATCGGTAAATAAGTTATTTCGGCCAAACGACCTGCTGTTTCTCTTTGCCGATGTTCAAAATCAGGCGTAGCGGGTTGGGCACAATCACCAATTTGGTTTCGCGGCCGGGGAGTTTTTCAACTTCTACATATACACCCTCTTGCGCAGATACCACATACTCGTTTTTGCCGTTTACATCGTAGTGTTTGGCGAGGTAAGCAATCGGATAGAGCAATTCGGTATCCGGACACCACTCGTCATGCACATCCTGTAAAATAGATTCCAGCGCCTCGCCATGATTCACCTGGAAAGCATCTTCCAGATCGTGAAGCTGCTCTTCCAGGTCATCGTATTGCGGATTGTTATAGTCAATTTTTTCGAGTTCCAGCCGTTTCCTCACGATTTCCTGTATCGCCTGGTCCATTTTTTTTACATCCATAACCCTGAATTTCTTCAAGATTAGAGAAACTGCCGTGATTTTAAAAGTGTAAGGTTCAATCTCGTACTTTTGTATAAACGAAATCGGTATGGCACAGGATTTTCTCCCCATTAACGGAACCGACTACATTGAATTTTATGTCGGCAATGCCAAGCAGGCTGCCCTGTTTTACCAGCATTGCTTTGGATTTCAACTGGTTGCCTATTCAGGCCCCGAAACGGGCAGCCGCGAGCGCGCCTCCTACGTGCTGCAGCAGAATAAAGTGCGACTGGTGCTCACCTCATCGCTCCATCAGCATTCGGAAGTGGCCGAGCACGTGAAGAAGCACGGAGATGGGGTAAAAGTACTGGCCCTTTGGGTGGACGATGCCCGCCAATCGTTTGAGGAAACCGTTAAACGGGGAGCAAAACCAGCTGCTGAACCACGCGTTCTGCACGATGAACAGGGCGAGGCCGTGGTGGCCTCGATCTATACCTATGGCGAAACCATCCACACGTTTGTCGAACGAAAGAATTACCGGGGCGTATTTCTGCCCGGCTTTAAGCCGCTGAAGTCATCCTTTAAGGCAAAGCCTATCGGTTTGCAATATGTGGACCATTGTGTGGGCAATGTTGAACTCGGCCAGATGAACCGTTGGGTAGAGTTCTACGAAAAGGTCATGGGCTTCAACCTGCTGGTGACGTTTGACGACAAAGACATTTCGACCGAGTACAGTGCCTTGATGTCAAAAGTGGTGTCTAACGGGAATGGCTACATCAAGTTCCCGATCAACGAGCCAGCCGATGGCAAGAAAAAATCCCAGATTGAAGAGTACCTGGACTTTTACAACGGCCCGGGCGTGCAACATATCGCTATTGCCACGCATGACATTATTGAAACGGTAAGTGAACTGCGCCAACGCGGGGTTGAGTTCCTGTATGTGCCGGAGGTGTACTATGAAGATGTCATGGACCGCGTGGGTACCATAAACGAATCGCTCGAAGAGCTGAAAAAGTTAAACATTCTCATCGACCGCGATGAGGAAGGGTACCTGCTGCAGATATTCAGCAAGCCCGTGCAAGACCGCCCCACTGTTTTCTTCGAAATCATAGAGCGCAATGGAGCAAAGAGTTTCGGCAAAGGTAACTTTAAAGCGTTGTTTGAATCCATTGAGCGCGAACAGGCGCTGCGCGGCAACCTTTAAAAAAACCGTGACCAACCCGAGTGGATTCGTCACGGCCCGGTGCACTTACTTTCTTTTATTTCTTGAAGAACATCCGGGTGATGAAAATTCCGGTGCCATCACCTTTACCGGCATCGCTTTCCACCCCGCTGGTGACAAACACCAGTTGCCAACCATCCTTGACCATATCATTGATCTTGGACGTAATGACCGCATCGTTGGAGGATATGTTTTGAAAGTTGATACCCGTTATTGAGTAGAAGTTTAACAACTTCGTCTCGTCAAAAGCATCGATTTTAACATCATCACGGCTGACATCACCCTGGTCGCTCTTAGTGCCTTTAACACGGGAAGTAGTCAGTGCTTTGTAATCAGTATTTTCCTTAGGCTCCGTCATACGCGAACGTCCAAGACCGCCCGGCACAATCGACTCCACAACGGTAACCACCTTAAATTCCTGGGCAGCGGCCGTAAGCGTTGAAGAAACTAAAATGAAGAGGATAACAGGTAATCTCATGGTTTTATTATTTTTTGGTGTTTAACGGCATATCAAAACATAAGTTACCAAATAGTTATAATAAATTACTTTTGTTGAAGTTATGATGTCACTACTTGAACAATCCCGAACCCGGGCCGAACACTGGTTGGCCAGTTCGGCCCTTGACGATGCCACGCGCCAGGAGATCACTAAATTGATCCGCCAGACCGAGACACGTGAACTGGTTGATCGCTTTTACAAGAACCTGGAGTTCGGCACCGGGGGGCTCCGGGGCATTATGGGCGTGGGTTCAAACTGCATGAACCGGTACACCGTGGGCGTAGCGACCCAAGGACTGGCTCACTATCTGATCAAGAGCTTCCCTGGACAAAAAATCAAAGTTGCCATTGCGCACGACAGCCGAAACAACAGTCCGTTTTTTGCCCGCGTGACGGCTGATGTTTTCTCGGCCAACGGAATAGAGGTTCATCTGTTTCCCGAATTGCGCCCCACTCCCCTGCTGTCCTACGCCATTCGCTTTTTAAAATGCCAGGCGGGTGTGGTTATCACCGCATCGCACAACCCCAAGGAGTACAACGGCTATAAGGCCTATTGGAACGATGGGGCTCAATTGGTGCCCCCGCATGACAAAAACGTAATCACCGAAGTGAACGCCATCGACAGTTTTGACAAGGTGAAGTTCAACCCGAACCCCGAACTGATCAAAACCATAGGACCCGAGGTGGAAGCCAGCTATTACGAGGAGGTAAAACACCTGTTGAGTTGGTCAAACGGCAAAAAGGATATTCCGATTGTGTATTCGAGTCTGCATGGGGCCGGCATTACGATGGTGCCCGAGTGCCTGCGGCAGATGGGATTCACCCAGGTGCACATTGTTGGCGAGCAAAAACAGCCGGACGGCAACTTCCCCACCGTTTCCTCACCCAATCCGGAAGAATCAGCCGCGATGAAACTCGCGCTGGAATACGCAGCCAACACAAAGGCAGCACTGGTCATGGCTACCGATCCGGACACCGACCGAGTAGGCATCGGTATTCCGGACTCGCACGGAAACTACTTCTTGTTGAACGGCAACCAGGCGCTGAGTCTGTTGTTGTGGTTTATTCTGAAGAACCTGAAAGACAAAAAGAACGCGTACATCGCCAAGACCATCGTTACGTCCGAGTTGATCGATTCCATGTGCGCCCACGAGGGCGTGGAATGCGTCAACACGCTTACCGGTTTCAAATACATTGCCGAGCTCATCCGCGACCGCGAACATACTCACCGCTTTATTGCTGCGGGCGAAGAAAGCTATGGTTACATGGTAGGTGATTTTGTACGCGATAAAGATGCCGTATCGGCCTGCGCCTTTTATGCGTCCATGGCTTCCATGGCCTATGCCGAGGGAAAAACGCTGTATGACTGGCTGCTGCAGATGTATGTTGAGCATGGGTTCTACAAGGAAGGACTCATTAACCTGGTTCGTAAAGGAGCCGAAGGCGAACAACAAATCAAGGATATGATGACGCGCTTTCGCCAGCAACCTCCGGCAACCCTGGCCGGTGAGCGTGTAACCCGGATATTGGACTATCAGCTAAACCAGGAGAAGAATGTGAGCACCGGTGAGGTGGCGGCCATCGCACAACCCAAGTCCGATGTGTTGCAGTTTTATACCGAGCAGGGCAGCAAAATATCGGTGCGCCCCTCCGGTACGGAGCCCAAAATCAAATTTTACATCAGCGTGAGCGCGGAATTGAAAACCGCCAGAGACTTCAAAGCAACCGAACGCGAGTTGGATGATCGAATTAAAAAGCTGGGCGAAGCGATAACAGCATGAATTCGTTGACCGCAGCCATCGAAAAAATCATCGTCCGCGACCTTGGTAAACTGGAGACCGAAATCCAATCGTACCCGAACGAGCACGCCCTTTGGGTGGTTGAGCGCCAGATCGCCAACTCGGCCGGTAACTTGTGCCTTCATTTGTGCGGTAATCTTAGGTTCTATATCGGACATACGTTGGGCGATATTGCCTATGAGCGCAATCGCGAGGCAGAATTCAGTTTAAAAAACGTACCACGCGAAGAACTCCTCGAACAGATTCAGTCTGCGCGAATGGCCGTTGCGCAAACGCTGCCCCAGCTAACCGAAGCCATGCTGGACTCCCGTTTTCCCATCGGTGTTTTTAAGGAGCCGATGTCCACCCGGTTCTTTCTCGTGCACCTGGCCGGTCATTTGAGTTACCACCTCGGCCAAATCAACTACCACCGCAGGCTCCTGGCCTGACGCAAACATGCGCGGGGTGTTCATTATCTTTGCGGCCCCATGGCCCGGAAAGTTGCTTTTTACACACTCGGCTGCAAGCTCAATTTCTCCGAAACATCCACGATCTCTCGGAAATTTGAAGAAAAAGGCTATCAGAAGGTCGATTTCACCGACCGGCCGGACATCTTCATCATCAATACTTGCTCAGTCACCGAGAACGCAGATAGGAAATGCCGCAAGATCGTGCGCGAAGCGCGCGGCATCTCCCCCGATGCGTATGTAGCCATTATCGGTTGCTATGCGCAGCTTAAGCCGCAGGAAATTTCGGAGATACCCGGGGTGGATGCGGTGTTGGGGGCGTCTGAAAAATTCAGGTTAGTGGAGTTGTTGGACGGCTTTGTACGCCCGCCCATGCCCGTGGTTATTTCACAGGAAGTGGAGAAGGCCAGTGAGTTCCACACCTCGTTTTCACTTTACGATCGCACGCGCACCTTCTTGAAGGTACAAGATGGCTGCGACTACGTCTGCACGTTTTGTACAATTCCCCTGGCCCGCGGCAGCAGCCGAAGCGATACCGTGGCGAACGTAGTGGCGAATGCAAAAAAAATCGCAGCGGATGGTGTCAAAGAAATTGTGCTGACCGGGGTCAACACGGGAGACTTCGGCATTCAGGGGGGCGAACGCCAGGAAAGCTTTCTTGACCTCATCCGTGCACTGGATCAGGTAGACGGGCTTGAGCGAATCCGGATATCATCCATAGAACCCAACCTGCTTTCGGATGAGATCATCGAATTTGTGGCGGCTTCGAAACGATTTGTTCCGCATTTTCATGTCCCCCTGCAATCCGGTTCCGACAAGATTCTCAAGCTGATGCGCAGGCGATATCTGCGCGAGCGGTATGCCAGCCGGGTGCACAAGATCAAATCCGTTATGCCGCAGGCATGCATTGGCGTAGACATCATGGTCGGCTTTCCCGGAGAAACGCATGCGGATTTTTTGGAGTCCTATCAATTTCTGAACGAGTTGCCCGTCTCCTACCTGCACGTGTTCACCTATTCCGAACGGGCCAACACCCGAGCAGCGGAAATGGATGGTGCGGTACCCGGCCACATCCGGGCCGAACGTTCGCGCATGTTGCACATCCTGTCGGATAAGAAAAGGCGGGCCTTTTACGAAGAGCACGTTGGGCGTACCAGCCGGGTATTATTTGAAAACGACATTGAAAATGGCCGCATGCACGGATTCACCGAGAATTACATCCGCGTGGTCGCCAATTATGACCCGCTGCTCATCAACGACATAAAAAAAGTCACGCTGACCAGCATCAATGAAAATGGACTGATGGAAGTGGATGAGGTTGCCCAGGAAGTGGTGGCGCATTAGCCCTTCGAATCAATTCACAATTTTTCCGTCTTTAATCTCGAGTTTTCGATCGGCCATATCAGCTAGTTCGGTGTTGTGGGTAACAATCACGAACGTGTAGCCAAACTCCTTCCGCAAATCAAAAAAAAGCTGGTGCAAGTCGCGGGCGTTTTGGGAGTCGAGGTTGCCGCTTGGTTCATCGGCAAAAACAACGGCCGGCCCATTCACCAGGGCCCGCGCTACTGCGCTGCGCTGTTGCTCTCCCCCGCTTAACTCAGAAGGTTTATGGTGAAGTCGATGGCCCAGGCCCAGGCGAACCAGCAGGTCGGAAGCCCGTTTTTCCGCCTGCGACCGCGATGTTCCACCGATCAGACCGGGTATCATCACGTTTTCCAGCGCGCTGAACTCGGCTAACAGATTGTGGAACTGAAAAATGAAGCCAATCCGCTGGTTTCGAAACCGGGCCAGGGTGGTTGCTGATTTTTTCTGAATTTCCTCGCCATCCAGCCAAACCTGCCCCGCATCGGGTGCATCCAAAGTACCCAGAATATGCAGAAGCGTGCTTTTGCCGGCACCGCTGGCACCTACGATCGAAATGATCTCGCCTTTCGCCACCTCCAGGTGAATATCTTTTAACACCACTAACTGGTTGTAGGCCTTACGGATTCCCTGTGCTTTCAGCATAGCTGCCTTCCTTGAATGTGACCGGCAAAAAAAGTACCTTGCCCGAAATTTTTACGCATGAACATCCACGAATATCAGGCAAAAGGCATTCTAAAAAAATACGGTGTTGCCGTTCAGCGCGGAATTGTGGCCGACACGCCCGATAAAGCGTTGGATGCCGCCAAAGAACTGCAGGCCGAAACGGGCACGAAATGGTTCGTGGTGAAGTCGCAGATTCATGCCGGGGGACGAGGCAAAGGAACCGTGAAAGAGACGGGCTCCAAAGGCGTAGTGTTGGCTAAAGGCATCCACGAGGTTAGCGACAAGGCCAAAGCGATCCTGGGGGGAACGCTCGTGACCATCCAGACCGGACCAACCGGCAAAAAAGTGAACAAGGTTCTTATTGCTGAGGATGTGTATTACCCGGGCGAAAGTGAGCCCAAGGAGTATTATATGAGTATTCTGCTGGACCGCTCCACCAGTAAGCCAGTGATCATGGCTTCCAGCGAAGGGGGCATGAACATTGAGGAAGTGGCCGCCACCCACCCGGAAAAGATCGTAAAGGAATGGATTGAGCCCTCCATCGGCCTGCAGCCCTACCAGGCAAGAAAAATTGCCTTCGCATTGGGTTTAGAGGGAAATGCGTTCAAGGAAATGGTGAAGTTTACTACGGCCCTGTATAACGCGTATGTGAGCATTGATGCCTCCATGTTTGAGATTAACCCGGTTTTGAAAACTTCGGACAATAAGGTCATTGCCGTGGACGGCAAGGTGAACCTGGACGACAATGCGTTGTACCGCCACAAGGACCTGGCTGAACTTCGCGATATCTCCGAGGAAGATCCCCTGGAAGTCGAGGCCGGCAAGTCGGGCCTTAATTATGTCAAGCTGGACGGCAACGTAGGCTGTATGGTGAACGGGGCCGGGTTGGCTATGGCTACCATGGACATCATTAAGCTGTCGGGTGGTGAGCCTGCCAATTTCCTGGATGTGGGCGGTGGCGCCAATGCCGAAACCGTGGAAGCCGGATTTCGAATCATACTTAAAGACCCGAATGTTAAAGCCATATTAATTAACATTTTCGGGGGGATTGTCCGCTGCGACCGCGTAGCCAGTGGCGTGGTGGAGGCCTATAAAAAGGTAGGCAATATTCCGGTACCGATTATTGTGCGCCTGCAGGGCACCAATGCCGAAGAAGGGGCCAAGATCATCGAACAATCGGGTTTGAAGGTCTTTTCGGCCATTTTGCTGAAAGATGCCGCCCAAAAGATTAAAGAAGTGCTGGCCTGATCGGTTACGAAACCTCATAAATTTGTATATTTCAGGGCATATTGGGTTTGTCATGAAGAGAGCGAGTCTGCTTATGGTTAGTCTTCTGCTCCTGCCGTTCTGGTTGGACGCCCAAAGTTTTTATGCCATTCGCAGAGAGCGTTCGTTGATTTTGGTTGCCGGAACAGGTACGTCAAGTTATCTTGGAGAACTATCAAAACCCGGGGATTACCTTGATGCCAAGCCAAACCTCAACCTCGGCTTGCAAATGTACCTAAGTCGCAGAATCAGCATTAGAAGTGAACTAACTTGGTTTACGTTGAAAGGTGCCGATGGTGAGGACGGACCAGAAGGGAGAAACTACTCCCGTAATTTGTCATTTAAGTCAAGTAACGTTGAATTCAATGCGGTGGGGCTTATTGACTTGTATCCAAGAGGAAATCGATTTTATAGAAGACCAAGTTTCAACATTTACGCATTCGGTGGCCTAGGTTTTGCTTACTTTAATCCGAAAGCGGAGCTTAATGGCGAAATTTATGCGCTACAACCCCTTCAAACCGAAGGTGTTTCTTACAGTCGAATTACACCCGTTATTCCATTTGGCGGTGGAGTGCGATTCAGGATGGGCCCAAATGTGAATATTTCGGTGGAGGGTGGATTAAGGATGACATTCTCCGACTACCTGGATGACGTTAGTACCGTTTATAAAGGGGTTTCAAATTTCGCTGATCCTATCGCTGCTGCACTTTCCGATAGAAGACCCGAAATCGGCAAACCTAATATGGCTCCCGGAAGTAAGCGAGGGAACTCTGAAACGAATGATGCCTACTGGCTGCTAAACTTCAAGCTGGAGTATTACCTCCCGGTTGATCTTGGTATTCAAAACCGGCAGCGCAGCTATAAGAAAAGTAGGAAAAGTTCAATGTATCGCTACAACAGAGGTGGCGGCCTCAGACGCTAGTCTTATCCAAGACCTCGTAGCGGGAATAGTTGCTAATGTACTCCGGTACGAGTTCTTTCATCAATGCCACCATTTTCAATTCGTTGCGGTCGTGAACCAAATCGTGGAATAAATCCACATACCGGTTAATTTCAGTATACTGATATTCCTTAACTCTGGCAATCATGATCTTATGATGGTGAGTAGGCATCGTATTCTCCGAAATGTTGAGCAACTCCTCATGCAGTTTCTCCCCTTCGCGCAAGCCGGTAAAAACGATATCAATGTCTCGCTCTGGCTGATAGCCGGAGAGCCAGATCATCTTCTTCGCCAAGTCTAAAATGCGCATCGATTTACCCATGTCGAATATAAAAATTTCACCGCCTTTGCCCATCGTTCCCGCTTCAATTACCAACTGGCAAGCTTCGGGAATGGTCATGAAATAGCGCGTGATCTCCGGATGGGTTACCGTGACCGGACCGCCCATTTCAATTTGTTTTTTGAATAATGGGATAACGCTGCCGTTGGAGCCGAGCACATTGCCAAATCGCGTGGTTACAAACACCGTGTTGCCCCCGCCAGTTTCCAGTAAATGGTAATTGAGTGATTGCACATAGATTTCAGCAATTCGTTTGGAACAACCCATAACGTTGGTTGGGTTCACCGCCTTATCGGTGGATACCATAACAAACTTGCGTGTGCGGTGCTTCACGGCCAAATCAGCCATGTTCTTCGTACCCAGAATATTGCACGAAATTGCCTCCGAAGGGTTGCCCTCCATCATAGGCACATGCTTATAGGCGGCCGCATGATACACCAACTCGGGTTTGTATCGCTCAAAATAGCCGGCCAGGCG
The DNA here is from genome assembly GCA_021298015.1 of Flammeovirgaceae bacterium. Classification (GTDB taxonomy): domain Bacteria; phylum Bacteroidota; class Bacteroidia; order Cytophagales; family Cyclobacteriaceae; genus ELB16-189. The sequence continues at coordinate 21,650 of JAJTGY010000017.1, forward strand.
TGCCTTGTTGGTAATATCGGCCACACCCAGCACCACCTGAGTGCGCGTTTTTAGTCCCTTCAATTCACGCTCCAGTTCATACAAGGGCGACTCAGCCTGATCAATGAGCACGAGTTGCTCGGGCTCAAACTGAATGACCTGGCGTACGAGCTCCGAACCAATGGAACCTGCCGCCCCGCTGATAAGAATACGCGTACCCCGGATGTCCGACTGAACCCCTTCGTTCTGAACGCGAATCGACTCGCGTCCTAATAATTCCTCAATATTAATTTCCCGAATCTGGTTCAGGCTTAATTCTCCCCTAACCCATTTATCCACAGGTGGTATGGTGCGCACCTTCACCTGGTTGCGCACACAAACGTCTACCAGCTCATTCTTACGCTCAAGCGAAAGATCTTTAGCGGCAATGATAATCTCGTCAATATTCAACTCTTTGAGAACTCCCTCCAAATCCGCCTCATGGGCGCTGTAAATACGTACGCCATCCACTTGTTTGGATATCTTATCAGGCGCGTCCTCAAGGAAACCCACAATCTGCAAACGCGGCACCGAACCGAGCACATGGCGGGTAACAATGCCATTCTGCCCGGCACCAAAAATCATTACCCGCGACTTTTTCAACAAGGCGTTCTTGTAGTAGGTGAAAATATACTTGACCAGCAGGCGGTAATTGAAGAGAAACAGGAACGTACCGAGCAGGGTAATAAAGACAACCGAATAGGGTATAAAGTAGACCCCGCGGTTGTAGTGGTACAGTACGTTAAAGAGAGCCACAAGTCCCATGTTGAGACCCGCCATGGCAATGATTCGAACGGAATCCTGCAGCCCCGTATATCGGATAATACCCCGGTGACTGCTCGTTATGAGTATGGAGACCAACCCCAATGAAGTATAAATCAAAATACCCGAGCCGAAATGATGCTGTTCCATTTCGGCCATGGAAAAATTGAAACGAAGCAGATAGCCGAGCATTGCGCTGGACGCAATAATGCCCAGGTCAATGCAAACAATGACCCATTGCGGTAAAATCCGAAGATTACGTAGCGAGACGATTAACCTTTTCGTTGCTTTTTCCCGAGCCATTTGCGTGAAAAACCGTAAGCTGCGCCAGCGCCAATCAAGATTTCAATGCCGGAAATGGGCACTGTAGGGTTACCTCCACCTCCGGGGTCGCCAGGTTGGGCCACTGCGATCGAAGCAACAAAAATATAAGCGGTAAAAAAAAAGAGTCGCATAGGCTTACTTCTTGATTACTTTAACTACTTGTCGCTGCCCGTTCAAATTCAGGGTAAGCAGGTACATACCCGCTGGCCGGTCCGAGAGATCGAGTTGCAGTTGACCATCCGATTTTTCTGTTTCTGTTGGAGCCCTGCGCATTAAATCAACTCCCATGGCAGTTGAAACGCTAATCTCTGACAATTCGCGCACGGCACGTCCCGACAAATTGACATACACGACATCGGAAGTAGGATTCGGGTAGGCCGAAATCGCAAAATCAGTTGACGTTGTCTCGCGGGCCGACTCCCCGTTTATCCGCAGATGAAATCGATCACGTCCAAAAGTCATCTTATTCTTGGTAACGGTGAAGGAGTACTGAAATCCATCTGTTACGTCATATTCGCGGTTTTCATACGTATCAACAAGCACAACATTATACCCTGACTTCAGGAGATACATTTCAGAAAAATCGAGCTTGTACTCTCCAGCCTCAACATCAGATATACTCAAATTCACAAGTTTGACAGAGTTGAGTCTACCCACCGCATTGATCGAAAACGACTCATCGCGCCCCGCAAGATAGGACGCCAGATTAAAGAACGGCTTCGGTTCAGCGACCGATGTTGGGTCGCCAAGCGAAAAATTTGTCAACTTTCTCGCATCGAATTCTGGGTCAAACGCGTCACTCGCGTTGTCAGCAAACCGTAGTACAATTTCATCACGCATTCCGCCTTCTTTGGACAAAGCTATCCGGAAGTAATCATCGGCATTTTGAGCCGTGAGCAAGAAATAGTTGCTATTTCCTGTCTTGTCAGCTTCACGAAGTGTCAACGTTGCGCCCCCGCCATTGGAAACCACCCAGAATGACTGTCCGGTACTAATCTCACCCGTCCAGCCTCCGAATGGTGGATTGGTTGCAATACCGCCAACGTAGGACGAAAAAACATTGTTGTCCACGCGAAGATACATGGCGTTATTTACATTTGTCTTTACCACATTATCCCAATCGATTTGAGATGGGTATGGGTTGGGGACCAAATTAAAATTCCCATTAACGCCCGAGATATTAATGGGCACATCACCGCGTTCGATGGTACCCCGATAGGAGATCGTGATAGCCCCGTTGTTAAAATTATAGGCACTGTAACCGGTTCGGCTGCTTACAGCCGTGGCCGTGGTCAATCCTCCCCCACCTGAAACACCAACAAATGTCTGAGTTGCACTGTTATATGTAAACACAGAAGGATTCGTATTTCCACCATCTAAAATATTTGCATTATCTGCATTGGTATTTCGGTCACTAAAGTTACCGGTAACAAAAATTGAATTACGCCACACGCCAACGTTAGCACCTGATGTTATGGGCATTGACAGGTAGCGATAATCGCCTCCTGGCCTGCCATGAACAAAACGCTCAATCGTTACCTGTCCGGTAAAGTTAGTTGGGTTTGGGAGTGCGGCAATTCTGCCTCCCTGCGTTTGTGACGTTGAACTCACAATAAACACGCCCGTGCCGGAGGGTCCATCGGCATCAAAAAACGCGCCCGCAGTTAACGTAAGGGTGCCGTTTAACCGGGAGGTATTGGCGATTTGCAAGCCTGGGGTAATAGGGTTGGAGACTGTAATATCGTTAAATGTCAATGCTGACCCAGATACCGTTTGGGCTAGCACCGTGCCATTGAACAATACCGTGCCATTATTTGCATTGAAAGTACCATTATTCACAAAATTACCCGCAATTCCCATGATACCGGAACTACCGGTCAGTGTGCTGGACCCTGCGATCGTTACGTGGAAGAAATTTGATTGACTACTACCTGAGATGGTCGTAGTGCCATTGAAAGACACTGTGCCATTGTTATTGTTGAATGTGCCATTGTTTATCCAATTCCCCGACACATCGAAAGAGCCAGGCGAAGCCGGAGCCGTCAGGGTGCCGGTTATGGTGACCCGATTAAGATTTGTTACGCTCGTGCCCGACAAAGTCGTACTTCCGCTGAACGTCACAAGCCTTGTTCCGGGAGTCAGTGTGCCATTATTCTGAAAGTTGCCGCTAATGTTTATGTCCTTGTTCAACGCCACCGTTGACCCTACGGCAACCGTGAGAACATCAAAAGTCAAACTAGCCGCGCCACTAATGGAACTGTTTGTTCCGGCAAAGATGAAATTTGAACCCGATAGATTGGTTGCCGAATTGGCCGCAAAATTACCCTGAAGTTCGATTGAATTTGCTCCGGAAATGAGTAATCCGTTATTGACAGTTAAATTGCCCGTGATGATGATGGGCTGGTCGAGCGTTAAATTAGCAGCACCATTCTTTGTCAGGTTTCGAAGTTCATCTGCGCCTAAGGGTATTTCTGAACCTGTCACGATGTTTAATGAAATATCATACACAACATCGTAGGAGGTTTGCGCCTGGGGTGTATTGTTGATCAAGCTTCCCTCCGTTCGGGTTAACACGCCACCGGTAGCCATGGTGATGTTTTGGGCATTATTAAAAGTCCCGGAAAGCAGATTTAAATTAGTTACGGTAAAACTAGAACTTGTTGTGAGCGTCTCCCCGCTTCGATCCAGCGTTAACGAATTGATTTGCTGAGGAGTGGTAAATGCGATCTCAGCTGGCAAAGCACCCGTTCCATCAATAACAAGGCTAGAGGCGGCATCAATTGCCAAGCTACCATTGGTTCGGCTGTAGGGTCCACTCAAGGTAAGCGTACGCCCGTTAAGCACCAAATTGCCGTTTGTCTGAGTGAACGTACCTCCGATGCCGAGATTAGCACCCAGTGTAACAGTACCTGATGAGACACGATTGATCGTAAAGTTGTTGATGGTGGAACTACCTGTTGTTACCAATGTACCAAATGCCCCCGACCCGCCTATGGAAATACTCGAGCCAGCAATAACCACTAACGAGTTTGCATTTGGCACAAATGATCCGTTGAGCGATAATGTGCTTGACGAAATTGAGAGATTTCCCGTTGCGAGCGTTAACACTCCTCCCACTGTGACATTAGATGCCAAGCTTACTCCAGAAGAATTGGATATGGTGCAATTCACACCTGCGGAAGATGGATGTCCATTCCCCATAAATTGGGCACTCGCCCCACTGTAAACAATTGAACTTCCCGAATTGAATGTGCGGACACCGCTAACGCGAATGTTACCCGCAGAAGTACCTGACTGAATCGCACCACTGCCATCGGTCGAGCCTACCCTTATTGTTGCACCTGTTTGAACAGTCAATGTCCCTGAACCAGACAAGGCACTCAGTCCAAGGTCAACAATAGCGTTCGTAAATATTGTGAAGTTCACTGCGCCTGAAAATGTCGGACCTGAATTTGAAAAAGTCTGAACCGAAGTACCATCAAAGTTAATCTGGGCGCTACCTCCTGCTAATGAAGACCTTCCGATTGTACACGAAGGGCCATTCGAAAAATTACCCTTGACGTTGATAATGCCGGTTCCCGGAGTTGCAGTAGCGTTGAGATTTAAAAAAAGCGTACCACTGCTGACGGAAGTTGAGAAAGATCCAGTGACATTAACGGTGGTAGATCCCGTTGAGGAAATTGTGTGAATAACAGTCGCTGTATTTGAAAAAGTTAAGTTTCCACCAATATTGACCTGATTTGCCGTCCCAGAAGATGATAGAACCAACCTCGCAGAACCGTTAACGACAAGATCTCCCCCAACCGAGAACGTGTTAGACGATGTAGCGTCAAAAATTCTTAGGGTCCGGCTTGCACCTCCTGTATTCGTGACAGTAAAATTCCCATTGACAGTAGCAAGAGCACCGTTCAGAGCAATAAAAGTTGTTCCACCACCTCCTCCAACAAAATTTGGACAATTCCACGTGAAATGGTGAAAAGTTTGAGTCAGATTTCCTGGAGCAGTCGAATTTGATGTGTAACCTACTACACGGCAGGTTGACCCTGGTTGCCAGTCAGCAATAATAATATTCCCCGCAGTGGTGGTAAAATTATGTTCGTATATCCCGCTAATAGTCACAGAAAAAGGACTATCATTCAATGTCGATGATCCCTGATTTGCGCGCAAAGTCCCAGTCACTTGTACGAACCCATTGCCACCAAGTCCATCGTCTTCAATTTCTAATTGGCCAGAAAACAACAAGACTCCCGTAGAGGTTATATTAAGCGAAAAGCCAGCGCCAACAAAAATGCCTGCAGCGCTTTGAGTGGCCACGACATCCACGTTCGAAAGGATAATCGCATTGTCACCTGCACCAGGGTAGTCAACTCCCTCGGTGCCAGGTGAAACGTTACCCCAAGTCCCTCCATCATTCCAGTTCCCGTCAACAACAGAAGTAAATTGACCGTATGAAACCGAAGCAAAAGTCAGGAATGCCCAAACCAATAAAAAACGCCCATGCCTTGGAACCACTTCTGACGACTTTTGGAAAAGCATAATTGCTTATTTAAGTTTCAAAAATATTACATAAAAACGGCATTTCCATGAAACTTAGGGCTGCCGGTTTTTACCTATTTTTTGCCAATCTTCATACCCCCGGACGGCATTTCGTAACCAATTGTCGAAAAATCTTACCCGACCGCTGAAAATGGGTTTAGCCCGTAACAAATCGGTTAAGTGTCTAATTTTTAATTATTTACGATTTGACTGATAAAGCAATGATACCATCAACAACCCCATTAGCAAGGGGTTAATGATTAACCGGTGCACCTGCTGCAACCAGGGCACCGAGAGCTCAGTCGGGCCCTCCAACCAGAGCTTAACAGTAAGATAGACCGGCAAAAGCACCACCAGTTCAAAACCAAACACCCACCAGGCCAGCCAAGTAATCCTCTCATCGGCAAACCAGGCTCGGATGATCACGAGGCACAAAAGATCATTCACCACCATCCGCAAGGTCTTATTGATCACGAAAGCCACTTCTGGGGTAACACCTGACCATGCCAAGGTTTCGCTGATGATCCCGGTATAATCGACCCGCTGAAACAGGTAGACGGTCGCCAACCCCACTACAGCCAGGGTAATTGCCAGAATCTTCGGCCCTGTCCAACTACTCATGCCCCACCCTGTTCAAACGAACCCACCACCACCACAACACGAGCACCCCCAGGTACAAACTGGCCGTGAACGCGTACTTGTGCACGTAGTAAAAGTAATCCGGGAACCTAACTACCACTTCGAACAGCAAAATCAGGCGAAGCAGGTTAGCCAGGTGAATCAGAAAAATACCAAGGGGAATAAACCACCCCATCCGTTTTGCACACCCGCCAAAGGCAAACACAAACGCCAGAAATACGATCGCCACGTTGAGGCCATTGCAGCCTTCGTACACATTCAGTTTGGTGTCTTCGGCCTGGCGAAGAAAAACAGAAGGCCCTTCCGGATTAACTACCGCCATTACCGGGTCATGCCAAATGGAAAGCAGACTGGCTGTCTGCCGCGTAACCGTTACGGTGATGGGGTCTGGCGCGGGATCCAACTGATCAATCCAAACCCCATACAGCGTATTACCCACGAGATAAACCGCCAGAAACACGCCCAGAAAACGAAGGGCGGGTTTAAACTGCCTGACTAATTCGCGTGGCGACTCCCCCATTGCACGAAGGTACACATTACGGAAAAAGAAAGAGCCAACCGATGGTGGCTCTGAAAATTAATCTTGTAAAAGAATCTTACGTTATGATTTGCCGAATCTCGTTGATCACGGTGTCCTGATCTTCCGCCAGTAACGAAGAACCTGAAGGCAGACACAAGCCGCGCTCAAACAGGGCTGCAGAAATTCCCCGGTCGTAAGCCGGGGCCCCATCGAAAACAGGCTGCAGATGCATCGGTTTCCACAGGGGGCGCGACTCGATGTTGAGTTCCTCTAATCTCAGACGCACCCGAGTCGATAGTTCGGGAGAAGGCAGCAAAATGGTGGTTAACCAACGATTGGCGAAGCTGCCCGGAGCCTCAATTACAAACTCAACGAGATCATTTAGTGCGCTTCGATACCGTTCAAACACCGCCCTTCTTTGTTCGACCCGTTCACCCAACACCCTCAACTGTCCGCGACCAATACCCGCACATACATTGCTTAACCTGTAGTTATACCCAACTTGGCTGTGTTGATAATGGGGTGCTGGATCACGGGCTTGGGTCGACAGAAATTTTGCCTTCGTCATGAACTCGGGATCACGTGCGATTAGCGCTCCACCTCCTGATGTGGTAATGATTTTATTCCCGTTAAACGAATAAATCCCGAAATCGCCCCACTGCCCGCAGGGGATTCCTTGAAACCGACTGCCAAGTGCCTCGGCAGCATCTTCAATTACCGGCACACCGAATCTATTTGCCACGGACTGAATTTCATCCAGTTTGGCCGGCATTCCATACAAATCGACCACGATAATGGCCCGCGCTTTTTCACCCCTGGCCTTTAAGGCATCTTCCAACAGATTGGGATCCATGTTCCATGTTTCAGATTCGGAATCAATGAAGACCGGGGTTGCCCCCTGGTACATCACAGGATTGCAACTACCCGAAAACGTGAACGATTGACAAATAACCTCATCGCCTCGCTGTACGCCTAGCATCACCAGGGCAAGGTGAATAGCTGCGGTACCGCTACTGAGCGCAACCGACTGCTGAGCACCGACCGCGGTTGCCAACTCCGTTTCAAACGCATCAATATTCGGTCCAACAGGGGAAATCCAATTCGTATCGAATGCCTCCAAAACAAATCGATGTTCGTAGGGGCCCATGTGGGGCGGTGAAAGGTATACTCGCTTTTTCACGATCAATGTTTGCGAATGAGGCGGGCCGGCACACCCGCAACGGTACTGAAATCTTCAACTGGGCGGGTCACAACCGCACCCGCTCCTACAATTGAATAATCCCCCACCTTTAACTCTTGTAAAATAGTTGCCCCCGACCCGACAAATGCACCCTCTCCAATCTGCACGTTCCCCGATACGTTCACCGAGGGCATGATCGAAGTGAACGACTTGAGGTGCACATCATGACCCACCGTGGCGTTAATGTTCACCACGACAAAGTCATCAAGTTGAATGTCGGTCGTCAGGTTAGCACCTGCCAGTACAATGCAGCCCTTTCCCATACGCACTTTAGCTTCATTTCCCCTGATTGCTCTGGGTGATACCACATTTGGGAAAACAATGTTTGAATTGTTGATTTTCGCGACCGCCTTCTTCCTGACATGAGACCAACCCATGGCTACCACCAGCTGCAAGGGTGTCGGCCACGAATTGATTTCCCTAACTCCTCCGAGGTAATATCTGCCGAGCACCCCCCTCAAATCGCGGTCATCGAAATAGCCGAGGAAGTCAAAATCAACTCCTTGCCGTACGCAATCATCCAAAGCCGTTTTCACCTCTTTCCCAAATCCACCAGCTCCATAAATTGCCGTCTTCATGTTGTTTTTTTGATGCTTTTGGCTGGTACTCCCGCAGAAGTGGTGTTTTTATCCAAGTCTCTGATAACAACACTGCCGGCACCCACAACGCAATTCTCACCAATCCGAATGCCGGGCAAAATGACAGCTCCCGCTCCGATCAGGCTTCCAGCCCCAATATGTACGCCACCACAAATAATACTTCCAGGCGCCAAATGAACAAAATCGCCAACCACACAGTCATGCTCGATAACCGCTGCTGTATTGACGATTACATGGGTTCCAATTATCGAGCCGACATTGATTACGCCTCTTGGCATGATGACTGAACCAGCACCAATAGCCACATCAGTTGAAACAACTGATGTGGGGTCTATCACCCGACCAAAACAAAAGCCGTCCAGACGCTTCACCACATCACTTCTGAAACGGTTGCTCCCAATCGCGACTACCACGGAAAGGGACCTATTCAGTGAGGCGGGATCTTCAACCAATCGCCCAAGAAACTCACCAACACTCAAGTTATCATCAACTACCCGGCCGATTGTACCCCCTGTTGCGATCCAAATTGTCGCAACAACTCGGGCGTGACCACCAGCCCCATAAATTTGTAACTTAGTTCCTTCCATTAAAAGGGGTAATGGTGGCTTGCCCGGGTTCGTTGATGCCCTCGGATTTCAACACTTTAAAAATCGACATGACCAATATCTTGCAATCCAGCAAAAATGACATATTATCGACATACCACAAATCTCTTTCAAATTTGTTTTGCCAGGAAATAGCATTTCTTCCATTGACTTGAGCCCATCCCGTGATCCCCGGACGCACATTATGACGTCTGTGCTGCGCTGGCGTGTATAAGGATAAATATTCCATCAAAAGGGGCCGTGGGCCAACCCACGACATTTGGCCAACCAGAATATTTACCAACTGTGGTAGTTCATCAAGCGATGTTTGTCGCACCCATTTTCCGATTCTGGTTAACCTGAATTTGTCAGGAAGCAACGCACCATCTTTACCTCGCCTGTCAGTCATGGTTTTGAATTTGACTACGTAAAAAGGGCGCTCGTGCCAACCTGGCCTCAACTGAAAAAAGAAGGGCGTGCCTCTGTTGGCCAAGGCCAAAGCGAACGCAACCCCGACCAATACTGGCCACAGGACCAAAAGAGCTGCAGTCGCAAGAAAAAAGTCGAAAAGCCGTTTACCGTATCGGGCGTACACGGATAAGGTGTTTTGTAATTTCATTGATGTACTCGCGGGCCAGTCGCTCCCGAGCGAAGTTTTGCACGGCAAAATGATAACCGCGAACTCCCATTTCAACTCGTTGTTCTGGGTTATCGATCAAAAGCTGAACCGCCCGTACAATAGCCGTAATGTTTTCGGGCTCAGCATAAATTCCACATCCTGCATCTTCAATCAACTGCCGAGAAACTCCATCAATCAACATCAGAATTGGTTTCTGACAGGCCATATAATCAAATGTCTTATTGGAATAGACGGTTTTGAACGTATCGACCCGCTTCAGCACGGACGCTCCCACATCGGACGCTATGATAAACTTCATTACTTCACGTTTCGGCATGGGATCGATAAACTCGATGGCTGTGATGTTGCGCCTTGCTGCTTCCTCCCTCAGCATGTTCTTCTGCATGCCATCCCCAATAAAGACCAGATGTAACTTTGTATCTTTCATTCGCTCGGCTACCTCCAACAACTGTATCAAATGGTTTGCCACCCCATGCGCCCCGACATATGTTACAACCAATTTGTCTTCCCATCCCCGTGCCCGTCTAAATCCGGCATAATCGAATTCCCGCAGTAAGTTTTCCGACAAGCTAAAATCGCTGGCATTGGGAATCAGGGAAATCTTTGCTGGGTCAATTCTTTTCGAATGGATCAAATGCTCGCGAAATGCCGGAGTAAGCACGTTGATCATCAGCGCGCCACGGTACACAAATTTTTCGAACAAAAATGCGCAGCGTATAATCAGTCGATTCGTCAGAACACCCGTATCAATCGCAGATTCTGGCCATAAATCACGAACCTCAAAAACATAGGGAACCCTTCTCAGACGTGAAGTTACCCACGCAATGAAGCCAACAAAAAGTGGTGGAGACGTGGCTAAAATTACGTCAAATTTAATTTTCCGTAGTTTGAGCAAAGTACCCCCTAAGCCGTACCAAACAAATGAAAAATATGCCCATAAGCGACCTATAAAGTTGGTATTGTATTCGGGTGAAACATAGCACCTCAGGACTTGAATACCCGGTTCATATTCCGAATAATGATATTTTAAATCCCGATAGTACTCGGGCACTTTTCCAGTCACATAGTTTACCATGCCGCAAAGTACCGTAACCGTGTGCCCTTGAGCTACCCATAACCGAGTCATCTCATTGAATCGAGACCCACCAGGATCATCTTTCTCCAAAAAAAATTGATGGATTAACAAAATGTTCATAGCAGCCGCACCTGGGTGATAATACTGGGGCCAAAGGTCCGAAATTCGAGTTGGATACAGGATTCTTTAACACCATAAGTAGGCGAATGGAATTTCACGGATTCCTTTCGAGCAGTACCGGCACTCGAGGTGAAGACCATGTATTTTGCATAATCCAAACTGACGTGCCACAGTTGCCGGAGTTGTAATGCCGAACCCGCCACATCATCCTTAATAGTAATAATCTTTTGTGTTAGGTCAATTTTGACTTCACGCTTTTGGGTAATCGAACCTAAATACCGATACACTTGCGCCACCCCTTTGAAAATTAACTGATCATGGTTTATATGCCATCCAGCGTCATTTGACTTCGTCCACGCCAGCCAAATAAATCGAGGCCCCTTTATCATTTGGTCAGATTCACCCAACATCACCGTGTTGTGAGATTCTGTACCCATAAAATACTTCACCGTAGCGGCATCCGTATTGTATTGATAGGAACCAGCATCACACAAAAGGTTTTTACCCTTATACCACAAATCGAGGTGAAGGGCATCCGCTTGCGAAGGTCTGCTCCGATAAGACGGGCAAACGACCCAACACAACATGTCTTTATCTCGAAAGCCGTAGATGCCACCGATCGGAAAGGAAAATACACCGGATTTTACGAATACCGCGGGAAACTTTTTGACGCCACTTCCCAAACCAAACCAGTTTCGGTCCTCAAAACCACTCGAGTAAGCCGAAACGGATGTAATCAGATAATGCAAAGCGTCAAGCGCAGGCCGATAACTCCGGAATGGCTCGTCATTCCATTGAAAAAAAAGCGATCCATCGTTTGCTCCATAATTGGGCAACTGGCCACTTACCGGATCCTGGCTATGCATCAACACCTGAAGCGAAGCATAGGCACGTTGATACACTACTTCCGGGAAAGTCTCACCATGCTTTTCAGCTAGTGCAAATGCCCACGTAAGCAATTGGATCACCACGCGGTGATAGTTGAAACTGAACTGCAAATAAGTACCATCTTCATAAATCTGATAAGCGATTTCCTCTTCAAACCATTTTTTTCCGAGCGCCTTCCAATCCTTAGACTCTTCAAAAAATGGAAACAACAGCCCGGCCGTGTATAACATTAATGTCTCCGTTATGGCGTGATTGTTCCGAACGGCAACACGCGAGAATTGTATATTACCCCGCACATGTTTAACCTGCCAATACACATGGAACAAAATCTTACTGAACAGCGCTGGGGTGAGTGCAACCGAATCGCGGTAAAAATAAAGGGCTAGCGTCCAGTTCATCACGCGCAGCGAAATTTCCTGACTGCATCGGTAGTTTGGGCCACAATTAATCGGGTTATGATCAACCCAATTCTCAATTTGCCCAAATACCCAACCAGACGAATCCTGACCATAGGCAGCATCATAGCGCAGGATCGTCTGCAAAAAGGAAAATCGGCTTCGCTCCCAAACGTATTTAATGTCACCATACACGGGATGAAAATCGGGTATACGGGTCCAGTGGCGGCTGGGATCGTATTGGTAACCGGTAATCGGATTGGTCAGCCAGTCATCTGGCGACACAGCCCGCCATCTTCCGTTAAAATATGGAATTTCATAGTTCAGGATTCGCTTCGCCCTCCCTGCCAGTTCATCACTTTGAGCTGCCGTGAGGTTCGCCCTCGATTGAAAAAAAAAGGTTGGTGCGCTCAATCGCCACTCGTTAAGGCTAATCCAGGTTTTTCCATCGGGTGAAACCGGAAATGAAAATCGAAGCAAGCCGGACTTTCGCTTAACCTCAAAAAGTACCCGGAAGATGACATAACGCCAGCCCATTGCACCGGCCAATTTCCACCAGTGTAACACACTTGTCATGCTGGTAAAGAAAGTAATATCTCGACAATCCGTGTCGCTGCGTTTCCGTCCCATTTTTCGGGAGCAGTGCCCTTCTTCCAATGACCTTCAAAAAGACGTTTCAATGCGGGTCCTAATGCCTTAGGGTCAGTGCCTAATAACTCATTCGTGCCTTGGGTGACCGTTTCAGGCCGTTCAGTAGTATCTCGCAAAGTCATACAAGGTACGCCTAATACTGTCGTCTCTTCAGTGATGCCACCCGAATCGGTGATTACCGCTCGGGCTCGTTCCACCAAATAGTTAAACTCCAGATAACTCATGGGTTCCGTCAGATGAAGATTATGCGCCTGCGTATCCAACACCTCTAGCACCTTGCGCGTGCGTGGGTGAACGGGGAAGATCAAATGTACCCCTCGCGCGTTATCCACAATGGTGTGTAGTAAGGTGTTTAATTTTTCATTCTCATCCACGTTGGAAGGCCGGTGAAGGGTCATAACGATATACTGCCCGGATTGCAATTTTAACTGATCCCAAATCGCTGGTTTCAAAAATGAAGCACGATGATGAAGAAGGGAATCAATCATGGTGTTGCCGACAAAGAAAATCCGATGAGGTGATATGCCGGCTTGGCGCAGGTTACCTCCTGCCACTTCCGTGGTAGTGAAAAAGAAATCCGTGATACTGTCTGTCACGACCCGATTGATCTCCTCTGGCATGGTCATGTCCCCTGACCGGATTCCGGCCTCCACGTGCGCCACCCGGATTCCTGCTTTCTTTGCCACAATCGTGCAAGCCAATGTCGATGTTACATCACCCACAACCAGGCATAAGTCCGCGGGTTTATCGAGTAACAACTTTTCGTACCCTATCATAATTCGAGCCGTTTGCTCCGCCTGAGTTCCCCCGCCAGCCCCCAGGTTGATGTCCGGATCCGGTATTCCCAATTGCGAAAAGAAACTTTCGCTCATGTTTTTGTCGTAGTGCTGACCGGTATGCACCAGGCGAAATCGGATCCCATGACCGTCTCTTTGCTTCTTCTGCAAAGCCCGGATAATCGGGGCAATTTTCATGAAATTGGGCCGGGCTCCGGCAATCAAATCGATCAACATTGAATTTCGGGATGAAAGTTTTGCCATGGTCACTTCGTGATCTGGATCCATTTTTTCTCCTGCAGGCTTTTTACTGCCGCAAAGCTCGCCCGGGTCGTATTGATCAGTGAGTCAAATGGAATGAGGGGCGGCCCGCCCTCTTTTATGCGTGCCATCAACTCACTAAACTGCTTCGTATGACCCTTATCCTGTCTGGTTTTAAGTGAATGAAAACTCTTCGTTTCGTAACCTTTCGATACCCGCCAGTTATCTATTGTTGCCGTGCGCTCCTGTGAATAGATTTCAACCCGCTCTTTCGCATAAGCTTTGCTTCCATTGGCGAAATAGTTGATCACCGCAGTAGAACCATCGGCATACTTTAACAAAATACTGGCATTATCGGTATTCAATGCTGGATTTATCCCCATAGCGTTCATACACACCGCCACCACCGAACTCCCGGTAAAAAAAGAGCACAGATCAATAAAATGACAGGCCTCGCCAATAATGCGACCACCGCCCGTAGCCAGATCATGCACCCAGCTGCTTGCAGGAATAAACCCGGCATTCATGGTAGCAATAATGTTCATAGGCCCGCTGCCCAATGCCTGTTTCACCGCCACACTGTGCGGAGAAAACCTGCGATTAAAACCCACATTGACGGTTACGTTTTTCACTTGTTCACAAGCCGCAATTACGTCATCCAACTGTTCATGTGTCAGTGCAAGGGGTTTCTCTACAAACACATGCTTACCGGCACGAAGTGTTTCTGCCACCTGGGCAGCATGTGAATTATGCCGCGTGGTAATCATCACCAGATCAATTTCAGGATCGGAAAGAATTTCTTTATAGTCCGTGGTACTTTGTGCGAAGCCATATTTTCGCGCCAACGCAGTGCCTGTTACACCACTGGCGCTGGCAATAGTTTTAAAGCTGGCGCCCACCTTCTGCAAGGCCGGCAGCATGGTCATCTTGGTGAAGTTACCCGCACCGATTACGCCAACTACACCCTTCTGACCGGTAAAGGATTGACCCGTTAAAGACACACTGCGTACAATTGATTTTTCCTCTTGCGGATACACCAGAATGGAAGCGATGGATCGGGATTCACCAATATTATTGTAGATCCGATCGAACTCCGCCAACGGCACCAGCTCCGTGATCAGTGGTTTCACCTGCAACTGCCCGCTGGCCATGGCCTTCAGCACGGCTTCAAAATTTCGTTTCTCCGTCCAGCGCACAAAAGGAAGCGGGTAGTCATGGCCCTGCTGCTCATATTCCTCATCGTACCGGCCCGGACCATAGGAGCAACTCACCTGAAAGATCAACTCTTTTTCATAAAATTCAGCCCGGTTTAACTCTAACCCAATCACTCCGACCAACACAATTCGCCCGCGCTTGCGGCTCATACGGGCCGCCTGTGAGATCAAATCATTTGACTTTGACGAAGCTGTAATCAGGACGGCATCTGCGCCTACTCCACCAGTTTGGGTTTCAACAAATTTCACCGCGTCACCGCGTGCACCATCAAACGGCATGATGCCTAGCCCGGCCGCCAAATTCAATTTTTCCTGATCTACATCTATTCCTATCACGTGGCAGCCGTTCGCCTTAAGCAACTGGGCAGTCACCAGGCCGACAAGCCCTAAACCAATCACCACCACCGTCTCACCCAACGTTGGTTGCGCAAGGCGAATTCCCTGCAATCCAATGGCACTAACAACGGCAAATGAGGCTTCTTCATCACTTACCCCGTCCGGCACTTTGGCAACCAGGTTATGTGGCACACACACATACTCCGCATGCGGCCCATTGCTGACTACACGGTCGCCAACCGCTAAACCTGATATACCGCTACCGACCTCAACGACCAACCCCGCATTGCAGTAGCCCAAAGGCAGCGGCTGTTCCAACTTGTTAAAAACCGCTTCCAATGTGGGTAGCAGCCCTTCAGTCCGGATTTTATCCAACACCATTTTCACCTTATCGGGCTGCTGCCGGGCTTTTTCAATCAGATTGGCTTTTCCAAACTCCACCAGCATCCGCTCAGTACCCAAGGACACCAACGATCGGCTTGTCTTAATCAACACGCTCCCCTTCCGCACCAGCGGTGCCGGTATATCCTCCAATGTGGTAGCTCCGGTTTTGAGATTTTGTATCAGTTGCTTCATGATCGTTTATCCGTTGGTATCGCCAGCCAATTACCCATGGCGAGATTCTCAGCATCCAAATCCTCTAGTTGGCCATCACGCTTAATCACTCGAACAACGTAGTTTAATCCGGACAGATAATCATAAATCGTCTTTAGGTTACTTAGACCCCCTGCCGCCTCCAGAAATACTTTTGGCCGGTATTTTGAAATACAATTGAAACCGCCACGCAAGATATCCAACTCCGCGCCCTGGACATCCATTTTTAAGAAATCAATCCGGGATAGTGTTCCCTCATCTGATAAAGAATCCAGAGTAGTCTGAAACACGGTGATTTTTTCAAGTCCTGAATTCTCCAAAACCTTTGAGCCCATGCCCTGGTTGGGATGATCTTGTGGGTAAATGAAAAATGATATTTCTTTGGCACTATCACCCAGTGCGAGCGCCTTCACGTCAGCATTTTTAATACCGTTCAGGTCCAAATTCTGTTTCAGCTTACTAACCACGTGGGGAACGGGCTCAAATGCAAGGATCTTCCCATTGTCCCCTACTAACCGCGAAATCAAAAGTGTCTCCGTGCCGGTGTTAGCTCCAGCCTCCACCACCCAATCCCCCGCCTTCAACTGACTTTCCAAAACCACGTTCGTGCCCGGCTCATAGGCACCAGTAAACAATATCTTGTGGTCAATCAGGTCTTTGGAAAACAGGCGAATGTGAAGCTTGTAGCGACTATGCAAATACCTTTTGACTACCCAAACTCCCTTCTGCCAGGCAGTACGGTTACAATTGTAAAAGATATTTGCCATCCGGTAGGCCCCTGGCATCCGGAGGTTTGAGAAAATTGCACTGAGCAACAAAACAAAAAGGCGCTCCATCACTTTCGTTGTCATTCGCTCCTTTGCCCTGGCCATGCCACATAAAGGCGACAATGCGGATTGTCAATTGACTCGGGCAACTGGTCGAGATTATAAAAAGTATATCCATGGGTTGACAAACTGCCTAAAACCTCACGCTCGTCACTTTGGTCATGCAATTCCATCAAAATACCCGGTCTGTATTGTGCAATAGTTTGTGTTGCACCTTTAATCACTTCACCCCCAAATCCCTCAATGTCAATCTTTAACCAAAGCGAGCCCGAAATGGGTTTGCCCCGTAGCGTATCATCAATGGTTACAATCGGCACCCGAAACGAACCCTGCGCGCGTACTCTCCCGGTTGACGAAGTCGTACCCTTTTCAAATGCCAATTCTCCCGCACGACTACCAACGCCCTTTGCCACCACATCAACATTTGACACTCGGTTGAGCACCCTAATCTTCTCAATAAATTTTGAATTATCCGGATCCGGCTCAAAAGTAATTATAGTACCGGAGGGGCTTATTCGTGATACCAAAAAACTAAAATAGCCCGCGTGTCCGCCAACATCCAGAAAACTATCCCCATCCTTCAGGTTCGCCAAAAGGCAGGATACAATTTTGGGCTCATAATAACCCTTAAAGTACGCCCGCCCGTATCGTTTGCTCACGATCCACTTTAAGCCGTGCATAATCGCGGGCGCCCGAAGGGTAACTATGCGATTCTCGTTCAGCGCATAGTACCACGATCTGAATTTCCTTTTTACGGTCAGTATAAAACTCATGAAACTGTTTGGGGGGATGCGGATAATGCCAAAAATTCAAATGTATTTTTAGAGCAAACTGCCCAGTCATATCTCGCTGATCGGGAAAGCGCACGCTGGGCCAGTTCTTCACGCAATGTAGCATTCAGATACAACTGGAGAATCGCCTGTTCAACCGAACTCAACTGCTCCGGATCAAAGTAAACGCCCGCATCGCCCAGCGTCTCGGGCAACGAACTTCGGGACGAGCAGGCAATCGCCATACCCATGGCCATCGCCTCCGTTAAAATCATACAAAATGTTTCGCAGGTTGACGCCATGATAAACGCGTGATGCCCCCGATACTCCTTCGTCAGTTGTCCATACGGAATTTTCCCCTTATAGGTGATCAAATGCTCATGACCCGCCATGACCCTATTTAACTTTCGTAATGCCGGTTTGTAAGCCGGCCCAATCAAGGTAAGGCGCACGGGATAGCCCTTTTTGTTCAGATTGATCACGGCCCGGGCAACCTGATCCTGATGTTTATACCAATTAACAATTGACACATACAACAAATTGAAACCGGTAGAGTCTGACCGCTCCGGATTGCCTGTAAAAAGCTTATGATTTAAGCCATGGGGAATCACCACCCGTTTTTTGATTCTTGCCCGCACGGACACGGGGAGAATATCAACACAATATTGGGTAAGAAATATCACACCCTGAGCCTGAGCATAGGCGTTTAAATGAAGAACCCGGAGAAACAGCAAACGCAAAGTCGTTAGCGACAACCCAAATCGCCACAATTCTTTGAAGTCCAACGGCAGCAGATTTCTGCACATGGTAACGTACGGGTATTTAAACCACGGCTTGCCGGTGCCGGGTATGAACAAAATGGCCTCGCGACTTCGCACGAGACCGGGGAGAATTCGAAATTGCCACCAAAACCGAAACAGGTAGCTTCGGTTCAGATAGGGATGCGCGTGCCGGGTCAGCCATGGCTTTTCGTCAAGTTGGCGCAGCGTAGAATCAGGTGCTGCCACGATTACCTCATCCAGCCCAACTTCGTGAGGGTTAGCCGCACGCAACAGTTCGATCAGGTGGGTGAGACCACCACCCGCCCGAATGTTTGAAGCATCTATGAATAGTGAGTTTTTTAAAGCCCCTGAACCCATTAGTACGATTTGATTGACTTCCAGGGCGCATTCGGTCTCTGGCCCCCCAAAAATATATGTTCAATGATTTCTTTTAAATAGGTGGCTCCCGATTGAGGTGATATTTTTTGTGCCTGTTCTTTGATCCACTGCCGTTCATTCAAATTCCACCCGCAGTGCGTCTTCGATATGATTCTTAAAAGTCTGATCAGTGCACCTCTCTGTGCGGGATCATACGTATAGCCCAGACGTTCGCTCACGATCAATGAAGCCGCACCTGCATTTCGGGAGACGAGGCAAGGGGTACCCACACTTAACGCTTCGTTGACCACTGCCGCCCATCCATCTTTACCGGTACTCGGCACAACCAGATAATCCATTTCAGCCAGGAGTGAGGCTACTGCTTTCATCTCCAACATACCATGAAAGATGAATCCAGATTGCCCGTCTATAAAGTTCAATACGCGATCCTGTTGTGGGCCACCACCGGCAAGATGCAATTCAATCGGCAAATCCAAGTTTGACCTTAACGTTTCAATCAGGGGGACAACTCCTTTTTCCTCCGAAAACCGACCTGCATACAAAATCTTTAAGCGGGTGGAGTCTTGCCGAACGCGTTCCGGGTAATCAGGTGGTTGGGTGAAATAGGCCCAATCAAAAATACAACCTGGATTATAGCCAACGCGTCTATACCACGCCACCCCCCGGTCACCCATAGCCAGGATGAACGAAACGCTGCCCCGAATGCGGGTTGCTTCCCAACGGGAGTGAATCAACCGTAACAGCCCGGAAAACCCCTGCCAGTTTCGGGTCTCCGCCTGAAATCCCAACTTCGCATTCAATTGAACTCCCTTTTTGAACGCACGCCAGAGCAGCGGGTAGCCGCTTGTACCCGAAAAAACATGAACCGTTGAATCGCTGTGGTATTTTTCAAACAGAAGCTCCGGGCTTTCAACAGGCACCAGCTCAATCACTATTCCGGTTGTATCCGGCTCCGCCCAACCCATTGCCTTTCTGCGCTCGCTAATTCGCTCAAGCACACAAAGCGTGACGTGATAATGCTCAGTCAGTTGCCTGAGCAAAGGCACCATATGGTGACTAATATTGGGTTGCCAGAAAACAACAGCTGAAACGCTACGCATGGACCTCACGGTAAAGATGCGCGTAACGACCCACAACATCTGGAAGAGAAAATCGCTTCGCATTTTGCCTGCCTCTCTCCACCAGGGTCAGATACTGGTCCGGCTGCTGGTGAAGGATCTGGATGGCTGCCCGAATCTCGTCTGCATCATTTGGTGAAACCAACCATGCACTACCGTTTGCAACTTCCTGCATCGCGCCAAGCTTGCTGGTGATCACCGGCTTCCCTACCGTCTGCGCTTCAATGATAGGCATCCCAAAGCCCTCGTAAAGCGAAGCAAAATACAAGATATCCGACCGTCTGTAAAGCTCGGCAACCTGATCATTTGAAATGCCGGTGTGCACTTCAAATGAAACTTGCCCACGCATAAGCCCCCGCTGTTCTTCTTCGCTGAGAACGCCCACCTTGATCAGATGTACCGGTAAATCGCGAGCGGCTTTGATCAAGGTCGCCAGGTTTTTATGGGGCCCGCTACCGATTTGAAGAACGTTTAATCGCTCGCCCGGCAAGCGCACCGGTAACTCGGAAAAGTGAGATAAAACAGGGTTCGGAATTACCCGGATGCGTTCGTCCTCAACCATAAAATATTCCAGAAGTCGTTGCCTGGTGAATTCACTAACCACCGTAACAAAACGGGTGTGGCGTAACGGTCTGCGGAACCACAGCTCGCCATACACCATCCTCTTGAATGCGCTATGAGTCGCATTTTCGTAAAACCCCACATCGTGTATGGTTAGAACAGTTTTTTCAGGTGGTAAACTCATCGCCAGGTAATTGACCGCTCCGGTGATATGGTGCACATCCGCCTTCTCGCTCCGTATGCGCCAAAGCATGCGCCAATCGAGCGGCTTTTGGGCCGTCAGTATTTTGGTTGTAAACCCGGCCGGCAGATGCTCGATAATGTTTTGAAACAAATTCTCAAAACTGTTATTTTTTGCATGGCGATGCCGGAAATAATAATTCACCTCCATGGCATCACCGTTCGCCCACGACAATCAGATTGGAGGTAAAAATTCCCCGGGCGCTGCCGGTCTCCACCATCTTCCAAAACCTGATCCATTGCACTTTCCACCACCACAGGGCGCTACGCAGCCGGCTGAGCATCGTGTGCGGCACCGGCCCTGTGGGATATGAAGTCACGTTTCGAAAACCGCAATTCAGTAAAACCTGCCTTGCGCTGGCCTCGGTATACGCCATTTCGTGCGTGTAATCACCGTAGAAAATGCTGGTGTAGTACAACCCTTGCCCGTTGGGAACCTGCATCAAGAACTTGCCGCCCGGCCTGAGCGACTTACTGACCTTCGTCATAATATCGAATGCTTCCTGCCGGGTAAAATGCTCAATCACATCACGAGCCACAATAAAGTCAAATTGCTCCGTTGCGTCAGCCAGTAGTTCATTCAAATCACAAACCTGGAGCCCTGAAATACCCAATTGTGTTCCTGCTTCAATTTGTTGAGGCGAGACATCAATTCCGCGAACATGGGTATATCCTAATTGCTGCATGTAATATACAAATGACCCGATGCCACATCCGATGTCCAGCACGCTCGCATTTTTGTTCTCCGGAAAGTGGGGCAGGTAATAATACTTCCAACTGGAAAAATTCCCCTCAATTTGCTCTATCGATAGTTCGCCATATAGCGCAACCGAATGGGTCGTTTGATAGGTGCGGTACAACGCTTGCTTAAAGTCCATGTGTTCTACAAAATGGATTTTGATTTCAATATGGTAAGAATTTCCCGCGCCCTTGCATCCAGCGTATGATCGCGTTGGGCCCGAACAAAGCCATTTTCCTGCAGCTTTTTTCGCTCCGAATCGTTTTTCAGGTAGTAAGCGGTCTTTTCCAACAGTTCTCCGGGAGATTCAAAACATGCGATCTCCTTCCCTTCATCAAAATACTGCAACAATTCGTCAGTCCGCTGGTGAAGCATAAATCCGCCAGCCCCCGGAATATGAAAAGTTCTTGACGTAATCTGATCTCCACGCGAAGCCCCGGCAACCTGCTCGGACAGCAAGGCAATATTCACAGTCGACTGGTTGATCGCCAGCGCATACAAGTCGCCATGCACGCCCATTCCACAAATAGATTTCTTCAGTTCGGCAACCTTACTTTTCTCCCAATTCCCCCAAATCAGCAGACCGAGACCAGGCATCACCGATTTCAGATAGGCCAGGTACCTCTCCTTATGAGGTGAGTACGTGCCTATGAACGAGGCCTCACAAGCAAAAATCGGGTTTGGATCCACCAATCTGCGGTGAATAAAGGGATCAAAGCCATGCGGTATAAAGTGTACCCGCGAGCCGGGCACACCAAAATTTTTCTGCAGATCAGAAGCGCCAAACGACTTGGTTGTAAAAACAAAATCGTAATGGGGCATACTCCGCACGATCCGACTCCCGTGTGCGGTAAAGCTGACATCCGGAAAAAAGTTTACTACGGGCAATGCCATACGCTTTAGCTGATGTAAGGTTTCCGGATCCACAAATGGGCCCTTGTAGACGAAAACCAAATCGGGTTTAAATGCCCGGGCCATCGACAACAACCGGGCGTTATACTCACGCACCTGCAGCGGCCGAAGGAACCGCTCAGCCAACTTCAATGCAGTGCCCCGTGTAGAAAGCGAAATATGCCGATGATCATCCAGGATACTGACCGCGCACCCAACCCTCGAAAAGGCATGAAATAAGCCGGAAGCATTGCTGCCACGCCACTCCTGCCCAATACAAAGTAGCTTATGCATACAACCTCGTTCGGAAAAATGTTACTGTTTTATAGATCAACCAATACGCCATCAGTTGCGGAATAACCATCATATCTGAGCCCAACGAAAACATGCCCAGAAACAGGAGATAGAAGCGAAATGCCCACGAGATCAAATCACTTCCGCGAACACTGTTCCAGATAAACGAAACAAAAAAGCCAAAAAGCGTACATCCCGCGATCAACCCGGACCAACCAAAATTCAAATACATCTCCCCTGGCACGGTCATATTTACCGAATTAGCTGCCCGTCCACTGGGCAAATAATAGGACCGCCCAATTTCAACCGCGAACCATTGTCCGCCATCCAAAATCGGCTTCTCGGGCCAAATGAACCGGGGAATGAAAACAAAAGAAAAGTAACGCAGTGTAAAACCTTCGTAAAAGCCCTTTCGTTCCGTTAGATCTACAATGTTGCTCATTTGACCCATCACATTTAAACGACTCAGCAAAGTCTCCCCCTCCTCATCACGTGGCAAGCCGGTGCCTTCTTTCAACGCCAACTCCAACTTACGCTCGCTGCCCCGAAGGCTTTCCCGGTTCTTCCCGAGATAGGTAAACAACACCGGAAACACCACCAAACCCACCACTAAAATAGTCTTCGACACCAAATGAATACGAAGTATCTGCCTTCGGGCAACTACCTCACCCATGAAGTAAGCCAGCCACGGCACTATGATTTCCATGCGTAGGTAGGAGAATTGAATGGCATACAAAGACAAGCCGGTGGAATAGACAACCACGGTGATAATCCTCGCCATTCTGTTTTCGGCATGGGCCATATAGGCCAGCAGAAAAATGGAACCATTCACCAAAAGCTGAACGAACGAGGTAACGGTACCCCACGATGGCAACAACCCAAAATGGCGGGCCACCAGCAACATCAGGCTAACCAACAGCACCGAAACAAAAAACGATTGACGCGGGTAGGCGATCCGGTAATCTCCGCGGCTCACCATGGTGTAACGCATGGCCTCCATGCTTACTACTGCCCCTGCGCTGAAGACAAAAAGCCCTTTTTCAAGGTGTTCCGGTATGAGATAATTTGCCCACGTATCACCCGTGTCGAACCAACCGGACAAGGCGCCAAAATGACTAAAAGAGGTAAGCAACAGTAGAAAAGCAAAGGTAGTTGAGACATCCAAACGCCTCAAGGTACCCGCTCGGGTGTCCTCGGTGAGCACTGCCCCGGAATACAAAAAAAGGGATACCGCCTGCAACAACGGGTAGTCAAAAAAGTACCCGCCAACGAGCATAACGATGAACAAATGCCGGACGTAAAGTCTCATGGCTGACGGTTGAATTGGTTATGCCAGATCGCCAGGGATAACAGGCGAAAGATAACTCGATAATCACTACCCTCCGCTCCGCGGGATGTTTTCAATTTAGCCAGCACGGTTTGTAAAAAATCATCAGCTAACACATCCTTCAATAGACGGCTCTCAACAAGTTGTGCCGCAATCCAATCGGCATCCTGTAACACCAACTCACGCAGCGGTGTAAAAAAGCCAATCTTGTCTTTGCGGGTACGAATGCAATCGGGCAACTCCGCGTGGAAAGCCTCACGCAGTAAGTATTTGGATAAGCCGTTGCGGTAAAATGCATCCTCACGCAAACGCGAGACAAACTCAAACAGGCGGTGGTCTAAAAAAGGCATTCGACCTTCAATTGATCTTGCCATGGTCGAGCGGTCGTCATAATGGCACAGGTGGGGTAACCCTACCGAGTACAGCGACTCGCGGTAAATTTCATCAAAGCCCGTGGACGTGCCAAAGGAAACTGCCGGGGAGGGAATTTGGAGGGGTGTACGCAACCAGGACTTCTGTCTTTTTCGCATGATCAGGCGAAATTTTTTCTCCACTGCCGGAAAGAAGCCACCCAACAGTATTCGCGCGGCAACAGGCAGTTTGACATACCGGCTTTTCAAAACATCTGCGAAAAGTGTTACTCTACCTTTGTTGAGCGAATAGGCCGCCAGCCGCTGGACCATCCATGGATAGCCCATCGAAAGCTCATCGCCACCCTGGCCTCCCAACAATACTGGTATGCCATGCTGTTGGGCGGCCTGCACAAGGAAACCATGGGCCATAATCGAAGGATCACCGAACGGCTCCTCTTGCTGATGAATTACTCTGCCCATATCTTTTTGCAGACGTATTGAACCTACCGGAGCGCGGATGACTTCAAACGAGCCCTCAAACCGCTCACGCAGCGCCTCGACATAAGGTGATTCGTCAAAGGCTGACCCCGGAAACTGGGCGGTGAAAACAGGAAAACCTTTCTTTCCCAATACAGCCAGACAACTAGCAATAATGGACGAGTCCAGTCCACCGGAAAGTGTGGCTCCCACGGGTACATCTGACAACAACTGGGACTCCACTGACTGAATCACCAGTTCGCGAAGGCGGGCAGCCTCGTTTCGTTGAAACGGTACCCTGTCCCGGTGCGGCACTTCATCCAGCCTCCAGTATGACTGTGCAGCAAGACCTGTATCGCCATGTTTCAAAAAAGCGAAGCTGGCCGGGGGGAAACTGAAGATATGCTGATAAAACGTCTCGGTCCCCAGGTGATCATAGTTTCCCAGCGCCAGGTATTCCGAAATCGCCAGCGGATTGTAGACTTGCGCTCCCTGGCCGGCCAATAATGGCTTCAACTCACTCGAAAAAAACCAATCTCCATCTCGTTTGCACCAGTAAAGCGGCTTCTGCCCAAACCGATCGCGACTGATAAAAGCCTGCTGCTCCTGAACATCCCAGATAACAAAGGCCCACATGCCCACGAGGTGAGGCAACATGCCCGATCCCAATCGTTCAAATAAGGCGAGCAAAGTTTCGGTATCCGAATGACCCCGAAAAGAAACATCGCATAGAAAACGCTTGCGTAAATTCAGATGGTTGTAAATCTCTCCGTTAAACACCATCTGGTATCGGCCGGAGGGAGACTGCATGGGCTGCTGCCCCGCAACCGACAGGTCCTGAATGGCCAACCTCCTGTGTAACATCCAGCACGTGTCATCGTTCCAAAATCCATGGCCATCCGGACCTCGGTGAGCCAGCAAATCCATAGCGGTTTTGGTAAACGGATTACCTCTGACAGGCTGATGGGTTAAGCAAATCGCAATTCCACACATCGACTTCAAAGAATAGAAAAAAGTGCTTTGGCTAAATCCCCGGCCTGCACCTTGCGGGAGAACTGTTGAATAAAGACTTCGTCAACCGGCAGGGTTACCCTACCGGTTTCGTTATACTGGTCAATCCATCGCTCTATGGTCTCAACTAAAGCTGTATCGGTTTCGGTGACTACCCCGTAACCCGAACGCAAGGCGAGTTCGTTCAGAAGCCCCTGGTCCCCTGGCACAACCGCAAATGATTTCCGCAAGCCAAACACCTCAAAAACTTTTGCCGGGTAATAGCCGTGCATTAAGTAGGGGTCAGTATTTAAATGGGGTGCTGAAGAAAACAAGACGACCGCGTTCAGTTCCCCCACCCGGGCCAAAACCTCGGCCCGTGGCATGGGGTCGTAAATGTGTACAGCCTCGTGTAGCCCATACTCATTCGCCTTGCGTCTGAATAAGGCCGCCAGGTTACCGAAATAGAAAAACTGAACAGCTCGTTTACGCAGCCTCAGGACTTTCAGCGCCCGAAAGAGCAAATCTACATCACCGGGAAATGAGACATTCCCGTAGGCTCCTATCCGAAAAGATTCATTCCTGACAACCTGGGGGTTAAAAACAAACTCGTCCTCATCAAAACCATTCGGAATCAGCCGGACCTCTTTATTAAAGTCTGCGCGATCACACTCGACCCAAAAGGGATTTACATTGATGACCAACCGACACGACTTCAGTATGCGCCTCAAGTGCCAACGCATAAGGCCGCGCAACAGCGGAGGAAAAGCTTGCAAAGCCGGATCGCGAAAATCAGCCACCCAGGGGATCGGCAGTTGCTTCGCCAGCCGATGGGCCACATAAAGGGATGCATCAGGCCCATGTTCGGCCAGCACTGCGTCCACCTTGGTCTTGTGAATCACGTGCTCGGCTGCCCGAGTGGCCACGGGCTGCCACGATTCCGAATGGTCACCCGTAAAGAATTTAAAACACGTTGCCAGAAGCCTTATCACCCCGTTGAACACGCCCGGTCGCGGAGAAAAGGTGCCGCGTACCGGGTCCAATACCACCGCCCGGTGCCATAGCTTATCGAACAGGCCACCGTATTTCAAGGATGGCAGCGGAATTGCCAGCATCTCCTGCTGAAGTTGCTCCTCCCCCAACAGGCTGCCCACGGCAACATCAACTTGCCTTTTCCAATCTGATCTCGGGTCAAGCGAATACCGCGTCTTAAAATCACAACACAACACAATGCACTTCCAGCCAAACCGGGGTAAATGTTTGGCGAACTGGTAGGTGCGCTGCGCACCCACTGTTGAGCCCGGCCTGTTAAATGGTGCGTGTTCATACGCCAATACCAACACCGTTTTCAATTTACAACAGAGTTATAAAGGTTACGCAACTGCTTTCCGTTCTCCTCAGAAGCAAATTTTGATCGAACCGTCCTCCAGGCATTCCTCCCCATCTCATCATTCCGTTGGCGATCACAACATTTCTGCAATGCTTCCGCTAAGGCAACAATGTTTTTCTCCTGAATCAAAAATCCATTATATCCATCTTCAACTGCCTCCGGAATACCAGCATGATTGGCTGCGATAACGGGCATTCCGGTTGCCATCGCCTCCAACATGCTAATGGGCAACCCTTCCGTAGTGCCCCTTGAATCTACCCGACTATTCAGAACAAAAACATCTGCGGATTCAAGTTCTTCTCGCACCTTTTCCGGAGCTACAAATTCTTTGCATACTATAGGATTTGCCGGGCGCAGCTCAAGAGTTAAGGATTTGACCAGAGTTTCCTCCTCCCCGGAACCCACAATCATCAATTCAACGTCACATTGAAATGGGAAAGCCCGAGTAAAGGCACGCACCAAATCAGGCACTCCCTTCTTTTCGACTAATCTACCGATGTGTATAAACCGAATCGGCCCCACGCGCTGCACCCGCCTCGTAAATTCAAAACAATTTGTTGGCACACCGAGATAATTCACCCTGATTTTTTCTGGCGGACAGCCCAGTGTTTTAATCGCATGAGTCAGATACTCTGAAATTGATACCACACACGCGCACTTTAGAAACATTGATCTCAATTTCGTTTGATAGCCCGGCCATCTGACGGGAACCGAAGTTGCATCAAAACCGTGAAAAGTCACGACCAACGGAATCTGTAATTCGCTGCACAGATCAACAACTTCAGCTCCAACGGTTCCAAAATGGGCATGCACTATATTAACATCATATTCTTGTAGCGCAGTTTTAAACATGGCTGTGTTCCGATCGGAGAGCTTTGGCTTAAACCATTTAAAAACAAACCAAAACTTCTTTCTCAATTTACTCATCGATCTATTGGCCGCAACCCCCACAACCAAACGGGGGAAATCAAAAACTTCAGGATTGCTTCGGTGGTAGGTTAAAACTACTTTGGGCGTTAATCCCTCTATCTTCGCCTGCCTCCAAATCCAGACCTGACTGATCGGTAAAAAATTCTCTACAACCAATGCAAGTCTTAATTCCTTATCCGATGCCATTATTGATGTTTTGTAAGCCATCGATTCAAGCAAAGGATACGCCAGGCACTGAAATCAAAACTTGTCGTTCCGTGTTGCATGTTGATTATGTGATCCTTTGCCAGCTTGATATCAAGTAAACGGCCCAAAGCTACTGAGTTTGTAGGCATCTCCTTTCTAAACCAATCAGGGTCATTGGATTTAAACCACCTTTCCTCCGGTGAAACAAAGCCCATCTTGTCCTTACGGTCCAGAATCTTGTCGGGCACCACTCCGCGAAAGGCAGTGCGCAGCAGGTATTTGCGCTCACCTCTGCGATAGAT
Organism: Flammeovirgaceae bacterium; assembly: GCA_021298015.1. Classification (GTDB taxonomy): domain Bacteria; phylum Bacteroidota; class Bacteroidia; order Cytophagales; family Cyclobacteriaceae; genus ELB16-189. Next base: position 50,377 of record JAJTGY010000017.1, read on the forward strand.
CAATTCCTCCGGCAACCCCAGCGTAAATTCAATCAAACGATAATCCATAAACGGCACACGCGACTCCACCGAAAAAGCCATCGAATTGCGATCTTCATACCGCAACAAGGCCGGCAAAGGCATGGCTTGAATTTGCTGCATCAGCGACTTCGTCAAACTACCCCGATGCAATTCAAAGGGTGTGAACTTCTCATGACGAAGCCACTCGGGGGGCTCATGGCGCCCCAACCGGTAACGCTTGGGAATCAATTGCTTACCGACTCGCGGATAGCTCACCTCCAGGGCTCTGAAAAGCAAGCCCCAGGGAAGACTGGAATACCTTTGCCTATAACTGCTCGCCTCCCACGCCAGTTTACCATACCGATGTTTCGCCAATAAACCGGCATAAAGGGCCAGATCATTTCCTCCATAACCGGCCAACTGTTCATCAGCACCCTGGCCATCAATCATGACGGTGAGGCCCTGCCTGCGAGCTTCCTCAAAAACACACCATTGGCTGAACTGACTGGTTGAACCAAAGGGGTGGTCCATGTGCCAGAGCAGATTATCCAAATCAACCTGTAATTTCTCCAGTGTTGGATATACCCGGTGCGCCCGGGCACCCACCGACTTCACCACTTCCTCGGCAAAATGCCACTCATCGTACTTTTTGTCCTCGAAGCAACTGGTTATGGTTTCGATAGGATGATTGGCCAACCCCTGATCTTGGAGTACCCCGCGCATCAGACACACAATCGCAGACGAATCAAGACCTCCTGACAGAGCTGACCCTACGGGAACATCGGAGCGCAGGCGCAGGCGCACGCTGTCTTTCAACAACGCATAGAATTTTTCGTACGCTTGTTGTTCAGTACCCTGCCACATTTGCGGAGTTAACTCATACCAACGCTCCACCTTCACTTCACCGGAAGTAAGATTCAATTTCAAAAAATGTCCGGGCATCACTTGCTCAATACCCTGCTCGAAGGTACTGGCTGCATGATCAATCAAGCCATAACGCAGGTAATCATATGCAATTTGTTCATTCAATTGAAAGCGATATTCCGGTAACTCCCGGAGTTGTTTTACTTCGGAGGCAATAGCCAGGTAAGAACTGTTTTGGGTGTAATAAAGCGGCTTGACACCAAACCGATCGCGCACGGCAAAGAGCTGGTTGTTCAGGGTATCTAAAATGACAAAGGCAAACATGCCATTGAACTTATGCAGGGCGCGGGTACCCCATTCGGCCCAGGCACGTAAAATCACCTCCGTATCGCTGCCGGTATGAAACTGATGCCCCAGTGTTACAAGTTCTTCCCGGATTTCAATGTAATTATAAATCTCACCATTAAATGTGAGGGTCAAACCTTGCGAAGGCAAAAGCATGGGCTGATGCCCATTGGGTGACAGATCAATAATGGAGAGCCTGCGATGCCCCAACCCAATTAACCAATCACGGCTATCTGCCGGCAACGCGGCATAGTTAAAAAATTGCTGTGTACTGGTCGCTGTATCACGTCCTGAAAATACCTGCAACTGATCAGCCGGTTTCCAAAGTAAATACCCTTCATCATCGGGGCCGCGGTGTGAAATAATTGCGTTAGCCTTAAAAAGATACTCAGTTGACAGTCCTGATTTATTATAAATAGCGGTTATGCCACACATTAAATTTAAATTCTAATAAATATTAAAATCATCCATCCGAAAAGCTATTATTTTAATTCCTATAATGTTCATTGGTTGCCGCTCACTTTATTCGATCAGTTTCTGAGCGCCATTTCTATCGACAACCCAAAATTATAACCAACTTCCATTCGCTCTGGCAAAGAAAGGTTAATTTGCTTTATGGTTAAGTCACTCTTTTTATACAATTCTTCAAACCATTCAATGGCCTTATCAATTGTCGTGAATTGCCCTCCACAATTATAAGTAGCTAAAAAGCCGGCTACTGCTTTATCATAATATGAAAAAAGAAATAATACTGAATTACCAGTTGCTGCGCTCATTATTGCTTTGGTCGGTAATAGGTTTCTGCCTTCAGCTACGCTGGAATTATATATTAAACTCAGTCTTGACTTTCTCATTTCACGCCAAATCAAATCCGGTGTCTGCCAGGAAAAAACTGAAATATTGGTTAAGTCATATTTTTTTATATCTGTATTGATCACATTTACTTCATTCGTAAATACCTTAAAAAATACTTTTTTATACTTACTATTGATAATCTTTATGAAGTCTAAAAACAGCTTATAACCATCACTATCTGAATATAATTTCCCCGCATAACTAACTACAAACTCAGTTGGCGCTTCTAAATTTTGTTCCCATTCTGGTAAAATATAGTAACTATGAGGCACCTGAACTACAGGAGGAGTAGCATACGCAGAAAGTAACTCAACATCTTGCGCTTGCGGTGTACTTATAAGCAAAGTTCTTTTAAATACTTTTAGCTCAAAGTTCTTGAAGTTTCGTCTCTGAACTTCGTTGAAGCGAGATTTATCATGATGCTCACTAAAAAGATCCCGAAAATCAATAACTAAAGGAGCAGAAATTAATTTTGAAAGCCGATAACCCGTTTCAAGTAAATACTCATCACCTCTACCAGAGGAAACAAAGATAAGATCATAGTCGGTATGTAACTTCCTCACTACCTTATTGGCCCATAGTCGTGCTTTAAAAAAAGGAAGTTTGGGTAGCGGGAAATAAAAGCACATCTGAGAATAAAAGCGCTCGATCAATAAAAGAAAGAATTGTTTGAATTTTAGCGCCCGCAAATAAAACTTGATTTGAAACCTAAAACTTTCTGATTGAAAAATCAGATCAGTCGGAGACACATGAATCACATTAACCGGCAACCCAACACCATCTGCCCAAGGCCCTGCCCATATAGTACCTTCTGTATAAATTATGTCTACCTGCCATTTACATCGAGTGACCCATGCAAACACAAAACCATCAGCACGTTCACATGATACAGGTGAAAGACCATTGCTATTTAATTGTGCGTGGGTTAGTGCTAAAACTTTCAATTGCTCATTATTTATCAACAACAGGATTACTTCTATAAACTTCAAATAATTTCAACAATAGCTTTGCATTTTGAGAGTAAGAACCAATGCGCAAGGCTCCTTCTCTAGCATAGGAAGCTATATCTTTTCGGAATTTTTCATCACCGATAATTTTTTCAAGTGCAGCAATAAGTTCATCCGTATGATTGGGTTGAATTAAAAAACCATTCACGTCCGAGTCAATAAATTCGCGATGGCCACCCACATCTGTTGTAACAACAGGTAACCCAGATGCCAAAGCTTCGACTACCGCATTTGACATACCCTCGTTATGACTAGGTAGAATAAATGCATCTATTGCCCGGTAACAATCAGGCATGTGAATCGGATCAATTGATCCCAGCCATATAACATGCTGTCCTATTCCTCTTTTTTTTGCTTCCTTATTAATATCCAGGGCATCTGCGCCATTTCTGGGTGTTGTCACGGCAATCAGCTTCCATCCACTGAAATCTTCACCAAGATTTTTAATTGCATCCATTAATTCTATCCAACCTTTTAATATTACCGGGGTGGCCACACAAATTAAAAACTTATACCCAGAAGGAAGTCCCCATTTTTTTTGAAGTTCCTTTTTTTCAATATCATCTTCTACCGGTCTAAACCGATCAAAGTCCACCCCATTATAAATGACCGACACGTTTCTTTCAAAATCAGATTCAAACCATGTGCGCAAATCTTCACTTAATCTTTTGCTATTGGCCAATAAGATATCAGCCTCCCGGCAAACCACCTGTAAATTTTTTACCAAAGATGGATTACGCTCAGGCCAGGCATGCACATCATCACCACGTGCAATGGCCGCCAGTTTAATATCGAGCTTTTTCTTTACCAATGATCCTATATAACCATAGTCTGTTAGAAAATGGGCATATAACCATTCTGCATCATGAAGTAATTTGGTTTGCCTGATGTAGTTGATAATTGCAGAAGCCTCCCTTTCATAATGATTTTCGCGAAAAAACCGGCTGGGCATTTTTACAAACACCGGAACATGATGGATGGGCACCCCTTCGTAGTTGGTGATATAGCTGCTTTTTTGTTCATATCCAAGTCGCCAATAGGGATGGAGTCGGTGTAGTCCAAAAGACGGAAACCAATTATGAGTGAGTAATACCTGGCAATCCACACCTAATGCACGAAGTGCTTTCACCTGCTGATGAATAAATATTCCATTATTCATCGCCTCCCTTCTGGGATAATTGGGTGTAAGTACAATCACCTTCATGAATCAATCCGGAGTTTAAACCAACCTGCGAGGCATACCAAAAGCATTACATGACTTACATTGACTTCCTTACTCCTAACTTCATGAATAACAGACTTGATACACTCTTTATCTGCCAGGGATGAGTCGGTAAGATTTGAAATCAAATCAGTAACTATTTTCCTAGAAGCTTCATCTTCCTGAAGCAGCTGTGCCAGGGGAGTATTAAAACCCGTCTTGGGCCTCAAGCCTAATCCGGGATAATGCTCTTCTACCCATTTTCGTAAGGGTAATTTACCCAGGTACTGTTCGCGCAACAAGTCTGATGTTGCCGAAAAAGCCAGCTCCACAATTTCATGGTCCAGAAATGGCACCCGGCCTTCAAGCTGATTAGCCATAGTCATGCGATCAACTTTGTATAACATTTCTGATTTCAAAAAGGTATTGAAATCGAGATATAGTAACTGGTGCAGCTGCGAAAATGATTTTACCTGAACTAACAGATCATCCAGGTGTTGAGACAACCGTTTTCGTTCAATTAAAGGTCGATTCGCTTCGGGAATGAATTGAAGTGCTTCTTGTTCTGAGAGCACACGACTCCTGTTTAAGAACCGGTCAGTAAGGCTTATGGTAAATTGGCCGGCAAGTTCTTTCAATTTCTCCACTGGAACCGAACTCAGTAATTTTCCAATGATAGGACGCAACAATAATGGCGTGTAGTGCACTATACGCGGAATGTAGAATGGTTTGTGTTTATGATCATACCCCGCAAACACTTCATCTCCGCCATCACCGGTAAGCACAACCTTCATCTCATTCCGCGCAAGTTTGGAAATTCGGAATAATGAGAAAGCACTTGATACGGCAAAAGGCTGATCAAAATATCGCATCACCGTGGAAGCATCATCAAAAAAACCTCCAACTAGCGTGTAGGTATGATGCTTTACCCGCATTTTTCCTGCAGTTTCCTCCGCCACCTTACTTTCATCCTCAGGATAATTAGGAAAACCTGCCGATATAGATGTGAATGAACGGTCAGCATGCTTGCTTGCAAAATGCGTGACGATAGTAGAGTCAATGCCAGCCGAAAGAAAAGAGCCAATGGGCACATCCGAAATTAAATGCTCATGGATAACCGTTTCGAGCTTACGAAAAAGTTGCTGCGAAAATACCGTAACATCAGTATACTTATTTGGAACTGCCATTTCTTCCAGCGAATACCATGGAGTGATGGTAACCTCATTCTTTTGAATAAGGGCAAAATGCCCGGCAGGTAAAGCTTTTACATTTTCATAAATCGTATTGGGTTCCGGTATGGATAAAAACTGATAGTATTCGTAAAGACTGGTATAATCGATGACGTTTCGCAATTCAGGACGAACGTTTACAAGTGCGTTAATCTCAGAAGCAAAATAAAAACCTTCCTCATCGATTGTGTAATAAAGGGGTTTGATACCAAAGCGATCACGAGCTAAGAAAAGGACGTCATTCTTCATATCATAGAGTGCAAAGGCAAACATGCCTTTCAGTTTGTTGAGCATGATAACTGGCTCATGGCGATGCTCCTCGTAGAGATGCAATAAGACTTCCGAATCGGAATGACAGTAAAAATGATGACCCTTTTCCTCTAACTCCTGGCGCAACGTAAGGTGATTGTAAATCTCCCCATTGCATACCAACACCAAAGTTTTATCCTCGTTATAGAGTGGTTGATTTGCCAATTCACTGGTGTCAATAATAGAAAGCCGGGCATGTAGTAAACCAACATGTTCCCCAAGATATTGTCCAACACCGTCAGGGCCTCGATGCTCAATACCTGAAAGCATAGAAAAAAGTTGGCTTTCTTCATACCGACCATTATGCTTTACAATCCCACCTATACCGCACATGAGATTTTAAATAGTATATCGTTTTAGCCAATGATCAGGAATTCGCTGGTAATGTAAGCTACCTTCCAGTTCTGAAGATTTTCCCTTTATGGCACGCATGAACAACTCTGTATGGTTAACCGTACGGAAAGTATTATGAAACCCATTTGTCTCCAATCTGGTTTTCATATCATCATACTCCAACCTTCGATTGATTATAGGTGCCAACATATCGTGTAATTGATGAATTTTCGCCTTATCACCTTTTGCAAGCGACAATAAATAATCTTTCTTTTCCTTCCAGGTTTTTAAGGAGTTATAATAAAGTCGCTTTTTGAATTTTGCTATATCAGAAGCATATGGCACGCTTTCCCGGCCATATAAATAAAGATATATAAGGCCACTTTCTTTCACGTAACGCATGGCATTCTCAAGTGATTTATTAAAACTTTCGCAGTGATGTATAACTCCCCAAGACCAAACCAAATCAAATTTCTCAGAAGGCTCTAAAGCCATTGGCAAATCCTCCAGCGGTGATTTAATAAACCTTTTCTTAATATTTTCGAAACCCGCCAATGCCTTTTGGGTGGCATCCAGTGCACTTTGATTTACATCCACCGCTGTGATATTGGCACCTAATGAAGCTAATCCATAGGACCACCGCCCGCCTCCACAACCAAGATCCAGAACATTTTTACCTTTAAACCAGTTGCGGTCAATTAATAATTCATGTTCGGTAATAAGTGTTGCTACATTCTCCTTAAACCAGGCATCACTTAACATAGCTTCACCTTCGCTCAGCTCAGCCCATTGAAATCCAAATGTTTGTTGTGTCTGTTTAACAAAGATTTTTGGAGGCCCATCCAAATCATGAACTATATCATAGAGTAAACTATAAAGCGCATCCACTTCGCTTTTATTAGCCTTTGAATAAACTAGTTTTAGGTAATCCTTTATTTTATTAAACATATCTATTTTAATCTAAACCATATATTACCTCGATCACCGTTCAGAGTTATACCAGTTTCGGTTACGTCCTCTGGCAATACTTTTATATAAATGGCCTTCTCAAGGTGATCAAATATCTCGGCACCATAATTATACATGGCTGAAAATGAAAAGTAGTATTCACCAGGAAGGAGATTATTATTTAAAATAGTTAATGAAAATTTGTTATCTCCTGTTAACAAATTAAAATTAATATTAAAGTCTGTATTATAAAGGGTTGTGAGTCGGTTGAGATTTGAATCAAATAACTGAATGCATATCTGAAAAGAACTCGATTCAATTATTGAAGAAACAAGCAGATTAAAAGTTAAATCTTCACCCATCTTAACAATATCACCACTATGGGTTAAAAGCTTAACTTCCTTGAAATAAATCTTTTTATCCAACATCTGACTTGCTCTCCAAACGGAACTATAGGCATCACCGGAAACTCCTTTTATATAGTCTGATATTACGGATGAGGTCGAACCGTTTTTCAAAATGCATCCTTTAGATAACCAGATAACGCGCGAACAGAGATTGGAAACCGCTGTCATATTGTGACTCACAAACAACACCGTTCTTCCTTGCTTAGCCACACTTTCCATCTTGCCCAAACACTTCTTTTGAAATTCCATATCACCTACCGCAAGCACTTCATCAATAACTAGTATTTCCGGATCAAGATGTGCCGCTACTGAAAAAGCCAGGCGCACGGTCATACCCGAGCTGTAGCGCTTTACGGGCGTATCAATATGGCGTGAGATGCCGCTGAAGGCAATAATCTCCTCCAACTTGCTGTCGATCTCTTTTTTGCGCATGCCCAGGATGGTGCCATTCATGTAAATGTTTTCGCGCCCCGTCAGATCGGGATGAAATCCGGTGCCCACTTCGAGCAACGAAGAAACCCGGCCATGGATGGTGATGCGTCCTTCGGTGGGCTCGGTAATGCGACTCAGGATTTTCAACAACGTGCTTTTGCCCGCCCCGTTGTGCCCGATAATGCCCAGCACCTCCCCCTCTTTTACTTCAAAACTGACATCGCGCAGCGCCCAGAATAACGTTTCCTCATCTTCGGAAACATTGCGCAGGTTGCGCAGGTTTCTAAAATTTCGCACCGGGGCCGTAAGCGCTTGCCAAAAGGCTCCCGCGAGGGTATCGGCCTTGCGTTCCTCCACGCCTACCCGGTAAGCCTTGCTCAAATGTTCAACCTGTATGATCGTGCGGCTCATGCTACATCAGCAAAGGTGCGCTCAAGTTTGTTAAAGGAGTATAGGCCCAACACTAAAATCAAAACAGCTACCACGGCCCCAACCACAATTGACATCCACGGCATGGGGGTGGCCCCCAGTAGGCTGCTCCGGAACCCTTCGACTACACCTACCAGCGGGTTAATGGAATAAAGTAGCTGATAGTCAACCGGTACGGAGGATAACGGATAAACCACCGGGGCGCTGTACATCAGCAGTTGAATCAGAAAAGTCATCGCATATTTAATGTCGCGGTATTGCACCGACCAGGCAGCCAGTATGATGGCCGGGCCAAAGGTGGTGACCAGCAACAGAAGCACCAGCAACGGAAAGTACACCAGATTAGCGTCAGGCACATGCCGGAATACCACCAGCAAGACGATCATCACCAACCCGGTGATGACAAAGTCAAGCAACTTGGCCAGCAAGCTGGCAAGCGGAAGTACCAACCGGGGGAAATACACCTTACTCATCATGTTAGCGTTGCTCACCAGGCTGCCGGAGGCATCGGAAAGCGCCCCGGAAAAGTAAGTCCAGGCCATAAGACCTGAGAAACTGAACAGCGCATAGGGTAACCCATCGGAACTTACCCGGGCCAGGCGCCCAAACACTACGGTAAAAATGATCATGGTAACGAGCGGCTGAATAACGGCCCAGCCAATACCCAGCACGGATTGGGCATAACGGGCCCGGATGCCGCGCACCACCAGGAAGTAAAGCAAATCGCGGTAAACAACCAGCTCGCGCCACGGAATCAACTGTCCCGCTTTTCTTCTTTCGATGATAATGGTTGAACTGCCCGCTAAATGACCCTCGCTAGTGCTCTTCATAATAGCCCTGCCCGTTTTTCCTCTTCCGCCCATAGCCATACCCATAACCATACCCATAACCATAGCCATACCCATAGCCGCTGCCGTAGCCGTAGCCCGGGCCGGAGCGGTAGATATCGTTCATCAAAATGCTGATATTCTTAATCTTCCCGGAATGATAGAAGTCCTGAATAGTGCCCAAAAGGCCTTTGGGTGTATAGTTTTGCCGCACGACAAAGATGGTATGATCAGCCAGGGTTGCGAGGGTAAAGGCATCGGCCACAATGGCGAGGGGGGGCGAATCAATGATGACATAGTCATAGCGACTGCGGGCCTCGCGCACAAACAGTTCCATCCGGTCGGTTAACAGCAGTTCCGAGGGATTAGGCGGAACCGGCCCCCCGGTAATAACATCCAGATTGTCATGGCGGGTTTTACGAACCACACCTTCGAAATCACTCAGGCCCGCCAGGTAATTGCTCAACCCAACCTGATTATCCAGATCAAAATCCGCATACAGCTTCGGTCTGCGCATATCAGCCCCCACAATAAGTGTGCGCATGCCCGAAAGTGAAAAAACAGACGCCAGGTTAACGGATGTAAACGTTTTGCCCTCGCCACTGATTGAACTCGTCACGAGTAATACTGCCGGCCGCTTGTCTTGCAGAAAATACTGAAGATTAGCGCGCAGAGCGCGGAATGACTCGGAGATTGATGAGCGGGGATGGGAGAACACCTCGCGGTTATCTTTCGATCGGTTGTGCCCCACACCTCCGATAAACGGAATAGCGGTGAAGCGTTCAATATCTTCGCGCGATTGAATCCGGTTGTTGACCATTTCCAGCAGAACAAAAAGGCCAAACGGCAAGGCCAGGCCAAGCAGCACCGCGATAGTAAAATTGCGCCTGGGATTGGGAGATACGGCACCACCCCGCATAGGCGGATTCACGAGCACGATATCGGATGTGTTGGACTCGCGGGCGATGGAGGTCTCGGACATCTTTTGCATAAGAAAGACATACAAATTTTCCAGCAGTGTGTAGTTACGCTGCACGGAGATAATCTGCCGCTCGGAAGACGGTAAGAGCTGCAGTTGCCGCTCAATACCGGCCGCCTGCTTGTTAAGAAACTCAATCTTGATTTTATCCGTGTCCGTCAACGTAGTAACGGCTTCCTGTAAATCGCGTTTCACTTCGGCCAGGCGCGATACCTTACTGCTCACCAGGGGATTCTGGCTCTGCTCCTGCACGTTCATCATTTTCAATTCCAGTTGCAGATCCATCATTTTACCCAACAATGAAGTGAGCACGGGATCACTAATACCCATGGCAGAAGGCAGAATGACCTGATCAAGTGAGTTTGACGTATTACGCAGGTAGTCGTCCAGGTACTTAAAGTAATTGGCGCGAATCAGCAATTCCGTTTGTTGCAGGGTGAACGCTTCCAGTTTGGCATACAGGCGCTGGGCATCCGAACTTAAGTCGGACACACGCCCTTTGCTGCCGAACCGCTCCAGCTGGAATTCAACCATGCGCAGGGAGTCGCGAAGGGAGGCCAGTTGGGCTCCAATAAAACGAATGGTACGATCGGCCTTTTCATTCTTCTTATCGAGATCTTGCTGTTGGTAGGTGGATATAAGGCCGTTGAGGAAGTCCATGTCCTTTTGTGGATTAACGGAGGACATACTCAGATTAATGACACCTGAACCCTGCTCAGCCCAGTCCACCTTTAGGCGGCCGACATACGATGCGGCCAGGCCGGTCACGCTGTTTATCGACATGACAAAGGGGACATCCCGGTAGGCGTCTAGTGAACGGTTCTCCAGTCTTTCCACACGAAGCCGTTGACCGTTCATGGTCACGGTGTCGCCAAAAAAACAGGTGCGCTTCAAACTACCTGATTCATCAGCCAACTCAAATTGGCGGTCGTTGCGAATGGTAAACTGATAACGTCCAGTGCCTGTGCCTGTGCTGCCGGGCGCCAGGGTGGCGTGCACGGGCAAGTAGCCGTAAGCTTCGGAAGTAATCACGTACCCCTCGCGAAAAAAGGACACATCGAAGTGCAAATCGCGCACCACTTTTTCAATAACCGGAAAGGAACGAAGAACGTACGGTTCATTCAGGTAATTTCGATATCCACTCAAAACCGAATTCTTAAACAATAACTCCGCTCCATTACCTTCCTCTACCTCGCGAATAAGGATAGAAGCATTGATGGGATAAAGCTTTTGGCTGTACCGATTCTGGTATACGGCTGTGCCCAGTGCAATGGCGAGCGCCCCAACCACCACATACCAGTAGCTGATAGCGCGGGCGAAGACCCTCTTAAAGTCGAGATTGACGGCCTGGGGATTTACAGCGGTTGATTGTTGACCCGGTTCGATCACACTAATTGGAGTTGAGTATACTAATGGAGAGCAAGAGCAAGGACAACGATGATATAATCAACGACAGATTTTGACCAAAGTATTTCCGGTAGGGCCGCTGACGCAACGCACCGGCAATTAAGATATCGTTTTGGCGCACATAGTAATAGGGTGACGTGATGAATTGTTCATCCAGTAAATCAAGATAAACCACATCAGTTTTTCCTTCCACCTGTCGGATCAATTTCAGATTGCGCTTGTCCGCCAGGTCAGTAAGTCCGCCAGCCAAACCAATGGCCTCGAGTAATGTGACCCGGTTATTGGTAAACGTTATCGTTCCTTCCCTATTCACTTCGCCCAAGATGGTAATCCGGTAATTCAGCAACCTGGCTTTAACGATAGGCGATTGCAAATACCGGCTGGTGATCGCCTGAAGAGTGTCTTGTACCTGAAAGATATTGAGCCCTGACACCTTGACTTTGCCAATGAATGGAAAAGCAATAAAGCCTTCCTGATCAACCAGCTCACCAATGAGCAACGAGTTACCTCCAACTATCGCATTTCCACCGATGCTATTCGAGCCGTAATTCTTCAAAAAATCATATTCTACTGTTGTGATACTCTCAAATCGAATGGATACAATGTCATTCGTCTGAAGCAAATATTCAAATGGACCAACTTCGTAACTCCGCACAACAGCGTCCTTGGGCAGCATAGCAGTGCCCGGATTTACATCGTCTTTTTGCAAATACGTGTACTTACGGTTAGTCACGCAGGAGTTCAGCGATACCACCAAAAGCACCCCGATCAGCGTGTTGTAAAGTCTTGCAGACGAAATGGTAGAAAAGCACTTCAAATCGATCAAATTTGGGCAAAAATAGGTAAAAGTTTCATCGCGGAGGGCGATCCATCATTCAAACTGCTTGCCACGGGCAATCGGACGGACAAACTCCTGTATCGGGATGAATTGTATTCGCTTGGTATTCACTGATGCGGCTTTCCTACGGACGAAACCGAGTAACCCACTTAGCACACGTTGTTCAGCTCGTGCCGGATGGCATTGGTGCTCTCGCCAAACTCCTCGGCCAGCCCCCTCAGGTAGGCGGAGGACGTGCCGTTGGTGAAGAACTTCAGTAGCATCTTCACGCGGGTTTTGGACGTGATCAGGGCGTCTAACACGGCTTAAAGGTAAGGCGAAGACTTGAATGAGTAAAATTTTTACTCGGTGAATTCGCTAATGACCAACTCGGTAACCTGCCTCAAAGACAGATTTTTACGGCACACGACCGGTCAGTGAGTTATCAAGGCCATGCAAAGCCTCCCTCGCCAGCGTTTCGAAAAAGTGAGGTTGAATTCGCTCGGGTTGGAAGGAGCCGGGAAACTTGACAGAATCCAACAATGACGAATTGAATGCCAAAAGCATTTGGCTAACGTTGATTTCGTTGATCCAGGCATCCTTCTTTTTCGCCTGATCCATAACATATTCCCAATTGAAGGCATACCGAAAGGCCAGAAAAAGAACATCCACATAATCCTTCCCTGCGATCCGGGGCAACGCAGTAACTTTGTTGGTCAGAATATTCTGCCAACTATCAATCGGTATACCCGCTGACCGATCCAGTTCGCCCACCCGATGCCCTACATCGTTTACAAACTCGACTTTCAACACGGTGGGATCACTTTTTACCAAGAGCCGAACGAAAGAATCTTGTCGCACACTTATACTGGAGTCAGGAAAAGTCGTGCGCAGGACATCATAGACCATGTCGACCTCTTGATGAAATCGGGCTGACCTGTTACAAAAAAGTCGAGGTCATCGGAAAATCGATGGTGCAGCAAAAAACGACTTAAAGCCGTGCCTCCTGTCAGGTAAAATGGAGTTGGAAGCGAACCAACAAGGCTCAACACGCTATCCTGCAACGGATAGAGCTGTTCGTTATAACAATGATCGAACATAGCGGTACTTCTCCCGTAAGTCTCTGGGGAAGAGTCCTCTGATAACATCCTCGGAAAGCGCTTCCGCCAAATTCTTCTCAGGGATAATATGACGCACGGTATGCCAGTAAAACCCGTTCACAATCTTGGTGTAGAGATTAATTCGCGTAAAGCCCTTCACCTGATCCCGCTCGCCCTTTAAAATGGAAAGGGCCTCTTCGGGGGTGACGGTAACATCCCACAACACCATTTTCAGGTGCTCTAACAACTCTTCGTCTGAGAACTGGCGGGTCATGTGGAAACCGTGAATTCACACAAAGATAACAAGAACCGGGTTTACGCGCTCAGCTCGTCTTCTTCATCAGCCCCGCCTCTAACGTCACCCGAATCGACTGGCCGATGGAATCCAGGGCGACCACAAACCGATTGCCTTCCGCGGTGGCCATCAGTTTGCCAAACATGCCCCGAAGCGGGCCGTCCACCACTTGCACCGGATCACCGGTTTCGAGTTTCTCGAGCGGTTGGGTTTCCAACAACAGACCGGATGTAAGGAACCGCTGGATGGTCCCCAATTCCTGAGGATGAAGGATGGCCGGTTTACCATTGTGGCGAATGTTCCAGGCCACGCCCGGCACCTGTAAGACATCGGCAGCCCGCGCTTCTTCTACATGCACGAAGATGTAGGAGTTAAACAGGGGCACTTCCACTTTCTTCTTGCGGTCGCTCCATTGGCGCAGCACTTTCTGTAAAGGCAGATAGGGTTCAAAACCAAACCGCACCAGAAGATCATTCACCTTCTTCTCCTGCCGGCTTTTGGTGTAGAAGACAAACCACTTTTTTTCCAGGCTCATACCTGAACTTGATTTACTGCGCGGATGATCTTTTCCTGCTGATGGTCGGTAAGCGCGGTGTTCAGCGGCAAACTGATGACGGTGCGGTGGATTTCCTCCGTGATCGGCAGTGACGAAGTGCTCCAGTCAGCCAGCGCCAATTGCCGGTGAGGCGGCACGGGGTAATGCACCATCGTGCTAATGCCCTGTGCGGCCAAGGCTTCCCGGAATCGCTCGCGTTTTTCGTGCCGGATAACGAACAGGTGCCACACGTGATCGCGCACTACGGTGGGCAATATCACTTGGGGATTTTTGATTTCCGCCAGATAGCGGGCCGCAAGCGTTTGCCTGCGCTCGTTATCCAGGTCGAGCCGCTTCAATTTCACCCGCAACACGGCTGCCTGCAGTTCATCGAGACGTGAATTAAAGCCCGGCCATTGAAACTGATCGCGCTCAACCGAACCATAATTGCCGAGGGCGCGAACGAGCTGGGCCAATTCCGGATCCCGCGTAGTTACCGCTCCGCCATCACCCAGTGCACCCAGATTCTTCGTGGGGTAAAAACTGTGGGCGGCTGCATCACCCAACGATCCGGTCCGCTCACCCGGTTTGCCACAACCGGCCGCTTGGGCATTATCCTCGATCAACAAGAGGTTATGTTTCCGGGCCAAATCAAGAACGCGTTGGTCAATCGCTTTTTGTCCGTAGAGATGCACAAACACGATAGCCTTGGTTTTGGAGGTCAACTGCGTTTCGGCATGGCTGGGGTCCATCAGAAAACTGTCGATATCCGGTTCAACCGGTACCGGGCGCAAGCCGCTTTGCTTTACCGCCAGAATAGTGGCCATGTGGGTGCAGGCCGGAACCAGCACCTCATCGCCCGGGCGCAACCGGCCGAGCGAAAGGTAGGCCTGAAAAATCAGGTGCAGCGCATCGAAGCCATTGCCCACACCAACCGCGAGAGATGTGCCTACGTGGTGCGCGTACTCTCGCTCAAACGCCTCTACTTCAGATCCACGAATGAGTTGATTGCCTCGAGCAACTTGGGTTAAAACGCTTGAAAGTACTGGTTCAAACGTGGCATTCACCTGAGCCAGGTCGAGAAAGGGTACGCTCATTTGCCCGTAAAAATACCAACAAACCCAAACCAGTGCGCAACTCATTGGTTTTGCTGCTTCTGCATATGCCCGCAAAGCTGTACACTTGCCAAATGAAGAAAAAACTGCTGGCCGTCACCGGTGTGGTTGTTACGCTCGCCTGGTGTTTGGCACTCAATACCAAGTTTGGTTCCATTCCTCCGCTCGGCAAGTTCCTGAATCCCTTCCGGGGATTTTGGCAGAATGCCGAGTCGGCCGTTTCCGGTGAGGAGACACTGGCAATCCCGGGCCTGAAGGCGCCCGTCACGGTGCTGTACGACAGCCTGATGGTACCTCACATTTTCGCGCAGCATCAAGAAGATCTTTTCCGCGCGCAGGGCTATGTTACCGCCCGTCACCGCCTGTGGCAAATGGAGTTTCAGACCCACGCAGCAGCCGGCCGCGTATCCGAAATCGTGGGCCAGGCCGCTCTCGACTTCGATCGCGAGAAGCGCAGAAAGGGCATGCCCCTGGCCGCGCAAAACGCGTACGATGCCATGATCAACAACCCCATCGGCAAAATGGTGGTGGAGCAATACACGGCAGGTGTCAATGACTACATTCAATCGCTGTCACCAGCCGATTACCCGATTGAATACAAACTACTGGACTACTCCCCCGAACCCTGGACGCCCATCAAGTGCGCTTACCTGTTGAAGACAATGGCCGAGACACTTAACCTCGGGGAAAAAGACATCGAGATGACCAACGCGCTCAACGTGTTCGGCCGCGATCTGTTGAATGTTCTTTATCCCGATCGCGAACCGGTGAGTGACCCGATTGTGGACAAAGCCGGGCGCTGGAACTTCAAACCCATTACACTCGATACGGTGCCGTTGGCCGTTCCCAAGGACTTAATCTCGATCCGGCAAACGGAGAAGCCCAGCAAAGATGTGGGCAGCAACAATTGGGCAGTGGCGGGCAGCAAAACCAAAAGCGGGGCCCCCCTGCTGGCCAACGACCCCCACCTGAGCCTGAAGCTGCCTTCGATCTGGTACATCGTTCACCTCTCGGCACCGGGCATTAACGTCATGGGGGCGTCACTGCCGGCCGCACCTAACGTGATCAGCGGCTACAACGACTCCATCGCCTGGGGCGTTACGAACGCCCAGCGCGATCTGGTGGACTGGTACAAAATCGAATTCAAAGACGCCTCGAAAAACGAATACCAGCATGATGGGCAATGGAAGTCGGTGCGCAAAGTGATTGAAGAGATTGCCATCCGCGGAGCGCAGCCGTTTTACGACACGGTGATTTCCACGCACCACGGACCCGTCAAGTACGAAGGCACCTTCCGGCCCGACAGCGAATTGAAGCATTATGCTTTCCGTTGGATTTCCCATGATCCTTCTGAGGAGTTGATGACCTTCTACAAACTGAACCGTGCCCGCAATCATCGCGAGTACATGGATGCACTTGATCACTTCAGTTCGCCAGCCCAAAATTTTGTATTTGCCAGTTCGGGTGGCGACATCGCCATGCGTATTCAGGGCAAGTATCCCGTGCGCAGACCGAATGAAGGCAAATTTGTGCTGGATGGCACGCGCAGCCATTCGGAGTGGCAGGCCTTTATTCCCAACGAACACAATGTGATGGATCTGAATCCCTCGCGCGGATTCGTGAGCTCGGCTAATCAATATCCGGCCGATTCAACCTATCCCTATTACATCACCGCCCGCAGTTATGAAGCCTACCGCCACCGTAGAATCAACCAGGTGTTGGGCGGCTTGCAACAGGCCACCGAGGTGGACATGATGATTTTACACAACGATAACTACAACCTGAAAGCAGCCGAGAGTCTCCCCTACTTTCTTACTGGGCTGGACGAAAACGGACTGAGCGCGGATGAAAAAGCTGCCTTCGAGATTCTAAAGAACTGGGACTTGTACAACAGCATCGACTCGAAAGGTGCCGCCTACTATGAAGCCTGGTGGGACGCCCTCTACCCGATGCTCTGGGATGAGATTAAAGAAGCCAAGGTAGACCTCGCCTGGCCCACCACGTTTAACACCATCCGCCTGCTCAAGACTCAGCATTCGTTCGTGTTATTTGACATACAATCCACCCCGGAAAAAGAAAATGCGGCAGCGGTGTTGCGCAAATCGTTCTCGGAAGCCGTAGCGAACATCAAGAAATGGGAGGCCGATAAAAAGCAAGACGTTAATTGGGCAGACTATAAAGACACTTTTATTGGTCACTTGCTGCAGGGCTTGCCCGCCTTCAGCTACCATGTGAAACACGGGGGTAATCACGACATCGTTAATGCCACGTCCAGCACACACGGGCCAAGCTGGCGCATGGTGGTGAGCCTGGAGAAATCCGGCACCCGCGCCTGGGCCACGTATCCGGGCGGGCAGTCGGGCAACCCGGGAAGCCCGTACTACCACAACCTGCTTGGCCACTGGACAACCGGGCAGTACTTTCCGATGACGTTTGGTCCGTCAGCCGAGAGTCTGAAACCAGCCGCCCGCTTCCAACTCACGTTAACCCCAGCCGAGAAATGAAAACCCTGATTCAAACCGTCACCGTTCTGGTTCTTTGCCTGATTGCTCAACTGTATTTGCCGTGGTGGATTGTGGCGATCATCGCGGCCGCGGTTGGTTACCAATTTGACAATACCCCGGGCGCCTCTTTTATCACAGGTTTTGTGGGTGTGGCTGCCTTGTGGTTGGGGTATGCCTTTTGGATCGATCAGCACACCGGTGCGTTGTTGACTGAAAAAATTGCTCAGCTGTTTCCGGGTAAGTCGGTGGCCGTCATTTACACGCTCACAGCGCTTGCCGGAGGAGTTGCCGGTGGTTTGGGCGGATTGGCTGGTGCCTGGGTGAAGAACGCGATGAAATAATCCAAAAAACAGGCCGGGATAACCCAAAACCGGGTCCATCCGCTATATTTGCACTCCTTTTAGATGAAAACAAGGCAGATTCACCATTTTCGGAGAGGTGGGTGAGTGGCTGAAACCAACAGTTTGCTAAACTGTCGTACGGGTCAAACTGTACCGGGGGTTCGAATCCCCCCCTCTCCGCTGGTTTTTTCGGCTTCGTATCGCGTGGCGCTGTGGCGCCAAGATCGTCAGGTACGAATTCCGGAAGTAGAATTTTTCGGGGTGTAGCGTAGCCCGGTATCGCGCTTGGTTTGGGACCAAGAGATCGTCAGTTCGAATCTGGCCACCCCGACTTCCCTTTTTTTGGTCCGGTAGCTCAACTGGATAGAGCATCAGCCTTCTAAGCTGACGGT
>JAJTGY010000056.1 GCA_021298015.1 Flammeovirgaceae bacterium
AAGTTATAACCCTTCGCAAATCTATACCCGATCACTTGACCAACCTACTAACCAAACTCAGTCTGCCGCACTAAACCGGACAAGTCAGGAGGGGAGAGGGGGTTCGGTGTTTCGACTGGTGGATCCTTCCCGCCTGTTTGGCGGGCAAGCGGCACGCGAGAGACGTGCCTCAGGATGTTGCTTCGAGGGGAGAGGGGGTTTGGTGTTTCGACCGGTGGATCCTTCCCGCCTGTTTGGCGGGCAAGCGGCACGCGAGGCGTGTGTCGAAGGATAATGTTTTGAGAGGATGGGGGTATCCCTTCCGCCTGTGGGGCGGAACGCGAGGCGCGTTAGAATGTGGCGCGAAGCCAGACGGTGGCTTGCCTAAAACGAATAAGAGTAATTGAAAGTGCCCGTAAGTTCCGTAAATGCGGGCTGGGTTTCGGTACCGGCAAAGCGCCTCAAAGCACTAACACCGAGTGAAAAATTATGTCGCTGTGTCTGGCTGCTACCCGTTTTGGGCGCGTAGGTGAGGTTAAGCCTATTGTTCAGCACGGGGCCGCTTCGAATATTGTTGCCGCTGGTTTGGTTATACGAACTGGATAGTGAGCACCGCAGCGTTTTGTCAAAAAATGCTTTTGTTGCGCTCAGTGTTGGCCCCCAAAAAGAGCTTTGTATACCCACGGCATTGTTGGTGTAGTAGTTGCCAGCTACGGCCAGCGTTAGGTTGGAGGGCGTGTAGGCATAGCTGTAGGCCACATTCAGACTTAGAAAGTCAGACAATTCAGCCTGGGGTTGAAATGTAGCTTTGTTGCTGGCTTGCTGGTAGCTGCCGGTCAGCATAATGGTTTGCGGGTTTTTTTGCCCACCCAGCATTCGAATGGCACTGCCGGTAAAGGTTTCACTGACCTGGTAAAAGTTCAACGTATCGAGTTGATTATTAAAGAGCGGATCGGGCAGCGGGCGTTGATTGGTGAATGATGTAAAATTAGAATAGGCAGTAGTAAAATTCCATTTTTCTGATGGAGCAAACGTGATATTCAGCGAGCCTACCGTTCGCTTGGAGGTACTTTCACGCGCTTCATCCAGGTTATTTTGTTGTAATCCCACATTTGCTGCCATATTGAGGCGCCCTTTCAACAGGCGAAACATCGGGGCAATAGTGATGTTGCGCAGGTCATTATTAAAAAAGTAAGCGCCCAATGTCTGGTACTCGGGGGCAACGCGTTCGTAACGTAGCTGAAGGGTAAACCAATTACCCTGGTAGCCGAGCCCTGCATTCACCGCATCGAAGTAGCGTTGTGTGCTGTTTTGAGGCAACAGCCCCTTAATCAGGTTGCTGGCTTTTCGTGGCACCGAGTCGGCCTCGGCTGTGTTGGCGCGTATGTCGTTGTTGAGAGCCGAGATCGCATACTCGCCTTCCACGAAGAACCGCTGGAGAAATTTTTTCCGTCCGGTAAGGCTCACCGCTATATTTTGCTGTGGTGCCAGCGGATATTCCGGCAGCGTAAACGGCAGCGAGTTCACATCGTCTTTTGCCGTAAATACACTCATCCCAATGTTATCTCCGTTATGGTCATACCCTACCTTCACACCGTAGCCCATGCGTTTGTAGCTGGCTTGCGTGTTCTGCAGGCTATCCGTCAGGTCATAGGGTACAGCTTTGCGCAGGCGGCCGTACATGGCGCTGATGCGCCAGTTGCCGGGTGTCAACTCCACACCGCCACCCAGAAACACATGACCATTCAACGTGTAATTGCTGAACGTCATGGCACTGTAACCCACATACGTTTTTACCCACTTGTATTGCGGTGTAAAAGTGAACTGGTTGAAGGGTTGACTAAACGAAGTATTGGCGTTGCTGTAGCTGAACGACAGCGGCACGCTATAGCCGAACAGGTTCACATTCAGGTTACCCGTGGCAAACCAGTTGAACGGGTCCCTCCGCTGCTCAATGCCCCACACGCGGTAACCGATGGAGCTCAGGTTGAGAGAGCCGTTGAGCGTTACACCTTTTTTTACACCGATTTGCCCGATGTCTTGTGC
The DNA here is from genome assembly GCA_021298015.1 of Flammeovirgaceae bacterium. Classification (GTDB taxonomy): domain Bacteria; phylum Bacteroidota; class Bacteroidia; order Cytophagales; family Cyclobacteriaceae; genus ELB16-189. The sequence goes on from JAJTGY010000056.1 coordinate 2,026, forward strand.
TGCAGCCGACAGGCTAAGGCAGCCGAGCAGGGCGCAGAGCAACCGAAAAGGGTTTGGGGCGGGCATAAGTTCGGGTGTTTCAATATCGTGAAAAGCAGCATTTGCCCGACCATCTGGGGTATTTTTTTTTGTGCATGTAAGATTTTGGCGATTAATGCTTGCTGGCCGGTTAAACGGCAAGAGCCGGCTAACGGGCTGGCGGCCCCGACAAACATAGGGCCGCTAAACCTCCACCCGGTGCGGTTATTGACTGCAATGGCGCCTGAGTTGCAAAGTCAGGACAGTTTTATTTCATTGGCAAACTACCGAAAGGCTGGGGAGATTCAGGGACAGCACGCGTTGCAAACGCACGCTAACGGAGGAGAAAAAAATTATCGGCTACCACTCACGCAGAGTTTCCGAAACGAGTAACGCTGTCGGGAGGGGAGCTTGAGCGAGTGGCAATAGCTATTGGGAGGGCGGCTTTAGGGCTGCTCAGGGGTACGCTTCGCCCCCGTGCCCACGCGAGGCGCGTGGGCATCAGACCCGGAGTTTATCCCGCTAAGGCGGGGCATCCCGGCCGCGGAGGGGCCAACCAACGCTGAAAGAGTAACACGTGCCACCGTGTGCTCGTCCTTGGAAAACTTATTCTTTTTGAGCAAAAGGCCTTCCCACCAACATCAACGGCACATGCGCACACCAGGCGGGCGCAATTGCCAACACAAAAGACTTACGGCATCAATTAACACGCTACATCTATTGTTTACCTCGTTCGCCAGCCAATAAGCGATCGAGAATTAATTCAAATTCCTTCCCATCACCCATTTTTGGTTTATGCTGTCCGTCAACCACATAGGGAATACCATCTTCCACCTGATATACATTTCCATTTTTGTCCAAAAAAACATTTTTCGGAAACGCCTTTACGTGTAATTCTTCGGTGATCAATTTTTCATTGACCACATGAACAAAATTAAACGTGCGCTTCGCCAGAAAATTTCGAACCTTTTCTTCACTGTCAGCTGCCAGAGCAACAAAGTTGACTGATTCACCATATTTTTTTCTTAGATTATTCAATACCGGCATTTCGGCTAAGCAGGGTGCACACCAAGTAAACCAAAAATTGATCAGGGTAGGTTTTCCTTTGAGTTTCTCCATACTCACAATTTGGCCCTGAAGAGATGGTAATTCAGGGAGCGGGAAAGCGCGCCCTTCCCAATCCTCAGGCTGGATATCGCGCGCAGCTTCCCGGGTTTCTTCTGCCCCCTTGCCAACCTTAATTTCCCTGTGATAAGAATACACGATGCTGTCCTGGTTTTGCCGGATGATTTCCAGGCGATCGGTAATAACCACCGGTTTGGCAAAGACTTCAAATTTGGCCTTTTCTTTCTCTTTATTCGCCAGGTACGTTAGGGAGTCTTCGATAACCGGGCCATTCTTGAAATAGGACTTTTATCCGTATACAGAGGCGGGTATTACCTCAACAATAAGCACCAGCAGGCTGAAAAATAATTTCATACGTGTATGCATTGGCGGTAGTGTAAAAAAACCAAAAAACGATCGTTGTCGTGTTGTAAAGATAAACTCCAGACCGTACTCATACAAGAAGTATAACCTATAAACCACCTCCTTACATCAGGGTTATTCAAATCGCACAAAGGTGCCCATGGGCAGCGGGCGCGGACCGGGCAGGTAAAACTCGCCCAGCTCCAGCCGGGCCTGGGGGAAATGCGTGCCCACCACATTGGCGCCCACTACGGCACTGAGGCCCACGGCATAGAGGCTGAGAATAAAAAAGCGTGACTCGGGGTGCAGCAACTGCGCAGAAAGGCCCACCAGTTCGTCCAGTTTCTCTTGCAACGTCCACTTTTCGCCATCGGGGCCGCGGCCGTACGGGGGCGGATCCATGATGATGCCGTGGTAGCGATTACCCCGCTTGACTTCGCGCTTCACAAACTTGAGCGCATCTTCGTACACCCAGCGGATGTCCTGCAGGCCGTTGAGCTGCATGTTTTGGTTGGCCCAGTTGAGGCCGGGGCGCGAGGCATCGCAATGCGTGACCTCGGCCCCTGCGGTGCGCGCCACCACGGAGGCCGCCCCGGTGTAGGCAAACAAATTGAGCACGCGCGGCTGTGTTACTTTCCACGCGCGCAGCGTATCGTAAATAAAATTCCAGTTGTCGCCCTGCTCGGGGAAGATGCCCACGTGGCCAAAGCCGGTGAGCGCCAGGCGCAGGTTAAGGTTAAGGTCGTTATAACGGTAGCTGATGTTCCAGCTTTCGGGCATTTCTTTAAGACGCTTCCAGCCGCCCTTCACGTCATCGGTAAAGCGAAACTTGTCCTGCTGCTCGCGGGTGAAGTGCGCGTAGGCCCGCTTCTTCCAGTCGGGCAGCGTGCGTTGCCAGATGGCTTGCGGCTCGGGGCGAATGAGCACGTACGGCCCGAAGCGCTCCAGCTTTTCGAACTCACCGGAGTCGAGCAGTTCATAGTCGCGCCACGAGGCGGGAGGCCGCAGTTCGAGTTGGGAAAAATTCAAGGCTGAAAAGTCAAAGTCCAAAATTAACAATTCGAAATGGGATGCTGGATACTGGATGCTAGATGCTGGATACTAGATGCAGGATGCTGTTCGAAAATTGGCACTTTGCCTTCGTGACTTCTTTGTGCCTTGGTGCCTTGGTGGCCGTAATCTTTTGCCACAACGACACGAAGTCACAAAGCCACGAAGTATTAATAACGGATCACCTGTCAGTCTGAGTCCGACTCGGGCAAACAGGTTTAGTCCCAATCTCAGCTCACGCCTATGCGGGATGCTGGTTCTCAATACTGGATACTGGATACTAGATGCTGGATACTGGATGTTGGTCGAAAATTGGCACTTTGCCTTCGTGAGTTCTTTGTGCCTTGGTGCCTTGGTGGCCATGATTTTCGAGATGGGTTTCAAAATGGCAGATAAAATTTGCTTCGGTTTGCCTTAAAGGCGGTAAATTTTCCGCATGAAACCCGGCACGGTCATCGCCAGTACCCAAAACCCAAAGATTAAGAGTCTGCTGGCGTTGGAGAAACCCCGCGAGCGCAGGAAGCAGCAATTGTTCGTGATTGAAGGCGTGCGCGAAATTCAATGGGCCCTCGAAGCCGGCTATGTCATCGGCAACTTGTTCTACTGCGAGGACCTGATTTCGCTTCAGCAATTGCCTGCAGCGCTGCAACAGAACAAGCTGGTGATACCCGTTACGCGCGAGGTGTTCGACAAGATTGCTGTGCGCGAAAACTCCGGTGGTGTGGTGGCCGTGGCACAAATGAAAACGCACCACCTGCGCGACATCAAACTCAGCGCCAACCCGCTGCTGCTGGTGGTGGAGGCCGTAGAGAAGCCCGGCAACCTGGGCGCTTTGCTGCGCACGGCCGATGCGGCTGCGCTGGATGCCGTGATCATCTGCGACCCGCAGACGGATTTTTACAATCCCAACGTCATTCGCTCCAGTGTGGGCACGCTGTTTACCGTACCGGTGGCCTCGGGCACTTCGGAGGAGACGCTGACGTGGCTGAAGAAAAACAACATCAACGTTTTTACCACCTACCTGAAAGGCTCATTGATCTATCACCAGGAAAACTACCAGGGCCCCAGCGCCATTGTGATGGGCACCGAGGCCACGGGGCTGTCGGACGTGTGGGTGAAAAACTCCCAACATCACATCATCATACCCATGCGGGGCAAAATCGATTCGATGAATGTGTCCACCGCGGCAGCCGTGGTGGTATTTGAAGCCGTGCGGCAACGGAGTTTGAATTTGTAGAAATTCAATACACCAAGCGCACAAAGGAGCACGAAGCCACACTAAGATGCCTGGTGACGTTTGCGCATTTTCTGCGAAACTTTGCGGCAGAGCATGCAAATGCAATTGCGCGGAGAATTTCCTACTTTCGTAACATGAAAACCAAGGAAGCTTTTCATTTGTTGATCGATCAAATAAAGGACGAGGAGCGGTTGCAGTCGTACTACGATCTGGTAAAACGGCTTAGCAATACCCCTGACGGTCAACTTTGGAACTCCTTGACAGACGATCAACGCGCTGACCTTCTCCTTTCCTACGAAGGAAGTTTTAAGCCCGAAAACACCATCAGTCATGAGGAGGTGCGAAAAATGCTCGAGTCATGGTTGACGAGATAGTTTAGACCAAGCGGGCGCTGCAGCGATACCAGGAAATTATCGAGTATCTTCAAACTAATTGGGGAGAACAACCCAAGTTATCCTCTTGAATTTCTTCGACACGCGGTCCGGCAAGAAAAAGACATGACCGGTATGCCCTGTAAAAGCCAGTTGTGACTTTTTCCGCCCCTCTTGCTTATATTGACGAATGATGTCGGAGGCAGAAATTCACGAGGAACTCTTAATTCTGGAGCGTGCCCGGAAAGATGCCCGTGAGTTTGGCGCGCTCTACGAAAAGTATTTCGACCGCATTTTCTACTTTGTATTGCGCCAGGTAGATGACGAAGAGCTGGCGGGCGACCTGTGTTCGCAAACGTTCGTCAACGCGCTCAACCATCTGCCCCGCTACGAATTTCGGGGCCTCCCTTTTTCGGCCTGGTTATATCGCATTGCCACCAATGAAGTGAACAAGCACTACCGGAAAACAAAGGGCAAGCGCGTGTTCAGCCTGGAAGAAGCCAAGGTTAAAGAACTGGCCGAGCGCACCGATGACGGGTGGGACGAAGACTTGATTCAGCGCCTGCTCAATTATATGAAAGATCTGCCCACCGACATGCTGCAAGTATTGGAACTTCGGTTTTTTGAAGACAAAGACTTTAAAGAAATTGCCTTCATTCTGGAAATGACGGAGAGCGGAGCTAAAATGCGGACCTATCGCGCACTGGACAAATTGCGCAAACAGTTTAATCTTAAGGTGAAGTACGATGAGTAGAAACGATATTCGTTTACGCAGAAAACGCTTTACGGCCACCGGGGCCGATCGTTTCCGTAACTACGGAGCCGTGCTGGAGCGTCATGCGCGCGAACAGAAACTCAAACGCATCACCCGCATTTTCACGTATGTGTTGCTCATTGGCCTGGTCGTGCTTTTATGGGTAGCAGCCGATCGGTGGCTCACCCCGGAAAAACCGACACCCGCGCCTGTTGAAAAATCTACCTCGCAACCGTGACGAATGGCGGGCGACTGGTTTCTGAGGGTAAATCCGAAACCTATGGAAGCCAAGAAAAATCCTCGCTACGATGTACAAAAGCATTCCGGCAAGTTTTTTCTCATCGGGCTGGTGTTGAGTTCTGCCATGGCGATTACCGCTTTTGAGTGGAGATCAGAAGTCTGCCCAATAACTACCGGATGCCCCCACATAGACGATGAGAGCGTAGCGATCATCGAGGAAATCCCTCCCACATATATCGCGAAACCGCAACCCGTTCCAAAACCCAATCTTGTCCCTGACCCCAAATTTATTGTGGACCAAGTAGAAAGCGAACCTGAGATCATGTTCCCACAGCCAGTTGATATTGACTCCGTAATCTACCAGCCGGAGCCAGAAGTTATCGACCCCAACGACAACGCGATTTTTCTCTTCGCAGAAGTTCAAGCCACGCCAGTCAATGGACTTTCCAAATTCTACGAGCAAATCAGTCGTGAGTTGAAATACCCCAGGCAAGCCCGGCAACGGAATGTGGAGGGCCAGGTAATAGTGCAGTTTGTGGTGAGCAAAACCGGTGAACTCACCGACTTCACCATTCTCCGCTCGCTCGGTGCCGGCTGCGATGAAGAAGCCATCCGTGTGTTATCCAAAACAAAATGGGAGCCGGGCCGCCAGCGCGGCAAACCGGTGCGGGTGCGCATGGCCATCGCCATCCACTTCCGCCTGCACCACTAACGCCCTGCCAACTTTTTTGTACCTTCACCACATGAAGATTCGTGTGGCCGTTTGTCTGGCTTTGATTTTAGGTGCTTGGGCGGCTATGGCCCAGTCCGGTGAGTTCAGAGTTATTACCGTGCAAGGCTCGGTGGAAAACACCAAGACGCGGAAACAGGTGCAACCGGGTGATCGCATCGGTCCATCGGACGCCCTGAAGTTTGGCAGCCGCGAGGCCTACGTAATTGTCATCAGCCCGAAGGTGGGTCGCAAAAAAATCAGCGGTGTACCCGATAACAATCCCCGGGAGTTGGAGAACCTGGTGAAGAGTTTCCTGAGGCCGGATGAAAAATCAACGGCCACGCGCGGGTTAGTGGAGTATTGGGAGACGCTCAACCAAAGTCTGAAAGACACGGTATTGGTTTTGGGCGATGGCATCATTCCCCTCGATAAAGAGTACATCAACCTGGACAAACCAGCTGTGGTAGTCGCGTTCTTCAAAGGCAAGAACAACCAGCATATCACCCGCGTGATTTCGCGTGGCCAGCAGATATGCGTGGGCGCGAAATGCCTCTACGAAAATGAAATTCCGGAACGCTTCGGATATGTACTGGTCGAATATTACGAAAATGAAAAAGAGAGCCGCGATTTACCGGGCTCCGGCAAATACATCGGGTATTTTGTGCCCCTCTTTGCCAACGAGACGAACCTGGCAAAAGAAGCCCGCATTATTGCCGAGACGCTGACTGACCACAGCCGCGACCACGTGGTGCGGGAAATCAAGAAGTACTTGTCCGAAGAGTACGGCCATGTGCAGGACGATAACCTGCTGCAATGGTTAAAAGACATTAAACTGATCAATCCGTAACCCACCGTGGGTTGGCGTTCATTCTTTTCCCCTCAGCGCAGACGATTGGTGCTCCTCTCACTCGCTCATGCGGGTGTCCTGACGCTGCTCACGCTGTGGTGGATGAGTGTGGGCACGTGGGAGTTTGGTGATGAAGTGGTGATTGAACGCATCACCCAGTCGCGCTACCTGTTGTTTGGCACCGAAGATCCGCTGGTAACCGAAACCAAACAGAAGCTACTGCTGATCAATTGTTCGTACGACAAAATGCTGGTGCCGTATAAAGATGACTTTGGCGAGGGCACCCGACCGATCACCGACCGTAAAAAGCTGACGGCCTTGCTCGCGATCATCAACCGGGCGCCTGTAAAACCAGACTTCACCCTTTGGGATATTTTTTTGGATTACCCTTCGCCCTACGACTCGGCACTGATCGAGGAGTTACGAACCCTCAACCGCGTTATTCTGTCCACCTACCTCACCGACACCGGCACCGTGTATCAACCCTATGCCGGGCTAACGTATGCCCTGGCGCAATACGCCACCATGTCGGACACTTTTTTAAAATACCGCCTGCTGCACAACAACGAAGCCAGCTATGTGCCCGCGAGCCTGGCCATGAACCAGCAAGGCTACACGTGGCGCAAGTGGGCGGGCTTCGTGTTTGGCAATGGCTGGTGGCTCAATTCCTTTATTGTCGACCTGCCCATCAGGCGGGTGCACATGGATAACAACGAGATCACGGTGTGGAACGTGGGCGAGGCGTTGGAGAATTTTACCCCGGAAGAAATCCAGGAAACCGTGGCAGGCCGCCTGGTGGTGTTTGGCGACTTTTACGAAAACGATGTGCACGAAACATTCCTCGGGCAGCAGCCGGGGCCGCTGATTCTGGTGAATACCTATCTGGGCCTGGTCAAGGGCAGTGCGCGCATCACCGTGTTATTGTTTAGCTGCATCTTTCTGCTCTACCTGGCAGCCACGCTGTATGTATTTCACCTGCGCGAGTACCGTGAAAAAATCCTCAATCAAAAAATCTATCGCGTCCGCATCGCGCGGTTCCTGTTTAAGTACCTCACCTACATTGTCATCTTCGCCATCTACACCGTGTTGGTGTACCTCATCACGCAGCAGCACGTACAGTTGCTGCTCTTCGCGCTATACTTCAACGTGTTCGACTTCCTGATGAGCAAGTATGGCGATGAGGTAAAAGCGTGGCTTCGGCTGGCGCCCTCACCGCCCCCCGGAAGTCCAGAAGCTGAGCCCAAAGCCATCGAACCGGTGGGACCGGTGGAGTAGGTAAACCAGGGAGATCAAAGCCAGCGGCTTTTTTCATACTTCCTATTTGATTACGTCCAGGTAGTCTCGCATACGCCCTTCCGTGTCATACATTTTAAGGTTGAGCGTGCCGTCATGGACATTGATAACAAAATAGTGATGCCCGCGGTAGGTTTTAGCGCTGAACCAGGTGCGTGTGGGTGCGAAGTCTTCGAGGTTACCGCCTCCGCCCCCACCCTGTACATAAATTACTCCGTTTTGCCGGTCAACCTTGCTGTCCTTAATCGGCAACGTGCGTTGGTAGGTGTGCAAATGGCCGAAGAAAACCATATCTACCTTGTACTTCTCGTAGAGGGGTACGATTTGACGCACAGCCAGATCGCCATGATCGGATTTCCCCTTCCATGAATCACCGTAGTCGTCTTCATCGGGAGAATACGGGGCGTGATGATGAGCCACAAACTTCCACTTCGCGGTGGACCTCTTCAGCTTCTCTTCCAGCCAGCGATACTGTACACCACCGGGCGCAAACTCCTCCGGCTGATTGCTGTTAAGCATAAAAAACTCAGCATTGCCGTAGATGAAGGAATAATAGGGCTCGGTGTCGGGCAACTTGTGGTAGCGATTGTACCAATGCAGATCTCCCTCCCCGTTGCCGGCAACCGGGAACACGGGGATGCGCGAGGCCAGTTGGGTCACACCCTGAAAGTACTCGTAATTCCATTCAAATTTCTGATCCGCTTTGCCCCCATCCGTCAGGTCACCCACAATCAACAAAAAATTCGGTCGTTCGTCCCACACCAGTTTACATACGCGATCGTTGATGTGAGGACGCGCCTCGGTATCACCAATAACCGCAAACGAGTAGGGTTGCATGTCGGGCACCGCTGTCGCGAACGTGAGTACACCTGTTTCCATTTCGGTACCATCGTGCGCTTTTGCCTTGATGTTATAGAAATAGGGTGTTCCCGGCTCCAAATCCGAAAGCGTAGTCTCAACAATATGGCCCTTGGCTCGGTAACCTTCGGATTTGACAAAGAGGGTGTTTACCTCCTGCCGTTTGTCCAGCGGCAATTGACGCCCGTACTCGATAACAAAATCAGCTGCGCGATCTGTTTCCCAAACGAGATTCACAGAGTTCTTCGTTGCCATATTCAGGTAGGGACCAGCATTGAAGTGAAATAAGTTAGGAAATAGGCGACCCTCCACCACCATGTTCTGAAGAGCCTCAAAGCGTTCATTGATCTCAGCGGCCGATAGCGCTACGGGATAGAGGCGTACCATTTTCAGAAAATTTCCAAGTCTCATATAGGGCTCCTTTTTCATGTAAGCGGCAACTTCCACCTGAGCATCGGGGGGCGTCTCCACTCGCTGGCCTACCAACAGATCATTTTGTTTCTGACCATTTACAAAAAGCTCCATGCGATTTCCTGTGTACACCGCCACCACATGATACCAATAGCTTTTGAAACCGCGGGTTTTGATTTCGTGCCGCAACAGATTGCCGAAAGGGGTATTTGATGTGCGTAAGCTGAAAAATAAAGAACGGTTGTAAGCACCCAAAAGCCAGATCGGTTCTGCGGCTGAGTAACGACTTCGCAGTGTAACCACGCTGCCTACGGGCTGATTGACGTGGTTCAGTAACCACATTTCCACCGTAAAATGACTGTTCGGCAATTCAGTTGCCGGCACCAAATCTTCGATGCGTTCAGTGGGGTCTTCACCCATAAACGTGAGGGGCACCGTAGCCGGCTTCATTACTTCCTCTTTTGAGGTCGGATACGGTATCCGGTTACCGGGATAATTTTTTGCCTTTTGCCCCAGGGTGTAGTCGGGCCAAAACCACCACTCCTGCCCATAGGAAATTGAAAAACTCGCAAACAGGATCAGGCAGGCTAGTCTCATCGTGGTACTATTTTTTTCCGGAAAAATGAATCTAAAACTTCGTGATTTTGACCAACGGACGTGACCTGAATTTGATCACCCATTACACGAATGCGAACCGTGTGATGTCTTTTGATGACGACATCCATGGCTGGTTGGGCAGAAGATTCCTCAGGCTCCAGTGAACCTCCGGCACCACCCGCAATCAAATACGTGGTTGAACCTTCGGGATGTTCAAGTGTGAGGTGTTCGTAATCGTGTGTATGGCCAGAAATTACAAAATCCAGTTTAGCATCAGCTGCGACAGCCGATAAGAAGTCGCGCAAACAACGTTCACCCTCATACCCAAACCAACCTTGCGAGTAAGGTGGATGGTGCACAATGAGAAACCGCCAGTTCGCCTGATGCCAGGCTGCCTTGGTGATTTGATCAGCAATCCACCGGCCTTCGGAAGTTATCTCCGAAAGGTTGATGGGGAACGCTCGGTTAAGATCAATCGACAAAAAAGCACAGTTGCCGTGTGTCCAAACGCGATGGTGGGGAGCAGGCCCGAAAAAGGTATCGAAGAATACGGGACGAAGATCATCATAATACCCATCGTAGTCGTGATTACCCGGCACAAAGGCATAGGGTGTGCGGGCAAACACATCTCCGCCAATTCTAAAAAAGTATTTCCATTCAAGTTCAGAAGATCCATCCCCAACCAGATCACCAGCGGCTATTCCAAAAGCTGCAGGCTTTTCGCGCATTTGACCAACAAGAGCAGCAAAGGTCTCCCACCCCGACTGGCTGTCGGCCCACACATCAAATTCAAATGTCTTGGATTGCAAAGGCACCGCATACACTGCGGTAACGGTTCGTCCGGCTTTGAGTTGATAATACAACGTGTCAGCTGTTAACCGGTTGGGCAATTTGAATTCGATATGCGGGCCGGTAGCGCTCATTTCAACATCCATTCGGCTGCGGGAAAACCCGGCCGAGAATTGCACGACCACCCCGGGCTCCGTCCATGTTCGCACGACTACCGATTCCGTGTCCGTTCGAGCTAACCAGGGACCAAATAAATACGGAAAACTACTCCACGTAGCGGAAGCCCGGTCTAGCCCAATTTCAGACGGATCACGAATGGCCTCTTGTATTACTTCCAACATCCGATCGGTGGGGTTATGGCACAAGCGGGCACGCCATACCAGGTCATCGAGGCGTTCCCAACGAGCTCGCTGGCTATTGAAGCTAGAGAATTGGGCTGCGGTTGCAAAACTAACCTTTCGAAGTCCACCACTCATGGCGTTGTTCAACACACGCACGGTAATTTCAAAGCTGCCGGCTGCCGGTATGTTGAAGTAATGGTTGTGGAGGCGCCATTGCTGCCGTCCGTCAATAAAAAGTTGTGCACCATCATCCGCGTTGATGATTAAAACACCAGGTTCGGTGAATTCGATTTTTCGGGTATACCACAGGGCTCGATTGGGCTGCAGAACTCGGTGGGGCAATGAGACCGTATCGCCAACGAAAGTTCGAAAAACAGCCTGTAGGTGTTCCCCACCCTCGCCCAATGAAAAGCGCCAGCCGCTTGTCCAGGTAGCTGCCACGGCCAACTCGGGTTTTGGCTGCTGGCGCCAACTTGTCCAGAGCTGCTGCGATTTATCGGCTGTGATCTCATAGGCGAGCCAACCAGGCCGATAGGTCACACCATTAAAGGGATTGCAACCGAAGGCAGCAACAAGCAGCGGAAAAGCTAATGCCCCCACCAATCTACTTCGGAAGCACTGGCGCAATAACATCGCCTACGGGTTTTGCATTCGTGTAGGGCAAACCCAACAGGGCGGCTGCCGTTTTCGCTACCTGATTCTGAAAGAGTTGCATGGGCTCTTTTACCTCGCCACGAGGTGGTGTATCGGGACCAAGCGCAGCAATCCAGATTTGTCCGGCCCCGGCAACTTCGGTGCCGTGGCTCCGCCAGGTATCAAGGGGTACCGTTCCGCGACCATGATCAGTGGTCACCAGAATGGTTGTTTTTCCCCGGTAGTGGGCATCCTGCTGGAAATAATCCCACCAGGCTTGTATGAACTTGTCCGTTTGATGAGCTGATCTCAGGTACGCACCGTACTTGCCGTCATGAGCGAAATCATCAGTCTCACCGTATGAGATGTAGACTACCTTTGGTTTGTTCTGCCTGACGTATTCCATCGCGTAGTGATGAGTAAACCCATCTAATCGCACGCCACCCCAAGGGCTTGGAATTTGAGTTTGCAACTCATTCAAAAATTTTTCGCGCTCAGAAAGCTTCGAACCGATGGCCGACTCAAAACCTGCATTGACCGGAATTTGACTACGCTCACGATTGATAATGTAAGGGAAAACGTCCCACGAACAAAAAGCGGCCACCTTGCCTTTGAACGCGGGCAAGTTGTGTAAGTATTCGAGCAGGGTCACATTTGGATTATTCACTTTGTTATTGCTTTTGATACGTTGATCATCGGCAAAACCACACAATATCTCGTTGTATCCGGGATAGGAAAACCACATGTTGTTTGAACAGTCTACGTAGTTTCCAAGCTTTCGATTACCGTAGAGTTGACCGTGCTTTGCCAGTTCACCCCAAAAAAAAGGCATCAGTTTCCTCCTGCGTTCATCTGGCGAATCAGACCAAAACAGTTGTTTCAAATCCCACCCATCGCGCACATAGTCTTTGTTTGTAATCAGCGCTGAGTCTGCACCCGTGAATAGTTCCTGCCAACGCAGTCCGTCAAACGTGATGATAAATAGGTTTTCAGTCTTCAACGATTGACCAATTACCGTGAAGCTGCCCAACAGGAGAAGAAAAAAGAAAATCAGATTTTTCATTCGGGTAATATGTTGATTAACAAAAAAAGATGAAGGGCGCATTGCTACGCCCTCCAAACCAAACAACGCTATAGCTCAATTAACATCCCACCAAACTCTTGTATTGATATCGTCAGCCCCCTGGCGAGCTACCGCTGCATTTCGCCCCTCTGCATTCAGCGACTGCTCAATCACCGGATAGATGTAACGTACCGGAATCCTGTTATCATTCAGGTTGCTCACACCAGGAACAAGTGCCGGCAGCCCGCTTCTTCGCCAATCAAACCAGGCCTCCTGTCCGTTGAAAAAGAGAGCGATCCATTTCTGCGTGGCAATCTTGTTCAGTAGTTCGGCATTGGTGCCCGTGTACTGCACAGCCGACTGCGTGAAATAGGTGGCGGGTACGGTTAAGTTGATGTTGTATGCCGCAGGTACAATCGCCCGATAGTAGTCAAAATTCGCGTTGATGCCATTGAGGTAATACGTTTCGGCCGTGCCCACGGATATAAGATTTCGTTGACGGGCCTCCGCCAGGATAAACTGCAGTTCCGCGTACGTCATAATGAGTCCTCGCGCTGCATTCGGGCTCGGGGGTGCCTGATTGGCGTCATTGCACACCAGACAAGCGAACGTGTAGCCAACACGCGACACTCCCTGAGGTCCTCCATTATAGCTAAGCGCTTGTGTATCCTCAAGTCCGTTGGGCACTCCGGCAATTACGGGGCTACCGGCTGCCACCGAGGCCTGAGTCGGTCGGCCAAACACCGCCAGTCGCGGATCGTTCAACGCTGTCAATTGGTCCCCTAGTGTTTTGCTCAGACGAAACTCATCGAAAGAACCAACTCTTGACGTATACAACGGCCATTGATTTGGAACCGCACTCTGATACACCAACGCGGCATTGTCAGAGTTATTCAGGAACACTGGAAAAGCCGAAGCATCACTCACAATTTGTTGCATTTGCGTACTTACGTCCCTTCGTCCGGACAAACGCATCAGGTAGCGAAGACGCAGCGAGTTGGCCAGGCGTCTCCACTTGATGATCGCGCCCGTTCCACCACCATACAGGATATCTCCGGAAACCACTTCGCTGCTGGTGCCCAACAACTGATTGGCGCGCTCCAAATCCGCCAAAATGCCGTCATAGATCGACTCTTGGGTGTCGTATTTGGTTTGGTAAATTCCGTTCAACTTTCCTTTGGTTGCCTCCGAGTAGGGAATATCGCCATAGGTATCGGTGGCTACCGAGAACATCCACGACTTCAAAATCAGCGCTATTCCCAAGTAGTTGTTTTGCTTTGGTTCAGCCGTTTCAGCAAAAGTGATAATGTTCTGAACGTTGCGCATGTTGCCAAAAACGCTGTTCCAGACACCATTTCGTTCACCCCACAGATAGCGGTCTTCATTCACAAACTGAATTTTTGCTGTATGCTGGATCACGATGTTTCCGATGCTCCAGCCCTCGTTGACCTGATCATTGATCGTGTTTCGAATCACACCGGATAACAAAAGGTCGGGGCTAACAGAGGTTGGTACATTCTTATTGGTATTAATATCCTCAAAATTCTGATCGCACGCACCAAGCAATACCAGGAGAGCAACGGTTGCGAGTATCTTGTTTATTTTTTTCATAGTCTTTCTAGATTAGATCGTTAAAATTTCAAACCAATGTTGAAGCCGTAACTGCGGGAAGACGGAATTGACATCCATTCAATTCCGGGTAACGCTGTGCCACCCGTATAGGAGAGCACTTCGGGATCGATATGCGGTGCCTCCGTCCACAGTGCCAGGTTTCGGCCAACCAGCGTCACCGTCACCGAGCGGAATGGAGTCTTGGCGAATACCTTGTCAGGAATTGTGTAACCCAATTGGACTTCACGTAACTTAACAAACGAGGCATCAAATACAGCCCCTTCGGCAATGCTCCGGCCACCCGTCCAGGCGGTATGCCACTGGCGGGGCAAAATTCTCCGGTCATTCACCCGGAAAGTGTCATCCGCATTTTGCGTTACGCCATCGCCAATAACATAAGTACCCTCGGGTGCATCAAGCAACTGGGGATCGGCAACCACCGATGCCTGGGGATAATAACCGTTTTCACGCCCCTCCAGGGTTTCGATAATGATACCACCCTCGCGGCCAACCGTTTGAGTTTCGGAGTAAACCACACCGCCTTGCCGTATATCAAAAAGCATCGACAACCGAAGCCTTTTATAAGAGAAGCTGTTGGAAATACCCATCAGCCAATCCGGGTTGTAGTTACCCATCTTAATCCGTTCGGTTGTCCGAATCGGCCTGCCCTGGCTGTCGAAAACCATTTGACCAGCAAACTGGCCGGTGGCATCATAGTATGGTTTGGACGGATCACTGCTTTGTGCACGGGCAAAACCAATTCCATACATGTCACCCATGCGCTCACCAACGCGCGCTTCAATCGTTACCCTGCGGCTGGCCATCACGAAATTGGTAAGACCATCAGAGAGCGACACAACTTCGCTTCGATTGCGCGAGAAGTTCACGTCAATGCCCCACTGAAAGCCGCTGGATGTGCGCACGGGAATTGCATTGAGCATAACCTCAATGCCCTGGTTCTTGATTACACCGGCATTAATAGCGCGGCTGTTGTAGCCACTGGTAATCGTAAGCGGAATATTGAGAATCTGGTTCCGGGTTAATGTGTTGTAGTAAGTGAAGTCAAAACCAATTCGGCCTTGCAACAGTTTCAACTCTAAACCAGCTTCGTACGAAGTACTGATCTCAGGCTTCAAGCTGAAATTGGCCAATCGATCGGTTTCGCCATATACTTGTGATGATCCAAACGGATCGCTCGGATTGAACGACTGCGTGAACGTAAAGGCGTCCGTATCATTTCCCACTTGTGCCAGATTCGCCCGAACTTTCAGGAATGAAACCGCATCGGGCAACTGAATCATATCCGATATCACAGCGCCCAGTGAAGCCGAGGCGTAGAAATAGGAGTTATCCTCAGTACCGATGCCGGCATCCTTTAACTCCTGGGGCAACGTTAATGCGCTGCTCCAATCGTTGCGAGCCGTCAGGTCAAGAAACAGCATATTCTTGTACCCTAACTGAGCCGATGCATAAAGACTATTGATACGCTTTTGAACATCGGACTGCGATGCCTGCAGGGCAACACGACTGTTGGTGAGGTTGTAGATGCCTGGAATATTCAACTGTGGCGCGTTGACGTCCACAAATGAGGAACGCTGGCGCATCTGATTTCCGCCTACGGATGCCGTTAACGTGAACAGCGAAGGAACAATCTCCCGGTTAAAAGTCAGCAAAAAGTCAGAATTGCGTTCCTCGGTTTGAATTTGGGTCTCGCGGAACTGGCCAAACGGAAATCGCTGCGTACTGAACGCGCGCTTGGTCAAGCGCCTGTCCTGGCCAAAATCGGTTGCCGTACGCAACTGCAAACTGAGCCAGTCCGTAAAGTCATACTTCAGCGATATGTTGCCGATGATTCGATCAACATACTGACTATTCGTGTTCTCGAACATGGTGAAGTAGGGATTGTCGTGATAGTTGTAATTGAAATTAAACTGACGTCTCCCCTCCAATCCCGGCATCCAATAATTCTGCAAATCAGAAACTTTCACGGAGCGTGGAAGCCAGCAATTAAACAGATACATGATATTCTCCGTTCCGTAGCTGAGTGACGGGCGGTTATCACTCGCACTCTTGATGTAGGAGACAAACGCGCGTGCAGAGAATTTTTTTGACAATTTGTAACCCCCGCTAAACGATATCGTATTTCGTGTAAGATCTGTATTGGGTACGGTGCCCGTTTGATCGAGGTTCGTGTAAGAAAGTCGGAAATCGCCCAGGTCATTACTACCGACCAAGGCGACATTGTTCGTTAACGTCCGGCCAGTTTGAAAGAAATTTTTCACTCCATCGCGGTCATTTTCCCACAATGTGGGTGTAATCACGCTGCCGACCGGTGCATTCAGGTCACCACCCCGAAATGGAATAACCTGTCCATTCAATGTGCGGGGAGAATTGAATTGCGGGTAGAGTTGACCATTGAATGCTGGTCCCCAGCTCTCGTCAACGCCATCGGTCAGGCCGGCACCTCCGCCATTCACAAATGCAAAATCGCCACCGTTTCCGTTGCCTTGCCCATACACATTTTGAAACTCGGGTAGCCGCAACACAGACTCAAACGTGGTATTGGAGTTTACTTCCACACCCAACCCTTTGCTGGCCTTGCCACTTTTTGGCTTTATTAATATTACCCCGTTAGCTGCCCGCGAACCATACAATGCGGCTGCCGCAGCACCTTTCAACACAGTCATTGACTCGATATCATCCGGGTTTACAAAGCCTGCGCCATTTCCGTAATCGACCTCGAGATTACCGCGGCCCGAAGCCCCTGTGAAACCATTGGAAATCGGCACTCCATCGACCACGAACAGCGGTTGGTTTTTATTCAAATCTACCGATCGCTCCCCACGAATCGTCACCCGCGCGGAACCGCCAACACCTGAAGGACTGCCAACTACGGTAACCCCGGCCACTTTACCCGCCAGTTGGTTAACGACATTGGTTTCGCGTGCAGTAGTCAGGGCATCCCCCTCAACGCTCTGTAAGGCATATCCAATAGCCTTTTTCTCCTTTTCAACACCCAAAGCCGTGACAACCACCTCATTGAGCTGACCGGCATCACTTGCCAGAACAACATCGATAACCGACTTCTCGCCTACGCTTACCTCTTGTGTAATGAACCCGACAAAACTAAACACCAGCACATCGGATGACGATGCCTGCAGGGCAAACCGACCATCGGCATCGCTAATGGTACCGCTGGTGGTTCCTTTAATCAGAATGTTCACACCTGGTAGCGGAGACTGATCATCTCCCGAGAGCACGCGACCCGATACGGTTTGCTGGGCCCATGCCAAACTGGTGCAACAAAGCATAACGAGTGCAATCCAGAGGCCCGGACTGCCGGGTCGAAATTGTGTTAGTACATTTTTTTTCATAGTAGAGGTATTTGGTTTGTTTAAAGAATTTCTTTGCCGGTTGAACATGACATTCGCTTTTCGCATTACTCCGAATGCCGCATCGAAGGTGCGACCCTGAGTTGTCCTGTTGTTTAGAATAATCTTATCTAAGCGTTACGATGTGAACGGTGTTTTACTTTCATCAATAACGCGGGGTTAACAAACTACCCGCATGACTTCTTATTCAGGGCGTCATCATTTGTTTTTCGAATAACATTTGAATAACAACCCCGGAATATTTTTGAGAAGAACTTGAAAGTTGACAACAGGTAAACTGGAACTGACATGGAACAGGAATCACTCGCTCTTATCGCCAAAAGAATCAAGACGTTACGCGTACAGCGGGGTCTAACGCTGCAGGAACTGAGCGACCGGTCTCAGGTTAGCAAAGGCTTGCTTTCAAAAATTGAGAACTCCCGAACCATTCCCTCTCTGCCTGTTTTTCTCGCATTGGTCAACTCACTGGAGATTCCGGCTAACCAGTTTTTTGAGGGCATGACCAACCTCTCCGGTCAAAATTACCTGCACATCAAACGAAAGAATTATCAAAAACTTAAGCGGGAAGACCGGCCGGGGTTTGACTACCGGTTTATTATGGGCTACCACCTACGCGCGGCCAGCCTTCAGGCCGTGGTGCTCACCATTAAGCCCGGTGCCAAAAGTAAACCCACGACTACCGATGGTCTTGAATTTAAATACATGCTTAGTCCTACTTTGTCAAGTTACCGTTTTTAGTTGATTTTCGATTTGTTTCTGATAACGCGGTATGTGGTCAAGGAGTTTTACGATAACCT